>CAXBLA010000004.1:0-162488 GCA_963976625.1 uncultured bacterium
GATGCTTTGGATCGTGAACCCACAAACACCTTGTTCGATTCTTCGAGCATCGACTGCAGGGCCCCGCCCTCGCCGAATCGCCCGTGCAGAGCGGGAAAAATCACATCGGCGTCCCACGCTCGGACCTCGTCGAGTGTCGGGCGGTCGATGATCAGCAGCGTCGAATCGAGCCCGCCATCGAGGCAGCTCTGATGGATCGCGTTGGCGCTCTCGATCGAGACTTGGCGTTCGCTGTCTGGGCCGCCCCCGAGCACGAGCACACGGGTTGGCTTGCTCTGATCGTTCATGCCTGCTCCCCCCAGATCACCAGCTCGCGGCTCAGCGATACACCAAAGCGATCGTGCACGCGCTCGTGGACTTGAGCAATGAGCCCGATGACCTCGCGGGCCTTGGCGTCCTTGGTCGTCGTGATGAAGTTGGCGTGCACCTCCGAGACCTGCGCCCCGCCCACTGCCAGCCCCTTGCAGCCCGCCCGGTCGATGAGCATCCCGGCGCTGACTCGCTGTTCGTACGCGCCGATGCCCTCGATGGGCTCGTTGAGCACCGGGTTCTTGAACACACAGCCCGCAGACTTGGCCCCCAGCGGCTGCGACCCGGACTTGTACTCCATGCACTTTTTTAGCGACGCTTTGATCTCCGCTACATTACCGGGGGTAAGCTGAAACACGACTTCGGTAATCAGCAGGTGGTTGAGCAGTGACTGTCGATAGCCGAAGTCGATCTGGGAGCGATCGAGCTCGTGGATGCGTCCGACGCGGTCCATCGCCCGAACGCTGTGGACGACATCGCTCATGGAGCCGAATGACCCGCCCGCGTTCATAATCACGGCCCCACCAACGGTCGCCGGGATCCCCGCGAGGACCTCGAGCCCGCCGAGCCCCTGGCGCACGCATCGGCTGATCAGGCTGGGCAACGCTGCGCCCGCACCAGCCCGAACCATCCCGGTGCTCGCATCAATCTCGACGCGCGAGAACCCATCGCCTTGCATAGAGACTACCAGCCCATCGACGCCTTCGTCATCGACGAGCAGGTTGGCGCCCTCGCCGAGGACCATAAATTCGTCGTCAATCTCCAGGCACGCGAGGAGTTCATCGGCGGATTCTGGCCGGGCGAGCATCTTGGCCCCCCCACCGATGTGGAACCAGGTCGATATCTGGGCGTTGTGCTCGATATGAAGCTGTGCCGAAGAAGTGTTCACAAGCAATCCTCGCTGCCGCCGGTGAGGAAGCCCTTGCCGATCTTCCAGACCGGCCCAGCCCCCATCACGACCAGCAGGTCATTGGGTCGGCAGAGGTTTTCGAGCTGCTCGATGATGGCCTCGAACGGGTAGAGGTGCATCGCGCGGACCTTGCGGGCGCGGAGCTTATCGACGAGATCGGCCGAGCTTACGCGGTGTTTCTCGATCTCGGAATCGCGCACGAAGTAGATATGGGGCACGATCACAATATCGGCGTGTTCGAAGCTCGTCGCGAACTCATCGAGGAAGAACCGCGTCCGCGAGTGCTGGTGCGGCTGGAACACGCAGATCAACCGCCCGCCGTGCTTGGCCGGGTTCTCGCGCAGGGCCAACGCCCGCAGCGTCGCGTCAATTTCAGTCGGATGGTGCCCGTAGTCGTCGTACACCCGCACGCCGTTGCGGACGCCCAGGAGCTGGAGCCGACGATCGAGCCCCGAGAATGCTTCAAACGAGCTGGCGAGCAGCGCACCATCCGCGCCGACCGAACGCCCGAGGGCGTAGGCGATCGCGGAGTTGAACGCGTTGTGCTCGCCGGGCATCGAGAGCGTCCATGAGCGAGTCGTCGCATCGGGCTCTTGGATCGTGACGAGCCCGGTGGTTGGTTCGTACCCGATGACCCAGTCAGCCGCGGGGTTGAACCCGATGGTCTCGACGCTGCACTTGAGCCCGGCCGTCACCTCGCGTCGGTGCGCGCCATCGTGCGAGATAATCAGCTTGCCACCCTGCTCGGCGGGTGCGATCAGACGGGCGAACTCGGCGAAGGCTTCGATCACCGCGTCGAGCGAGCCGTAAATATCCAGATGGTCGGCCTCGACCGACGTGATGGCTGCGACGGTCGGGCGGTGGTGATGGAACGAGCGGTTGAACTCGCACGCCTCTGCGAGCAATACCCCGGGGCGACCGGCCCATGCGCCGTCGGCGATTTTCCCTTGACCGACCCGGAAACCCACCGCCGAGGAATTGTCCCCGAGCGCTCCGTGCCCGAGCTGCGAGCAGGTCGCCCCGACGATCACGGACGGGTCGACTTTGGCGTCGGTCAGGGCGCACCCGAGCATCGCGGTGGTCGTGCTCTTGCCGTGGGTGCCGGCGATGGCGATCCCGGTGCGTCCACGCATGCACACGCCCAGGGCTTCCGGGTAGCTCATGATCGTGAGCCCACGCCGGGTGGCTTCGAGCATCATTGGGTGATCGGGCTTGATGGCGGCCGACGCGATGACCACATCGACATCGTCGGGAAGCTGGTCTTCGTGCTCTTCGAACCCGACGCTGATGTTGGCTTCGATCAGGGCATCGGTGACGGGCGAAGCGACCCCGTCGCACCCGCGGACGCTGAGCCCGGCCTCGCTGATGAGCCTCGCCAGCGCGGACATGCCGCACCCGCCGATACCCAGCAGGAACGGGCGTTGCCCGCCCAGCTCGATCGTGAGCCGAGCGTTGCGCGATGAACAACCCGAATCAGCGTTGGATTCGTTGGTTGGATTCGTCGAGATGTCTGATCTTCCGGGCGTTTTCACCATGCAAGACTATCGTCACAAACTCGGTTTGAACACCAAAGTCTGAACGATCAACCTGCAAATCTGCCGTCAAGCCGCCGCATTGCTTCCCGCAATACCTCTACACCGATCAAACCCCGGTCGGCGGCGTGAGCGCGTCGGGCCCGAGCGTCTGGATGGTGGTCGTCCCGATCGCCCGGCGCGTCAGGTACGCGTTGAGCTCGTCGAGCTTGATGGCGTTGACCTGATCGATGATGGTCTCGAGGGCCCGCGGGGCGCCGAGATTGAGCTGATCGGCCGCGATCGCGCCGGCCCGGGCGCTGGTCGATTCGCCCGAGAAGATCAGTCGGCTCTTGAGCCCGGTCTTGGCCCGGGCGAGTTCTTCGCTCGTCACATTGCCCTCGCCGATCCGCAGGATCTCGCTCATGAGCACATCGAGCGATTCCTGGGCGCGCTCGGGCGTGGTGCCGACATAGTTGCTCACGATGCCGCGGTCTTTGTCGGCCCGGAACGACGAGCTGACGGTGTAGCACAAGCCGCGCTTCTCGCGGACCTCGGTGAAGAGCCGACCGGACATCCCGCCCGAAAGCACGGAGATCACGAGCTTTTCGAGCATGGAGTCTTCGTGCCCCTCGCGCGGTCCATCATGCACGATCAGGACCTGGACTTGGTTCGAATCGTCGTTGATGTGCGCGTAGCCGCGGGGTGGCTCGCCGAGTGCCTCGGGTTGTTCGACGCTGCCCGACCAGTCGCTGGTGAGCGATTCGATCTGTTCGATGACCTGATCGCGATCGATATCGCCGGCGATGGCGATGACCGAGCCAGCAGGCTTGGCATGGATACTCCACCAACCAGTGAGTTGATCGTGAGTCAGTGCCCGGATGCCTTCGCTGGTGCCCAGCGTATTGCGACCATAGGGAGAGGGCAGGTGACGCACGCGCGCCGCCAACGCGGTGCGCTGTTGCGGATCGTCCGCCAACGATTCAACACCCTGCAACGCGAGCTCGCACGCTGGCGCAAACGAATCCTTCGACATCATCGGCTTTCGCACGATGTCAACGAGCATCGGGATCGCTTCGTTCAGGCGCGAACCGATGGTCGAAGCGGAGAGCTGGGTGTAGCGGATCGAGTTGCTCACGTCGCGCAACGCGCCGACATGATCGAACGCGTCGGCCTGAGCTTTTGAATCGAGCGTGCCCGCGCCGCGCATCAACATCTCGGCGCACACGCTTGAGGTTCCCAAATTGTGGATATCTTCGAACACTGCGCCTGCGGGGATCAGCCAACGCATCGCGGCGGATTGCACGCCGCCCATCGGCTCGGTGAGAATCATCAACCCGTTGGAGCAGGTGTGGGCTTGGATGGTGCTGAGTGTGTTGGGCGTATTGGGCATCGACGAGTCCTCGCGTGGCTTGGCTTGCGGCGTCTTGGTGATCTACGAAACACATGATCGATCCGTGTGTCGTGTTGCTGATTGTTCGCACGCACCAGTTCAAAAACACGGCTCAACGAGAAAAGAACCAACAACGATTGCGCACGATATTGATGCGATCATGCGTCGAACATGCTGCGTTCTGCGTCGATCTATGCCCCAAGCGTGTGCAGCTCGACATTTGATTACTCGACGCGCACGCACACTTGATTGGGTTGACGCATGGCCGCGCATGCAACGGAGTGTGTTGTGTAATCGGACGCGCTGCGCATCGCGTGGTGTGCGCGTTTGCAAACGAACGCTTGCTTGCGCGCCGTGATACATGCGTTGTCGATGGTGTTGATTGAACGCGTTAGTCTGCGTTGCGCCAATGAAAATGGTTTCGTCGATTGATGCAACTCGTGTGTTGAGCGCACACAACGCGCGCTTGCTGTATGATGGTGCTCACTTGAAAAATGCGCAAGGTTCGCGCTGAACTTCAAGATTTGCTACACAACACACCGATGTGTTTTGTAGAATGATTGACAAGCGTTTGTAGTGGGCCGATATTCATCGTGAACAAATCGGCTTCTAAGAGAAGCAACACTGACCAACGAGGAGCCACACCATGGCGAAGAAAAAAGCAACCAAAAAAGCGGCGAAGAAAAAAGTAGCCAAGAAACGCGTCGCCAAGAAAGCGACCAAGAAGAAGGCAACCAAGAAAAAGGTAGCCAAGAAGGCAACCAAGAAGAAAGCCACCAAGAAAAAAGCGACCAAGAAGAAGGTAGCCAAGAAGGCCACCAAGAAGAAGGCGACTCGCAAGAAAGCCACCAAGAAAAAGGCCACCAAAAAGAAGGCTACAAAGAAAAAGGCAACCAAGAAAAAGGTAGCCAAGAAGGCGACCAAGAAGAAAGCCACCAAGAAAAAAGCTACAAAGAAAAAGGCCACGAAAAAGAAGGCCACCAAGAAAAAAGCAACCAAGAAGAAGGTAGCCAAGAAGGCCACCAAGAAGAAAGCCACGAAGAAGAAGGCGACCCGCAAAAAGGCCGCCAAAAAAGCCACCCGGAAGAAAGCAACCCGCCGCTAAACGCCGGCTTGCCGATGCCGGGCAATGAGCTGTTGGACCCGGTGTTTTCCAAAGACTACAAACGCGCAGGGCTGATCGAAAGATCGGCCCTGTTTTTTTCTGCTCTTAGCCTGAATGGATTCGACTACCCGTCTCGGCGGGTGTCTCTCACAGCGGTTTAGGCCGCCGGATTCCGCTTGTTGAGGAACTCGTCGGCTGTCCCCGCATCGAGGGCCCCGAACGGGTAGTGCATCGAGAGACCGAGCTTGAGCGTGTGCAGATCGCAGATGCCGAAGGTGCACTCCTCGCTCATCCGCCAGCCGACGAATCGCAGTGCCCGAGCCAGGCACTCGCGGGCGGTGACGAACTCGATCTCGCCGTTGTGCTCGAGCACGGGCAGGAGCCCGAACTGCCACGCCTGGCGCTTGGAGATCAGCGCGAGCGTCTGCTCGTTGATCTCCAGGGCGAGGGGATCGACGCGCGTCGCGATCATCGCGTACTGCTCGGCCCACGCCTGCTCGATATCGCCCGGCGACACCCCGAAGCGTTCCTCGGCGATCACACCGAACGGTCGGGGGGTGTGCTTCTGGATCTCAAGGATCTCATCACGCTGATCAATGCTGATCGCGCCGTGTTCTACTAAGAGTTCGCCGAGCCGAATACCCATTGGAGTGCTCCTGTGCCGATGCCCGACCCGTGGTTCGACCACGCGATCGAGCAAGCCAGCACAAATATCGACTCTCATCACACCCAATTCAACACGCACGCCCAGCGAGCATCACAATGCACCACCCGAACACACACTGATCGTCGCAGGCCGTCCATGTGATCGTCCGCGGCGAGATATCGCACAATTAACCCATGATCCGGTTGCATGCAGATCGCATTGATCGCGTCCGAGAATAGGCTAGATCATTGATCTGATCAGAGCGAATCGGGCTACTTGCCCACACAGAAGGTCGCGAAGACCCGCCCGAGCACATCGTCGGGGGAGATTTCGCCGATCAGCTCACCCATCGCGTCGAGGGCGTCGCGCAAACCGATCGCGACGAGTTCGGGCTCTTCGACGATGCGCTTGCTTGGGTCCAGGCGCGTAAGCCCGCTGGCGATGCCCCGGGCCGCGTCGATGAGCCCTCGCCGATGACGGGGCACGAACACCCCCACGCCGGTGCCTGATCCCTGCGAACTCGCGTCGGCGATCGCCCGGCGGAGTGCTCCAAGGGCGGTGCCGTCGAGGGCACACACGGCCAAGCCATCATTGGAATCTGCGTGTGTATGGACAAGGTCCGATTTGGTGCGCACCCGCACGATCGATGTGTCGCCATTGGTCGAGAGCCCGGACACGCTCGACTCATCAAATCGCCCGGACGGATCGCACCACACGAGCACGGCCGCGTCCTTGATCAACCCGCGGGCCCGCTCTTGAGCCGCTTCATCAATCGCGTCGATCGCCTGCTCGCCATCGCCCACCAAACCCGCGAGATCAACCAGCTCGACCTGCCCCGCGCCCGGGACATCCCGTGCCAGATCCATCGACTCGACAATCGCATCGCGCGTCGTCCCCGCTTGGTCCGACACCACCGCCCGGCGAACCCCGAGGAGGGCATTGAACAACGAGCTCTTGCCCGCGTTAGGACGCCCCACGAGCACGACCCTGGGTAGGTTGGTCTGTACCCGATCACCCTGCGCGCCGCCGATCTGATCGAGGACCTGCTGTCGGAGTGTGTTCAGTCGCGAGTGCAGGTCTTTGGGGGTGATGGGGATGACATCTTCTTGATCTGAGAAGTCCACGCCGGCCTCGACGAGGGCGAGGAGCGTCGCGATCTCTTGGGCCCATGCATTGCATTGGGCGGCGTAGGAGCCGTCGAGGAGTGCGCCGGCGGCCGCGAGCGCATCGTCGTGCTCGGCGGCGATCCGCAGGGCGATCCCTTCGGCTTGGGCAAGCGTCAATCGATGATTCAAATAGGCCCGGGCGCTGAACTCGCCTGGCTGGGCGTAGCTGACTTGTCCTTCGACGCCCATCGCCAGCAACCGATCGAGCACCCGCCCGATCAGGGTTTGGTTGCCGGGCATGACGAGTTCGATGGTGTCTTCGCCCGTGTAGCTGTTGGGGCCCGGGTACCAGATGAGCATGATCGGGACTGTGTGCATGCTCCCAAGATCAAAGCGGACCGGGAACATGCCGCGGGCGTTGAGCTCAATGCCGCACAGATTGTGCGCACAATCGCGGGCATGAAATCCCGAGACGCGGATCATCGCGCGTCGGCTCGCGCCCGGCGCTGTGCATGGAGCCGCGATGGTGGAGCCGGTGGGCACGCGTTGGTCTTCCTTGTTCTACTCGATTTGAATCCGCAAGTTTACTTGGGCCCGCGTCGGCTCTGCTTGGAGGCCGGGTTGGGTTGGGCGGGGCCCTTCTCACGCAGCTGCTTCTGGGCCTCGGCGGCTTCGGTCATCCGCTGGAGGAAGCCCGGGCCCTTGTCCTTCTTGGCCGACCGGATGTTCTCGATCTCGAGCATCCCGTGCTTCTTCATGTGCGAACGGATCCACTTGTTCTCGATGATCCCCATCCCCGAGTTGGTGATGAAGTAGAGCGCGAGCCCCGAAGGGGCGGCGTACATCATCACCGGGAACATGAAGACCATCATCACCTTCATCATCTTCTGCTGCGATTCCTGCTCGGGGGTCATGGTCCCTTGAGTAGGCGGCGTGAGGTACTTCTGGTGGAGGAAGAACACGACGCCGAGGAACAACGGCAGGATATTGATCGAATCGACCGAGCCCCACATCGCGAAACTAAAGTGCATCGACGCGGGCAGCGGGATCGCGCCGTCGGGCGCGGAGAGGTCGCTCATAAAGCCCCAGTTGGTGACATTCTGGAAGACGCCATAGAACGCGGGCTCGTGACGGAGCTCGGTGGCGAAGTAGAGCGTCGCGTAGAGCGCGATCCACACGGGCGACTGGAGGAACATGGGCAGGCACCCGAGCAGGCCGGCGGGTGAGATGCCTTCCTCGCGCCACAGCTTGCTCATCTCGGCCTGCTGCTTCTTGGAATCGTTCTTGTACTTCTCGCGGATGGCCTTTTGCTTTGGAGCCATCGCCTGCATCTGCACGCTAAAGCGCTGCACGCGGATCTGCGACCAGCGGGTCACGGGGTGCAGACACCCGCGGACGACGACCACGAGCAGCAGGATCGAGATCGCCCAGTCCCCCACGATCGAGTGGAAGGTGCGGAGGACGCCGATGAGGATGTCGGTGAGCCAGCTGAAGGTGCACGGGGCGCAGATGCCGCCCAGGTTCGAGACGACCATCGAGGGCATCGAGAGCGAGGCGATCTCGGGCTCGGCGAGCATCAGCGGGCGGTTGCGCGGGCCGGCGTACACGCCGAGGGTGTTGCTTGACGAGGTGCCTGGATCGATCTGCTGCTCCTGCCCGTGCATGATGAGCGTGAAGACTGTATCAGGCGCACTGGCGTAGCTGTCCATTACAACGCGCTCGATGCTCGCAAAGCCTGTGAGCAGCTTGTCGTCGGGGTTCTGTGTGAGGGGATCGAACTTAGAGTGCATGGCGACGACGAAGTAGCGATCGCTGAGCCCGAGCCATGCGAGGCGCTGGCCGCCTTCGAGCAGGTCCTCGTTGGGCCAGACCGTCATGGTCTTGGCGTAGGCCTTGCCGTACTGGGTTTCGATCTTCTTGCCCAGCAGCTTGTTTCGGCTCTTGAGTTCTTGATCGACGGTGACGCGGGCGGACTGTCCTTGTTTCTCGGGCGAGAGCAGGTAGCCATAGCGGACGCGTCGGCGGTCGCCGCCGTAGGACGAGCGGGCCTTGGCCATGTCGATGACGCCCGTGGAGATCAAACGAGTAGCCAGTCGTTGGTTGCCCAGGTTCTCGACCGATTCCTCGAGATAGAACCCGTGCTCGGCGTTGGGCTTGAGGGTAAAGACTCGGGTGATGCGAACAACGGGTGTGCCGTCGGCACCATCTATAAATGCCTCGAACGATCCGGGGGCGACTTCATTCCAGATCGGGAAGTGCCAGCCGCTGAGATCAACGGCCTCGCCCTCGATCTCGATGGCCAACGCCGCGAAGGGGACGGAGAAGGCCGTCGAACCCTCCTGCTGGTACTTGGCCTGCAGGGTCATGTGCTTGAGCCCTTTGACGGTCTCGAAGTCATCGGGGAGCTTGAGCGTTTCGATCCCGGCGCCCAAGGGCGAGAACTCGATCGCGATCCGCTGAGTGAGGTCATCGAGATCGCCCAATGGCGCGAAGCTTTCATCAATCGTGGTCGCTTCCCGCGCGACATAGGACGGGGCGGCGATGGTTGCTGGTTCTGCTGCGGGCACTGGTGTCGATTCAGTCGCGTCACCGTCGGTATCGTCCTGTATAAATGCAACTGACTGAGTCGCGGCCACCGATTCCTGCGAAACCTGTTGGCCCTGGGCGAAGAACAGCGTGGTGGCCAGCACCATGCCTGTTGCACCCAACATGCTCAATGCATTTAGAGAACAAGCGAACGAGCGGAGGCGTTTTGAGAATGGAGATGTGTTCATGCGGGCGTGTTCCAGCGTGCGGTGTGAACCGGTGGGCCGTCGCGGCGGTCTGCGTCGGCGTGTGTGTGCGGCGTGTGTGCCGGGTATCGAAATACAAATACGGGCTTATCGCCCTTCGTACAGGCGGTCGCCGAGCCAATCGTGGAGCTGGGCGATCGCCTTAATTTTGTCGGCGGTCTCTTTGATGTCGTACTCAACGCGTGCGAACTCGACCTGCCCGGGCGACAAGATCGCGTAGCTGGCCCGGGGGTCCATGTCGCGTGGCTGCCCGACCGATCCGACATTGATCACGGCTTTCTCGTCCGCAATAAACTTGAAGATCGGCTCGTCACCAATCTCCGACGGCGGGTAGAAATCCGGCTCGTTGGAGAACACGCCCGGGACATGGGTGTGCCCGACGAGGGCGACCTGCTCGACGCGATCAAAGATCGCGTCCATCTTGTCGGGGGCATCGTTGACATCGTCGGGGAAGATATATTCGTTGATGGGTCGGCGGGGCGAAGCGTGGACCGCGAGGATGGAGCGACCGTCG
Organism: uncultured bacterium; assembly: GCA_963976625.1. Classification (GTDB taxonomy): domain Bacteria; phylum Planctomycetota; class Phycisphaerae; order Phycisphaerales; family UBA1924; genus UBA1924. The sequence goes on from CAXBLA010000004.1 coordinate 10,287, forward strand.
CCGCAGAGGTCCTCGACGGCTCGGACACGCAGGGCCCCAAGGAACTCGTAGCGCTGGGCGCGTTTGGCCTCGTCGGGCTCGGCATCGAATCGTTCACGGGTCCAGTAGGCGGCGGCTTCGGCCGTGGCGTTGAAGTTGGTCGGCTCGTAGAGCACCCCGAAGTCGTGGTTGCCCATCAGGGCCCAATCGCAGTGTTCTTGGACGAGATCGACACATTCCAGGGGCTCTGGGCCGTAACCGACAATGTCCCCGAGGCACACGATGTTCTTGATCCCCCTGGATTCGATGTCCTTGAGGACACTTTTCAGGGCGGCGGCGTTGCCATGGATATCACTGATGACGGCTGTTGTCACGGTGGATCTCTCGAAAGGATAAGGATTTGCATGCAAGCCCGACAGGCTCTGGATCAGGCAGGTCGGAACTGTAGAAGCACCGCCCGCGCTGGGCAATGACTTCTTTGTAGTTCGGTATGGGCGATTTCTCTTTCCGAATGGGAGACGGATATGATGACCATGGCCGATATGGCCGATGAATAAGACAGATCGGCGGTCGCTCGGAACAGTCTCCGAGTGCACCAAACCGCCCCCTATGACTGTAGATATATGTCAGGGAAAGACTTATGGCCTCAGCTTCAGTAAGTTACCAACGGACACGCGAGATGTCCATCGATGAACTCTTGCTCGAAAACCGGATCGTGTTCTTGGTTGGCGAGATCAATCATGCCTCCGCTTCGCGGGTGATGATGCAGATGCTCTATCTTGAGAATCAGCGCAAAAATCAGGAAATCAACTTCTACATCAACTGCCCGGGCGGCGTCGTCGACGACACCCTCGCGCTCTACGACACCATGCGCTTCCTCAGCTCCCCGATCGCGACCTACTGCATCGGTCGTGCGTACTCGGGCGGGTCGGTGCTGCTGACCGCGGGCACCAAGGGGCGACGCTTTATCCTCCCCCACGCCAAGGTGATGATCCACCAGCCGTATGGCGGGATCACCGGACAGGCCGAGGACATCCGCTTGCAGGCCGAGCAGATCGTCAAGACCAAGCAGACACTGATCGATATCCTCGCCAAGCACACCGGGCAGACCAGCGAGCGGGTGCGTGAGGACTCCGAACGCGATATGTACTTCGACGCCCAGGAAGCCAAGGACTACGGCTTGGTCGACGAGGTGCTCACCGAGCCGCCCGAGATCCCGGGCATGAGCGCGAGCTAATCCATTGATCAAGCGTCGATTCAATCCATGATTTCACAAGTTTGAACATGTTTCCACACACCATTACAAGGTGAACACGATATGACAACTCCCAGTGCACATCTCGTCCCGATCGTGATCGAACAATCCGGTCGAGGCGAACGCTCGTACGACATCTTCTCGCGATTGCTCAAGGATCGCATCATCTTCGTCACCGGCGGCGTGATGGACGAGATGGCCAACCTGATCGTTGCCCAGCTCCTCTTCCTCGCCAACGAGGACGCCAAAGCGGACATCCACCTGTATGTCAACTCGCCGGGTGGCTCGGTCACCGCGGGCTTGGGCATCGTGGATACGATGAACTTCATCAAGCCCGACATCTGCACCTATGTGATTGGCCAGGCCGCATCCATGGGTTCGGTCATCGCGTGCTCGGGCGCCAAGGGCAAGCGCTACGCGCTCAAGAACGCTCGCAACCTCATGCACCAGCCGTTGCTCTCGGGCGTGATGGAAGGGCAGGCGACTGACCTCGAAATCGAAGCCCTCGAGATGCTCCGCTTGCGTGATCGTTTGTACAACATCTACTCGGATGCGACCGGGCAGACCCCTGAGAAGATCAAGCACGACTGCGATCGCAACCTCTGGCTCGATGACCAGGAGATGGTCAAGTACGGCTTGATCGACTCGGTGCTCGAAACCATGCCTGTTTCGGGCTAAAAACAGCTCTTCGGTCCACGACATCCAGCACACCAACCCCGCACGCGCTCTTTGGGCACTGCGGGGTTTTCATTTTTGGTTGGTTTCTGGTATGCTGCGGGGCACACACACACGACACACACCCTTTGAAAGGAACCGACCATGGTCCATCTCGCCGAACTCTGGATGCCGTTGTTGATTACCAGTGTTGTTGTTTTCTTCGCCAGCGCGATCATGTGGATGGCGATGCCCCACCACAAGAAGGACATCAACTTTGTTGGCGACAAAGAGCCGGGCTTCCTCGATGCGCTCAAATCGACGGACCTCAAGGCCGGGTTCTATCTGTACCCGGGCTGCGAGGCCAAGGACCTCAAGACCGACGAGGGCAAGGCCAAGTGGGACGCGGGCCCGTGGGGTTCGTTGATCGTGTCGCCGGGCAAGCCCAACTTCGGGATGAACCTCGTCAAGACCTTCGTCGTGTATGCGATCATCACCGTGTTCGTGGCGTACATCACGGGGCACAGCGTGCCCGCGGGCGCCGAGTACATGCATGTGTTCCGCGTGGCCGGTACCACGGCCATTCTTGGACACTGCATGGGCGGGTTGGTCAACGACTTCTTCTTGGGCAAGCCGACACGGTTTATCGTGACCTGCTTTATTGACGGCTTGGTGTATGCGCTGCTCACCGCGGGGATCTTCGCGGCGATGTGGCCGGCGGCTGTCGCATCGGGTGCGCTCGACGGTATCGTACCGGGCTAATGCGAACACTGGTTTTCTAGACTACGAGATCTCGACGATCACACCGATCTGCTCGCTGTCTTGCGCGGTGCGGAGCGCGTTGATCGCGTCCTCGAACTTGAAGCGTTTGGTGATCAAGCCGCTGAGATCGATGCCGCCGGTGGTCATGGCGTTGAGCCCCTCGGAGATGTTGCCACAGCGGGCGCCGAAGACCTGCAGCTCGTTGGCGATGATCGGTGCGTAGTCGATGGGCGTTGGCTCGGGGGTGCCCAGCACCGGCATCGGGTTGGCCTGGAGGACGATGGTGCCTCGGGGGCGGATCATCTTCATGGCGGTGGTCAGGCTGCTGGGGTCCATGGTGGTGTCGATGACGACATCTTGGTCGTGGCGTCGCCCGACATCGTCGAGGTGGCGGTGCTTGATCCCCCACTTGGCGCACAGCTCAAGGCGCTGGGCGCTGGTGCACAACAAGCGGACGGACGCGTTGAGCTTGGTCATCACTTGTGCGCACAGAAGGCCCGATACCCCCTGCCCGAGCACGGTGACGAAGGGCTTGCCCTCGATGTGCACGATCTGCGATGCGTGCACAGCCGCGGCTAGCGACGATGCGAACACCGCGCGTTCGTCTTCGATCTCATCGGGGACGCGGGTCAGGTTGCGGGTCTCGAGCACGAATCGCTCGGCCAGGCACCCGTCGCGTCCGCGCAGGCCCAGGACCATCCGGTCCGGGTCGTGATTGGCCAGCCCGCGCCGGGCGAGCTCGGAGCTTGGATCGCTGATGTTGATATGACCGACGACGCGGGCACCGTTCCATGATTCACTTGAGTCAGGGTCATCGCAGGACTCGACCACGCCCACGAACTGGTACCCGAGGATGCCTTCGTGGGCGATGGCTCCGGTGCAGGCGCTGATGTCGGCTGGCCCGATGAGCACCTTGGTCGGGCGGATGAGCGCCTGGCCCGCGATCGGCGACGGATCGGGCGCGCTTCGATCGAGGAAGACTTCTTGGTTGACTATCCGGACTGCTTGCAAAGGGTGCACCTCTCGCGCTGAGCATCGCCCGGACCAATCGGCGGCGGCACTCTGTAAGTATCGATCTGTGAGTATCGAATAGATATCGGTTGGAGTGCACGGCGATCCGACAAACAAGCGATTCTCGGACGCTCGGGCGGCGGGATAACCGTTCAGCAGCCTATCTAGAGCGAGTCGAGAACAGATCTAGTCCTCGATGACCGGGTCCATGCCGACCGGGGTCGAGGTGATCTCGTTGGGCGGGGGCGGGATCAGCGGGAGGTACTCGATCAGTCGCTTCTTGCGGTTGAAGATCGGGTAGGTGTACGGCTGGGCCCCGGCGAAGAGGTCGTCGTGGTCGTTGTACCAGTCGATCCAGGCTCGGCGATCGAGCCCGAAGTTCTGGCCGGTCAGGATCAGCAGCGCGTGCTGGACGCGGTTGTTGACGACGAGGCGGGTATCACGGAGCGAGCCGATAAGCCCGAGGACGACATTGTTCTGGCGGTATTGCCCGAGGGCGTCGGCCGCGGCGGCGCGGACATCGGCGTTGGATTCGTCTTCTTCTTTGATCGCCTTGAGCAGCGGCTCGATCGCGTGCTCGCTGTGCACACGCTGAAGAGCACGGGCGGCTTCGAGGCGGACATTGTCCACCTCATCAGCGAGTGCGGTGACGATCAGATCGACATGCTCAGGATCGCCATGGCGACCCAGCGCGCGGACGGCGGCGCTGCGGACGCCGGAGTCTGGATCGCTCATCCCGTCGAGGTAGAGCTCGAGGTAGACCCCCTCGCCGCCGAACTCGGCGTTGGAGAGCAGGGTCGTGCCCTTGTAGCGGTTCTCGGCGCTGTACTGATCCGTCGCCATGTTGGCCGCTTCGGTCGGCGAGGTCTGGGGCGCCATGATCTGGAGCAGGCTGGTCGCCCCGCGCGGGGCGTCATCGAAGGTGCCGCACCCGCAGAGGGAGCTGATCGCGAGGACGCCGGTGAGGACGAGCGTGGTGTTAGTGGCGGGTGTGCGCATGCTGGAGTATATCGAGTCGATCCCGCTCACGGCATCAAACTGGGCGAATTCTGGATTGGATCAGGTTTGAGAACGCCCAAGGTTTATGAAAAAAGCGAGCCGGAAGCGACATCCTGATCCCGCAGCCCGACGGGCGTGTCAAGGACCTCGCGGAGCACCATCGCCTGGCGGAGCGACGAGCGGTTGCGGAGCATGGATTTGGCGCTCAGGGCTTGTCCATCGCTTGGCTGGACGCGTTTGGACGAGGACCTGCGGGTCTTTTCGAGCTGCCCGGCGACGCGGGCGGCGGGCTCGCCGGTGGGCTTGATCTGGTCGCCGACGATGGCTTTGGAGATCACTTTGTCGGGCAGGCCCTGGCGGAGATCGTTGGAGCTCGATGGGCTCTGCTGTGATTGCTTCTGCTGGGTGAAGCTGCGGAGGAGATCCTGCTGGGCTCTTTGAGCCGGGGTGAGTGTGGGCTGGACCGGCCGAAGCTGGGGCTGCTTGCGGGGTTGCTTGGTGGGCGCATTGGGCTGGCTGGGCTGGTTAGGCCGAGGCGACTGCGCGGGCATCGGCTGACGCTGGCCCGAAGGGGCGGCTTGGCGGACGGGCTTGGCCGGCTTGACTGGGACCGGGGTGCGCGTGGATTGGGCGGCTGGTGCGCCGATGCTGGCCCGCTTCTCGCGTAGGGCCCGCAGCTGCTCCATGCGTTCTTGGCGGAGCTGCTCGATGCGTTCGCGGCGCTGGGCCTTTTCGTCGACCATCGGTGCTTGGGGATTCGCGGCTGCGGGGTTCTTGCCGGTACGCATGAACTCTTGCTGCTGGCGTTGGCGTTCGATATGAGCCTCGCGTTTGACGCGCTGCTCTCGCATCTTCTGGGCCATGCGCACCGCGAAGTTGAACAATCCCGCCGCCACGATAAAGACGAGAATGGGATTGCTCACGACAAACTGTATAATTCGTTGAAACACAGTGTACAAGTATATCGCCAAAGTGCCCGCCGTGTGCGCACAAAGTGCAGAACAGGGCCCCGATCACTCCTTGGTCGGGATAAACACGCACTGCCCGTCCGCGAGCGTGTGCTTGCGGATCGCGACCTCGAAGACGCCCGAGAGCACGGATTCGCTCATGGCTTCGTCTGGAGTGCCCTGGGCGACGAGTGAACCGTGCTGATCGAGCACGATGGCGCGATCGGCCCAGCGGGCGGCGGTGCTCAGGTCATGGATCACCACGGCGATCCCGATTCCGCGGTCGGCGAGCTCACGCAGGGCGATCATGGATTGGAGCGTGTGCTTGGGGTCCATCGCCGAGCAGGGCTCGTCGGCGAGTAAGTAGCCCGATTGGGTGGTCGCGGTCGAGCCGATCTGTACCCATGCGCGAGCCATCGAGACGCGTTGCTGCTGCCCGACGCTCAGGTGCCCGTAGGGCGTGTCGGCGCGATCGCTCAGCTCAAAGCGTTCGAGGGCGTTGTCGATGCGGTCTTGATCGTTGCCGATGGCGTGGAGCCCGAAGCCGACGACGCGGCGGACGGTGAAGTCGAACGCCAAATCGGGGCGCTGCTCGATGAAGGCCATGCGTTTGGCGCGTTCTCTGGGGGCGATCGAAACGAGCGGTTGGTCGTCGAGGGTGATTGATCCGGATGCCGGTGTCCTGAGCCCGGCGAGCAGGCGGATGAGGGTGGACTTGCCCCCGCCGTTGGGCCCGACGATGGCGGTGATCGATCCCGATGGGATTTCGCACGACACCTGATCGAGGACGACCGGGCCGCCGGCGTATCGAAATGTGACCTGTTTTGCCAATAAGGACATAAGAAGATCGTAGACAAGCGACGAATGGTTCACCAAATAGGGGTGTGTGTGCCGATCTACGCTACCATTGCGGACATAAGTATGCAGCCCAAACGGATTTGGGCGCTCCAGCGCCACAGCGAGCGCTTCTCAGACAGGAACAGATTTCTATGCCAGGCAGATTCCGAGATCGGTTGATCTCTCACATTTCACACGACACCTACACCCCCAAGCCCATCCCGCTGGTCGCCAAAGAACTCAACATCGAAGATGTCAAGGAGTTTGGGATCGCAGTCCGCGAACTCGCCGAGGCGGGCGTGGTCGAGCTCTCGGATTCCGGGAAGATCCAGCTCCCATTTCACCCTGACGAGGGCGAGTTGATCGGGCAGTTCCGCGGCACCGCTTCGGGCGTTGGATTCGTCCTGCCCGCGCAGATCAAGCAGGGCTCGGACATTTTTATCCCGCCGCAGTATACCGGGGGCGCCCTGAGCGGAGACACCGTCAAGGTCTACTTCGAGCGCGACCAGCGCCGCGAGCAGCGTATGGGCACGATGGAGCGCCAGTACGCCGGGGAAGTCCTCGAGGTCATCGCCCGCAAGCGGGCGCAGTTTACGGGCGAGATCGAAAAACGCGACGGGCGATGGCTGGTCTTCCCCGACGGACGCGAGCTCACCGAGCCGATCGTCGTCCGCGATGCTGAATCGAAGAATGTCAAGAACGGCGACAAAGTCGTCATCGAAATTATCGAGTACCCCGAAAACGGTCGGCTCGCCAAGGGCGTGGTGACCAAGGTGCTCGGCGAGGCCGGCGAGCCGGATGTCGAAACACAAGCGGTCATCGCGGCGTACTCGCTGCCGAGCAACGACTTCCCCGAGGCGTGCGTGCAGCAGGCCCGCGAGGCGACGCGTCGCTTCGATGAGGAGATGGAACTGTTTGAGCAGAAGGGAATCGGTGCGCTCGATATGCGTGCGGATTTGACCGGGGATTTCATCACGACGATCGACCCGCCGGACGCGAAGGACTATGACGACGCGATCTCGCTCAAGCGCCTTGATAACGGCGGCTGGGAACTGGGAATCCATATCGCGGATGTGGCCCACTATATCGAGCCCGGGTCGCCGCTGGATCTTGAAGCCAAGGAACGGGGCAACTCGGTCTATCTGCCGAGGCTTGTCATCCCGATGCTCCCTGAAGTCCTTTCCAACGGGATCTGCTCGCTGCAAGAGGGCGTGCTGCGGTACGCCAAGACCGCGATTATTCGCTATGACCGGATGGGCAATGTGGTCGGGCGCGGGGTGTGCCAGTCGCTGATCAAGTCGCGCAAGCGGATGACTTATCTTGAGGCCCAGGCCCTGATCGACGGCGATCTCGAAGAGGCCCGGAAGCATGCCAAGACCGATACGCCGTACAGCGATGAGTTGATCGAGTCGGTGCAGAACATGAACACCCTCTCGCGGCTGATCCAGGCCCGACGCCACAAGGCGGGGATGATCCATCTCGAGCTGCCCGAGGTCGAGCTGATCTTTGACGAGAACGGCAAGGTCATCGACGCGCAGAAAGAGGACGATGCATTCACCCATACGCTCATCGAGATGTTCATGGTCGAGGCCAACGAGAGCTTGGCGATCTTGTTCGAGCAGCTCGATGTCCCGGTGCTGCGTCGCACGCACCCCGAGCCCACGCCCGGGGATGTGAACGATCTGCGCAAGGCCGCGATGGTCGCGGGGTACAAGATCCCGACCTCGCCGACGCGCGAGGAACTCCAGGCGCTGCTTGATTCGACCGCGGGGACGACGGCATCGCGAGCCGTGCACACCGCGGTGCTGCGGACGATGACCAAAGCCGTGTATTCGCCGGCGTTGATCGGGCATTATGCACTCGCGTCGCACGCGTATGCACACTTTACTTCGCCGATCCGTCGCTACCCGGACCTGACGCTGCACCGGGCGATGTTCGCGTTCTTGCGCGAGACAAAGAACGGCGAGAACCTTCCCAAGACCGACGGCGAGAAGAAGGCGATCGGACGCACACTCCGTGATCTGGACCTGTGCCCGACGCGCGAGGAGCTCGTTGAAATCGGGACCCAGTGCTCGAATACAGAAGTGAATGCCGCGGGCGCGGAGCGGACACTGCGGGCGTTCTTGGTGCTCCAGCTGATGCAAGAGCATATTGGTGAGGAGTTCGAAGCCGTGGTCACGGGGATCTCGCCCAAGGGGATCTATGTGCAGATCGAGAAGTACCTCGCGGATGGGATGATCGCCAAGGGCGATCTGATCGGCGATGTGACACGATCGAAGCGCCCGCCGACCTGGAAGATCGACGATCGGACGGGCGCGATGGTCGATATCCATTCTGGGCGGAGCTATTCGATCGGGCATCGCTTGACGGTGAATGTCTCGAATGTCGATCTGCAGACGCGCCAGATGGACCTGACGATCGCCGACGGCGATCGGCGGGCGGCCGGCAAGCTCAAGGGCCCGGCGGCCAAGCTCAAGCTGGGCGAGGATTCGATGGGCGGGATCGGCGACAGCGAGGGTGCTGGGTTTAAGAAAGCACCGGGCGGACAACGGCGGAGCAAGAAGTCCAAGTCGCGCGATCGAGGGAAGACCGACTACCGGCGCGATGCCCAGGGCAAGGCCGGGCCGGGGCAGAAGAAAAAGGGCAAGAAGAAAAAGAAGTGATCTCACCTGATCTGTGGCGTCGTGTGTGAAGGCGTGTATGAAGGCGAATAAGGTGGCGTGCAACGAGCATGCTCATTGCTCCGTGTCCTCTTTTGCTTGGCAATCGTGCTCTGGCGCGGGGATGATGCGGGCGCTGCGATCGTAGTGGACATACTGCCAGAACCACTGCAGCATCGTCATGATCCGGTTGCGGTAGCCGATCAGGAAGTAGATGTGTACAACGGCCCAGAGCACGAACGCTGGATAGCCCCCGAAGCACTTGCCGTTCATCTCCGCGACGGCGCGGTTGCGCCCGATGGTGGCGAGCGAGCCCTTGTCTTTGTAATTGAACGGTGCACGCTGCTGGGTGTGACTGGCGGGACGCTTGGCGATGATCTCACGCTTGATCGTTCGTCCGATGAACTTGCCCATCTGGATCGCGGCGGGCGCGACGCCGGGGATCGGATTGCCCGTTTTGGAGTCGATCGCGTGCGCCAGATCGCCGGCCACGAAGATGTTGGGAGAGCCAGGCACGCTCAGATCGGGCTCGACGATGACTTTGTCGGCGCGGGTGCGCTCAGAATCGAGCGCTGAGCCGATCTGCTCGCCGGCGACCCCCGCAGCCCAGACGATGGTGCGTGTGTTGATCCGCCGACCGTCGGAGAGCGTGACGCCCTGCTCGTCCATGTCCTCGACGCGTGTGTTGAGCACGACCTCGACGCCGAGCTGCTCGAGATCTCGCTGTGCCCGCGCTGAACTGGGCTCTTTAAACCCGGGCAGGACCCGATCTTGCCCTTCGATGAGGATCACCCGGGCCGACTCGGAATCGAAGTGGCGGTACTCGCTTCGGAGTGATTTTCGGCTCAGCTCGGCAAACGCGCCGGCCATCTCGACGCCCGTCGGGCCCGCCCCGATGACAACGAAGGTCAGCTCGCGTGATCGGTCGGCGTCGGGCTCTAAAAGTTCGGCGGCTTCGAACGCGGAGACGAACCGCGTTCGGATGTCGATCGCGTCGCCGACGGTCTTGAGCGGCGGCGCGTGGGCTTTCCACTGGTCATGACCGAAGTAGATCGCGCGGAGCCCCGCGGCGAGCACGAGGTAGTCCCCCTCGATGTGTCGCCCGGAGGCCAGGGTCACCGCGGTTGATTTGGGATCGACATCGCACACCTCGTCCATGAACACCTGCACATCTTCTCGCTTGGCGAACACCTCGCGGATCGGTGCGGCGATGCTCGGCGCGGCGAGTGCGGCGGTGGCGACCTGGTAGAGCAGGGGCTGGAAGAGGTGATGGTTCTGGCGGTCGATCAGCGTGACGCGTGCGCCCGCGCCTTTGAGGGCCTTGGCGCACTCGATCCCGGCGAATCCGCCGCCGACAATGATGACATGGGGACGCTCGGGCATGGTGCTAGGTTCCTTTCGTGACGACGGCGGCCCGTCAGCGGGCTCAGTGATCCCATCCGAGATCTTGCCCGTCATGAAGCATCCCATCCGGATCGGCGATGGTTGATCCGGGTTGTTCGTTGGGGGCGCACGCGTGAACCGTGCCGATGGGGCCGAGGAGCTTGGTCGGGGCGGTGGAAATGTCCGTGCTCGGATCGAGCACGATCAAGAGCTCGTAGTCCTCGCCTTCGCTGACGGCTTGTCGCCAATCGGTGCAACCGGGGTTGAGCGATAGCTTCGCCGCATCGAGTTCGATGTAGACATTCGATGCTTGTGCGATCCGGTGGGCGTCGCGTCCGAGCCCGTCGGAGAGGTCCATCATCGCGTGGGCGTTGTGGGTGCTGGCCCATTGGCCCAGAGCGAGCCTTGGCTCGAACTCGAGGTGATGGTTGGATTTGAAGGAGTTGCCAAGTGCCCCACTGACATAGATCAGATCGCCGGGTTTGGCTCCGGATCGGAGGACGGGTTTGGTGGCTTGTTGCATCTGGCCGCCGACGGTGACCGAGAGGGTGAGGGGGTGTTCGTTTGAGCTGTGCGATGCGATGTCGCCACCGATCAGCGGGCAGTGCCAGTGCTTGGCCCATCGGCTCAGGGCATCGAAGAGTTCGTCGGCGTGTGGATAGTCTTTGGGGAGTACCCCTGTGGCGAGTGACCAGCTGGGGACGCCGCCCATGGCCGCGATGTCGGAGACGCTGCGGGCGATGGCTTTGCGGGCGATGAGATCGAGGGGTGTGTCGCATACAAAGTGGCGTCCTTCGACGAGTTGGTCGGTCGTGAGCAGTGCGAGCGATCCATCGGGCGCTTGAACGACGGCCGAGTCGTCGCCGGGCCCGGTGATGAGGGTGTTGGAGCCGCCGAGGGTGAGGTCGGTCGAGCGGGCGTAGATATGGGTGTGGAGCTCGGATTCGTTCATCGGGGTATGGTACGGGACTGAACTGCGCAAGACCGAGCGAGTTGACCCGCTTGTTTACATGCCATCGATGCCGAAAACAGTGTCGGCGGGCAGTTCGATTCCGAAGCGATCGGCGAGGACCTCCAAGAGCATGGGCGTTGAATCAAGTTCAATCTTTTCGATGACTTCGCCGCCCTTGCGGTGGGCGTACTGCTTGGTTGAGAGCGTGTGGCGCGAGCCGTCGGGCTCGACGCGGGCGGCCATGACGGCTTGGCGGAAAGTCGAGCGCGGGCTGGTGCTCGTCCACCAGTTGCCGACATGGCGATCGATCGGGGGCATGTGTTCGCCGGTGAAGTCGTAGATATCGAGCCAGTGGCCGTCGATGAGCACTTGGTGGAACCATCGGGGCAAGCCGTGGACATGGTCGTCCTGGATGACTCTTCGCGTGTCGTGGCGGGTTTCTTGAGGCTCGGTAGTGTCCATGCGGATGGGCTCGCTGGGGGTGAAGCCCCCCACCCCGACATCGACGATCCAGGGCACCGAGTCGATGGTCACGCGTGCGAATAGGTGCGTCCGCGCCGGGGTGATCTCGCGGGGGACAGCCGCCCGGACTCGCCCAGAGAGCGCATCGACCTGGTACCCGAGCTGTTCGAGCACGCGGATGATGAGGTTGTTTTGTTCGAAGCAGTACCCGCCGCGTTTCTGGTTGATCAGCTTGTCGGCGATGCTGGGCATATCGAGCTTGATCGCGCGGCCGAGCACGACATCGAGGTTCTCGAAAGGGATCGAACACGCGTGGGCGAGCTGGATGGTGCGGAGGGACTCAAGGCTCGGTGGGCCATCAGCGATGGAACGATCGAGCCCGATGCGATCGAAGTACGCGTTGAGATCAACGCGCTCTGTGCAGAGGAACGGATCAGCAGATTGGGCTTGGGTGTTGCTCGGCATTCAGCGCCCGCTCCTGTTTTGAAAGGGAGATCGTGTGCATGTGGCTCGTTGAACTCTTCCTGAGCCTTTAAAATAGGCAGCTGATCGGATCAGTGAGCGGGTGTCAGCTTGTGCTGGTCTCGCATGATCCGCCGCAGCAATCCTTCTTGCAGGTGCTCATCCCGACGAGGTGGTAGGCCGGGCAGAAGCCGACGAATCCGGTCAGGAGCATCACCGCCCCGATCACCGTGACGACGATCCCGAGGATTGCTCCATCGGCGAGCCCGAGCCACATATACGCGGCGACGATCGCGATGAGTCCAAGGACCACGCGCACGGCGCGGTCGGCATTGCCTTCGTTTGCTGTCATATCAAGATTCCTTTCACAACCGATTCCCTGCGGGGTTATTGGTTCTTGAGTTGGTCTGGATTATGCCTTGGTGGACGACTCGGCGTCTTCCATCACTCGATCGGCGTACTTGGTCATCGCGTCGCGGAGTTGCTCGAAGCTGTCGAGCACATAGACGACATCCTGGAAGTGGTCGATCTCGAATGGCGTATTGATCACGCGTTCCATATCGAAGGCCCGGCGTTCGATCTGCCCGGCGTCGCGTCCGGCGGTGCCTTCGGGGGCGTTGAGGGCGTACTCGGACTCGGAGTGCGAGGAGATGGTGCCCGAGCCGTAGACTTTCAGGCGGTTGTCCTCGGAGATCAAACCAAACTCAACGGTGAACCAGAAGAGTCGCGCGAGGGCTTCTTCGTGTTCTGGGCCGGCGAGCAGGGCGGCTTGGCCATAAGTCTGGAGGAAGTCGGCGAAGACCGGATCAGCATGCAGTGGCACATGCCCGAAGACATCATGGAAGATGTCGGGCTCGGGGAGGTAGTCCATCTTGTCCTCGGGGCGGATGATGATGGTCGATGGGAACTCGCGTCGGCTCAGGCAGCTGAAGAAGGCTTTGGCGGGGAGGTAGCCCGGGACGCCGCGGGATTGCCACCCGGTGAGCGGGCGGAGAAACTCGTTGATGCCGGTGATGGTCTTGGTGGAGTCGTATGGGTCGGGCACCGAGCCGAAGAGCAGGGGCACGCGATCGGGGTTGAGGTTGATCTGATTGAGCCCGGCGAGGTAGGTCCGCGAGGCTTGCTGCTCGAGCACATCCCAGCGTTTCTCCCACATCTGCTTCCAGACGCGGTGGTTCTCATCGGAATATCGGTCGTAGTGCTGGGTGACATAGAAGGTCTCGGTGTCGATCTGGGTGTGGTCGAGCCCGACCGTATCGTCGGCGGCCTTCTGGGCCCTGCGGGCGTCGTCGCCGTCGATGATGTTGTTGTAGTTGATCTTCGAGTCAATCATGGTCAGCTCCTGGGTTTAGCGGGTTCCGTGTCTGTATGGGCTCCCGCGTTGGATTGTATAATCGGGCCGGGCGAATTGCCGACCCAAATCCTGAAATCATGGCGGATAGGGCGTGCTGGGTCATTGGCTGATCGGGGCAGGAAAGCCCAAAATCTGTGGATTTGATCTGGCACGGGCTGAGATTGAGGGCCTATACTCGTGACCCGAGGGCCCGTAGCTCAGTTGGTAGAGCGCACCGCTGATAACGGTGAGGTCGACAGTTCAAGTCTGTCCGGGCCCATTTAAGGCATTCTGCAAGGAATCGCGACGACCTGCAAGGATCGGCATAACTGCTGATCCTTTTTGGTTTTGCGCTCCGTTTTGAGGCTCTTTGCCGGTCGATGCGGATTGCTGCTGCGCCGGGCTTTGCGCCCCAAGTGCGCCGCATTCTGCGCCGCCTCGTTGAGCCCGCTTTGCATCAGGCCCGATGGTCAGCGTGCTTGCTGCCCGCTCGAAATCTTCATCTCGAACCATGTGATAGTGCGCCTCTGCGATGGCTTGGGTGTGACCCAGCCATTGGGTACAGATCGCCGCTGGGTAATCGGCTGCCAGTTCGGTCGCTCGGCTCGCCCGCATCGCATTGAAAACACGCGGCCAAGGAATCATCCCGGCCCTGATGATGAGTCTTTTGAACTGTGTCCCAAGATTGGTGTTTGTCCCTCCAAACCGGCCGGTCACATAGACGCTGCCTTCGGGCGCGAGTTCGTATGCATCCATGAGCACAGAACGAAGCTCAGGGAAGAGCGGGATGATCCGCTCAGCTTTGCCGATATGGCGTTCAGTCTTTGGAGAGCGCACAAGCATCCGCCCTTTGTCCCAATCAATATCACCCCATTGCACCCCAAGGACTTCTGACGGGCAACGCAACCCGCCAAAGCGGGCAAGCGCGATGATGCACCGCCATTGAGCGTCAGGAGCCCCCTCAATGAGCTTGTGTGCAACTTCAGGGGAGATATAGACCATCCGTTCTCGATTTGTCTGTGATCCCCCACGCACACCATCAAACGGATTAGATGAAATCATCTCCCATCGCACGGCACCTTTGAAAAACATCTTTGCGATCTGGATTTCTTTGGACACTTTGGCGTTGGAGTACGGCTTGGCGTGGGTGGATACTTTGGTCTCCAGCCAAACACGGTACTTGTCGGCATCGTGCGGGGTGATGGAGTCGAGGGTGCAATCTTTACCAAAGTGTTCGATGAGCAGCCGCTTGGCCTGGGCGTATCGGGTGCGTGTGGATTCCTTCACACTCATTGTGGCGAGCGACTCATCGAGCAGACCGCCAAGGGTGTGCTTCTGTGTCGCCTCTCTCGGCTCTGCAAGTCCAACCTGGACCAGCTTGTCATAGGTGTCTTCGGGTAGCTCTGCGAGCCACTGGGCGGTCTGTGAGTCGATCGGGGTCGCTGTTTGAACAGTATCAATCAGATTCTCCACACGGGCAAAGAACCGCTCAGCTGTTTTTACATTGATCTTACCCAAGCGGATCGTGCGTCGATCGCCCTTGGCGAGCATGAACTGGATGCGTTTGGTGCCGCCTTTGTCTCGGATGAGTGATGCCATTACTGTTCGCCTTCCTTACTTGAGTCTAACTGGTTCTTCGATTTCTGGCGAGCATTTTCTTCATCTAGCGCCAGCTGGGCGTGGATTTGATCCAGTCGATTCGCCCGCGATTGTTTTGGACCGTCATAGCGATTCACCCATGGGATGAGATGATCGGGGTACTTACGCCTTTGCCGGATGGATGGTCTTGATTGCTTTCCCTGAATGTCCGCCGCAATAGCGGCGCTCTCTTTGTTGGATTCTTTTTTTGGGGTTATTGGATCGTGTGCGGTTTGCTGCACCGTTGCTGTTGGAATCCCGCACCCTTGCGGCTGGTTCCATGCACCGTTTACCGTGCATGAATCCGCACCCTTGCTTATTGACTTTGGTGGGCTAGTAGCTGTTTCATTTACTCCCGATTGGGTCGGGGTATCAGGATCATCTGGCTCTCGATCAAGCGCCTGCATTCGGAGTGCATCCAGATCAAGGTTCCAGATATTCACATATCCCTTGCCTGACTCGGATCGACCACCGCCACCCCGTATTTTCACAATCGCGCCTGAGTTTTCAAGGGAGCGAATGCGATCAATCGTCGCCCGCCTACCTAGACCCAGAGCCGTTTGGAGCCGTTCAATGCCCATGATGATTTGAAGCGTGTCTCGAAAGAGACCATCGGTCATCATCAGGAGTGTCCCCCGTTGATTTGGGGTCAGGTTCGATGCTGCGATGATCCCGCGTAGCTTCACATCGGTAATCAGTGGCTCGCCTGAGCCTTTACGATTGGGTTTGGAGCTAGGCATCGTCGCCACCTCCCCGTTTGCTGACGGCTACCCACACCGCCGCCGGGCTGCCTGATCTGGTCTTTCGGCGCTCGCCGGTATCCCGAATCTTCCCATCTTTGACGAGTTCCCCACGCCGTGGGGTGTAGCTCTGGGTTTTGATCCCTGTGAGTTCTTGCCCTTGCTCATCGGTGAGCCCTGCTGCGCCAGCATCCTGGATTACGGCGTAAATACGCGATCGCTGATTGGGAGTATGAGATGCGATCTGTGCTGCCGCGACTTCCGAGGTACCTACCGGTGCGTTTTTTCTGTACGGTGGGAGCGGGCATCGACGGGATCGGGTAGACTTGATTTGCTTACTACTTTCGGCATCGCCACCACTGGCAGGTGTTGGCGTGCCATTTCCAAACAGTTCTATTTGCATCAGGCCTGCCCCCCCTTCCGAACGATGAACGCCTCCAGTTCAGAAACCGGGATGAGGACGGCACGATCGAGCTTGAACGATCCGATCTGCTCGGTCTTGAGCAGCTTGTGGAGTGTTCGCTCGGATACACCCAAAGCCTTCGCTGCTTCCGTTTTGCGGAGCGTGAGCCTGGACTCTGGAAATGGAATAGATGTGATTCGAGGGTGATCTTTCATTTGGCACCCCCTGCTCGATTTGTTCCAATCTCTCGGAGTGCACTTTCAATGAGTGGAACCGCGCTTCGGTCGAATACGCGAGCGATACCCGCCCGACCTAATGGCACAACTCCTCGGGTATTGATGACATACTCGATGCGATGTCGAGGGACATTGAAATGATTTGCGATACGCGCAACAGTCCACAAGTTTTCTGATTGGCTGGGCATTCTGGCCTCCGTCGATGATCTGGGCCAATGCTCGATACTGAGTATCGAAAACCACATAAGCCTCTACAATCACCCCGCGCCGTCAGTGACGGCGCAATGACGGCGGGCGCAGATCCTACAAATCAGCGTTTAACGGACAGAAAGGCCTCAAACACACTCGAAAAAAGATTGAGAAATCTTGAGCCCGTCAGTGACGGCGCAATGACGGGGATCAATCGCCTCATGAATCCCCGTCAAAATAGTCTACAGAGGGATCACCAACACCACCCACGCCCTGTGCTCTACCTGCTGCCCGGGCCCGAGATTCCATCGTCTTCCTGCTCATCCAAGAGGGTGATGCGCTCACTGTGGCCTTAGCAATGCCTGTAGCATCAGCAATCTCGTCTCTCTTCGCATTTGGATTCTCTTCTAAATACTTCAGAATCTTCGACTCATCTTCAACCCTATCGGCTTTCGATCTTCTCGGCCTCTTCGATTTGGTCTTCGCTGGTTTCAACTCAACCACAGGGCCTTCATAGGTCAGGTCGAGCATGTATTGATTGAGCCTGGTGATGGCCCGATCGATCGCTCGATACGCCTTATTGACTCCCGCTATTGGGAATCGTGAGACTCCTTTCCGATCGCATCCCATTGGTGCCGCACCTCGCACAAGCAGGTGGTCTCCAATCTTTTCATTCTTGTTCAGGGCCCGAGGCGGGCAGAAGATGCTCCGTAGCTCGGCGATCGCATCCATGATCGGTTCATGGTCAATCTTGATGCTTGCTAAGTCTGCCTCAATGACCGCATCCCGGGCGCGGGGCATCGAGCGTTCCCATTCATCCCAGCATTGCCGGTTGTAGACTTTGATTTGCTCTCGCTCTTGCTGATCGTGTTCGAGCGGATACTTGTAAGTGTCGCTCCAATCATTCGCAATCCCCTGGAACATCAAGACATGGCGGTTCACATTGCGCAAAGAGCGCCAGAGTTCATCGATTGGATTTATCCCCGGCTCGTTGTCTGGTTGAGCGTCACCGGTCGGGATCGTGATGCCTTCGGGCTTCACATCCCCGGAACTGGCGCTCCACTTGGCCTCCTCCAGCAAGTCAAGCACCTCACCCGGCGGGCTGTTGAGGCTGTTGCCGTCGACCTCATTGGGCTGCCAGCAGAACATATCGCGCCCGAGCAAGCCGGGGGCATCATCGCCAGCATCCCAGGGCAACGCGGCGAAGGGGCACATCTCCTCTGAAACATAGTCGTTTGCGGTTGGATCGATCGAAAGTACGAGTGTCAGCACCACCATGCTTGCGCCCAGCTGGCGATCCTCCTTGCTCATCGGCTCCTCGAACCGCATATCGGTTTGGTCGACCGGGTAGTTGTCGTTGATCGCTCCGAGCCTGGCCGCATCGAGCCTAGGGAAGAGCAGCTCGCGCGATGGGCGGCCTTTCCACTTGCCCGATTTGTCGTGTTCGTGGAGGTGTTTCTCGGTGTAGATTTCCGCAAGCCGATGCCCTGCTCGGGTGAATACTTCGGGATGGCGGGCAATGACTTTGCGAGCCTCTCGGAGCAGGCCCTCACGGCGGGCCGGGGATGCTTTGGATGCCATCTGGATTTCCTTCCTCGGGCCAAGCACACGCGGCTGAACTGGAAGGTGATGCCCAGCCGCGTATGCCTGTTGGTGTCGGTGGCCGCCGACGAACCCGTTGTTGGCAAAGATCATACCATACCGAACATACCCTTGACAGATCGCAGAAATCATCCGGCAGGATAATCTGTCGAAATCGTCGATTCTCGCTGTTATCCGGTGATTGGAGGGTTTTCGATCACTACGCGCGCGGGGAGCGGTGAGACCAGTACGCGCGGGCGCGCGAGGGGAGCACTTCTCAGGGTCAGAATCCAAGATCGAAATCCCCGATCATTGGATATTTTCGACCAGATGCACGATGATCTACGCACATGGATACGCCAACATTTATTGCCAAATGGTCGAAGGCCAATCTCAGCGAGCAGCAAGCCTCGCAAGAGCACTTCATCGACCTGTGCCGACTCCTCGGGGTCAAGACACCCGCCGAGCTTGATCCGGTGGGCGATACCTTCACCTTCGAGAAGGGGGCCGAGGTCTCCGGGCCCGCGTCGATCGGCTCGAAGGGGGCCTACGGGCGTGCCGATGTCTGGTACAAGGGGCGGTTCGCATGGGAGTACAAACGCAAGGGCAAGTACAAAGACCTCGCCGCCGCGTATCAGCAGCTCCAGCAGTACCGAGAGGGGCTTGAGAACCCGCCGCTGATGGTGGTCTGCGACATCACGAACTACGAAATCCATACCAACTTCACCGGGTACAAGCCCGAGGTGCACGCCTTCACGCTCGATCAGCTCTCTGACTCGGGCAAGCTCAATCTGCTCAAGCGGGTCTTCACCAATCCTGACTCCTTCAAGCCCTCCGAGACCGTCGCCGCCATCACCGAGAAGGTCGCGGCCAAGATCGGCACCATCGCCCAGGCACTCCGTGATCGCGGGCACGAGCCCCACGACGCGGCCCACTTCTTGATGAAGGTCATGTTCTGCCTCTTTGCCGAGGATGTCGAGCTGCTCCCTAAGGGGCTCTTCCAATCCGTGCTCACCAAGTCCAAGGACGACCCGCCCCGGCTCAAAAAGCAGATGGATTCGCTCTTCGAGGCCATGCGCACCGGGGGCGACTTTGGTGTGGACGAAATCAGCTACTTCAACGGCGGGCTCTTCGACAACGCCGAATCCATCGAACTCACCAGCGACGAAATCGAGACACTCATCAGCGCCGCGATCCAGGACTGGGCCGCGATCGAGCCCTCGATCCTCGGCACGCTCTTCGAGCGCTCCCTCGACCCCTCCAAGCGATCCCAGATCGGGGCGCACTACACCAGCCGGGAGGACATCATGCTCGTCATCGAGCCCGTGATCGTCCGCCCGCTGCGTAAGCAGTGGGAAGAGACCAAAGCACTGATCGATGCCCAGCTCGATCGACGACGCAAGTCCACCACAAAGCCGACCAAGGCCAAAGCCGATGCCGAAATCGCCAACCTCCTTGACGGCATCCAAGCCAAGCTCTCCAGCGTCCGCGTCCTCGACCCCGCCTGCGGCTCGGGCAACTTCCTGTATGTCGCCATTCAGCAGCTCCTCTTCCTCGAAAAGGAAATCATCCTCTACGCATCGAGCGGCGAACTCGGGGTCGGCGGGCTGCTCCCGCGTGTGCGCCCCACCCAGCTGCTCGGCATCGAGATTAACCCCTACGCCTCCGAGCTGGCCCAGGTCGCCATCTGGATCGGCTATCTCCAGTGGATGCGCGACAACGGCTTCAACGCCCCCAGAGACCCCATCCTCGAACCCATCGAAACCATCGAGAACCGAGACGCGATCCTGGCGTGGGGCGATGAGGACGGGAAGCGGATCAGCGTGTGGCGCGAGGGGGCCAAGTGCTTGGGGCAGGCGAAATGGCCCGAGGCAGATTTCATTGTGGGGAACCCGCCGTTTTTGGGCGTACGCCAATTCCGCACCTCAGGTCTTTCAGATGAATACCTTGAAGCCTTGTTTGAGCGGTTCAGCCTCCCTAGCACAAGCGACTTGTGTTGCTATTGGTTTGAACTGCTACGAAAGACAGTTATTGAATTACCAGAGACAACAGGGGGCTTGCTTTCGACACAGGGTATTCGCGGTAGAGATAGCAGGGAAGTGCTTCAGAGAGTAGCCGATTCTCTAAAAATCAGTTTCGCATGGTCTGATCTTCCTTGGGTTCTTGAAGGTGCAGCAGTCCATGTATCAATTATTGGTGTGGAATTTGGGAGTGATAAACCAGCAGTGCTAGATGGCAAGACCGTTGCGATCATAAACAGTGATCTAACTGCAGGTCTCGATTTTACTACTGCATCTAAAATTGACGAGTTAAATACAATTTCGTTTCAAGGGCCGGTGAAAGTTGGAAAATTTGAGTTGCAACTCAGTGATGCACGGACCTTGCTATCGACTCCAAGCGGGCCAGCCGCCTTCTCTCCACTTGATGTTCTTTGTAGATTCAAAAATGGCCAGAGTCTGACAAGTAGATATTCGGGAGAATGGATAATTGATTTTGCCGTAATGTCAATTGATGAGGCTTGTCAGTATTCGCCGCCATTTTCTAGAGTCGAAGAACTGGTCAAGCCTTCTAGAATGCTCCAACGGAGAGAAACTCGCAAGAAGTACTGGTGGAGATTTGGCGAACCAAATCCTGCAATGCGAAATGCATTAGTCGGTCATAAGAGGTTTATTGCTACATGTCAGACAGCAAAACACCGCATATGGGTTTGGCTACCACTACATGATCTTGCAGGCCAAACAATAATCGGTATCGCCCGCTCCGACGACTACTTCTTCGGCACCCTCCACAGCAGCATCCACGAACTCTGGGCACTCCGCCAAGGCACCCAACTCGAAGATCGTCCCCGCTACACACCCACCACCTGCTTCGAGACCTTCCCCCTCCCGTGGTCGCCGGGGCATGAGCCGGGTGCGGGTGACCCGCAGCGTCCGCTCCACGATGCGATCGGGGCGTGTGCCGCTGCGCTCAACGAGCAGCGTGAGCGATGGCTCAACCCGCCCGAGTGGGTGGAGCCCATCGCCGATCTGATCGACGCGACGGACGACTTCGGTGATGTCGCCCGCGTCAGCGGCGAGGAAGCCCGGCGATTGATCCGCCAGAGCGCGATCGACGCCGCGTGCGCCAAAGACCCCAAGCTCAAGAAGCGCACGCTGACGAATCTGTACAACGAACGCCCGACCTGGCTCCGCCTGGCCCACCGCGCCCTCGACGAAGCCGTGATCGCGGCCTACCGCGCCATCGACCCCGAGGGCGACTGGGACCCCGCCTGGGCGGCCGTGTTTGAAGAGACGGGCGCAGGCCAGCCCCTGCCCGAAGAACACGAGTTGAGCGAACGGCGCGAAGAGGTCGAGCAGCTGATCCTGGGGAACTTGCTGCGGCTGAATCAAGCGCGGGCGTGAGTCTGACCCAGCCGGGTTTAATCGAGTTTCGACACAACTACGCGCGCACGCGCGAAGCAATAAGCGCGCCAACTGGCTACAAATGCTCGAATGTTCACGCGAATCTGTTGAATAAGTCAATCCTGACCACTGGCTGAAATCCGAACACCGTTATGTTTGACTACTTCTAGAACCTGCCATTTCTCCCAATCGCTCAGAGTAGGCCATGCCCGGATCACTTCATGGAGCGCAGGATCAGAGTGGCTTGATTGAGGTGAATCATCTGGAAGTGCGCCGGATTCTGCACTCACATTTTTCGAGATCGGCGTTTGTACTCCCTCAGCAGGGAGTGTGAGCAACTGTCGGGGCTATACAACGCATTCTGTTTGGGAAGGGAACAAATCGTGAAGATCGGTATCATTGTCGATCCTTGTACTACTTGTGCTCTGTTTAATGCTCGCAACTGATGTGTTTCAACGCGACTCTGAGAAGGTCCGGTGTCGAATCAGGCTGTATCCGTGATCCCATAGAATCAGGAATCGAAAGTGGTGGTTTGAGCAGAGCAGTTCCCCATCCAGAAGACCTGCCAGTTCTTCCGGGCACGGACAATGGCTACGGCTGCATAGAGGCACGCGATCAAGTTGCCGAGCGAGAGAAGAAGCGCAATCCAAACAATCGCCTTGACCAAGGACTTCTCACGAAACAGAATCCAGCCTGCAAAGAGCAGGAACCCGACATAGAGATCCAACATTGATAAGTGGAACCAGGGCAAGGGACGCATGATCTCTAACTCGGCAAAGAAATCACCCAAGATCAGGGCGTAGGCGATACCGACAGCCATGACGATGAATCCGAGTGACAGAATGATGGTGGCATTGCGCATAGAGGGCTCCAGTTTCATGGTGTTGGGGTCGGCTGCTGTATCGAGGAGAGTGGTTCGGGCGATTAGCGTACCGGCTCAAAGCGAGTCGATGTTTTCCCTTTGGTGTAAACCAGTTGATTCACATCAATCAGTTGTGCTCTGAACATGGCGGCGCACCCGTGGATATAAAAGTTCCATCGGCGATAGAACCGTTCATCATACTGATCGGCAATCTGTGCCCAGTTTTCGTTGAATCTTGCGGCCCAAGCGAGCAGGGTTTGGTTGTAATCATCATCGTATCGATGCCAATCCACGATGCGCAGGTCCGTATTGCGTGGGGGAACCAGTTCGTCGGCTCTTGGCAGATAGCCGTCCGGGAAGATGTTTCGGACAAGCCAGAGGATGTACTGATCGAGCCGACGGTCCGAGGTGCGTGTGAGGGTGTTTCCGGAGATGACCTGCAACACGAAGAGTCCCCCTTCGCTCAGACAGCGATCAACCACACTGTAATAGTTTGGCAGGTTCTTGCGCCCCACCGCTTCGATCATCTCGATGGAGACCACATGATCAAATAGCTCATCGACCTCACGATAATCTTGCAGACGGATATCGACGGGGAGATCTGCGCATCGATTCCTGGCGAATGCGGCCTGTTCTTTCGATACGGTCACACCGGTCACGCGGGCGCCGTAGTTTCTGGCGGCATGTTCAGCGAAGTTTCCCCAGCCGCACCCGATATCGAGGATGTGCTGCCCGGGCTGGAGGCTGAGCTTCCGGCAGATGAGGTCCAGCTTGGCTTCCTGAGCTTGCTCAAGCGTATCGGCCGAGGCCCAGTAGCCGCTGGTGTATGACATGCTGGAGTCGAGCATGCTGCGGAAAAGGTCATTGCCCAGATCGTAGTGCTTCTCGCCGATGTTGAAGGCACCCCGCCCGGCCTGGCGATTGAAGATGCGTTTATCTAGGGCCCCGAGGATCAGTCGCGCCCAGACGAACGGGGTGAGTCG
Source organism: uncultured bacterium (assembly GCA_963976625.1). Classification (GTDB taxonomy): domain Bacteria; phylum Planctomycetota; class Phycisphaerae; order Phycisphaerales; family UBA1924; genus UBA1924. The sequence goes on from CAXBLA010000004.1 coordinate 34,016, forward strand.
CGGGGCAGGGGCAGTAAAAACTTGATCCATGTACTCGTTGAGGTGAGCCGTGGACCAGAGCCCCTGCTCATAAGTTTCGCCGAGACCGAAGATACCATCCCGCTGGATCCGTCTACGCACTGATTCATCCATCTTCGGATGGTGCTCGAGTGGTGGTTGGTGGAACCCTGGCGTTGTGAGATTGCTTTCGGCTGGCAATATATCGTTGGACATTATGAATCATCCCGGGAAAAATTGTTATCAGATTGAAGGCTTGAAGGCGGGCGCTGGCGGGCCGCCAAGCGAACGAGCGCCGAACGGAGCCGCAACCACCAAGGCGTATTCGAGGCGGGTAGGGTTGCTGGATGCGAAGGCGGCGGCTTTTCGAACATCCCTAATCGACGCCCAAAGTAGAGCTTGAGTGCCTGCCAATGGATTTTCGTCATGATCGTGAGGGCGAAGAACGGCAGTCGGCATAGGGTTCGGCGGAGATTCCGAGTATTGAGTTCTTGCCCTTGCCCGAACATCGAAGCAGAAAACGCAAGTCCTGTGTGATCATGCAGGCTGATGCTGATCGAGAACTCCTCGCCGGATTTCTCCATGCGGATGTGATATTCGCCATCCACACGGAAGAATGGCGACACATAAAACTGCTTGGGGATTCGGCAGGCATATGCCGATGGGTTCGTGGGATCGGGCTCTAAGCGGGTGACATAGTGATGCATCTCGCCAAAGGTGTTGCGGACCTCCGCCACGAGGGCATAGATCGTGCCCTCGGGCGATGAGCAGAGGTAAAAGCTGACGGGGTTAAAGACATAACCAGCGATCCGCGGGATCGTCATGAGTTCGACTCGACCGAGGGGCTCATCGATACCCGCACGCTCAAGGTGCTGCCCGATGCGCTGCTTGATGTCTCCATCCGCTAAACCTCCATAGTCGCGATCCAAGATGGAGACCAAGGCCCGGGCGTTGTGACGGAATAAGCCGATTTCACGATCTAGCTTGGGGAGCTCGTCGAGATCGATCGACAGCCAGAACATCTTGTACTCGAACGCATGGCGTTGCGGCGAATGCCGACAATGGATGGTCGCGCCTGAGAAGATTTGGGAGTTCATATCGTGATCCCGAACTGGCTTGCGACATCAGCCGCCGAGACGACCGCGTCCTCGTGGAATCCGTAGCGCATGTAGGCTCCACAGAACCAGGTGTTGCGTTTACCGTTCATTGAGCGGATGTGTTCTTGCGAGTCGACAGATCTTGATGTGTACGCGGGGTGTTTGTAGTCAACGGCGTAGATGACCTTTGCCGGATCGACGCATTCCTTGGAGTTCAGGGAGACAAAGTAGTTGCTCTCTGTTTGCAGCCCCTGCAGTCGATTCATGTAATAGGTAATGTTGACCGGGGCGGTCGTATCCGACTGCGAGGATCGGCGATAGTTCCAGGATGACCAGAGACGACGATCCTTGGGCATCACCGACTCATCGGTGTGCAGCTGCACATGGTTATCGTGGTAGCTCCACGCTGAGAGCGCCGAACGCTCATCCTGCGTGGGGTCGCCGAGCAGCGCCAGTGATTCATCGGCGTGCGTCGCCAGGACAACATGATCAAATCGAGAGGTTTGTCCATCTTTGAGGGTGACCGATACGCCATCGCCATCTCGCTCAACATTTTGAGCCGGAGAATCCATAAAAATATCGCCGCGGAACTGGGCGCGAAAAGCTTTGATATAGGCTGAGCTCCCGCCGACGACGGTCTGCCAGGTCGGGCGATCGCGCAGATCCAGCAGCCCGTGGTTGGCGAAGAATCGGATAAAGGTCTCGGCCGGGAACTGTCCGATATCGGCGTCCGGGCTGGACCAGACAGCCGCAGCGAGCGGCGTGAGGTAGTGCTCGATAAAGAATGAGCTGACGCCGATTCGCTTGAGGTACTCCCCCAGTGTCAGCCCCGTGAGGTTCCCACGCTCAAGATCATCGGCAGCTCGTTGATTGAACTTCCGCTGCGTGCGGATCATCCCGAGCAACTTTGGGCTCAGCAGATTCGACGGCTTGCGGAGAAACTCTCGCATCTCTGGCCCGGAGTAGCCCACACGGGTCTCGTCGCAACTGAAACCGAACGACATGTCGCTGTCGCGGAGCTGCACCCCCCACTCGGCGAGCAATCGATAGAAGGTCGGATAGGTCTTTGGGTTGCAGACAATGAAGCCGGTATCCACGGGCAGCACACGGGGCTCGCCCTGATCACGCTCGGACACGGCGATGGTATTGGTGTGCCCACCGACATAGCTGTTGCGTTCGAAGAGGGTGACCCTGTGCTTCTTGGCCAGCAGATAGGCGGAGGTGATGCCGGCGATCCCTGCACCGATGACCGCGATGTTTAGTTGGTCTTCGTTCTTCGCCATACGAGTTTCATCATCCTGTTGTACAAGGGGTAAGGAAGAAGCCGGAGCAGCCTGATGGTCCAGCTAAACGGGACCGGGAAGGAGACCTCTTGACGCTGGCGGGCGATCGCACGGCAGATAATCCGGGCGGCCTTCTCGGGTTCCATGAGGAACGGCATATCGAAGTCGTTTTTATCCGTGAGGGGGGTTCGGACAAAGCCGGGGTTTACGATCGTCACGCCGATGTTGTGGGCCTGGAGATCGAAGCGGACGCTCTGCAAGAAGTTGATGACTGCGCCTTTGCTCGCGCTGTATGCACCAGCCGTGGGCATCCCGCGGAGCCCCGCCAGGCTGGCGATGCCGACTATTCGGCCGGACTTGCGTGCGAGCATGCCCGGCAAGACCGCTTCCATGCATCGGAGCGTCCCGCCGTAGTTGATGTCCATCAATCCTGTGTATTCAGCGGTATCGAAATCTACCGGCTGAGTAAGAACATGTGTGCCAGCGTTGGCGATGAGGATATCGATCCCCCCCAACTCCGATTCGATCTCCGCGGCAATGGCCTTCATCCGATCGAGGTCCGTCACATCGCCGGGCTTGACCACCGCTTGTCCGCCGAGGGCTTCGACCTCGCGCTGGACCTCATCGAGCGTCTCTTTGTTTCGGGCCGTGAGTACTGTGATGGCCCCACGGGACGCCAGTTCGAGGGCCACTCCCCGGCCAATTCCAAGGCTCGCTCCTGTGAGCCAAATGTGTTTTCCCTGCAAGCTGGCCATGGATCGGTTCTGCCTTTCAAATCAAGTGATCGGGCGAGGAGACACGGCCAAGTGGTAATCGTGGACGAACGATCGAGAGATGGCTAAAACGGTGTTCGATCGTGCAACACGATTGGATTCGTGCATTCTTCGGAATCAACGCCGTGTTGGACAGCGTCAGAACCAGGTGTTGAATCCAAGGGCCCTGGCGGCGCACCACCCGGCCCGACCTTCATACACTCCAAATACACCTGAAGCTAAGAGTACAACGGTGGCGACCCAAGCCCATGGGCCACCAACACTTCCGAGCAGAATCAACACAAAGAGCCCCCCGGCAACAAGGATCAAAAGCAGTCCGCCAGCAAGGCGGATAAGCTTGCCCCGCGAGTTGATGTTGCAGGTTTTCGTCAAATCGATCGATCCAGTGGTGTTTGGGATGGTGCATTGAGGTTTCGATGCCCATTGGCGATTAGATGCAATCGATCATTGAAATCGCTTGAGAATCTTGGCCCCAGATACACTCTCCAGCACCCCACAGACAAGATCCAGCATTGGTTCTCTAAACAGAGACCGAATGGATTGAGCCCTCGGGCCACTTACATGCCATGCAAGCCCTCTATCAAGTGGTGTACGAAGCGGTGAATTGCTCTGTATACTGAATCATTTTGGGTATTCGGCTTCAAGTTGCCCGCATCTACTAAGAAATTGATCTGATTCGTTGCGTGCCGTTACTCACGAAGTGAATCGGTCACTACAACTTGGTGGTCGATTGTTCCGGAATCAAGCTCCCAATCTGGACCTTCACATTGGCCGACAGAGTTGGCCAAAGGCATACGAGCTGATTGAGAATGGCAAGCGAAGTCTCTCCGGACTCCTTTCCATCAGAAAGTGCGCCGCATTCTGCGCCCCCACTTTCCAAATTCGGCGTTTTCGATCCCTCAGCGGGGAGTGTTGGAGTCTGTCCGGGCCCATTTATTGATCCTACATAGGGCAACAAACGATCAGAACCGGCGATATTGCTGGTTCTTTTTCGTTTTGATATGCGTATCGCGCACTATTGGGCATGGATTTTGAGCGGCTTTGAGGAATTGTTGAGTCTTTTTGATTTGGGCCGCGATCAACCCGCTGTATACTGCACTCAAATGCTTGCTTCTTCTGCATTGATCGACCTGCTGCTTTAAAAGAGACTTGATGATGTTGCATTCCACCCACCGGCTGATCGAACGGACCGCTATTGTTCTCTTGTTGTTGGGCGTTCTCCCTGCCTCGGCACAAACGATCAATGAGGAGTTCAAGCTAATCGCAACCAAAACCACGCAAGGTGATTTGTTTGGGCATCAAGTAGCTGTTTCTGGAACTACGGTCATCATCGGAGCCAGCTTTGACAGTTTCGCGGGGCATCGATCTGGTTCAGCCTATGTTTTTGATTCTGAAACTGGGCATCAACTCTATAAACTCAACTCGCCCAATCCCAGATCAAGTTCCTACTTCGGCTGGTCTGTCGCTATTTCTGGATCCACCGCACTCATCGGAGCATTTAGAGAGTTTGATGTTCAAAACAATAACTCAAGAACCGGTTCTGCATATCTATACGACACCACGACAGGCGAATTGCTATTCAAACTTCGTGCATCAGACCCTGATGAATCTGATGAGTTCGGTTTCTCTGTTGCGATCTCAGGCACAACAGCCATAATTGGGGCTCATAATGATGACGAAGGCGGGGAAGATTCAGGAGCGGCATACATTTTCGATACAGAAACCGGGCTCCAATTCGCAAAGCTTACCGCATCTGATGCTACTGCAGGTGATCGCTTTGGCAACTCTGTCGGAATATCGGGTACTATCGCGATCATCGGTGCAATCTATGATGATGACGCAGGGTCCAACTCCGGTTCCGCCTATTTGTTCAACACTGAAACAGGACAACAAGTCGCAAAGCTCGTCGCAATTGATGCAGCGGAAGGAGATCAATTCGGGCGTTCCGTTGCAATCTCAGGCAATACGGTAATTGTAGGTGCAAATGGAGCTGATTCTGTTGCCGGTTCTGCATATCTCTTCGATACTACGACTGGGCTTCAATCCACAAAGCTAACCGCATCTGATAGAGCACCAAACGATGACTTTGGCGTTTCAGTCGCACTATCGGACACCACGGCCATCGTCGGAGCAGCCTTTCATGATCACAAAGTAGTGGACACTGGTGCAGCCTATATGTTCAATATTGAAACTGGGCTACAAATCAGAAAACTCAATGCATCAGATGCCATGTCTGGAGATATTTTTGGCTATTCTGTTGCAATCTCAGATACAACGACCATCGTCGGCGCACCAAATGACGATGATGCCGGCTCAAACTCTGGCTCTGCCTATCTGTTCAACACATCTATCCAATGCATCGCGGACCTGACCGCCGATGGCATGCTCGACTTCTTCGATGTCTCCGCATTCCTCGATGCCTTTGGTGACGAAGATCCGCAGGCCGATTTTACAAACGACGGCCTCTTCGATTTCTTCGATGTGAGCGCGTTTCTCGAAATGTTTGGCGCCGGTTGCCCCTAATCGTTGCTCACAGACGGGCTCTGCAATGTGCAATCATTTCACGATCAGCCAGAGCAGATCGAACTATCCAGCCAGGTACCCATCGATCGCCTGATCAGATTCAAGGCGATTCCGACAAGCAGAGCAAAGCCGTCTGTATGGATGGCTCAGAACCTGAGCGCCGAGTCAGCCCTCTCTGCTCATACTTGATTGTTCATCACGGGCAGCCCGCACCAAACGCATCGAGGAACGCGCTCACATCGAAGAAATCGAAGAGCCCATCATAAGTGAAGTCAGCCGGGTCTTGCTTCTTTGCGAAGGCATCAAGGAAGGCGGAGACATCGAAGAAATCCAGGAGCCCGTCGTTTGTGAGATCTGCTGATGGTGTGGTTCGGTGATCCCGCCCGGCGATGACATATACGGCTCCGCGGTTGCCGTTGTCGCCGTTGGCAGCCAGGATGTAATCCATGATCCCGTCGCCGTTGGCGTCACCGGCTCCAGAGAGTGTGCCTGCGAGAAATGCTTGAGCTCGGTTTGAAGTGAAGGTGCGGAGGATCGAGCCATCGGCGAGGTCTATAAGGTGGGCCTGCCCGCCTTGGGTCGCGCCGACCTGGCTGCGCCAAGAAGCGATGAGACCGTCGGAGATGCAATCGCCGGTGATATCGCCGATGTTCCCGGCCGGTGTCCACGGGGTGCCGCCGAAACCACTGTTTATGGTGTAGCCGACGGTCGAGTTGATGATGGTGCCGGTTGCTCCATCAACCCTGTAGTGCCTTCCCGCTTCGTTGCCGATTCCACGATCGCCGATATCGCACATGGCGAAGTCGGGCACGCCGTCGTTGTTGTAGTTCTGAAATCCTTGGCACTGCTGGTAGCTGGCGAGGGCGAGCCCGGTGGATTCGGCGCTGATGGGCAGGAACATGAGGTTTCCGGTTGCGCCCGAGTAGACAAAGACATGCCCGCGATCGGAGGTGGCCCATGGGCCGGGGGCGCCGACGGAATAATCTGGGACGCCATCAAGATCAAGATCACCCAGCAGCGAGACGGTGTGCCCGAACTGTCCTTGGCGGCGAGCACCATTGTGTGTTCTGATGAGTGAGCCATCAATACCCGAGTAGATGAACGCTCGGCCTTGGTTGGTCTGAATCGTGTCGTCGCTCCAGGCGCCGACAAGGACTTCGCCGAAGCCATCGTTGTTGATGTCCCCGATGCCGCAGGCTCGGAATCCATACTGCGAACCCGCGATCCCGGTGAAGGTGTAGAGGGATGCGCCGTCGGCCCCGGAGAACACATAGACCTTCGCGGCGTTGGTGCCGAAGAGGTAGTCGGTGATACCGTCGTTGTTCACATCGCCCGCATCGCATACATAGCCTGCGGCTTCATTCGCTATTTGCCCGAAGTGCGAACGGATGACGGTGCCCTTTCGCCCGTCATAGAGATGGACAACGCCGCCGTTGGTTGCTTCGGTATCATCGCCATTTGCGGCGACGAGGAACTCCATTGCGCCGTCGCCGTTATAGTCTGCTACGGCGCAGACATTGGCTCCGAAGTTGTCGTTCGCGTTGACCCCTTTGAGTTCGTGGATGATCTCGATATCTTGTTCGACAAACTGGGCGATCGAGGACTGTGAACACAGAACGATGGTGGCGAGAGTCAGGATGGCGGGGGTGTGCATGGCGGTTCCTCTAGAGTTGGACAGTTCATCCGAGGCGTGAACAGCACGCACCTCTCTATTGGAACATGCAAGAATGCTCGGCGGATCGCGCAGAGGATGCTGGCTTTTTCTTAAGAATCGCCGTTGGATGGCCCAGGAATGGGTAAAATAGCCTGAACCTGAGAGATCAACGACCTGAGCACGGCGGGCACTTGTTGGTCAGTCGGATTGGTTGATGAGTACTCTGCGAGGTAGCTGTAGAGCATAGCGAGCGTCCAATCCTTGCCGAACATGATGACGCTCGCTTGGGTGAAAGTATGGAGATGCTCGGGCAATGAAACCGGGAACTGGCGCTGCTGCTCAATGAATACTGGGATTGCCGAATCGAAGAGGTCCGCGGTATCGGTGGCTGATGCTGATTCCAATAGATTCAGCAGATTGATAAGCGATTCATCGTTCGGAGAGGCTTGCAGATACAGCTTCGTCTGGCGACCAATGGTGTCCAGCAGTGTTTGGTTCTGATCGCTCCGTGGATCTGCGTCAAGGAGTTCGAAGAGCCGGCCCCATCGGGCTTCGACCTCTGCCCGAACCACCCAATGCATTGGCGATTGTTCGATGGAGCGATTGAACCAATCTAACGCTTGGTCTTTTTTCCCAATACGGCTCAGGATTCTTGCGTACGCGTTCTGGGCTTTGAGTGAGAACGGCGTGGCCACCTCGGTGGATTGCGAATAGATCTCGACTCCATGGGAAAAGTGCATTTCTGCGAGGCTATTCTCGAATCGCGAAGAGTATGTATGCGCGATGCCAACATGCACCTCGGCGCACAAGGGCGACTTCTCCATGCCCAGCTGTGTGAACATGGCCATTGACTGGAGGTAGAGCTCGAGGACGAGGTCGCTTGCGGGCTTGTGTGGGTCTTGGGCCCAGTGGGCAAGTGCAAGGTCGCCGAGTGTTTCGGCGATTAATGGGTGGGGCGATGTATACTGTTCTTTGCGCAGACTCAGGACCTGTTCTTGGAGGTGAACGACATCTTGGCTGTTGATTTCGAGCGTCCAGACGAGATCGGATTTGGCACGCGCCAGCATGCTGACACAGTCGGCGTATGTCGTCGGCTCTACAGGATGCTGGGCGTGCTCGAAGTGTGTGTAGGCATCTTGCAGGTGCGGTACGGCTTTATCGAACAAGAACAGATCCATGTAGATCCGCCCGACGGCCAGATGGACATTGGCCGCCACCTCGGGGTGTTCCGAGAGTTCTGTTCGGATCATCTGGTCTGAGTTGCGCAGGGCTTGCTCGACGGACATCGGGCGATCTTTGCCGAAGGGGCTCGCCTGGGCGAGGATGGTTTCGAGGAACTCTACCGTGTCTTGCGCGTTATCGCGTTGGCGTTGGCGTTGGGATTCTGCGTTGGCGATGCGGGCCTGGACATAGCCCGCGGAGATGCTCGCCACCGCGATGGAGGCAAACAGCAACCCGATGCCCGCAAAGATAGATGCGGACTTGTTTCTCTGGATGCACTTGAGTGCAGTGTACTTTCGTGTCCTGGGGTATGCGTGGATCGGTTTGCATTCGAGGTGCCGACGAAGATCGTCGGCGAGGTGCTGGGCGGATTGATACCGATCGGCGGGGTCTTTCTGGATTGCTCTTTGCACGATCGCGTCGAGTTCTCCACTGACACAAGCCTCCGAAAATCTGCTTTGATCCTTGTTCATTCGCATCGATGCACTCGCCAACGGCGGTTCGAGTTCGGTTATACATTGAGTCGCCTCGCTTCGAGACATGCCCGAGACTGAATAGGCACGAACGCCGGTCAAGAGCTCGTAGAGCATCAGCCCAAGCGAATACACATCGGTCGCGGCCGTGATCGAGCCACCGGTCGCTTGCTCTGGGCTCGCACACCCGATGGTGAAGGCGTTGGCGTGATCAGCAGCGTGTGTATTCGTCCCTAGGTCGTGGCTGCTCGAATCCAACGCGATCCCGAAATCGAGGAGTTTGATATCGCCGTTCTTATCGACCATCACATTGCTGGGTTTGAGATCACCGTGCACGACAAAGCTCTGATGCGCACACTGGACTGCTTCGCATACGGTGCAAAACAGAGACAGCATATCCTTGAGGCTCAGCTGGGCCTCATTGCAATGTGTAGTCACCGAGCTTCCCTCAAGCAGCTCCATGACGATGAACGGCATCCCGCTGGCGGTGGTTCCGCCATCGAAGATGGAGATGATGTTGGGATGGTTGAGCGTCGCGAGCGTTTGGCGTTCGGCCTGGAACCGCTCGATCATGGTCGGCGTGGCGACATGCTCTCGCACAACCTTGATGGCGACATGGGTTTCGTAGTGGTCCAGTCTTTTGGCTTTGTACACCTCGCCCATGCCGCCGGAACCGATCCGCTCGATCACCTCGTACTTGCCGATCCGATCGCCGGGGGTATACATAGATTGGTCGTGGATCAGCACTGGGTTCCAAAACGGCGTTGTGAACGGGACCGTGTCCCGGTGTGCGCGGATCAGGGCTTTGAGTTCGTTGCAGAGAGATGGGTCGAGGTCTGCTTGCTTGGCGATGTACGCTTCGAGCTGCTCATCAGAGAGCGATTGCGCCGCTTCGAAGTGGCGCTTGATCAACTCCCAATGATTGCATCCAGAGGGATCGGTCATGGTTGGATCTCCTTCAAGAGCCACGCGCGGGCGAAGGTCCAGCTGCTGACCACTGTACGCGGCGAGACCCCGAGGGCGTCGGCTGTCTCGTCGATCGAGAGCCCTACAAAGAAGCGGAGCTCGACCACGCGGGCCATCAATGGTTCGCGGAGTTCGAGATCGTTGAGTGAATCGTTTAGGGCGAGCATGTCGATGCGTTGTTTTTCGAGATGCTCGATCGCGATCTCTACGGGGACCCGTTTCCAGCCTCCGCCTCTTTTGGCGGCTTTTCTTGCGACGGCATGATTGACCAGTATCTGACGCATAAGCCGCGCCGATATGCCCAGGAAATGCCCCTGCGAGGTGAACTCTGGCATCTGCTCGCCGATGAGTCGGAAGTAGACTTCGTGAACGAGAGCCGTCGGCCCGAGTGTATGCTCGATACGTTCCCCATGGAGACACCGCGTCGCGATGACGCGCAGCTCTTGGTATGCGTGGTCAACAACGAGCTCTGCGGCGTCCATATCCCCAGCACTCCAGCGGCTAAGCAGCTGGGTGAGCTCCTCAGAACTGCTTGTTTCCTGTTCTTGAATCTCGCACTCTCCTTGGGATAGGAATGTATACCCATGTTCATTGGAATTAGTTTCAGCTGGCAAAATCTTTCCAAGCGAGATGACCGATAATCTATTCCAACATCTTATGGATTACATGCCGCAAACCCCATTCAAATTCTGTTCACTGGATACAAAAAAGGCCCCCACCGTTCGCTCGGCGGGGACCATTCTCTCTCTCATATATATTTTGGATTCAGTATGGGTTGGGACTCACTCACAAGCCAAAAGATTCTTTATCATCGACGGCGGACTGTGGCAATCGTGCAACCTATCGCGAGCAGTGCGGGTGCCCCGGGTGCTGGGATGTGGATCACGGCACGGTTGTTGCGTCCCATTTCTTCTGGGGCCGAGTGATCGGTGAGGATGTCCACGACGAGCCAGTTGAATGGATCGAGCATGGTTGGATCAGCGAGCTGGCCCGTATTGGCAAAGAGCGTGCCGCTGTATGTGTCGTTCGTTTCCAGTATGTACTCCTTGCCCAACTGTGTGGGAATCAACCAGCCGCCCGAGGCATGGATCGGGTTCAATAGTTCTTCGTCGCTGGCGAGATAAGTCTGGAAACCGATGTTGTCTAAGTCATCGAAGAGGTCTGGGCCGGCGAGATCGATGGCGATCGCGCCAACATTGGTGATCTCGTACGCGAATCCGATTTCGAAAAGGTTATCAACGATTTCTACGCTGACGATTTCGAGGGAAGTGAAGATCAGGTCAGGGCTGCTATTCTGGGCCGATGCGATTGATGCGGTGAGTGCGAGTGCCATGGTTGCGGTGGTGTTCATTGTGTTTTCCTTGTTTCGTTTAGGGGTGTGAATCTTCGTACCCATTAGTGAGCGACGAAGTAGGTGTTCATGATGTCGTGTTCGAGGGTGTGGGTGTTGACGGACTTGAAGCCGGCATCGTCGAGCATCGAAAGAGCCATTTCTTCTCCCCATGCGGCTCCGAGCCCCAGCCCGCCCTGTTCGAGCGAGACGGTCATGCAGTGCATGCATGAGATGGTGTAGATCAGCGGTGCGATCGGGCGGCCGATGTTGTTCTCGACCTTGCTCGAGCCAGCGATGTCCTGCATGAGGAAGGTGCCATCGGGCTTGAGGGCCGCACGGATGTTGGCGAGTACGGCGATCGGGTCGCGTTGATCGTGGATCGCGTCGAACGCGGTGATGAGATCGAACCTATTGGTCTGATCAAGCTGCGCTACATCGTGGATCTCGAAGTCGATGTTGGTCAGGTCAGCGGCGGATGCTTTGATCTGTGCGTCTTGGATGGCTTCCTGGGAGAAGTCAACGCCCAGGAACCTTGAGTTGGGGTATCGGCGGGCGAGTTCGAGCATGGCGTGTCCCTTGCCGCAGGCGATATCGAGGACATCGATTCCGTCTTCGAGGCGTTGCTCGAGCCCATCAACGAGATTGAAGAGCCCTTGATCGAAGCCGGCCAGCGTAGTGCCGTCGGATTCCTCAGCCATCACATCATGGAAACGGTCGTAGGCGCTGTACGGCACACCGCCGCCGTTCTTAAAGCATTCGACGACCTTGGATTCAACCTGGCCGAGCACGCTGATCCATTGCATCGTGTTGGCGATGGAGGTGGACTCAGGAGCCGCTTCCGAGAGCATCATCGCGTGCTCAACAGGGAGCTCATAGAGCCCGGTGGTTGGATCGTACATGACGATCTGTGCGGTGGTCATGGTGCCGAGCCATTCGCGGACATAGCGCTCGTTGAGCCCGGCCGATTCTGAGAGGCCAGCAGAATCCGATGGGCCGGCGTTGTACATCGCATCGAAGAGCCCGGTGCGATGGCCGATCGAGATCATCATGGCGGTGGCGCCGTTGTTGAGGATCCCGAGCAGGGTGCCGGCGAAGGCTTGGGTGTCTTGTGGGTTGACGGCGATTGAGCAGTTTGAACACATGGTGTGTCTCCTTGTTGTGTGTTTGGGTCAGTTGTCTATCTGAGCCGGTTGAGTGTCTTGTCATGGCCAAATGCGAAGACTCCATGACTGGGAGGACACGGTTCTGAAAAAATGCTGATATATTTCAGATCATGTCCTCTCCTACCTCTATATGACGCAAATAGGGGTAAGAAAGGGGCTTGAACATGCTCATTCAAAGTGCAAAGCCGATCGGGATATTTGGGGCCATGGGATGGTTTCCAGATCAGGGATGGGGATTCTGTTATGATCTATTGACACAGGGGATTCCGATGAATGAGCCAGGGCGTGACATTACCGAGCTGCTGAATCATGGGGGCGAACACTCTTCGCTTGAGCTGCTCGAACAGGTGTATGACCAGCTCAAGAAGATCGCCCAGAACCGGATGACGCACGAGCGGGCGGATCACACGCTCCAAGCAACGGCCCTTGTCCATGAGGCGTACGCGAAGCTGCTCGGAAACGAAGAGCTCTCGTGGCAGAGCCGGGCGCATTTTTTCCATGCGGCGGCCCAGGCGATGCGTCGGATACTAATCGACCATGCGCGGACAAAGAACGCCGTCAAACGCGGCGGCGATGAAAAGCGGATCCCGCTGGGATTGATCGATTTGGCCGAGAACCCGGACCCGGTCTCGATCTTGGCGCTCGAAGAAGCGATGAAGACGCTCGAAGCCGAGGACCCCCGTGCGGCTCAGATCGTCTCCATGCGGTTCTACGCGGGGCTGAGTGTCGAGCGGACGGCCCTTGTGCTCGAGGTCGCCGAGAGAACTGTTGTCCGCGAATGGGCGTTTGCCCGCGCCCGGCTCTTTGAGCTGCTCTCCGGATCGGATACGCCATGATGGTCTCCGAAGAAGCAAAATCAATTTTTCTTGACATGCTCGCGATCCCGCTGGCAGAACAGGCTGAGCATCTCGATCGTGTCTGCTCCGGCAACCCCGCGCTCAAAGAGCGTGTCGAGAGCCTGCTCAAAGCACATCTGGACTCCGAAGGTTTCCTCGGCGAAACCGCGGCTTCGATCACGATGCGCACAGGTCAAGCCGTGGAGATGGATGACGAAGTCCAGATCCCGACCATGATCGGAATGTACGAGGTTGTCCGTGTGCTCGGGCGAGGCGGCTTCGGCACGGTGTACCTGTGCACCCAGCGTGAACCGATCGAGCGTCTGCTGGCGGTCAAGGTGCTCCACGCGGGGATGGATACGAGATTGGTGCTGCGCCGCTTTGAAGAAGAGCGGATTCTATTGGCCAAGATGGATCATCCCGGGATCGCGAGGGTGCTTGACGCGGGGAAGACCGAAGCTGGACAGCCCTACATCGGGATGGAGTATGTCGAAGGGGAGATGATCACGGCGTATTGCAATAGCCGAAGGCTCGACCTCCGGGCTCGTTTATCGCTCTTCTCGCAAGCGTGCCAGGCCGTTGGGCATGCGCACCAGAAGATGGTGATCCATCGGGATGTGAAGCCGAGCAATGTGCTGGTGACCGAGGTGGATGGGAAGCCGATCGTCAAGGTGATCGATTTCGGGATATCGAAGGCCATGGATGCCTCCGAAGAAGAGTTCGGCGAGCGTGAGCCACTCACTAGGACGATGCAGCTGGTGGGGACGCCACAGTACATGTCGCCCGAGCAGGCGTCGACTGAGAAGACGGATTTCGATACGCGGTCTGATGTGTATTCGCTCGGGGTGATGCTCTACGAGCTGACAACTGGCGTGTTGCCATTTGATGCCAAGAGGCTCCGCAGCGCGAGCGCGGAGCAGCTCGAGCAGATGATCCGAGATACCGATCCGCAGCGCCCTTCGACACGGGTGGCGAAGCTCGATCGTTCAATGGCGGGCTCTGTCGCGACGCAGCGAGCCGCAACGATCAGTACTATTTCACGGCAACTCAAGGGTGAGATTGATTGGATCATCACCAAAGCGATGGAAAAGAAGCGAGATCGCCGGTACTCGAGCGTGGCCGAACTTGGCGCTGACATCGAGCGATATCTCAACGGACGGGCGGTGCAAGCGCGCCCGCCGAGCAGCGCGTATACATTGCGGAAGCTGATCGCCCGGAACAAGGCATGGTCGATCGCTGCGTTGCTCGTGGTGTCGAGTCTCATCGTGTTGACAACAATGAGCGTGGTTTCTGCCAAGCGGATCCGGTCTGCCAACACCCAGATGACATCGGCCATGGCGACTCAAGAACAGGTGCTCCGGTTTACAGAGGAAATGCTCAGGGGGATCGACCCAGCAGTGGCCCGCGGGCAGGACACCACACTGTTTCGAGAGATCCTCGATTCGGCCAGTGAGCGGATCAATAGTGAGATTACGGAATCGCCGGAGGTTGAGGTCCGCGTGCGGATCTTGGTCGGCGAGCTGTACCGGACGATCGGCTTGTATGACGAGGCGATTGAGCACTTCCGCCCAGCCGCGGCCATCGCCTTGGAGGCATTTGGAGCACGCCATATCCGAACCATCGAGGCTCGCTCATCACTCGGCATCGCGTACGTCGAACTCTCTGATTATGATCGAGCACTGACAGTGCTTGAGCTAGTGTATCAGGATGTACGAGAAACAATGGGCGAGGATCATCTAGACACTCTGGTAGTACTCAGCAACCTGAGCACAGTCTACGGCTATCTAGAGAACCGGGAGATGGCCATTCAGGCTGGCGAGCGTTTGTTGGCATCGCGCGTGCGCGTGCTCGGAGATGATCACAATGACACCATGGCGACGCGAAACAACCTTGCGATGTCGCTCAAGGCGATGGGTGAATACGATCGATCAAAATCGATGCTTGAGCGGGTGCTCGCTCATCAGCTTGAGCATCTGGGCGAAAATCACCCGATTACACTCAAGACACGAACCAACATCGCTCAGGTGTATCACGAGCTCAAGTTGTATGATCAAGCAGTGGCAATGAACAAGGCGGTGCTCGAACAAAAAAGAAGCGTACTCGGAGAAACTCATCCGAGCGTTCTTGTATCGATGGTCAATCTAGGCGTCGCGTATGAAAAAGCTGGAGATCAATCACTGGCTCAAGAGCATTTGTCCAATGCCCTACAGATTTCAATCGATACGCTCGGCGAGCAGCATCAATATTCATTGATTATCAAAAATAACCTCGCGAGCTACTACGCGCGGAACGAAGAGTTCGAGAAGGCAGTCGTGCTCGCACAGGCATCATTGGATGGGCTCAAAGCAAACCTCGACAATGATCACCCGATGGTCATCCAATCAAAGGTAAACCTGGCAGATATGTTGATCTCAATGGAGCGGTACAGTGATTCGCTCGCTTTGATCATCGAGTTGCAAGAGCAAGCTGTGGAACTCTATGAGGACAATGACCCTCGCTACGGAAAGCTCCACGAACTCCTTGGCTTTGCTCACGGCGGCGTTGGAAATACCGTTGAATCCTTAGAGCATTTGCGGGCAGCCACAGAACTCTATCGGTCGCTACACGGCGAAGATTCCGAGCAGTTTCTCCGAGTTATGCAAGCAATAGAATGACTCTAAATCCTTAAGGGAGCAATGCCGACTTGGCCTGCCCCCAAAATACGATCCATATCTTTTGTGAATATTCTCGTAGAATGGACGAATTTGGAAAGCAGGCAATCATGGAGAGGAAACTCCATCAGAGACACAGTCTCAGAAGAGGGCCTGGGAACAACCACTCAAAGATCACCAGTTCACAGGACCGTTACCTATCCGTTTGAACTCAATAACGACCTGCGGCATTGAATAAATCGTTGCCACAGGCCGTCCCCTCGAAACTTGAATCTCCGTCGTCGTGGTCAGGAATTGAGTTCGAGTTGAGTTATGGACACCCTGAACCAAAGGCATCGAGGAACGCGCTGACATCGAAGAAATCGAAGAGCCCGTCGTTTGTGAAGTCAGCAGTTGGATCTTCTATACCGAAGGCATCGAGGAAGGCCGAGACATCGAAGAAGTCGAGCAGGCCGTCTGCGGTCAAATCCGCGAGGCAGCCGGCGCTCGGGTCGCGCCCGAAGACCACATAGCTCTCGCCGGCGTCAGCATTCCCGTTCGGGTCGGCCCGCAAGGCCCCGATGATCAGATCATCGATGCCGTCGTCGTTCATGTCGCCAGCGGATGACACGGAATAACCGCTGGAATCGCCCGGCCTAAACAACGAGCCAGAGTCGATGCCGTTGAGCACGAAGCCGTTCGAGCCGTTCAATGAGCCCAGGCCAAAGACACCTGACGAGCCCAAGTCTGCGCCGCCATACACCACATAGCTCTCGCCGGCATTGCCGAACTTGATACTCCCGTTCGGATCCCCGCCAATTGCCCCGATGATCAGATCGTCGATGCCGTCGCCGTTCACATCGCCCGCAGAAGACACAGAATTACCGCTGGCACCGTCCAAGTTCTCGTTGTCGTGAATGACGCCGTAGACTTCAAAGCCGTTCGAGCCATTGAGTGATGCGAGCTCAATCACCCCGGTCGATCCAACGCCTACGCCGCCGAAGACTACATAGCTCTCGCCGGCAGTCATAGCCCCATTCGGTGCCCCCCCCCGGTGCACCGATGACGAGGTCATCGATGCCATCCCCGTTCATATCGCCGGCAGACGACACAGAATACCCGCTTCTCTCACGCGCGTTAATACCATTGAGGATGAAGCCATTCGAGCCGTTGAGTGATGCCAGCTCGATGATCCCGGTCGAGCCCACGCCCGCTCCGCCGAAGACCACATAACTCGTGCCGGCAAAGTCATTCCCGTTCGGGTCGGCATAAGCTGCCCCGATGATCAGGTCGTCGATGCCGTCACCGTTCACATCCCCGCAGATGATACGGATCCGCCGCAAAAATCTTCGACAGCATTCCCATTAAGCACAAAGCCGTTTGAACCGTTCCCACCATTGGCCGGCAGCAAGCTGCTTAGCTCAAACGCCGCAGGAAATGGCTCGTTGGACTGGGCCGAAGCCATGCCTGCGGCCAAAAGAATCGCGAGCGCCGCAGAAGGGGCGGATCGGCGGGTCATTGTAGTATTCATATAGTCTTCTCTTCTCTCTCGAATAGGGGACCGAATTGCAGACAAAAGAATACAGGATTCAAATCCAAATGACAACTGCTAAATAAAGCTTATAAATGAATTGGTTGGTTATAGTCCTCTGTGGGCGTGCGACCCCACACACAAGCCTGACAGCCACACGACAACACGCTCAAAACATAACAGAAATGAGAATCAAGGGACAACTCTTGGATAGATGAGTAGCCTGCACTTGACGCTCTCGACCGAACTTGCATGGAACCTCAGCGCGACTTGAACCGGTGCCAGAGTGCTCTACAAACGACCAAAGCTGCCTTCGGCTACTATGCCCTCCATGGCAATACCTTCCTCGAACGACCTGGTCATCACCTCGTCCCCCTACGCAGCGTCATGGATGGCCGATCAGCGCGTGAGCCTCGGGTTCTCGACCTACCAGGCCGGGAAGTTGTTCTTGATTGGCTTGCAGCCCGACGGGCGGCTGAGCATCTTTGAACGCACATTTAGCCGCTGCATGGGGCTCGCGGTGTCGACCGACGCACGCCAGCTGTGGATGGCCACGCAGTATCAGCTGTGGCGGCTCGACAACTATGTCCCGCCGGGGGAGACGACGCCCGACGGGTACGACGCGTTGTATGTACCGACGGTTGGATACACGACGGGCGACCTGGATACGCACGACATCGTGCTGCCCAAGGACGCCCCGCCGGTGTTCGCGGCCACCACATTCAACTGCCTTGCAACGCTCAGCGAAGGGCATAGCTTCCGGCCCGTCTGGCGTCCGCCGTTCATCTCGGCGATGGTGCCCGAGAACCGCTGCCACCTCAACGGGCTGGCTGGCGAGCATGAAACGGGCGCCCCAGCCTACGCGACGATGGTCAGCAAATGCGACAATAAGGACGGGTGGCGCAACCAGCGGGACAACGGCGGCCTGCTGATGGATGTACGATCCAACGAGATCGTGTGTGAGGGGCTGAGCATGCCCCATTCGCCCCGGATGCACGCTGCGTTCCCCGGGTGCGTGTGGCTGCTCAACGCGGGGACCGGGTTCTTCGGCTACAGCGACCTAAGCACGGGCGCATTTACTGAGGTCGCGTTCGTGCCCGGCTTCGCTCGCGGCCTGGCGTTTGTCGGGCGGTACGCGATCGTGGGCGTGTCGGCAGCGCGAGAGAACCGAACATTCCAGGGTTT
Organism: uncultured bacterium; assembly: GCA_963976625.1. Classification (GTDB taxonomy): domain Bacteria; phylum Planctomycetota; class Phycisphaerae; order Phycisphaerales; family UBA1924; genus UBA1924. Next base: position 52,681 of record CAXBLA010000004.1, read on the forward strand.
GCCGCTCGACGAGAACCTGCGATCGCGCGACGCCGAGCCGCGTTGCTCGCTGCAGATCATCAACATGGACACGGGCGCGACCGAGCACTGGATCCGCATCGAGGGCGTGGTGCACGAGCTGTACGACACCATCGCGCTGCCGGGCATCGTCCGCCCCAAGCTGCTGGGCTTCAAGTCCGAAGAGATCCATCGCATGCTGCGTATTGACAACGGCTGATCCACGAGTCGTACTGTGCTCCCAAGACGCGGCAGAGCAAGTCATCGTTCTGTTCGCATTCAAACGAGCCAGTACTAAACGCGTGTTACTAGTAAGTCCAAGCGATGTCTCCTGACTTTGTTTCTGTCAGCCCAGCGGGAGAACTGTAAATCAGGTGCGTGTGAGACCAGTACGCGCGCACGCGCGAAGCAACCCACGTACCAACTGCCTACAAACACTCCAAGCTGTTGAGCAAGTCAATCTTGACCCGTTGCTGAAATCCGATCGGCATAGTGTTTGATCAACGCCAGAACCTGCCATTTCTCCCAATCGCTCAGAGTAGGCCAAACCCGGATCAACTCTTTGAGTGCGGGATCAGAATGGCTTGATTGGGTAGTATCATCTGGAAGTGCGCCGCATTCTGCGCCCCCACTACTGCAAATCGGCGTTTTTGATCCTCCAACGCGGATCGCTCGAGTCTGCCCTGGCCCATTTCAGATATTCCGCAAGGGATGGCCACGACCTGCAAGGATCGGCATCACTGCTGATCCATCTTTGTTTTTGCGATCTGCTTTGGTGCTCTATGCCGGCTGATGCGGGTTGCTCGCCTGCCCCCAAAGTAAGCTCACCCATTTATGCAAAATTGCTTGTAGAATGGGCGTGGCTTGAAGGCGGATCGTACGCATCAAGCCGATGCGCTCTTCTCCATCGGATCGAACCCATGCCAAAGCACCCCCGTGTCCATCCCACCGCATCCGCCCAGCGGTTTCAATCGATCGATACAGTACGAGGCTTTGCGCTCATGGGGATCCTGCTCCCCAACATCATCACCTTCGCTTGGCCGATGGGCGCGATGACCGATTACACCGTGATGGGCGACACATGCGCAAACGCGTTGGGGCACACCATCATCTCGACGGCTTTCTTGGGCAAGTTCATGTTCCTGTTCGCGCTGCTCTTTGGATCGGGCGTCATTATGTATGCTCGCAAGTTCGATTCGGCGGACCACGAGGGCAACTACCACACCAAACTGAGCACGGGGACCGGGCTTTGGTACATGCGTTGTGGCTTGCTGCTCGTCTTCGGGACTTTGCATGCGTATTTGCTGTGGTTTGGTGACATCCTGAGCTTTTATGCCGTGGCTGGTCTGACTCTGCTGTGGTGGATCCGTCGGCTCCATCCCAAGCTCCAGTTCTTTGGGGGGCTCGGGCTGTATGCGCTTGGTTCACTCTTGGTTTTTGGGTTCTCGGCACTCACCTACTGGGCACTCTCGGCGGGGCACATCACTGCTGAGGAGCTCTCGTCGGATCCGGCCTACGAGATCGCGGCCTACACCGGCACCTACTTCGATGCATTCAGGGCTCGTTTCATCACCACCCTCTTCATGGAGATCCTTTTTCTGCCGCTGATGCTCCCGATGCTGTGGGGCATCATGGCGATGGGCATGGGGCTCACACGCATGGGCATACTCACCGGCGAGCGCCCGCTGGCGTTTTATGTCAAAGCGGCGATCATCCTCTTGGGGATCGGGATCCCGCTGACCGGCTTGGCGTATGTCAACATCGAACACACATTTGATCTTGTTCCCGGCTTCATCTGGCAGTCTGTCGCCCAACCGATCGGCGTGCCGTTGGGGCTTGGATACGCGGCCCTTGTCATCGCGCTTTCGAAGTGTGCATCGGCCAGGCTGATTTGTATCCCGTTGGCCGCCGTGGGACGCATGGCGTTGACGAACTACTTCCTGCAGACCATCCTCTGCACCACTTTCTTCTACGGCTATGGCTTTGGGCACTATGCGAGCATCGACTTTCCTAGGCTCTGGCTGGTCATTGCCGTCGTGTGGAGCATCAACATCCTGTTCTCGATGCTCTGGCTTCGGTTCTTCACGATGGGCCCGTTTGAATGGATCTGGCGTGTGATGACCTATCGCAAGCTCGTCGCGATTCGTGCGTGAAGAACAGATCAGACAATCAATCCATGCGTTGCCATTGGCACACATGCGTGCTGCGTGCCGGAACATGGGGCTCGGGTATAGAGCAGCGATCTGCGATCAAAATCGCCTACTGATCAATTCTTATGCCTTATGACTTTTTCAATCGTCGCAGTGTCTCGACGAGCATTGGCTGGGCGTTGCGCAGGCAGGCTTCGGATTCGGGCAGGTGGGCATCGGCCGCGGCGGACCATGCCCGGTTGAGCTGGCGTTCCATGCCCGCAAAGCTGTCCATCAACTCCGCATAGCCCGCGAGCGAGAGCCGGTTGATCAGCGCCGGGCGATCGGCCGCGAATGCCGGGACATCATCGCGCTGGATCAGACCGATGTGGCGAACGATGGCTTCGAGGCGGGCGTTCGTATCATCTGTCTGAGCGAGTTCTTCGGCGAGCGTGTGAAGTCGCCCGGAGAGACGAGCGAACACGGTGGCCGCATCGGTCGCGTCTTCTCCAGCGGCCGGGCCCGCGGCCTCTGCCGCGGCCAGTTCCTTTCGCTGTGCCCGCCGGATGATCCATGCACCACACAGCAATCCAGCGCACGAGAGCACAAAGAGCCACAGGTACGGCCAGCGGGCGAATCCAAACGCCGTCACTTTCACAAACGTCACATCCGCCTCGTTGAGCAATGCGACAAGACCAGGCGTGAGCCGATCACCGGTGCGTCCGATGGGGACGAGGGCTTCACGCGCCGCGAGCACGGACTCACCGGCTGGCTCAGTCACGACCGGCGGCGTGACCGCGGGGACACGCGGCGGCGTCTCCGGCTTGAGCGGGTTGACGGCTGTGCTTCTCTCCGCGTTGAGTTCCTCGCGGACAGCAGCGAGGCGCTCGGTGAACGCTGGAGTAGAGGCCTCGCCGTTATAGACGCCAGCAGGCGAACCCAGTTTCAGCGTTGCGAGCGTCTCTGGGCTGGTTCCCTGCAAGCGCACGAGGTACGCGGTGCTGCTTGCAAGCGAGCCGAAGATGACAGAGAGTGTGATGAGCAGGTAGGCGAAGAGTTTCATGGATTTGATTCCCGGCGGGATGGTATATATGACGGATATGCGCTTGGGACACTCGGATAGGGCCTAGCCAGCGATCAGCACGATGGCGTTGACTCCCAATGCCAACACCGCGTCGCCCACGATGAACCCGGCGGCCATCGGCACGCCCCACTCCTCGGCCCAGCTGGTTCCCTTGGCCTTACTCACAAACATGTTGATCACACAGCCCACGCCGTAGGTCGCGATGTATGCGAATGGGAGGTACATGGAAAGCCCGACCAATACACCGAGCCCGGAGAACGCGCTCAGGCCCAGCAGAGCCCCGATGAGTGCTCCAGTTCCATAAAGCGTATACGGCATCTCACCACCCTGGACCCCGGTGATCACGGCTTGCAATGCTTGGGCCTGGGGGGCTGAGGTATCCGTGCCCGGCCCGATGGGCACGCCGAACTTGGCTTGATTGCCGACGACGATGATCAGGAGCACCCCCATGGTGATGATCGGCCCGATGCCGGTGAAGACGAGTTCAACGGTCTGCTGACGCTTGGGCTTGGCGCCCACGAGGTAGCCGGTCTTGAGGTCGGCCATCATGTCCGCAGCGCAGGTAATCGCAACGCACAAGGCCGCACCGATCAACACCGCCCCCAGCACACCGCCCGGCCCAGAGAGCAAGAGCACCAGCACCACCGTGAGCAGGGCCATGCCCGAGATCGGGGACCAGTCGGTCATCCCTGTACACTGGGCAATGATGATCCCCGCGAACCAGATCCACAACGCGCCGATCACGGCGATGATCCCAGCACGCATATGCGGGTTCATCCCCGAGAGCAGCCCCTTGCGGTCAGCAGAATACGGAGCCGCCACGGCCGCTTGATCCTCGGGGCTGGCTTCACTGAAAGTCTCCATCGCCGCTTCATCAACAAAGGCGAGGGTGTAGCCGTTGTATTGTGTGCTGAACTCATCGGATTCGACCGCTTGCTCGGTCACCGGACAAACGGAGTTGATCGCTTGCTTGCCCGTAAAGTCCGCGGCGATAAACAGGAAAAGCAGGGCCCCGGCAACCGCGGCGACGAGCACCTTGAGCCCGAGCTCGTCGCTGCCCCCGCCGCCTGCGCGGGCCGTTTTCCCCGCGACCGCGATGGACTTGAAGGCTTCGCGAATGGCGGGCAATGAAGCGATCACGCCCATCATCGCGCCGCCCAAGAGCAGCCCGATGCCCAGTGGTCGATTGACATTCCCGAATCCGTAACCGGCTGCTCCTGACTCGCTGACCGTCGCTGGCATCCAGCCCATCGCGTAGATCAACGGGTTGAGCACGACATACGCCAAGATGCCGCCGGCGAGCACGAGCAGGCCCGCACGCCCGGTGAGGTAGCCAGCGCCGAGCGCGAAGGGTGCGATGGCGAACAGCAGCTGCATCTGGAGCGGCAGCCCCAATATGCGGCCAACATCGACGGTGTCATCGGTGATCAAAAGATCGGGCACGCCGTTGCGATCAAGGTCCGCACGCGTCGTCAGCACATCACTGCTCGCGCCCGGGCCGTTGAATGCGAAGTCGACCGGTTCTGAGCCCTCATTCACGCTCCGAGGCATCCGGATCTGCAGATCGGCGTAGCCGAACATTGGATCGGCCGCCCACCCGGCCTTCGTGCTCCGCAGCGCTGACCAAGGCAACTCACCAGAACTGGCTTTGTAAGCGAGTGACGAGAGTTCCAACGGGTAGTCCGTCAGCCGAGCCCGGTCCACAGGATGTTCCAATGCGTTGCGCAGATCGGCGATCGCGAGCGCCTTGGCATCGGCGACCCGCCCTGCAAGATCGCCAACTTGCTCAGCGTCCCCTTCCTTCGACTGAATCAACTCCGCCTGCAGGCGCCCGTGTTGCACGAGCGACTCGGGCGCTGCCTGGGCAGTAATCCACGAATCGATCTGGCGTGTCAGCAGCAGGTCCGCCCGCCCGATCCGTTCATGCTCAACCAGCGTCTGTAGATCATCCACATTGGCCGGGCTTCGAAGCTGAGGCAACTGGGCGGGAAGCCCGATCAGCACCGCGAGCAAAATGCCGACCCCCAGCACGATCGCCTTTTTGGGACCCGCTCCGGGAGATTTGAGGATCGCGGCCACCGCGGTCGCCGAGGGGAAACGGAGCCGCTCGATGTCCAGCATCTGCTTGCGCAGCGGGATGATGAACGCGCCGCCCAGCACAGCGCCGCACACGCAGGCGAGCGTGATGAGCCAGAAATCTATACTGCCCGCCGAGAGTTGAAAGCCCATCAGCAACAACACCGGCACCGTAAAAATGACGCCCGAGTTTGGCGTGTTTACCGCCGAGGCGATGGTCTGGACGATGTTGGTCTCTAGGATGGTGCCCTTGCGGAGAATCCCTCGGAGCAGACCGAACCCGATGACCGCCGCGATCGCCGACCCGCCGATCGTAAAGCCGATCTTGAGTCCCGCGTAGGTGATCGCCGCGTTCATCACGGCTCCGATGATCAGCCCAAGCACAATAGCGGCCAGCGTGACCTCCCGGTAAGGGGGCTGAACCGGGGGCGGCGTAGCGGGATCTTTCATTGGTGATTCCTGTGATGGATTTGTGTGCAAAGCAGTGGGCTCATCGGGCAACGAATGCCGCCCGTGTCGCCATTATGTGCGATTTCATCGTCCAGAGCAAGTCGAGGTAGCCTAAAGCTCTGCCAAACGGTCGAAGACCACAATTGATCAACGATGACCTCATGCTCACGGCAACAGAATCCGCTGAGAATGAATTTGGCTTTTTCTGTTGGAATCTCAGATACAACGACGATCGTCGGCGCACCAAATGGCGATGACGCCGGCTCAAACTCTGGTTCGGCTTACTTGTTCAGCACAACCATCCCATGCCCCACCGATCTGACCGTTGATGGCTTGCTCAACATCTTCGATTTCTCTGCGTTCCTCGATGCGTTCGGAGCGGGTTGCTCGTAATCGTTTCGAACGAGGCTGAATCGTTGTCGCGTGCTCCGAGTCTTTAGAGCATATTTGATAAGGTACTCGTCCTCCAAACAAGCTCTTTCTGCTTGACTCTGCCCCCCATTTCTGGGATGGTGACCCATACACACAATACGGTCTGCGATCAGATCCGGAGCATCACCTCCCGCACGGGACAACGGAGAGCATCAATGTATACACGACTCAAACGACTTGCTGCGCTCGCGCTGCTGGTGCCCGCGGGCCTTGCGGGGGCACAAGCCATTGATTTTGAAACACTGCCCGGCGGTGGATCGACGGCCGACCGCCAGCCCATCTCCGATCAGTACGTCGCGGACTTCGGTGTCCGCTTTGATCTGGTGGACGCGATCACACTGGAGTCGATCGGGTCGCCGCTGATCGCCAAGGTGGGCGGTGCGCAGACCGCCTTCGAGGGGTGTGGTGCTGATACTCCGCTCGATGGTGAGGGGGTCGGATCTTCATTCCTCACCGATGACACCACGATCAGCAACGAAGCCGGCACGCTGTTGCTTACTTACACAGACCCCGTTGCTCAAGCCGCGGGTGTGATTCTTGATATCGATCGGCGTACCGGCACTGCGTATGAAGAATGGACGGTCGAAGCCCTCGATGCTTCGATGGGTGTGATCGATACCGTGGTGCTCACCGCGCCTTTCGGCATAAGCCCTTGCGGCACGGCCGGAACCGGGTCGGGAGATGCCCGCGCCCTTGGGTTCCTCTTTAGCCATGACACCGACGACATCCACTTTATCTTGCTTCGATATACCGGGAACGCGAACCCTATCGGGCTCGCGTTCGACAACTTCACCCCCACCACGATCCCGCCCGCCCCGACCGCGACGGCTTCGGCTGATATCACCAGCCCGTGCGTCGGTGATCCCATCACCATCACCGCGTTGCCTGAGCAGGGGCTCCCCGGATTTGCGTACCAATGGCAGCAGGCACCGCCGATGGGATCATTTACAGATATCCAGGGCGAAACCAATCAGACCCTCATCGCCCCGGCGCTCAATGAGGGAATCTCCTATCGGGCGGTTGTCTCCGATGCGCTCTCCCGCCAGGCGATCACCAATCCGGTAATCATCAACAACGCCCGCCCGCACGGGTGGGCGCTCAAGGTCGAGACCGCCGCGGGCAGCGGCGTCTACGACACCATCACCACGAATATCGTCCCTTATATCTTCGATGAGAACATCACCACGATCTACGACTGGAGAGTCGGCGAAGAGTATTACCACGGCGAAGAACCCCCGCTCCATCTCGATCGCTCGCATATGTTCATGGCCATCGCGCCCGGCGGCCAGGCCCTTGTCGTTGTGCACGATTCCGCCGACCCGAACACCGGGGGGCGCGCAGAGATGAGCGCGAGCTTCACCGGCGCCACCCCGAGCTTCATGTTCAAAGACGACCCGACCGGCGACACCTACGCGGGCGGGGGCACGAGCCTGCTCCGAATGAGACAGAACTGGACCGCCCCCAACACCGACGGCTGGGCCGCGGGCCCGCTGTCTGGGTCTTGGTCCGCCCAGGTTCAGTTCAGTGACACCTTCTCGGGGGCCCCCACCATCGACGGGCTCAGCGAGTGGTACTTCCATTCAAGCGATGGCTCGACCTACGAGCTCCCACTCGAAGAAGACCGCATCGTCTTGATCGAGGCCTACTGCGACCCATGCCCCGCGGACCTCACCAATGACGGAGAACTCGATTTCTTCGATGTCTCCGCGTTCCTCGATGCCTTCGCCAAGCAGGACCCGCTAGTGGATTTCACGAACGACGGGCTCTTCGATTTCTTTGATGTGAGCGCGTTCTTGGATGCGTTCGGCGCGGGCTGCCCGTGAGATTATGTGAGATCGTATGAGTACTTTGACATGATCCTTTACCCCAGCTCGATGGCGTGATCGGCGAGCGGTCTGCTGATTACGGGCAACCAATCGCAAACGCGTCGAGAAAATCGGAGACATCGAAGAAATCGAAATCCCCATCACCGGTGAAGTCAGCGATCGGGTCATGCTGGCTGAATGCGTCGAGGAACGCGGACACATCAAAGAAATCGAGCTCTCCGTCGTTGGTCAGATCCGCGGCACAGACGGCGACCTCCTCGAGCGATAGATCGTCGAGCATAAAGTCATTGGGAAAAGTAATCCCGCTCACATTCTTGATGCTCACCTCGACCGTGCTGGTCTTGGCAACAAACTCGGCGGTGTGCTCTGTGTACACCCGTGGAGCAGATGGCGAGAACACGCCGCTGATCGCTTCATCGTCAACATCCAGGCGCAATGAGTAGGCGCCCGCCCCCGCTGCTGTTCCCAGCGCCCACACACTGAACCTATAGGTACGCCCAACGGTCACCTCCACCGTCTGATACCAAACCCGTCGGATCCCCGCGATGCCCGAATCATCGCCGTTCACATTCATCGCCGCGACCCCGCCGGGTGTGTGCTGGCGGAAGTCCCAGGGCGTGCCCGGATCCCACGGCGTTATCCACCAGCTCCCCTCGATGATGTTCCCGCCAGGTGTATGCGTGTACGCGGAGTTGACGCCGAGCAAGCCCGGGTCTTCGAAATCTCCGTTGACGATTAAGTTTTGGGCGCACGCGAAGTTTGCCATGGCGAAAACTCCACACGCCGCTACACGGATCTTTGTATACATTGTCGTCTCCCTCATTGACTCTGTGTTCAGTGGATACTTTGATCATCACACACCGACCATTGTCCCTGCGCCCATTCTACTCCAAAGTCTTCATCTGCCAAAGCACGCATTTGGGAATCCTCCCCTGCAGAGCGTGAGCCCGCTCGGCGGGCTCCCTACGCCTTGTAGTGGCTGCGGATCTCGTCGAACTCTTCGTCCCGCGCGGCTTTAAACGCCGGGACGGGGACATCGTCGTTGAAGTAGTGCAGGATGTAATCGAGCTTGCCGGTGTGGAAGAGATCAGTAAAAGCCTCGACACCCTCGGGCCAGTAGCGGGTGCCGACGCCGGCTTTGAGCTCTCGGATCGCACGCTCGGCGGCTTCGTCACCCAGCTCGCTGCGGTACGGGCGCACGCTGGTCATCGCATCAAAGGCATCGATCACCGCGAACATCCGAGCGCCGATGGGGATCTCCTCGCCCTTGATCTGGAATGGATAGCCCAGCCCGTCCCAGCGTTCGTGGTGGTAGCGTACGATGTCGTAGATCGGCTCCTCGCTCACCTTGAGAGTGATCATCTTGGCGAAGCCCATGACGGGGTGGAGCTTGATGATCTCGAACTCTTCGTTAGTGAGCTTGCCGGGTTTTTGGAGGATGCAGTCCGGGATATCGAGCTTGCCCACATCATGCAGAGCCGCGGCCTGCGAGGCCAGGGCGATCATCTCGCGATCGGAGCGAAAAGACTCAAGCAGCGCGCGGGTATAGAGAACGACCCGCCAGGTGTGGGCGGCCGTGGAAAGGTCCTTGCGCTCGATCTGCTCGACGAGTCCTTGGATCTGCTCTGGTGACATCGGGCTCCTTCATGGGCCAGCTCCGGCATGAGCCCGCTCTGACTCAGTCTTCGCTCGTCCACTTGATCGAACAGCCCATGCTGGCGATTTGTTCCTCGGGGCCTTTGCCCGTCGCAATCACCTGGCGCATGGCATTGAGCAGCTCGGGGACGCGTCCCTTGGCATCGCCCATCCCGGCGCTGTCAAGGCGCCCGCGGTACTGAAGCTGGGCGTCCTTGTTGAATCCGAAGAAATCGGGCGTGCACACCGCGTTGTACGCCTTGCCGACCGACTGATCCTCGTCGATCAGATACGGAAAATCGAAGTTGTGCTCCTTGACGAAGAGCTTCATGTTGGCGGGCGAATCCGCCGGGACCGCGTGGTAGTCGTTGGACATCACCGCGAGCACATTGATCCCCTCGTCTTTGAGCACCTTTGCATCCGCGGCCAGTCGGTCCGCAACGGCTTTGACATAGGGACAGTGGTTGCAGATGAAGGCGATAAGTAGGCCGTGCTCACCGATCTGTTCCCAGCAGGTGAACTCTTGGCCGTCGGGATCGCGGAGGGTAAAGTCCGGGGCGTTCCATCCAAAATCGCACAGGGGGGTGTTGAGCAGCATGGGGTGGTCTCCGTGAGTGGATCGTGTCGGGATTCTCGATAGATTCTATCTGATAACAGTTCGGTTCGCGGGGCAAACCAGCAGGCGGGCGCCTTTATTGCGTTCTCGGCTCTGCCGGCCGGTTTGGCGGCGTCTCTCTGTGCTTTGGGCGATCATGCCAGTATCCATAGAGGCGGAGCGGAGCGCTTCTGACGAGCACATGTGGAAGCGAAGCATGAGATCCAGCGGCGGATTGCACGGCGAATGCTGTGCATTTTCTATGGGTGCTCGCCAGCATTGCACGCGCTGTCTCTTTAGAATATCCGGTTGAACGCCCCGCTACTTGTGAAAGGCACGCAATGGTTGACCAAGAGAGACCGATCCAAGCATTCAGGCTCGATGAGACTCGCCCGATCGAGTGGGCACCCGATCAGGCGTGGACGCCGTCGCAGGGCGATTTCTGGTTTCACCTCAACCGCAACTCGGAGCCGAGCAAGGCGTGGCTGATCGAGCACTCCGGGCTGGCCGAGCATATCTGCACGAGTCTCTTGGCGAGCTCGACGCGTCCGCGTCTTGAGATCAACGAAGATGGATTGCTGCTGATCCTGCGCGGGGTGAACCTCAACGAGCAGGCGGAACCATCGGACATGATCTCGCTGCGGATCTGGATCGACGAGCACCGCCTGATCTCGATCGAGCGTGAGCGGTTCCGCTCGGTCGCCGAGATCGCTGAGGGGCTGTCGCATCACGATGGGCCGCGCTCGACGGGTTCGTTGCTGGTGCTCATTTTGAGCAAAATGGGCGACAAAATCGGGCCGATCGTCGATGAGATCAGCGAGCGTCTCGACCTGCTCGAGGACCAGATCCTGAGCCCGGACTTTGTTGATGATCGCAACGAGCTGATGCTGCTTCGTCAGCGGGCCATCATGCTGTATCGGCATATCAAGCCGCAGACGGATGTGCTGATCGATCTGAGTCGGCTCGATCACGATCTGTTCGACCGAATACACTTGCGTTCATTCCATGAAGCCGTCAACCGGAATCAGCGGTTTGTCGAAGAGCTCGAAGCCTCGAAAAGCCGGATGCAGGTGCTCCAGGATGAGCTAGCGAACCAGCTCTCGGCCCAGATGAATCGTCGGATGTACGCCGTCTCGCTGATCGCGACGATCCTGCTGCCCATGTCGATCCTTACAGGTCTCCTCGGGATCAATGTCGGGGGCATCCCCCTGGCCCAATCGCCCCTTGGATTCACCATCGTGTGCATTGTGCTCGTCGCCATGGGCTTCTTTGGTGTGTGGATCGCGCGCAAGATCGATTGGCTCTAGCGACTGGTATCGAAGCCGATCGGTCATTTTTTCTTGGTCTTCTCGGCGTCGACAACAGGCGAAGCCTTTGAGCTCAACTCTGAGCCCTGTCCGGTTTCTTCTGAGCTGGCGATGAGCTTGCTCAGATCCCCGATCGAACGCACATGTAGATCGCGCTGCGGGAACGCGATCTCGATCCCTTCCTTGCCGAAGCTCTTGAAGATGTCTCTGTTGATCTCGTTGCGGACGGGGACATAAAAATCAATGTGCGGGATAAACACCCTCAGCTCGAAGTTGAGCGTGCTGTCGCCGAAGTCCTTGAAGAGCACCCGAGGCTCAGGATCGGCGAGCACGGTCGCGTTGCGTTTGGCGATTTTGAGCAGCAGGCGTTCGACCTTGTCGATATCCGAGGAGTAGCTCACGCCCACCTCGATCTTGATCCGGAGCACCGGATCGGTGAGGCTCCAGTTGATCACCTCGCCGGTGATGAAGGTCTTGTTGGGGATGACGAGCTCTTTGCGGTCCCAGTCGGAGATGGTCGTCGCCCGCATGCGGATGCGCATGACCGTGCCGCTCACGCCCCCGACCGTGACGGTGTCGCCGAGCCGGATCGGGCGCTCGGCCAAGATAATGAGCCCCGATACAAAGTTGGCGAAGATCTCCTGGAGCCCGAACGCGAGCCCGAAGGTCAACGCCGCGGCCAGCCACTGCACATTGGACCACGAGATCCCGACCGCTTTGAACGCCACGAGGATGCCGGCGATCGCGATCAGATAACGCAGCACGGTGCTGAGCGCATATCGGCTCCCGGCATCGAGCGGGAGACGCTGGAGCACCACGATCTCGATGAGCCCGGGGATGTTCCTGAACGCGATCCAGGTCGCGATCAGCACAATAAGCGAGAACCCGATATCCGCGAGGGTGATTGAGACCAACTCATCGCTCTCGATCTCTGGCTTGGGTGACTCGCCCGAGGAGGGAGCCATCACGGGCAAAGTGGGCTTGATATCCTTTGAACTCTGTCCATTCGAGCCCTGCCCGTTCGTCCCTTGGCCGTTCGAAGATCCGCCCGAGCCATCGGGTGTGCTGGTTGCGTTCGAAGTTGTCTGCGTATACACAGACCCCTCGCCCGCGGAATCGAGCTGGATCACGCGCACACTCGGCCAGACCTGCACGCGATCGAACATCCGCAACGCGGGCAGGGCCTGGGCCCAGATCAGGAACAGCCCGAGGACGGCCGACACCACGATCGAGGTGTGGAAGATCTGCTTGGTCTGCTCGCTGAGTGCGGGCAGGTCGATCTTCTCTTCGTCGATGCTCACGGAGGGAAGGTCCGAAGATTCGCCGGTGCTGGCCTGCTTGGTCTCCGCGTCGGACTCGGCCTGGGCGCGCCGGCGTTTGGCGTCCTCCACGGCCACACGCCGACGGGCGACATAAAGCCAGCGATGCAGGATCTCGTTAGAGACGACGAGCACAAGCGTGAGGATGAGTGATTGCTCAAGTCGCGTTTGGAGCTGGAGGGCAGTGTAATGGAACCCGAGCCAGCTGAGTATCGCAAACACCATCGGCAGCGTCACCGCCAGCAGGTACCAGATATAACGAAGACGGTAGATCCAGCCCCCGGCGTTGTGCTCGATATAGCGTGCCAGCACCGCCCCCTGCGGGCGCAGCACACGGTGGAGGAAAATGGTCAGGATGAAAAGCTCGAGCGTGAAGAGCACCCGCCCGAGCGAAGCGTTGGCGGCTTCATCGCCGGCGGAATCGATCGCGGTGACGAACAACACCAGCGGCACGATCGTCGGGATGAACCAGCGCAGGTTTTTGCGGATCAGACGGGCCGAATCCTTGGACCATTTGAAGTGGGCGATCCCGAGCCCGCCCGGACGCAGGAGGTGACGGAAGAACGCCAGAGGATACAAGAAAAACGCGGCGGCGAAGAGCCCCGTGCCCATCGCTCGGATGATCTCGTGCTGGCCCTCAGGGGCTCGCAGCAGCCAGCCAAGCGAGCACATGAGCAGCGCGATGGGCGCCGCCATCAGCGCGGTGAGCAGCGCCGCGTAGACGGTGAATCGGAACGAATCCGTGGTGTACCGCGCGACGCGCTCGCCGAGCTCGCGGATCCAGGCGCAGCAACGCACGCTGAGCAGGAAGAACAGCACCAGGACCAGCCCCCACGCCGAGCCCCGCACCCATCGCGCCTCGAAGTACTCAACAGTGAGCGACCAGGCCCGCGTCCAGACGCTCGGGTCGATGAGCCATCGCACGGTGTGGTCGATCTCATTGATGCGTGGGCCCCGCCCGCTGTCGATGCTGCGGACCCAGAGGATCCGTTCTTCGATGAAAGCCCGGTATGATCCAGCGACCTCGCTGGTCTCGCGGAGCACGCTGTTGAGATCAACGAGATCGGCGAAGTTGTTCGACGCGTCGCGGATCAGCTTGTCAAGCAGATCACGGCGAGCCGCGGCCAGCTCACGAGCGACCTGGAGCAGCTCTGGGCGGGTGTCAACGGCGGGCGCGAGATCCGACGACGCCGCGGGCTGATCCGCCATCTGGGCGATCAGCGACTGGGCGATCTGATCAACATCCCCCGCGTCGATGCGCCGCTCCTGAAGCTCGATGAGCGTGTAGTCCAGATTGTCGAGCATACGCTGGGTCGAGTCGACGGCTTTGCGAAGCTCGCTGAGCTCGGGGATCGATTCGTACTGATGGCGGAGCAGCAGCCCGGTGGCCCGGTTGAGCCCCGAGGCGTTGAGCCGATTGCGGATGGAGGTGAACCGGGTGTTGAGATCGTTGAGCTCCGTACGGGCGCGTTCGAGCTGCTGGGCGTAGTTCTCGCTGGTCCCGTCTGTTGTTGGGGTGCCCACGAGGGTGTTGGCGAGCTTGACGGATTCATCGGCGTACTGCTTGAGCACCGGGTGCTGGCGGGCGGCTTCGCGCCGGAGTTTGTTGGCTTCTTGCACCGTACGCTCGGCTTCGAGCTGGCGTTGATTCACGATGCTGTTCTGCCACGCCTCGACCAGGGCCTGGGCCTCGCTGGCGCGGCGCTGGGCGCGATCTCTGCGGGCGGGGAGCAGCTCTCTTCGCGCGTTGTAGCTCTCGAGCTCGGCGTTGATCGAATCGATCTCAGATTCGAGGGCCGCGATGTTCGACTGGTAGAGCGTGGTGCGGGCCTGGGCGATCTCGATGGGGGTCTCGGGGCTCACCCCGGGCGTGCCCGTGTTGCGGAGATCCGCCAGCTCCTGGCGTGCTTTGCTCAATCGCTCGGTGAGTTTGGTGCGTTGTTCGTCTCTCCGGGTGGTCTCGTCCTGGAGATCGGCGAGGTTCTGGCGGGCACCCTGGAGGGCGGCCGACGCCTGTGTGTGGAGCTGCTCGAGCTGGGCGAGGGTCGCCCCCGCGGGGACCTCGACGCCCGTAGTGCTCGGGGGCTGGCTGAGCTCGTCGCGGATCTTGGCGAGCTGCTGGGGGGCATCGTTCGTGAGCTGACGGAACTCGGAGGCTTTCTTGCCCGACTCATTGGCCTTCTTGATCTGCTCGCTCGCGCTGCCCAAGAGCTCGATCGCGGCGGTCTTGGTGGTCTCGTCGATGTCTTGGGCGGCTCGCAGCTCGGTGATCCGAGACTCGATCGCGCCCAGTGTCGGGGCGTCAGCCCGCGAGCCTGTCTGGGAGCCAGCTTGTGAACTGGCTTGGGAACTGGCCTGTGCGGCGGCTGGCGAAAAACACAGGATCAAAGAGAGCAAACCAGCAACGAGTAGACCGTGGAGAGATTTCATACCCGGATTATAGCGTCGATCGAATCCTCGCTATCGGGGCGTGGTCGATTGAGACTCACTATACTCGGGTGCGCGATGGACCGGGCTCGTCGCGGTGCGGGAGCCATGCATGCCAGAGCGATTAATACAGATATTGGTCCCAGAAGAAGACCGGGCAGAAATCGAAGACTTTGCCTGCGAGCACGGGTTGTGCGTGCTCGGCGGGCCAGCGGATCAGCCCCTGCACGCCATCGAGCTGCTTGTCCAAGCCAACGAGGTCGAGGGCGTGATCGACGCGGCGACGCCCATCCTCAAACGCACCGAGCACGCCCGCCTGGTTGTGCTCGCCGTCGAGGCGTCCTATCCACGCATCGAGAAAGAAGAAGAGAAAGACAATAACGGGGACGCGGACGAAGACGGATCCAAGTCAAAGAAATCACCCGCCCGGATCAGCCGCGACGAGCTCTACGCGGATGTCAACGAATTCGCCGAGATCAGCTGGACCTTCGTGATCATGACGGTGCTCTCGAGCATCGTCGCCGCGGTTGGTTTCTCACGCAACAGCCCCGCGGTGATCATCGGCGCGATGGTCATCGCCCCGCTGCTCGGGCCCAACATGGCACTGGCGTTGGCGACGACCCTGGGCGATACAAAACTCGCGTTCCGATCGCTGCGGACCAACGCGATCGGGGTTTCCATTGCGATCGTGACCGGAGCGGTGTCCGGGCTGATCTGGCCTTTGGATACCGCGAGCAATGAGATCGCCTTGCGGACCAATAGCTCCTTCGGCGAGATTGCATTGGCGCTCGTCACCGGGATCGCCGGGGCGTTGGCAGTCTCGACGGGGGTGGCGAGTTCGCTCGTCGGCGTGATGGTCGCGGTCGCGCTGTTGCCGCCCATCATCATCGCGTCGATGCTCGCGGTGCAGGGTTCGATCGGGCACGCGGGCGATGCGCTCCTGCTCCTGGCGATCAATGTGATCTGCCTCAACCTGGCGAGCGTGCTGACCTTCCGGGCCAAGGGGATCCGCCCGAGCTCGTGGTGGGAAGCCGAGCGGGCGAAGAAATCGACCCGGATCGCCATGATCGGCTGGTTTGCACTCTTGGGCATGGTGATCGGGTTGGTGTGGTACACCAAGCTGCTGGGCTAATCCAGATCGATCTGGCCGGGCAACTTGCTTCAATCAACTTGGCTCAATCAACTTGGCTCAGTCGTGACCCGCTTCAGAATCGGTGATGCGGACATTCCGCGCTAGGTCTTCGCGGACACGATGGTGCAGCGCGTTGTCATCGAGCTTGTCCACGGCGATCTCGACCTTCTTGAGCACACCCCGCTTGGGATAGGCGAGATGGCAGATCGGATCGCCCGGCGCCACCGACGGCAGGGTCGTCATGCCGATGACCACGCCGCTACGGGGGGAAAGGATGACATTCTGCTCGTCGCCCATCAAGTCGGTATTGGTCGCCAGCGGCTGGTCCTTGTCGACGATATCACCGGGCGAGATATGGAACTCCAGAAACCCGCCCTGGGCGGCGCGGATCCACTTGGTGGTCTTGGTCTCGATGCGGAAAGCGGGCTTGGTGGGTTTGCCCTCGATCATGCCCAGCGAACGCAGGCAGTTGCGAATGCCGCGGAGTGCATACTCGACGACGCCGGGCTCGACCTTCCAGATCTCGCCGGCTTCGAGGATCAGCGTGTGGCACCCGGCCTTACAAGCACTGGCGCGCAGCGAGCCCTTGGGCCCCTTGCTGTCGATGATCACCTCGGCCCCAAAGGCCCGCGCGAGCTTGGCGAGCGGCTCATTGGTGAGGTCCGCGCGGACATTGGGGAAGTTGGTCCGGCGCACCGCCGCGGTGTGCAGGTCGATGCAGTAGTCACACCGCTTGATGATTTGATCGAACACCGAGCGGGCCATCCGGGCCGCGACGCTGCCGTCCTTGGATCCGGGGAAACTCCGGTTGAGGTCTCGCCGATCCGGGAGGTAGCGTGAGTGGCGCTCGAACCCGAGCATATTGATCACCGGCACCAGCACGAGGGTGCCCGCGTTGAGCTCGAAAGGTCGCTCGCGGATGATGTGGCGGATGGTCCCGGTGCCGTTGATCTCGTCGCCGTGCACAGCCGCGGTGATCGCGACGGTCGGGCCCGGCTCTTTGCCCCGCCAGATATGCACCGGGATCGAGACATCGTTGCCCGTGTATCCCTCAGAGATCACCATCGAGTTGGACACATGGGCGCACGGCTGCACATCGATCCCGAACCAGTTGTGATTCTCGGGGACTCTGCTTTGATGTGGGCTCGAGCTTTGAATTTGAGGGTGAATTAGATCATCGCTCATTCGGTCGCTTCCAGTTCTTCGATCAGGTGCGGGTCAAGCTTCTTGGCTTTGGCCTTGCGCTTGCGCTGTTTCTTGGCGGGGATCAGGTCGCGCATCGCGTCGAGCTTGCCGTAGCAGAGCAGACGATCGTCGGCTTCGAGCACGCGCGTGCCCTTGGGGTTCGAGATCACATTGATCCCCTGGTGCACATTGAGCACTGTAAAATCACGATCGCGAAGCCCCGAATCGATGATGGTCTTGCCCACCAGCTCGGAGCCCTCGGGGATCACAATCTCCGCGACGCCCACGCCCTTGGAAACCGTCAGGCGTTGGCGGACATCGATCTCGGGGAAATCGACCTGGCTGGCCATGTAATCAACAATCGCGCCCGCGATATCGAGATCGGTCGCCCCCTCGATGCCTTCGAGCCCGGGCGAGGAGTTGACCTCCATCACCTGCGGGCCATCGTTGCCCTCGAGCATATCAACGCCCGCGACACGCAGACCCATGATCTGCGCAGCCCGCACGGCGGTCTCTTGGTACTCCTTGGGCAACTCAACGCGTTCGGTCTTGCCCCCACGGTGGACATTGCTGCGGAACTCGTCGCCCTGGGCGACGCGGCGCATCGACGCGACGACGGTGTCGCCGA
This sequence comes from uncultured bacterium, assembly GCA_963976625.1. GTDB lineage: Bacteria > Planctomycetota > Phycisphaerae > Phycisphaerales > UBA1924 > UBA1924. The sequence continues at coordinate 70,903 of CAXBLA010000004.1, forward strand.
TCACGAAGGCGCGGATGTCCTTGCCCTTGCTCTCGCGGACGAAGCGCTGGACGAGCACATTCTGTTTGGCGTTCTGGAGCGTCTCGATAATCCCCTCGGCTACCTTGGTCGTCTCGGCCAAGATCACACCCACGCCCTGCGTGCCTTCAAGGATCTTGATGACCACTGGTGCTCCACCCAGGCGTGCAATCGCCGGGAGCACATCGGCGCGATCGCGCACGAAAGTCGTGTGCGGGATCCCGATCGCGTGGCGGCTCAGGATCTGCATCGAGCGGAGCTTGTCGCGCGAGTTGGTGATGCCGTTGGCGGTGTTGGGGGTGTAAATATCCATCTGCTCGAACTGGCGGACGACGGCCGTCCCGAAGTACGAGATCGATGCGCCGATCCGGGGGAGGACCGCGTCGTATTCGCTCAGAACCTTGGACCGGAAGTAGAGCTCGGGCTCGCCCTCTTCGAGTTCGAGCGTGAAGCGCAGGGTGTTGAGCACCTTGCAGTCATGCCCTCGTTCGAGGGCGGCTTGCTTGAGCCGACGGGTGGAGTAGCAGCGTGGAGCGGTCGAGAGGATGCCGAGTTTCATGCTTGATCCTTGACGGGCGTCGGGCGTTTTTTCGGAGTAACCACATATTTGCGGGAAGAATCGACCAGAAACCGCCCAGAGAGCGCCGTACGCCCAACAAGCATGCGGCACAGCATGCCCTTTCGGCACACCAGCCCGATCTCGGCGTCGAACTCGTGCTCGCCAATTTTCATGCGGGTCTGGCAGATCACGCGCTCTTGAGGCTGGCCGTGCGATGGCTTGATGTTGGTGACGCGGTGGCACTTGGCTTGCACCCAGCGGGTCTTGCGGGTGGGCAAGACACGGTAGACGATCTCGAAGCGGACATGCTCCTCGTCGATCATCTCGAACTGGGCGACATCGATCGCGCTGGTCTTGGCCCCGGTATCGATCTTGGCCCGGACGCGCCGGATCCCCCACTCGGGGACATCGATGCGTTCCCGCCAGCCGATGGTGGTCTTTGGTGATTGTTGAGACATAGCTGATTCCCACGGGTTGGCCCGATCATCCCAAGATCGGCTCGCCCCGGCGTGTGCTCTTGATCAATGATATGCCGACGGATGGTTGAGCACGGAGCCGCTCTGGGCGGATCAGGCTGGATCAGATGGCCCGGTCGGACCGGCTGGCCCAGCTGGATCAGGGGAATCTGCATTGATTAGCGAATCGATCTCGGTGGGCTTGCTGACGACCGGGGTCGCGGTGCCGTCGGCGATGGTGCCCGGTGGGATCACACCCGGGGCGAGCACGCCGGCGGTGATCACAAAGCGGAGCGCTTCCTCGATCGACATCTGCATCTCGATGACCTGATCCTTGGGCAGGTTGATCGTGAACCCTGTAAAAGGTGTCGGCGAGGTGGGGATAAAGACAGAAACCACCGTCGCGCCCGCGGCCGTATCGATCTGGCGGATCGAGTTGCCCGTCAAGAACCCCACCGTCCAGATGCCCGGGCTCGGGTATTGCACCAGCACAACCTTGCTAAATGCCATCTTGCTCTCGCCCATGATCATGTCCACGACCTGTTTGACATGCGGGTAGACCTGCTTGAAGCCGGGTATGCGGGTGATCAGGCGCTCGAGCCGGGCGTAGACCGACTTGCCCATGATGTTGCCCAGCAGCACACCGGCGAGATAGATCAGCATCGTTGCGACCACGAGCCCGGTGAGGTTGAGGTACCAGTGCGAAGCCCAGAGCTCGGCGAGGATCTTTCGGCGGAGATTGAGCCGGATGGTGTCGTCGGAGACGGCTTCGCGGATATCCGGGCTCTGACGCGCTGACGCCAGGTCCTGCTCGGTCACCTGGAACCAATCCGGGAGCTTGTCCTCCTCCCAGACCTGAGGGACCACCCAGATCACCGCAAAGCGCGTCGCCCGGTTGATCGGCTGGGCGACATTGTTGTACACAAAGCCGAAGGCCTGGACCAAGAGCCAGAGCGTCACCGCGGTGGGCAGAAGAATCGCTAAACCACGCGAGAAAAAGCGTTTAAAGTCAGATGTGAACGATTCGGCCATTCTGGTCCTCGGGTGGCTTGGGAACGGGATGCTCATTGTAGGGAATTTCAAGCATCCGGATTCAGATCATCGACCACTTTCCTGACCCAGCGGTACACTCGGCTCGTAGAATCGTCGATCCAAGAGTATTGAAACACGATTCTAATCGGGAGAAGCATATGCAAGTGCTGGTGACGGGCGGGGCAGGATATATCGGATCACACGCTTGCCAGCGATTGCTCAAGGACGGCCATCGCGTCGTCGCCCTCGACAACCTGCATCGCGGACACCGCGAGCCGATGGATATGCTCAAAGCTGAGTATCCTGATCGCTTCGACTTTGTCCATGCTGATCTGGGCGAGATCGACACCGTGCTCGAAACCATCAATGCCCACGGGCTCGACACCGTGATGCACTTTGGCGCCCTCGCGTATGTCGGCGAGTCCGTCGAGGACCCGCTCTGGTATTATCGGAACAACATCAGCGCCGGGATCGGGCTCCTCGATGCCTGCGACCGGGCCCACAATGGACAGGGCATCGAACGCTTCATCTTCTCGTCGTCCTGCGCGACCTACGGCGATCCGCCAACGGGCATGATCCCCGTCCCCGAAGACTGCCCCCAGTCCCCGACATCACCGTATGGCTACACCAAGCTCCACTTCGAGCATATTCTCAGCGACTACGCCAACAAGCGGGCGGTCGAGGGAAAGCCCATCGCCCTGACCATGCTGCGCTATTTCAATGTCGCCGGCAGCGATCGCACCGGGATGCTCGGCGAGGACCACACCCCCGAAACCCACCTGATCCCCGTCGCGATCGATGCGGCCCTGGGCAAGCGCGATTCGATGTCGATCTTCGGCACCGACTACCCCACACCCGACGGCACCTGCGTCCGCGATTATGTCCATGTTGAGGACCTGATCAGTGCGCACATCCTGTCGATGAACACGACCAAGCCCGGGCAGATCGAAGCGTTCAATGTCGGGATCGGAAAGGGATACTCGGTACTCGAGATCCTCGAATCCGTCAAGCGTGTCAGCGGGGTCGACTTCACCGTCCACCATGCGGACAAACGCCCGGGCGATGCGATCGCGCTCTACAACAACCCAGCGAAGATTCAATCAACGCTGGGCTGGGAAGCACAGATTACAGATATCGACGAGATCGTGTCGAGCGCCTTCGCGTGGCTCAAGGCCCATCCGAACGGCTACAGCGACTAATCTACAATCAATCTTCGAGCCTTGGCGAGGCGCTGGCGACCAGGCGGATCGTCGGGGCTTCGAGCTTGGACCCGATCGCGACATCCTGCAGGTCGTCGGGCTGGATCACCAGATCCACGGTGACCCGCTTGAGGCGTGGGCCGACATCGTAGTCCATCGTGAACTTCACATCGTTGAGATTGACCAGCAAGGGTGCTTCGTCATCGCTGTCATAATCGCCGCCAACATAAGTCGTCACGATATACCAGAGCTCGAAGACGCCCGAATCTTCGGGGCCGTCGCGTTTCTCGAGGCGCGTCACGCGTTCGGTGCCGGTGGACTCGTCACGGAACGAGACGAACTCGATGTAGTCCGACTCGAGCACCGGGGTGCTGATCGGGTTGACCGGGTAGGGCCCGAAGGAATCACCGGTGCGGATCATCGCGGTCAGCCGCTGCATGACGATGCGCGCCACGACATTGGTCGATGCGCCCTCGGTCGTCACCTTGTAGGCCTTAAACGAGCCATCGAGGGCGCCCAGGGTCGCGGTGAGCAGGGTCGCCGAGATCGTCAGTGAGATCAGGACTTCGATCATGCTGAACCCGCGGCGCGAGTGTGTGGCATGTCGGGGTGATTGTGATTGCATATTCATGTGCTTTCTCATAGTGCACCCTCTTGGTACGATCCACGGACCGGCGGCATGGACATCGGGAGCATCAGCCCCGACGGCAGGCGCATGTTGGGCACATGGCGGAGACGGATCTTGCCGAACCCGTTGAACGGGACCGGGGTCGAGCCCGCGGGCTGGGGCTCGGTGTATGGCACATCGGCGAGCCCGTCGCCCGTGGTGTCGTAGCCCACGATGCGGACGCCCCCGACAATCGGGAGATCCGCCGGATCGATGGATTCATAATCGCCATCGCCCGAGCCGAAGTAGCCCAGCGAGGCATTAAAGCCCGAGGGGTTCCCGATGGGGTTGCCCTGGAAATCTTCGAGCGGGCCCGAGCCGTGGGTCGGATCGAAGGTGAGCAGGAGCGCACCGTCGATGGTGGTGTTGCCACGCGCATCGAGCACGCCGGCGATGATCGCGCCCTGCAGGGCGATGTTCTGCTCGGGCGGCGAGTTAAACGAGCCGAGATCCACCGAGTAGTTCGGGAGCATCATCGAGCTCGTCAGGATGTGCTCCATGTCCGCTTCATCCGGGTTCAGGTTCGAGTTCTCCGGCTCATCGGGGTGCTCGGTCGTGAACTGGGTCGCACCGGTGAACTGGAGCTTGTTGCGTACCTGGGTGTACTCGATCGGCGTATCAGAAACGACCGAACCAACGAACAGACAGTCATGGAAGCGGATATTGTTCGAGAGCTTCTTGGTATCGATGTAGCGCAAGCCGCCAACCATCAGTGGGTCGGGGAGCAGGTTATAGCTGGCGCCGAAGGTCCCGATCTCGCTCTCAGGGACATCACCCGTGTCCAGCGGCGAGATCGACTCTTCGGTCATCAAGATGTACGCGCTTGGAGGGCGAGCATCCGGGTAGTCATCAAGGAATGGAGGCGCGTTGTTCGCGTCTTCGCCGGCGCTGTCGCCGTAGATAACGCGGGGATACTTGGGCTCGGGCGTGCCGGCGTTGCTCAGTTGGTTGGTGCCGTACTCAGACCACATCGGGTGCGTGTTGTCGGCGGCTGTACGGACATAGGTCGCCCCCACGAAGGTACAGTTGACGAAGAGCCCGTTGAGCCCCATCGGGATCTGCACATTGTTGAAGACCATGTTCTCGAACACCGGACGCCAGTAGACATCGGAGTAGTTGGGCGAGTTGAAGGGTGCCTTCTCAAAGTAGGCCCACGCGGAGTTATCCGGGATTCCGTCGAAATCATCGTCGGCCCACACCGGGAACAGGTGCGGCTCGCTCTCCCCGGCCGGGTTCATGGCCAGGGTCCAGGTTTCAAGGGTTTCGGTATCGGTCCCAAGCTGATCGGCGACCTGCGTCCAGAACGCGTCGCCATCGGCGGCGGCCATCAGCGCATTCTCGGTGTCGGCAAAGCTCGAGGAGTTGATCTCGGGTAGGGTCAGGTTGTCGGCGTTGAACTCGAGGGGCGCATCGTCCTCACCTGGCACGATCGAGCCGCGGAGGCGTTCGCCGATATCGCCCTGCTCGTTCTCCCAATCGCTCGCCGAGACGCGGAAGACGAGCCCGCCGCGGACCTTGGCGTATCGGTCATTGGCATCGAGGTAGCCGTCGCGCCAGCCGAGCTCCATGTCGGGGAAGGTCTCGTGGATCTGGTCATAATCGAGCGGGTCCTCGTCCTCGGGCTGGAAGATCCGATCATTGTTGACATCGTCGAAGCCGGAGATACCGTTGTTGTTTCGATCGGGGAGCCCGCCATCGATGAGCAGCGCCAGGTCGTCGTCGATGGGAATACCACCGGGCCCAACGAACTCGGGCGATGAGACATCGAGCCCTGCGCGGGTTCCGGCGATAAGCGCCGCCGAGAGCGTCACGCGGTTGTCGCCGTTGGCGTCGTAGTGGCGGATGAAGATGTCCATCTCGCCGAGGTAGCCATCGCCCGTGGCGTCATTGAACGCGCCGTCGAGCTCAGCGTCCCCGTCGTAATCCTTGTCGACGGGCATGCTCGCGCCCTCGATCGGGTGACCGATGCGCAGGCGGCTGTCGCCGTCGATATCCGAGGTGGCGAGCACGGCCCAAAAATCCATGATCTTCTGATCGAGGATCGGGTCGAGCCCCATGAAGTCAGAGCGCATCACGATCGGGTCGCCGTTGTTGAACTCGACCTCGTCGTAGCGTGCGCCCATATCGCCCTCGATCTGCACATTCTTGCCGATGAGGATTTTGGAGTGTGAGATGATCGCCTGGTCGACGGTCTTCTGAAGGCGGTAGTCGCGGGTGATGGTGCGCCGGATGGGCTTGTTGTTGCGTTGGAAATCGTAAACGATGCCCTCGACGATCACGCGAATGTACTCGCCGCCGGCGAGCGGGGCGTAGCGAATCTGGTAGGCTGGAGGCGGATTGGTGGTGTCGGGGTCGTCCCAGGTCTCGAGGAGGACCGCGGGCGTGTTGACCCAGTTGGACTCTTCGTACACGCCCGCCTTGATCCCGCCCGGGGCGGCTTCAATGACGGGGTCGTCAACGAACTCAAGCCCGGTGAGAATGTTCGCGTCCGCATTGTGCGCATTGACTAGCGCCTGGGCGATCCCCGCTGGCGCAGCGCCTTCGGCATATCCGTCGCGCGGATCAGCGACCTCGTAGGCCCCGATCAGGGCGCTCTCGCCACGCCAGAGTGCCCAGGTGATGTCCGCGTCGATATCGCTCTCGGCGATGATGAACCGGGACGAAGCCTCGTTGAGCCGATGCTCGGCGATCGCCATCCCGGTCTCGGCGGCGCTCATCGCACGCATCACATGCAGGTGCATGTTCGCGGTACGGATGTTGCCCGTCGCGGCGACGGCCATCGCCGCCACAAGTGACCCGAACATGATCAGGAACATCATCGAGAGCACCGAGGCGATCCCTCGACGAGAGACCACGATCCGGCGCTTGCCCTTGATCGAGCGGGCCGTGCCCGCCTTGGTGCGTAGTGTGTGTACTCGGTGTGTCATGGTTCGTTTGCCTTCCGGATCCGAGCGGAGAGATCTGTCCGATGATGTTCTGTGTGAGCGATCGTTCGATCAGCTTTTAGGGGACGATCCAGGTGACGGTGGTGACCAGATCGGCGGTCAGGTCGTTGACCCCCTGGTAGAAGATGAGCACGCTCACCCGCAGCGGGTACTCGTCAACCTCGCGCCCCGGGAAACTCCCCTCGGCGGCTTCGAAGAACGCATCGTCGTACGCCTCGGAAGTATCGAATGGATTGATTTTCTCAACGAAGATGGTCTGGTACCAGCCCGTCATGGCGGTGCCCGAGAAGACATCTTCATTGTTCGTTGATCCCTGCTCGACGCCGGTGTGGCTCAGGGCGGGGATCACCTCGCCGAAGGCATTGATCGGCCCGGGCAGATCGGCATCATCGAGACCGGGCGTCCCGACATACGAGAAGGTGATGCCGTCGAAGTCGTCGATATCATCGAAGTCGCCCACGACGACCTCGCCGCTGTCCACGCCCCACCCGGAGATGACCATATTGCCGTCGCCGTCGTCAATGAGCGTGAGCCCGTTGACCGGATCGTGCTTGGGCAGGTTGCGGGTCATCTCGCGGATCTCGTTGGCGAGGAAGGTCGCGCTGGCGGCGTGCGAAGACCACTGGTTCGAGACTATGAACGAGGACTGGGCGTCGACCATCGCCAAGACCCCGACGCCGATAATCACGGTCGCCATGGAGGTCTCGATGAGGGTAAAGCCTGAGCCCGAGCTGTTTCGGCCCATGCCCCGGGCGAGCGCCCGCTTTGATTGAGTTGGTTTTGATCGCCTTGCCATAGTGGTTTCACGCCTTTCCATGCCCCGCTGCCCCTCTAGTGTCCATTACGACACGAGCTGGCTCATCTTGAAGATTGGAAGGATGATCGCCATGGCAATAAAGCCGACGATTGAACCCATTAGGATGATCATGATGGGCTCGATCATTCCGGTAACTGCGCGGATGTGGTCCTTGAGCTGCTTGGCGTAGAACACCGAGATCTCGTCGAGGACCTCACCGAGCTGGCCCGATTCCTCGCCCGCGGAGATCATCTGGATGACCGCCTTGGGCAGAATCGGGTTATTCTGGAGCGGCTCGGCGATCTTTCGACCCTGCTTGACTGACTTATGGACCTTGCGCCACATGCCTTCGAAGAGTTTATTGCCCGAGATCTCGCTGGTAATCGTCAGCGTGTCGAGCATCGGCACACCCGCGTTGATCAGCTGGCCCATGGTCTGGAGCGATCGCGTGATGTACAGCGAGCGGAACATGCCCTTGAGCACCGGGATCGAGAGCTTCATGCGATCGACCCAGAAGGCACCGAGCTCGGTCTTGATAAACGCGAAGGTCGCCCCGCCGATAACAGCGACGCCCCCGACGATAAACATCCATTGGTCCGTCAGCGTCTTGGAGAGCAGCATCAGGAAGTTGGTCGCCCAGGGGAGCACATCCTCCTTGCCCTCGAAGATCGTGTAGAACTTGGGCAGCACAAAGGTCAGCAGGAACACCGTCACGGTGACGGCCATGCCACCGATAATCGCAGGGTAGATCGAAGCACCCAGGACCATCTTCTTGGTCTCGATCTGCTGGGCGATGTACCCGGCGATCCGGTCGAGCATGTCCGAGAACGAGCCTGCCATTTCTGATGCGCGCACCATATTGATATATAAAGGACCGAATAGCTTGGGATGACGCGCCAGGGCGTCAGAGAACTGCTTGCCGCTCTCGACATCGGCTTTGAGCTCGTTGATGATCTTGCGGAAGGTCTTGTGATCCGTCTGGTCTGCAATACCATCGAGCGAGGCGCGCAGGGTGATCCCCGCTCGGAGCATCACCGAGAGCTGGGTCGTAAAATCGAGCACATGCTTCTGCGTGGGCTTCGAGGAGTTGGCCGCCGCGAGAAACTCGCCGAACTTGCCGCTCGCGCCCTTGCCCGCCTTCTCCTGATCCACGGCCATCACATGGACACCCTGATTGCGCAGGATCGCCGCGGCGGCGCTGGCGCTGTCTGCAGCCATCGAGCCTGACTGGATCTTGCCGTCCTGTGATTTGACCTGGAAGCGATAGTTTGGCATGGGAACTCCTACTTACTTATACATATGCAGATTTAGGCGACAAGCTGGCGTTCGAGCTTGTCGGGGAAGACGGCCTTGGCGATCGCGTCTTCTTTAGAGATCGTGCCGTTGAAGTAGAGCTCGGCGATCGACGAATCCAGCGAGCACATCCCGATGGCACGCGAGGTCTCGATCACATTGGGGATCTCGAAGATCTTGTTCTCGCGGATCAAGTTACGAACCGCGGGCGTACACAAGAGCGTCTCGACCGCCGGGACCATGCCCGGGCGATCCGAGCGGGTAAAGAGTGTCTGCGACACCACCGCCTGGAGCGTCGTCGAGAGCATCGAGCGGATCTGGCTCTGCTGGCCCGACGGGTACATGTCGATGATTCGGGACACGGTCTGCGAGGCGTTGACCGTGTGGAGTGTGGACAGCACCAAGTGACCTGTTTCACCAGCGGAGATCGCCAGCGAGGTGGTCTCGAGGTCACGCATTTCACCCACGAGCAGGATATCGGGGTCCTGACGCAGGGCGTGCTTGAGACCAGAGCTAAAGCTGATCATGTCGCGTCCGAGCTCGCGCTGCTCGATCAGGCACTGATCGGACTCGAACATGTATTCAACGGGGTCTTCGAGCGTGATGATGTGCTTGGCGTAGCGTTGGTTCATCGATTGGATCATGGCCGCGAGCGTCGTGGACTTACCAGAGCCCGTGTCGCCGGTCACGAGGACCAAGCCACGGGGCAGATAGGTCAGTCGGGCGATCACCTCAGGAAGCGCCAGCGCACTCAGCGGCGGGACCTTCGTCTTAATCGCACGCATCGCCAGCCCGATCACGCCCTTCTGCATGTGCGCGTTCACACGATACCGAGCAAGCCCCGGGATCTCGTAGGAGAAGTCGGCGTCCTTGTCGCGGGCGAAGTTGGCGAGCACTTCTTTGTTGGACATGCCCTCGAACATCGCCTGGACCACGGCTGGGTCCATGCGGGTCTCGCTCATGGGCTTGATCACCTGGTGCACACGCATGGACGCGGGCTCGCCGGAGACGATGTGAATATCAGAAGCGTCGGCTTCATGTGCTTGACGAAGGATGGCATCGAGTTCCACAGGTATTCTCCGGGGGTGTCTATCAACTCACGGGCAGTGCTGCATCGCGAAACTCCGCGCTGCATCTGCCCTGTTCATCGGTGTCTTGCGTCGTTCGTTCAAACCCAAGCCGTGAGAGTGTGCGAAATCACTGCGGGTTATGCGGGCAAATCCACGCCACAAACCCGATCTCAACCAAGACCCAATCGGTATAACCCGCACAGCCCGCACGATCGCCCGCCGGGCCATCAGCTTCGGGAGTCTACTTATACAGGACGAGCCGGGTGCCGCTACTCATCGACTTGCACGACCACCCAGACCGCATGCCCGATCGTGGCGAGCCCGCCGTAGGGGAAATCGAACGCCACGGCGAAGATCACGCCCAGGGCATACAGCGTCATGTTCAAGAAGAAATGGAGCGAGAAACCACCCTTCATGAAGACCGCGAGGGGCGGAAGAATGAGCGCGAGGATGATGAGCAGCACCATGGACATACAGGAGTCTATGGAAAATGGCCGGCGGCCGGTTCATGCGGAGTATGTGCAGGTTTGGAGGGGCAGGGTGGCAGAGTAGCACCTAGAAAGAACCACAGATCACTCTGAATCATTTCTAACCACACCGGATATCCAATCCAACTTCTTAGCCGACACACCAGGATACTTGTGGCCTAACCAAGTGCCCCAGTCACCATATTGATTATAATTATCATTACAATATTCACGATTTAGATCAAACAAACTTAAACCTGTTTCAACAGAAACCCCTACAACTTTTTCGAGAACATCTAGACTCCAAACATTTGGAAAGCTCCCAAGAGCCCGCAATGACTTTGCAGCATCGCGATTTCTGGACAATATCCTTGAGCGGTACCATCTAGAATTTGCAAATGACAAGTCATCATCAATCACTACCACTCCCAGGGAAGGACGACCACCATCCATCACACTGTTTGCGATCTGGACACAACCTCTTGCGATCTCCCCCGTTGAAGTATCATTCTCAATTGTCGTTTTAGTAATTATATTCCTACTAAACCGCGTAGACTTCGATTCCACATATAAATCAAAATCTTTGTAGCAAAAAATAAAATCACATTTCGGCCGATCTTTTACTTCCCGATCAGGATACAATACTCTATCTGCACCAAGATCGCCAATAACCAACTCTATGTACCTAGAGAATGCCACCCCCCAAGCCGTAGAATGTTTCTTATCAGATCGAAGGTGATCACCCAACCGACGATAAAAAGATGGAAAAATCATATTAGGGAATGGACTTCTATACTCCCAATCACTCAACCTGACCATTGGGTACCGCGCCAATGGAGATTCTCCAGTCCATAAAAACGCCCGGTTAACTACACTTTCGTATTGATTATCCAGTATTGATTTTATGGCCTCTGGTTTGGCAGAACAAGTTCTCAGCACAGCCATGACTTCGTGCAAACCAAAACCAGCCTTCACCGAATTGGCTAATGTAGTACCATTAAATAGCAGGTTTTTCGAGCCATCATCGAGCAATTTCGCAGACATCCCCGCAAACAATAGAGACCTTTGAATATTAGTTTTCAATTTTTTTTCTAGCCACAATTGAGCAGGCTGTGGAAGCAACTTCTTAAACAACCAAATAGCTCGTCCAACATCACGGGAAGTTACCGCTGTTTGAAAAGGAAACTGCTCGCGCCCAACAAGCTGCCCAAACAGCTCAACTGTTCTCTGATCTGAAAGAACAATCATATGCGCAGGATTGCCTGTTTCAATGATCCGATTAATCGCATCGACCAACCCATCCCTGGAAATCTGCTTCCCATTTCGGGTGCCATACTGAGAAACAGCGCAAATCAGCCTGGCAACATAATGGGAGGGCCATGGGCCTTTGAATTTGATCTGATATCGTAATACTGATAACTCATTAATGGCATGTATTTTGTCATACCACTTAAGCAACTGGCTCAGATCATATTCAAGTTTTTCAACACTACGCCCTCCTGCCTGAAGTAGTGTATCTCCGGTCAAACCTATCAGGGACTCCGGCATCACCCCACCGCCGCAACAACCTTCTGAGCCGCATCGCCCAGATCGCTCGCGGCTTGCAGGGTTGGCAGGTCGGCCGCGGCGTCTTCGAGGATCTTTCGACCGGCGTCGACATTGGTGCCCTCGAGGCGGACGACCAGCGGGATCTTGAATCCGATCTCCTTGGCCGCGTTGACGATGCCCTGGGCGATGACATCGCAGCGCATGATGCCGCCGAAGATGTTGACGAGGATGCCGGTGACGGCTGGGTCGCTGAGGATGATGCGGAAGGCCTCGGTGACGGCTTCTTCGGAGGCTGAGCCGCCCACATCGAGGAAGTTGGCGGGTTCGCCGTCGAAGAGCTTGATGGTGTCCATGGTGGCCATGGCGAGCCCGGCGCCGTTGACGAGGCAGCCAATGTCGCCGTCGAGGGCGATGTAGGTGAGCCCCATCTTCTCAGCGCGGACCTCGGCGGGGTTCTCCTCGGTCGGATCGAAGAGGGCCGCGATGTCCTTGTGGCGGAAGAGGGCGTTGTCATCAAAGTTGAACTTCGCGTCGATCGCCATGACCTGCCCGTCCGGGTGATCGGCGGTGGCGGGCGTGACGATCAGCGGGTTGATCTCGGCGATCGAGCAGTCTTTGTCAGTGTAGAGCTTGGCCAGCGCGAGCATGATCTTGACGGCTTGGTTGATCTGCTTGCCCTTGAAACCGAGCTCGAACGCGACATCGCGGGCTTGATACGGCTGGAGCCCGAGCACGGGGTGGATGGGCTGCTTGACGATGAGCTCCGGCGTGTCGTGGGCGACCTGTTCAATCTCGACGCCGCCCTCGCGCGAGGCGATGAGCGTGTTCTGGCGGGTGTTGCGATCGGTGGTGATGGCGAGGTAGTACTCGTCGGGCTTGCCGGGGGCGCGCTCGGCGATATCCACACCCGCGGCCATCAGGACCTTGTTGACATCGAGCCCCTCAGCGCCGGTCTGCACGGAGACCATCTTATTGGAGAACATAAACTTGGCGGCTTCGTAGGCTTCGTCTGGGGTATTGACAAGCTTGACGAACCCGGCCTTGCCCCGCCCGCCTGCGAAGACCTGTGCCTTGACGACGGCGAGGGTTGAATCCTGGTTGGCGACGATGCCCTTGTACGCCTGCGTCGCCTGCTCGGCCGTCGTGATGACCTCGCCATCGGGGACGGGGATGTTGTAGCTGGCAAGGAGGTCGCGGGCTTGGTATTCGTGGATCTTCATCGGTGGGTTCCGTCCTGAGTGGATGAGGGTGGTTTGTTTGGTGATTGTAGACGAATTATCGGGTGTATTGTGGGTGTGGTTCGGTGATAACAGGAAAAAGCAGGGCTGAATTGAGCCGGCAAAACCCGATCCAGCCCTTGAGCTGACTCAACTGGTTTGTTCTTTGGCTGTTTCTTTGAGCTGGGTATATAGGTAGTAGAACCCCAGCGCCCCAGCCGTGGTGATCAGCAGTGTGATCGCGAAGACCCAAGAGCCCTCGTTGGGATAATGCGACTCGATCAGGTTGTAGAGCGACACGCCGGCGAACGGGGCGATGAGCCCCCGCAGCCCCGTGAGTGTCACATGGATGGACATGTAGTCCTGCGACTTCTCGGCTTTGACGAACTGCAGATGCCCGAGGTTCCACGCCAAGGCGCCGCCACCGAAAGCGATCCCGCGGAGCACCGAAGCAGCGTAGAGCATCACAAGCATGTTGTACTGCCCCGCGATGAGCGCACAGCCCATCGCCCCGATGAATACCCAAGAGTGGATCGCGCGGAACTGCACGATGTGGACCGAGTCGAGCAGCTTGGCCCACAGCGGGATCGTGAAGGGCATCATGATCAGCGGGATGACCTGCGTGAGCAGGATCCCCCAGAAGTAGTCCACATCGAACTGCTGCTTGGCGATGATCACGAAGGGCGTCCACGACATGATGTTGCCGAAACCCAGCAGCAGCTGGCAGATCTGGTACGCCCGGTAGTCCTTGTCGTCCTTGAGCACCCGGAAGCCCGAGAGCATCGAGGTCTTCTTGTTGTCGTCGGTCTGCTGCTGCTCGTTTTTGAGGATCAGGCGCTCTGTGCGCAAGCGAATCCGGGCGTACGATGACACGCCGGCCAGGGCGATGAGCCCGCCGATCGGGATAAAAATGCGATACGCGTTCTCGTCGTACTGCATCGCCAGCCCCAGCCCGATGGCGATCATCGATGAGATCGTGACACTCACCGTCTGCACCTTGCCGGTGACTTTCGCCCGCTGGGCAGGGTAGTTCACGCCCCAGACGGTCGCCCGGACCGTGACGATCCCCGCCAAGATCGTCCGAGCGGCGAAGGCCGACGCGACGAGCATGACGAGCCCGAGCGGGGTCCGCGGCGCGATCGACATCATCGCGATCGAGATCAGCAGCGCGAGCTGGAGCCCCGTGATGAACGGGATCTTGCGCTTGCCGTGGGCGGCGATGGCCCACAGGAAGGAAGTGATATTCGCCAGCGCCGGAGCCGCGACGAGGGCGGCGACGAAGTAGTTGAGCTGGTTCTCATCGACCACACCCTCGTAGAGCTTACGAACAACGAACCCGATGACCCCGCCCTCGGTGGCCGCGATCGCCCACGGGAGGAAGAACGCCGCCCGCAGCTCACGGGCGTAGTTGGCCCGCGAGAGCCAGGGCATGGTGTTGGGATGGAAGGAGAGAAACGCGAGCGTGATCAGCTTAATCGGCGAGGCCGGGCGCGACATAAACGGGCGCTTGGCAGGCGGGCCCGAGGGGTTCTCGTTTGGCGATGTCGAAGAGGGATCAGGCACGCTCGATTGTTGGCACCGCGCCGATACAACACACCGATATCGGGCGTTGAGCGGGCATCTTTGGGCCAAGAATTCGTCGCTCAATCGCGTGAGAAACCCAGAAGTTGCTTTGAGACTCCAAGCATAGCCGGTACACTCAGCGAGTCTCGTTAGCGGTGTGCTCGCGGGGCTCACAGTGTGTATCCCTGTCCGTGGTGTGCCGATTGACTCTACCCGCATCCCCCACCATCTCGAAGCTTGCGATCACCTGCATCAGCGCGGTGATTATCGGATGTGCATCGCCCGTCGAGGCCCAGATCATCCATCAGGACCACAAGCTCCTCGCCAGCGATGGTGCCCCCGGCGATCGGCTCGGGGATGCGGTTGATATCGACAATGGCATCGTTGTGCTCGGCGCGTGGCAGCACGACGAGCTGGGCTCCAACTCGGGCGCGGCCTACCTCTATAACGCAACCACAGGTGACCAGCTCCGCAAGCTTGTCGCCGACAATGGGCAAGCCGACGATCACTTCGGGTTCAGCGTCGGGATCGATGACCAAACCGTCGCGATCGGGGCCAACGGCAACGGCACGGTCTACCTCTTCGATGCAGACACCGGCGATCAGCTCCACGCCATCAGTTCGCCGTCCAAATCGGGCTCCAAACTAGGCGGGGACGGGTTCGGTCGCTCGCTGGCGATCGACGCTGGGCTGCTCATCGTCGGCGCTCCGTTCGACGATGCCCTCGGGGCCAACACCGGAGCGGCATACATCTTCGATGCCACCACCGGTGCGCTGCTCCATACACTGATCGCCGACGACCGAGCCGCGGGCGATGGGTTCGGGCTCAGCGTGGCGATCGACGGCGGGCTTGCGATCATCGGTGCGTGGAACGATGACGATCTGGGCTCCAACTCGGGCTCGGCGTACATCTTTCACACAAGCACGGGCGAGCAGCTCCACAAAATCACCGCTTCCGACGCCCAGCCCAACGACTGGTTCGGGATCGCCGTGGCCATCGATCAGCAGATCGTCGGGGTGGGCGCCCGTATGGACGATGATCTCGGTGACACATCGGGCTCGGCCTACCTCTTCGACGCAACGACTGGCACCCAGCTCCACAAGCTCAACGCCCAAGACGGTGCGGCTGGCGATCTCTTCGGTGCTTCGATCGCTTTAGATGATGGGCTGGCCATCGTTGGGGCATACCACGATGACGATGCGGGCATCAACTCCGGGTCGGCTTACCTTTTCGACACCCAGACCGGGCTCCAACGCGCCAAGCTCCTGCCCGAAGTTGGCAACATCGATGATTTCTTTGGGATCAAGGTCGCCATCGACCAAGGCGTGATGGCTGTAGGTGCGCGATGGGACCAAGATAATGGCACGGCTGCGGGCGCGGGCTATATCTTCGACGGCTCGTGCCCAGCGGATATGACCAACGATCGGCTGCTTGATTTCTTTGATATCTCCGCCTTTATAGACGCCTTCGCCGAGCACGATTCACGTGCAGATTTCACCGACGATGGGCAGTTTGATTTCTTTGATGTGTCGAAGTTTCTCGACCTCTTCGCCCAGCACTGCCCATAAACACCTGGCGTTCAATCGCTTACGAACTCGCATAGGCATAATTCCGGAAATCACACAATTCTGTGTATGGTGTGATAAAACCCCCCAATTTTCGGTGGTTTTGTGCTAATCTGGGCGCAACCAAACCTCATTTCCTAGAAAGGAATTATTCAACATGCACATGAAGAAAATCGCACCCATGATGATCGTCGCCCTCGCGGGCTCCTGCTCGCTGGCGAGCGCACAAGACTACTCCAACACACTCGGTGATCCGGGGCTCTCGGGCTCGTATGTCTCCAAGTTCCTCGCCTATGACGATGGCACGGGCGAATCCCTCTACGCGACGGGCAGCTTCTCCGCTCCGGGCACCGGCTCAGGCTCTCACCTCGCTCGCTGGGACGGCTCGGCGTGGACTGGTGTTGGGCCAGGACTCACCGGCGGGTACTCAAACACCATGGCCGAGTATAACGGCGATCTCATCCTCGGGGGCTACTTCGATAGCGCCGGCGGCGTGGCCGACACCAACAAGCTCGCCCGCTGGGACGGCACCGAGTGGCACTCGATGGGCGCTCAGATGAGCAGCTTCCTTAACTCGGTCTGGGACCTGACCACCCACGACGATGGCTCGGGCGAAGCCCTGATCGTCGCGGGCAACTACGCCAATGTCGCGGGCGATGGCACCATCCAACACATCAGTAAGTGGGACGGATCGACCTACACCGCCATGGGCACCCCAATCGGCGGGGCGGTCCCCCTGATCGTTCTCGATGTCCTCTCCACCGATGACATGGGATCCAACCAGCTCTTCGCCTGTGGACGATTCCTCTCGGTCGACGGCGTCGACGCCAACAACATCGCCAGCTGGGACGGCACCAGCTGGACTGCGCTCGGCGATGGGATCCAGCGCAACGCAGGATTTGCCCAGGGCTTCCGTATGGCCACCTTTGATGATGGCAACGGGATGGCACTCTATGTTGCGGGCTCGTTCAACATCATCAACGGCTCACAATCCGTGAACAACATCGCCAAGTGGGACGGCAAGACCTGGTCAGATGTCGGCGGAGGATTCAACTCCGCCGTCCGCCACCTCACCGTCTGGAACGACACCCTCTACGCCATGGGCAACTTTGACAGCTCCAACGGCGTCAATGTCGGACAGATCGCCAAGTGGGACGGGACCCAATGGGTTTCCGCCGGCTCAGAGGTTGACGACAATGTGTACGATGCGATCGCTTACGACACCGGCGAGGGCAGTTCATTGATCTTCGGCGGCACCTTCGAAAACTCCGTCGCGGGCACCTCCAATGGCGTGGTCGCCCTGCTCGATACCCCAGCATGCCTTGCGGACCTCACCGGCGATGGCCAGCTCGACTTCTTCGATGTCTCGGACTTCCTGGATGCATTCGCTGCTCAGGAACCAGCCGCGGACTTCACCGGCGATGGTCTGTACGACTTCTTCGATGTCTCTGACTTCCTCGACGCCTTCGGCGCTGGCTGCCCATAATCCGGCGAGCAGATTGCTCAACAGCGAAAGCTGATTGATTGAAACACAGGATCATGCCCGCTGCACGCGGGTATGATCCTTTTTATATGAACATCCACACCGCCCAATCTTCTACACACATCGAGACCCCCACCGGCCCGCTGGAGATCCGCCAGATCCTGGCGATCGGGCGCAACTACGCCGCCCACGCCCACGAGCAGGGGCTCGATGCGCCCGACCACCCGATGGTCTTTAGTAAGAACATCGCCAGCATCTGCACCAATGGCGACGACATCGTCATCCCCCCCATCGCCCAAGATGAACGCTTCGGGGGCAACCAGACCGATTTTGAAGCTGAGCTCGCGGTGATCATCGCCGAAGACTGCAAAGATGTGCCGCGCGAGGACGCGATGAGCAAAGTGCTCGGGTTCACCTGCGCCAACGATGTCTCGGCCCGCTGGTGGCAGAAGAAGGGCTCGGGCGGGCAGTTCTGCAGGGGCAAGGGCTTCGATACCTTCTGCCCGCTGGGACCATCAGTCGTCACCCCTGCTGAGCTGGCCAAGAACGGGCATGATGTCAACGACCTGCGCGTCATCTGCCGAGTCAACGGCCAGGTCATGCAGGACGCATCGACCAGCCAGATGATGTTCCCGGTCGATGTGCTGATCGAAGAACTCAGCAAGGGTACAACATTGGCTGGCGGGACGGTGATCTTGACCGGCACGCCCGCGGGCGTAGGCATGGCGCGGACGCCACCGGTGTGGCTCACGGACGGGGATGTGGCCGAGATCGAGATCGCGGGGATCGGCATCTTGTCAAATCAAGTGCGTCTGGGCTGAATCTCGGAGCCCTTTATCCCGTACAATCTGGTGTGCAACACCAATTACCACAGTTCGCCGCTCGCTCAAGATCCTCTCGACGCCCCATGGTCACACGATTCGTGTTCGGGATGCTCTTCCTTTATGGGCTGATGCTCTCGTCCGCCTCCATGGCGGCCCAGTCCGGGGCCCAAGCCGGGACTGACAGCGATCTCAAACCAGCCGACCAGCCCATCGTCATCACCCCGGTAACGACGATCCCCACCGCTCGCCAAGCCAACCGGATCGCCGTCATTACGGCTTTCGGCGTGATCGATCGGACGATGGCGATGTCGATCCGTCGAAGAATCAAAGCCGCCGAGAACGCTGGCATGGACGCGATCGTCCTCGAGGTGAACTCGCCCGGCGGCGAGCTGGGCGCGGTGCTGGAAATCTCTAACACGATCAAGCAGTCCTCGATCAAGAACACCGTCGCGTGGATCCACCCAGACGCGTACTCGGGCGGCGCGATCATCGCCCTGGCGTGCAACGAGATCGTGACGAGCTCGCCCGCATCGATGGGCGACGCGTTCGTGATCCAATACACCCTCGACGGCGTCAAGGCCCTGAGCCCAACCGAGCGGACCAAGTTCCTGCCCCCGCTGATGGCCGATGTCACCGACTCGGCCCGTAAGAGCGGGTTCGACGAGTACCTCGTCCAAGCCATTGTCGTTGATGGCATCGAGCTCTGGCTCGTCGAGGATCCGAATACCGGCGAGCGGATCGCGATCAACGAAGAAGAATACCGCCTGCTCTTCGATGGCGAGGTCATCCGAGGCAAGCCCATCCTCGCCGCCGTCACCGGCGGGGTGAAGACCTACAAGAAAATCCGGAACGCAAACCGGGACAGCGCCCAACAGGATGAAGCCGAGACCGATCAAGACAAATCCGAATCAGATCAAGTTCAAGAGATCGACGAACCAACCGAACCCGCGGCTGACGAAACCGGCGATACTCTTGGCGATATACCCGCCGAAGCCCCCCTCGATACACCCATCGAGGCAGCCCCCGTCGAGCCGCGTGAGCCTCAGCCGACCGACTACCAGCCCGCAAGCCCCACGCTCGAAGATGTCGAGCGAGCCTTTCAGGATCAAAGCGAAGCGGTCGGGCTGGAATACCCGTCCAATCGTGTGGTCTTTAGCGCCAGCGATCGCGGAAAGTATCGGCTCGTGGGCTACATCACCGACGGGTCATCCGCCATCGTCATGCGCGAGGACCAGCTCAAGTACTTCGGGTTCTCCACGGGCACCATCCAGACCGATGAAGAGCTCAAGGCGTTCTTTGGTGCTGCCGAGATGGTCCGCGTGAACGAGAGCGTCACCGAAAAACTGGTCCGCTTCCTGACCAACCCTTCGGTCAAGTTCTTCTTTATCGCCGTGTTCTTGATCGCGCTCGTCGTCGAGATGGTCATGGCCGGCACCGGGATCGCCGGCATCATCGCACTCACCGCTCTGGGCCTGCTCCTCGGGCCCAGCGCCATGATCGGGCTCAGCGGGTGGTGGGAACTCATCGCCATCGTCATCGGGATCATCTGCCTGGCCCTCGAAGCGTTCGTCATCCCGGGGTTCGGCGTTTTCGGGGTCATCGGGATCGTCGCACTCTTCGGCGGCTTGATCGGCACCTTCGTCAACGCCGGCGGCTCGCTGTCGAACCCGCAGATGCAAAAAGACCTCTTCACCGGCTCGGTGACTGTGCTGCTCGCCCTCGTGACGGCGGGCGTCGGGTGGTGGCTGATCTTCCGCAACGCTCAGAACCTGCCGTTCTTCGATCGTCTGATTCTCTCGGGGGCTTCGGGCGTTGGGGGCGAACCTCAGAAGTCCATGCTCCACGCGATTATCCCCGACGACGGCAGCGTCAAGGTCGGGCACGAGGGCGTGACGACCACGCCGCTCTACCCGATCGGCAAAGCGAACTTCGACGGCGAGATCATCGATGTCTACGCAACCATCGGCATGATCGACCCGGGCACCCGCGTGCGGGTGATCGCCGCGACCAAGATGCGGATCGAGGTTGAAGCCATCGAAGCGATTGATTCCGAGCCAGAAGCTGACCAGAACTCATCCAACGAGGACACCGCCTGATGGATACCCTCCTGCTCATCGGGCTGGGCCTGCTCGGGCTCAGCGTGCTGCTCGTCGTGCTCGAAGCCTTCGTCCCCTCGGGCGGGGTGATCGGGATCGGCGCGCTCATCAGCGCGATCGCCGGGATCGTGTTCTTGTTCCGCTATGAACCGATCTGGGGCGCGATCGGGCTCCTTGCCACGGCGATCCTCGGGCCCATGGTCTTTGTGTTCTCGATCAAGATGCTCCCGAGCACGCCGATCGGCAGGAGCATGATGGGGCGATCGGGCGAAGAAATCGCCCAGGATCAATACGAAGCCCGCAAAGCCCAGCAGAGCGAGCGATCCAAGCTCATTGACGCCCATGGCACCGCGATCACCGACATGCGCCCGGGCGGGATCATCGAGATTGATGGCAAACGCCACGACGCGATCGCACAGGGCGGGATTATCGATCGCGGCACCCCCGTGCGGGTCACGAAAGTCGAGGGCATTTCGATTCAGGTTCAGCCACGCGAAGCATAACAGCCACCGATTGTATATACTCTCGTAGAACAAGCATTCGATCCTGCGGAGCAAAGATGCGCCGCAAGGCCTGAAGGAGAAAACCATGGGCAATCTCGTATATGTATTCATCGGCATCGGTGTCATCGTCCTGCTGATCTTCTTCGTGGTCATGCTGACCTTCTTCAACCTCTGGTTCCAGGCCGTCATGTCCAAGGCCGGCGTGAGCCTGCTCTCGATCATCGCGATGCGTTTCCGCAAGGTGAACCCCGCGGTCATCGTCAACAACAAGATCCGCCTGGTCAAAGCCGGGATCATCACCGTTGATACCGACCAGCTCGAGAACCACTACCTCGCGGGCGGGAATGTGACCAATGTGGTGTCGGCGCTCATCGCCGCGAGCAACGCGAACATCGAGCTCCAATGGGGCATCGGCACCGCGATCGACCTGGCCGGGCGTGACATCCTCGACGCGGTCAACACTTCCGTGAACCCCAAGGTCATTGATTGCCCCAACCCCGGGCTCGGACGCCAGACCATCGACGCCGTCGCCAAGGACGGCATCCAGCTCAAATCTCGCGCCCGCGTGACCGTGCGGACCAATCTGGCCCGCCTGGTGGGTGGTGCGACCGAAGAAACCATCGTCGCCCGTGTGGGCGAGGGCATCGTCTCGAGCATCGGCTCGGCCGACACCCACAAGACCGTGCTCGAAAACCCGGACAAGATCTCCAAAGCCGTGCTCTCCCGAGGGCTCGACGCGGGCACCGCCTACGAGATCCTCTCGATCGATATCGCCGACATCGATGTCGGGATCAACATCGGCGCCAAGCTGATGGAAGACCAGGCCCAGGCCGACACCAAGGTCGCCCAGGCCCACGCCGAGAAGCGCCGCGCGATGGCCGTGGCCCAGGAACAAGAGTTCAAAGCCGAGGAACAGAAGAACCGCGCGTTGGTTGTGCTCGCCGAGGCCGATGTGCCCAAGGCGATCTCTGATTCATTCCGCAGCGGCAACCTGGGCATTATGGATCACTACCGCATGAAGAACATCAACGCCGACACCAGCATGCGCAAGTCCATCGCCGATGACGAAAAATAATCCGAGAAATGACCCGAGCATATGATGGTTCATAAAAATCGATAAAACTTTATAAGTCTCCATCAAAACGGTTGCAAGCACCTAACAAATCCGTAGAATACCAAGAGCATCGCTGAGCGGTGCTTTTTTGTACCTTTGATCTTTGACATTTGCAAGTGGGGAATGGACATGGCCGACGGCGAGAAGTTATGCGTACTCTGTGGCGAGAGCTGTGTAGGAAAACCACGGATCAAGAACGCCCAAGGGCAATACGCCCACAGCGCCTGCGTCGAAGCACGCAAGAATCAATCACAAGCCGTCGAAGAACCCCAGTACGAAGACGCGCTGGGCCTGGATGATGACGGCATGGACGACCTGCTCGGTGATATCGGCATGGAAGAACCAGCCACGATCGGGCACGGCGCCAACGCCTGCCCGGGCTGCGGGCAGCGCGTCGCCGAGGGAGCCGTCGTCTGCATGTCGTGCGGCTACAACGCCCAGACCGGGCGATCGATCTCGACCAAGAGCAAAGAAATGGCCACCCCGGGCGCAGGCTCGGCGGTGCTCGGCGGAGCCGCCAAGATGGGCGGTCTGGCCGCGAGCCCGATGCTCCCGCTGATCGGGGCACTCATTGGCGGTTTGATCGGGGCCGCGATCTGGGCCGCGGTCGCGTTCTTCTTTGATTACGAGATCGGCTACATCGCCTGGGGCGTTGGCGGGCTCGTCGGGCTCGGCGCGACCTTGAGCAATGATTCACAGAAGGCCGGTGGGGGCACGGTCATCGGGGTGATGGCCGCGATCGTGGCGATCGGTTCGATCGCGGGCGGCAAGTACGCCGCGGCCTACTTCGCCGTGCACAAATGGGTCGATGAGAACGGCGCGTTCGAGGAGATGACCGTCGCCGATGTCGATGTTGACTGGGTGCTCGACACCATCGCCACCGAACTCTGTGACGAGAAAATCGAGAACGGCGAAACCATCGACTGGGGCGATGACACCGTCTATATCGAAGCCGCCTACTGGCCCGAGGACTACCCGCTTGATATCCGCGACGAGACCGTGGACCGCTGGGACGCCATGGACAGCTCCGAGCAACGCGACTACCGCAGGGCCATCGCTGATTCACTCTCCGAGTACGATGTCTCACTCAGTGATGTTGATGAGGAATGGGCCTTTGGCAACATCGCCGACGAGATCTGCGAGGAACGGATCGAGCGTGATGCCGCGATCAACTGGCCCGATCCCAACCTCCCGCTGACTTACGCCTACTGGCCCGAGGGCTACCCGGATTCCATCCAGCAAGAGACCACGGACAAGTGGGACGCGATGAGCGAGGACGAGCGGTACGATCAACGGGCCGAGATCGTCCGTGTGCAGAACGCATCGGCGGGCTCGGCGGACACCATCACGAAACAAGCCGTCAGCATGGTGTTTATCGATAGCTTTAAATCGGTCATCAACGGAGTCTTCCTGCTCCTCGCCGTCTGCACCGCCTACGGCATCGCATCAAACGAATAGCCCGACGCACAAGCCGACAAGTAAGCCGACAAACCGTCAGTTGATCACGATCTCAATGTCCAGCTCCACAGCCGCCGGTGCCTGGCACGCGCTGTCGGTGCAGGCCTGGAACGAGATGCCCAGCATCGGCGTGCCCGGGGTCGGACCAACGCCGGGGGCTTTCTCGATGGCAACCTCGAACTCGATGCGCCCGGTGTTGATGTTGAACTCCCCGACTGATTCAAGCCCGTACGATTCGCCCTGCGGGTAATCCGCATACACCGCCACGCCCTGCCCGCGCGTGAGCCCCACGCGTAGCGGGTGGAGCCCCTTGGCGGCTTGAGACTCGCCCGGGTCCGCCGCGACGATGTGGTAGCCGTCCTTGATCTCTAGGGCGATCTTGAACGATGACGGCTGATCGTCGCCCACTTCGATCGAAGCCGTCGAGACCAACACCTGCACCGGCGACTCTGCCTTGGACTTGGGCTTGGTTTGTTTTGCTGTTGGATCACCGAACAGATAGATCGGGGCGTAGACCGGCTCTTGCTCGAGCATCTTGATCAGCGCCCGGGCCGAGTTGATCGCCGACATCGGGAACCCGGCGAGCGCCCCAGAGATTGATTCAAGCAGCCCGGCCGCCCGCGTGCGGAACTTGGTCGCTTGGGCTTCGTCGCCAGCCACCAGTTCCGCGATATCGATCAGGTTATGGAGCATCACGCCCGACGCCGACGGGATCGCCCCGTCGTGGACCGACTTGGTGCGCACAAACAGGTCGGCCTGCTGCGCCCGCGTGTCGAAGTACGCCCCGCCGACACCGGCGAAGAGCCCGTGGGCCTCGTCGGCGAGTTCGATGATCGTCTCGATCGACGGAACCCCATCGACCATTGACGAGCGATGGAGTTTGATCAACCCCGACAACAGCATCGCGTAGTCTTCCAGCAAGCCCGGAACCTTGGCGATATTGGCCCGGTAGGCCCGCACCAGCTGATCTGGCTTCATATTGGAGAGGATAAAGCCCGCTGCTCGCTCGGCGGCCTGCACATACCTGGGCTCATTGAATGCCTCGCCTGCCTCGACCAATGCAGCAATCAACAGCCCGTTCCACGAAACAATCACCTTGTCATCGAGCCCCGGCTGCTTGCGTTTGGTGCGTGCCTCCATGAGCTTGGCATTGATCCCATCGACCGATGCCACAAACTCCGCATCGCTCATCGGCGAACGATCAGCCAGCTCATCGAGCCGGGCCTCAAGACGCAGCACGCTGCGCTTGGGCTCATTGGGATGGTGCGGGTCTTGGAAGTTGGGCCCGCTATCGAGCCCGTAGAGATCGAGTGCGAGCTTGGCTTCGGGCGTGCCTTCGCCGAGGACTTCGTTGATCTGTTCGGGCGTCCACAGATAGTTGAGCCCCTCGCGCCCATCGACCTCTGCGTCTTGCGCGCTATAGAACCCTGCAGATCCGGGCTGTGACTGCTCAGTCATCTCGCTCAGCGCGTAGTCGAGCGTCTTGCGGGCGATCCGCTCGTAGTACGCATCGCCGTACACCGCCGCGGCCCGTGTGTACACGCCCGCGAGCTGGGCGTTGTCATAGAGCATCTTCTCAAAGTGCGGCACCGTCCAGAACGAATCCACCGAATACCGATGGAACCCGCCCCCTATCTGATCGTTGAGCCCCCCCATCGCCATCGCATCGAGCGTTTTCTTGACCGCCTTGTCGATCGCGATGCGCGTGCCCTCATCGGTGTGCGCGCGGAACGCGAGCAGATACTCGAGGAACACGGGCTGGGGGAACTTGGGCGCGCCGCTGAAGCCCCCGTTGGTCGGATCGAATCGCTGGAGCAAGGCCGAGGTCGCCGCCGAGAGCTGCCCCTCGCCCAGAGCGATCGGCTCGGAATCGCTCGATGCGACCTGCTCGATGACCGCAGTAGCGATCGACTCCGCCTGCTCGATGACTTGTTGATTCTGTTCCTTCCACGCCTGCGAGAGCCCCTCAAGCAGCTGCGTGAACGACGGTCGCCCGTGCGCCGGCTCGGGCGGGAAGTAAGTCCCCGCATAAAACGGCTTTCGGCTCTCCGGCTCCAAGAACACCGACATCGGCCAACCGCCCGAACCCGAAAAGATCGTCGTCGCGGCCATATAGATCTCATCAATATCCGGACGCTCTTCGCGATCCACCTTGATGCACACGAACCGCTCGTTCATCACCTTGGCGACCGTTTCATGCTCGAACGATTCCCGCTCCATCACATGACACCAATAACAGGTGGAGTACCCGATCGACAAAAACACCGGCACATCCCGCCGACGCGCCTCGGCAAACGCCTCATCCCCCCACGGGAACCAGTCCACCGGGTTGTGCGCATGCTGGAGCAAGTACGGCGAGGTCTCACCCGCGAGGGCGTTGGTATGGGTCGGACCTATTGATGCTGGCTGGGCTTGGCTGGTATCCATGGGGAACTGTAGCAAGAAGCCAGCATGAGATATTGAGGGGCCCAAGATGTGCTCGTTGATTCTTATCAGACGCACCATTGATGCGATCGAGGTTGTCCACGGCCGACCCACACTGACAAACACTATTTTTTGTATTTATAACACCGACTTCCAAGGTGAGTCGCTCTACCTGAAGTTTCTCCGTGTACCCTGTACATCAAATCAGCACCCGCACCGACAACCTACGGTGCATATCCTGTACACACAGCAACCAGAGTTCATTCATTAAGTATAGAGCACAAAAACCGTTCTTCTTATGACTACGAAACAGGAATCCCTATCATTGATAAAGAGCGTCCACCGATTGGACTGTGTATTCGCATGCCTTGCTTTTCTGCTCGGCTTCCTCTGGGTCCTCTGGCTCTGCGAAAGCTCGGGGCTGCAACTCGTCCGCATCGGTCTAGCCGGGCAATATTTCCAATCCGATACATGGCGTGCGTACGACGACATGGCGATCTTTGATGCGAGCCACTATCGCACCAATGTTCACGGCTGGTTCTCGCTCTTCTGGATCCCCATCATCAGTTTGATCGAGTTCTTCGGGTTCCATACGCTCCGTGCAATCTGGATCGCCAATGCCATCACCGCCGGGCTCTGGTCGGTCGGCCTGTGGATAGCCGGGCGTTCCCTAGGCGCACGCCGACCAGATGCCCTGCTGATCCCCGCCCTCGGGCTGAGTATGTCCGCATCTATGCTCTGGTTTACAGTCCCTGAAACCTATCCGTCAGGCTCACTTGGTATTGTGTTGTGCTTCCTGATCGGGATCGGGTGGGCGAAGAAGTATCGACTCAACATCCTGGGTGCTTTGGCTGGCGCCTTTGCGATGGGCATGACACTCTCGAATGCCACCGCCCTCGGAGCCCAAGCGCTCGGGCTGGGATCTTGGCGCAAGTGCCTCGTGGTCCTGCCCCTCTCCATAGCCATTTACTTCGCGGGCTTTTTGGCGAGCCGGGCTCTTTTTCCCCAACCACCCTCTGTCCGAATCAGCAACCTTGCGAGTGATTCCGTCTATGTGTACGCCGCCAACCCCGAGCGTATCAAGAACACCACCCGATCCATGCTGGTATATACCCTGGCCGCCCCCACCCCTGAGCTCGAGCCAGAGTTTTCACTGTGGAGTGTTCAGCAGGTCCCGCTCGGGGCGATGAGCACCCTGACAGCCGGATCTGCAATAGCCTGGTGGTTGTTGATCAGCGTATCAATCGCGGTGGTGATCGTCGGACGAACATCCATCCGGGCTCGGGGCCCCGTGCCGATGGTCTGCCTGAGAGCGGTCCTGCTCTACATCGCGGCCCACACCCTGCTCCATATAGTCTATGGCGAAGAGTCGTTCCTCTACTCTATCCACCTCGCCCCCGCCATTGCCCTCTTCTGCGGCTTTGTCTTTTTCATCAAAGACAAATACCTCTGGCCTGTCCGGGCCCTGGCGATCGTGGTCATCGGACTCTCCATCGCCAATAACTTCGCGCTCATCAATCATCTGACAAGCGTGAAGACCATCGATGACGAACGAGCCAAACGGCTCAGCGGCTTTGAATGATTCATCCGAGCAACCCGCATCTGCTCACAGACTTGAGCGATGGAGCTCTTCGATCTCGCCGGACTCATGCTCGATGAGCACCGTGTCGGCTTCGTCGATAAACAACCCGTGATCGATCACCCCGGGGATGTCATTGAGCTCGGTCGCCAGCTGGGCGAGGTTCTCTGAGCCGTTGAGCGTCGCGTCGAGGACCAGGTTGCCGTTGTCGGTGATGAAGAGCTGCCCGTCCATCCCCTGGCGGATCACGCCGTTGATGCCGATGTGGCGCAGGGCCTTGCGTGTCGAGACGAGCCCGAACGCCATCACCGCGATCGGCAGCGGCGTGTCTGTACCGATCTGATCGGCGGCGACTTTGTCCTCGTGGATCATGAAGATCGTCTTCTTGGATGCCCAGCACAGGATCCGCTCGCGGGTCATCGCGCCGCGAGACCCCTTCATAACCTGCATCTTCCGGTCCACGGCGTCCGCGCCATCGATCAGTACATCGAGCTCTTCGAGCATCGCAAAGTCAACAATCCGCAAGCCAAGCGAGCGGGCCAGATCCTCGGCACGCTCAGACGCCGCGACGCACTCGACATCGAGCCCCTCGTCGATCACACGCTTAGCGAGGAACTCGATCCCCCGCGCCGCTGTTCGACCTGAGCCGAGCCCAACCTTCATGCCCGATTCAACCGACGCGACCGCCGCCAGCGCCAGCGCGTCGACGAGTTCTTGTTGGCTCTGTTGTTCACTCAAATCGGATCCCTTGTGCCAGTTCAAGCGTCTCTCCAAATCCGATGGTGCATGTCTGGCGTCGCATGTACGCCTTCCATGCGTCGGAGCCGGACTCTCGCCCGCCCCCGGTGTCCTTCTCGCCCCCGAACGCCCCGCCGATTTCCGCCCCCGAGGTGCCTAGGTTTACATACGCGAGCCCGCAGTCCGAGCCCGCACCCGATGGATCGAGGAACCGCTGAGCCGCGTTCGACGAACCCGCGAAGATCGCGGAGCTGAGCCCCTGATCCACGCTGTTCTGCATGTCGATCGCTTCTTGGAGGGTCTTGTAGGTGAAGACATAAAGGATCGGTGCAAAGGTTTCCTCGAGCGCCATCGGCAGGTCATTGCCCTTTGGCGCCCGGATAATTGTAGGCTTGACGAAGTGCCCCGTGGCCAGCTCGCCCTCCAGATCCGTCACGCGTGCCCCGCCGGTCAGCAGCGTCCCGCCCTGCTCGCACGCGGTCTTAACGGCGTGCTCGTAGCCCTGCACAGACTGCTCGTTGATCAACGGGCCCATCAGGGTCCCCGAATCGAGCGGGTCGCCGATGCGAACGGTCTCGTACGCCTTGACCAGCTTGTCGCAGAAATCGTCGGCGATCGACTCATGGATAATCAAACGGCGCGTCGAGGTGCACCGCTGCCCAGCCGTGCCGACGGATCCAAAGACCGTGGACTTGAGCGCGAGATCCAAATTGGCATCGGCTTCGATAATCACCGCGTTGTTGCCGCCGAGCTCGAGCAATGATCGGCCCAATCGGCCAGCGACGACCGAGCCCACATGGCGACCCATGTTGCACGATCCGGTTGCTGAGATCAGCGGGTAGCGACGATCGCGGATCATCGATTCGCCCACGATCGCATCGGTGCCGATCACGAGCTGGAAGAGATCGCCGTAGCCCATCTCGGTGGCGACGCGCTGGGCGATATCGTTGGTCGCGATCGCGGTCAGCGGCGCGATCAATGAGGGCTTCCACACGCAGGTGTCGCCGGCGATGGCCGCGAGCATCGCATTCCAGCCCCAGACCGCATTGGGGAAGTTGAACGCCGTGATGATCCCGACGGGACCCAGCGGGAGCCACTGTTCTTTCATCGCGTGCTCAGGACGCTCCGACGGCATGGTGATGCCGCACTGCTGGCGGGACTGCCCGACGGCGAAGTCCGCGATGTCCACGGTCTCCTGCACCTCGCCAATACCCTCGGCCTTGATCTTGCCCATCTCAAGCGAGACCAAAGAGCCGAGCTCTTCGAGCACTTCGCGATACGCATTGCCGATCCGGCGGACGAGCTCGCCACGCTTGGGCGCGGGGATCTTGCGGAACTCTTTGAACGCAGCCGCGGCTTTGGCGGTCACCGCTTCGTAGTCCTCCTGCGAGTCGAGCCGAACGCCGGCGATGGGCTTGCCCGTCGCGGGGTTGTACGAGAGAACGATGCCGTCCTTCTCAGGGGTCTCGTCGCCGGTGAAATCGGTGACAATACGGGGGTGATTGACGAGATTGAGCTTGGTAAGGAGTTGGTGTGTCATTGGGCAAGGGTATGCGGGCGGGTGCGAGCAGGACAATCACCAGTGGGGTTTCAACTTGGGAAGAATAAAAAATCGGATGACTCATGCGAGCAGCAGCGATCGCACCCATTGTGCGCCCGATTCGCATACCCTAAGAAGCACCCCAATGAAGACCGAGCCTACCCATCCCGTCTCAAAGCCGCAACACCCCCCGCGGCTCGCCCGCCCGGTGGCGCATGTGCTGGCGCTGGCGCCCCTCGATGTCTGGGTTCGGCTCCTGCGGCGCAACGGCGGGGTTTCGCCACGATACTGGGCCCGCATGGGCGGCATCCTCATCACCAGCTTCGTGGGCACAATCTCGACAGTCCACGAACGCCTGATCCTCAGCGTCATCCGCACGCGGCTGTTTGGGCGCGATCCACAGATCAACCACGAGCCGGGCACGGTGGTGATCTTGGGCTACTACCGATCGGGCACGACCCACCTGCACAACCTGATGAGCTGCGATCGCCGGTTTGTCACGCCGCGCTGGTCGCAGTGCTTGGCCGGGCAGGGATTTGTGTTCGGATGGTCGGTGCTCCGATTTGTGCTGGTGCCGTTTTTGAACCCGACGCGCCCGCAGGACGCCGTCGGCTTCGGGCCCGACTGGCCGGCCGAGGACGACTTCGCGCTGTGCACCTGGGGGATGTGCAGCTCGATCCCCGGGCGGTTTGTGTGGCCGAGCCAGTGGGAAGACTCCAAACGCTGGCACACGCTCGAAGGGCTCAGCGACGATGAACTCAGCCGATGGCGATCGCTCACCGCCATGTTCGTCTGGAAGCTCACCCGCCCCAAACGCAGCCGAGCCAAGGTCGTCCTGCTCAAAACCCCGAGCCACACCGCCCGCGTCCAAGAGCTCAATCAACTCTTCGGCGGGTGCGTCAAGTTCGTACACCTTGTGCGCGATCCCGACGCCGTGATCGAGTCGAATGTCCGCCTGCACGATGCGCTGAGCCCCCACCTGCTCGAAGACGCCCCGGATATCCAGATCGTCCGCGACCGGATCGTCGAGGAGTACGCCCTCACCGAGGCCAAGTGCCGTGGTGAGAGCCAGACGCTCGACTCGGACCAGTATGTGCGGGTACGCTATCAGGACCTGCGGGCCAACGGGCTGAGCACCCTGCGGACCATCTACGACACGCTCGGGCTCGACTGGACCCAGCAGACCGAGACTGATACACACAAATACCTCGCGCAGCTCGGGGCGTACAACTCGACCAAAGAACCCATCGAGCTCGGGGACGACTCGCCCAACGAACAGGCGATCAAAGCCGAGATGGTCGAGCGGTACGGGCTCAATGCCCCCGCGATCGAGCGGGCCAGTATCGAACACATCGAACCAACGCCCCCTCGCGTAGGACCAGCGATCACCGCAGCCATCGGCGCGACGCTCGCGTGCATCGCGATCTGGCTCGGGCTGGTCTGGGCGATCGGCGAAATCTGGCCCACCGTCTACCCACGCCTGATCCCAGCCGTCTGGCTCAGCGGGGCGGCCATCGGGCTCGCCACCCGCAAAGCCGCCCGCAATGGCTCGATCAAACTCGGCATCGTGGCGGGTCTGCTGACGATCTTGGTGGTGCTGGCCGTCGCGTTCCCGGTGGCGATTATCAACTACAACTTCGCGTCGGAGTATTCAACCAAGGTCTGGATCCACCACAACACCAAGTACGGGATCGAGGGGCTCAAGAGCGTCGCGTCGATAGTCTTCATCGCCCTGGGCGCGATCACGGCCTTCCGCCACGCGAGCAACACCGGACCAGCCGCCCCGGGCACCGGCTGCGAAGAACGGATACCATAAACCCATGATGAAACTGGCAGTCGTTTTTGTAGGAGGCGGGCTCGGATCCGTGCTGCGCTACGCGATGGGGCTGCTCGTCGCCAAGCTCACACCAGCTAGTTCATCGGCCAGCTCATCGGCCGTTGAATCCGCGACCGGTTCCACGCCCCACTGGCTGGCGATGTACCCGCTCGCCACCATGAGCGTCAACATCATCGGGTGCGCCCTGATCGGATTCCTCTGGGGCATGCTCGGCGACCCGGAAGAAGGCAACGAGACCCTCCGCCTCGCCCTGATCGTCGGGCTCCTAGGCGGCTTCACGACTTTCTCCTCGTTCGGCTGGGAAACCCTCGACCTGATGAGCAACGGGCGCACCGCCATCGCGATCGGGTATGTGCTTCTCAGCATCGCCCTCGGATTGCTCGCGGCATGGGGCGGGCACGCGATCGCAACCCTGATCTCTGGAACATAACCCATGCTCATCACCATCATCCGACACGGCCAAGCACACGGGCAATCCCCCACCGGGCGCGACCGCGATCGCACGCTCACCGAGCTCGGGCACCAACAAGCCCGATCGGCCGGCAGCTACCTCGCGGAATGTGCGCACACGCCCGGCCATCTATTCGCTTCGCCCTATGTCCGCACACAGCAGACCCTCGACGAGATCAACGCCGTGCTCGATCTCCCGACCACGACCGACGATCGTTTGGCCGCCGACCAAGGGCTCTCCGAAATGTGCGCTCTAATTGAAGATCACCGCGACCATGATTCCATCGCGCTCATCTCTCACATGCCCACGGTGGGCGCACTCGTCACACTATTGACCCAAGGCCCGGGCGTGCCCGGGGCATCGCTGCAAACCAGCGAAGTCGTGATCGTGCGCACAACCGACAACCAGCTCATCGGCTCATGCGAGCTCGTCGATCGCTATCGCTGGACGGATTAGTCTTCTGCATTAATCTTCAATATTGTCGAGCACATGCTCTTTGATCCACCGATTGATCCGGGTCGCCTGCGTGGGTAGCCCCGCGAAGATCAGCTCGTGCCCGATGGGATAGGTCCACCGCTCGGGCTGTCCGAGCTGCTGATAGAGCAGGTCGCCGGTCTCGGCGGGCACGGCTTCGTCCGTGCTCGCGTGCAGGATCAGCACCGGAACATCGTGCATCTCCTGAGCCGTGTGGTACGCGTCGAGCTTCGACGCCCGGAGGTACGCATCCGAGAGCGCTTCGAGCTGTCCATCCGCAGGCTCAAAGACATTGCCGAAGGTGTTCGACCCGGGTGCTTGTTCGTTCCAGAACTCAAAGACCAGCGCGTCGATCCAGTGCTTATAGTTCGACTCGATCGCGATCTTCATGAAATCCGCCCCGCCGGCGATCAGCACCGAGCCGGCGTAGGTCTCGGGCGCATACGCGTAGACCGTGGGCAGCATCATCGCCCCGCCGGACATGCCCACGAGCACGACGGGCTTGCCATCCATTTCAGGGCGTTTGCCCGCGACAAAGTCCACCGCCGCCTTGGTCGCGTACGCACCCTCGGCGACGCGCTCATCGCTCAGCTCTGCGGCGATCTTCGCGTCGTCGGCTTCGTGCCCGAGCCTCACCTTGAAGAGCCGATGCTGGGTGTATCGCGACGGATGCGAACGCATCCGCAGCACCGCGAATCCATTTTTGTACCAGTACTTCTCGAGCCCATCGATAATCACATCGGGCGTGCCGAACATCCCCGGCAGCAGCACGATCGTCCCGTTGGCTTCGCTGACTCCCTTGAGCACCGGATCGCGATAAGTAAACCAAGTCCGCTGGAGCTCGACATAGTCCTCGTCCGGATTGACCATGCGCCGCGAGCTGGCGGTGCTGTCTTTGCTGTCTTTGTGTGGGGCTTCGATCGGCTCACCCAAGGTCAGCTCGAAGACCTCGTCTTCGCCGGTCTCCTTGTTCTTGATCTTGGCCTTGAACTTCTTGGGGAGCTCATTGTGAACATCAGCCTCCGGCGTGGGCGTAGCCGGCGGGATGGGCGTCGCCGAGACGAACTTGAATGCCAAATCCGGCATATCGGCTGCATTCTGCTTGCCCGAGTCCTTCGTGATATCCGGGGTCGCGGTGTTCTCGGGATTCGGAATGAACAAGAACGAGCCCGGCCCCTCGGCTTTGAACTTGAACCCACGCGTAATCCCGATGTCCGCCGCGAGCTGGTTGGCATCGCTGTATTCGATCGGGGTCGAGCGGAACTGATGTGTGCGCGAGAGATGGATCGGACGCAGCGGCTCCTCGGGATCAAGCTCAATAATCGTCCCGCGCTGCTCATCATCGCCCCCCCACCGCGTCGGCCAGCGGACATCGACTGTGGAAGATTCGGCGGGTTCGGAGCGGGCGGTTTCTCGACGGGCTGACACATGATCCCCCGCATACGATGCCGACGCCCCCTGAACCTGAGGAGCGAGTTGCACGGATCGGCATCCAGTGGCCGCCAATCCGGCTGGCAAAGCGGTCAAAAGCACAGAAATCATCAAACGGCTCATCATCATCTCCAACGGATATACTGGTTTCCTTGGATGCCCGGGGGCTCCCCTGTCGATCATACCGGATAATCGAGCCCATACTGACCAAAAAAAACGAACTCAACACGGCGATATTAATGACTGAACCACAAAGCAGCAGCACTCCCTCCACCACACCCAGCGTCCCGCTGGTCCGCTGCGGGCTCGGCGGCGTGCTCATGGGGCTGGCCAACCTCGTCCCGGGGATCTCCGGGGGCACCATGCTCGTCGCCTGCGGCATCTACACCCTGTTCATCGACGCGGTCTCGGACATCACTCGTTTTCGATTCAGCCGACGCTCGATCACCGTTCTGGGCATGGTCGTGCTCGGGGCCATCATCGCCATCGGCGGGCTCGCCAGCACCATCCACTGGGCCCTGGTGCACCATCGCTGGGTGATGTTCTCGATCTTCATCGGGCTCACGCTCGGGGGGATCCCGATCCTGTGGTCGCTGGCCAAGCCGATCAAGCGCGATTCGTACATCGGGATTGTGCTGGGCATCCTTGCCATGGGCGCGTTGGTCGTGCTCCAAGAAACCAGCAACAGCGGGTACGCGATGTCGGGCACGATTGGCTTTGTCGTCGGCGGCGCAGCCGCGGCCAGCGCGATGATCTTGCCGGGTGTGTCGGGCGCGTTTCTCTTGCTGTTGCTGGGGCTCTATGAGCCGATCATCGGCGCGATCAAGGACACCATCCATGCGCTCAAGGACGGCGATATCAGCGCCTTCATGGACCAGATGAGCGTGGTGATCCCCGTGGGGATCGGGGTGATCCTCGGCGTCGCGATCGTGAGCAATGTGCTCAAGTGGGTGCTGCACAAGTACGAACGCGTCACGCTCGGGGTGCTGCTCGGGCTGATCATCGCGGCCCCTGCCGGGCTGTATCCATTCCGTGAAGGCGTGATGCCCATCGTCGGCGATACGATCAAGGGCGAAGTCGTCACCGAAGAAAACCTCGCCGACATGCAGGCCCCCGACAACGCCAAGGACTGGAAGCAGGAAGCCTTCAAGCCCGCGGCCACCCAGATCATCGGCTCGCAGCTGCTGATAGTCCTCGGGTTCGCGATGACCGTCGGCATCGCTCGGGTCGGGCGATCGAGGGATGACTCGCCGTCGAGCGATCAAGAAACCACATAATCAATCGGTGTGCTGAGCCATCCGCCGAGCTTGGGGGCCGAGGAACGCAGGGCGTGCACAACTAGCACGACGCCGACGATGAAGGTGATCGCGGAGTAGGTCTGCCCGCGTGTCAATGGGCCGAACTGCGTCACGCCCGCATCGGGCAATCGGACGATGTCCATCGGGATGCGCCCGAGCGCGTACACCATCGCAAAGACCCCCGCGACCAGCCCCGGCTTGCGTGGCTTCATCGCGACGATCCAGACCACCACCAGCACCAGCAACCCATCGAGCCCCGCCTGCATCAGCTGCGTCGGATAGCGGGCCGAGAGCAATGGTTCCAGCTGGGCTTTGAGCCCCGCATCCCCGCGTTGGATCCGATCGAGCATCCGGGCGTAGCCCTGCTCCCAGTACTGTTCGCTCGGGAGCAATTGGTTCATCGAGAGCTGGATGATCTGATCGAACTGCTCGGGCGTCTGGGCGAGTTGCTCAGGTTCGAGCCCCGCGGTGATCTCCTGCGGATAGCGCACCGCCCACCACGGGGCGTTTTCGCCGGGCTTCGCAATAATGGCGCCCAAGAGTTCGCCGTTGATAAAGTTGGCCACGCGCCCGAAGAACAGGCCGAGGGGCGCGAGGAGCACCGCGGTATCGAACACATGGAGTACCGAGCAGCGACCTTCGATCTTGCCCGATTGGTCTTTGAACCCACGCGAGATGCGCCAGCACGCGAGCATGCACCCGAGGATGCCCCCGTGCGAGGCCATGCCGCCGTTGTTGATCGCCAGCACACCCCACCACGGCGCGCTGCTCATGAACTTGGTCAGCAGCGCGGGCTCGTAGCCGATGACATAGAACAAACGCCCGCCGATGAGCGTGCCCAGGATGAGGTACATCATCGCGTCGCCGATCCGGTCTTTGGGCACCAGCGTCGCGTTTCGATTGCTCAAGAACCGCAACAGCAGGTATGCGCAGACAAAGCCCAATGCGTACGAGAGCCCGTAGTAGCGCACACCAAATGTGGGCGTGAAGCGGAACAAGAACGGCGAGAGATCGTGGAACCAGCCGCCCAGTGATTGGGCTGATGAGCTCGTCGTGGTTTGAAGGATGGTACTCAGCATGTGCACGGGCTCGCGATGATCTCGGGGGCGGGCTTGGGCACGCTGATGCCAAAGAACGCTTCGGTGTTGGTGTCGATCTGCTCGTGGAACTCGGCAAAGTCAGTGTTGCGGATCTTGGCAAGGAACTCGGCGGTGTAGCGGGCAAACCCGGGCATGCACGGGCGTGTGCCCCGCTTGGGATCGGGCGCCAAGAACGGTGAATCAGTCTCCACCAATATCCGATCGCTCGGGACGAGCTTGGCGGCCTCGGCGACCTCGCGGGCGTTCTTGTAAGTCACCACGCCGGTAAACGAGATCATCGCCCCGAAGTCGAGCACCTTGCGCGCTTCGTCGGGGCTGCCGGTGAAGCAATGGAATACATAACGCGACTGGTCGAGCGTGCTCGCTCGCAGGATCGGGAGCAGATCATCGAAAGCCTCTCGGCAGTGGATCACGATGGGCAGGTCGATGCCGTCACCCTTGCACGACTCGATAAACGCGAGTTGAGTCGCCAATACAGGGTCTTGGATCGCCCGGACCGGGCGGCTGTGCTTGTTATCGAGCCCGAGCTCGCCCCACGCGACGCATTTTTTATCTTTGGCGATCTCACGGATCGCGTTCCAATCGTGCGGCTCCTTGTCGGCATACAGAGGATGCACCCCGGCGGTGCACCAGACATGCTCGTGCTCCTTGGCGACGCGGAGAGCGTCGTGGGAGTCGGCGGTGGTCGTGGCGATCGTGATCACCCCCATGACCCCGGCGCTGGCCGCGTGCTCAAGCACCTGGTCAATCCGCCCGGCGTAGTCAGGAAAGGTGAGATGCGCGTGCGTGTCGATCATGCCCGGATCATAGGGGCTCAGGCGGGCGATATGCTCACCGAGAACCCCGCCAGTTTGCGTGCAACAATCCACCATGGACGCACAACGCATCGACTCACTCCCGAATCTCCCCGCCCGCCCGATCGATGGGCACAAGGGCACCTTTGGCTCGGTCGGCATCGTCGGCGGGTGCGCCCGGGTGCAAACTGAAGATACACCCGATGACCGACCCGAAGATGGGCCTAAAAACGCATGGCCGGCGGTCATGCTCGGGGCTCCGGCCCTGGCCGCGATGGGCGCGATCCGCGCCGGGTGTGGTCTTGTGAAGATCGCGGCTCCAGCCCCGATCATCGAAGCCGTGCTCACGCTTGCGCCGTTTGCGACGGGTTTCGGGGTCGAGGTCGATGAGCAGCGGGCGATGATCCCCTCGCAGGCAGCCGCCATCACCGACAAGCTTGTGCGCACAACCCAGGCGCTCATCGTCGGCCCTGGGTTCGGCAGCGGGCCGGAAATCGATCGGCTCATAGCGCGACTGATCACGCAAGAAGACACACCGATGGTGGTCGATGCTGATGCGCTCAATGCGTTGTCGCGGATCCCGGACTTCGCCGTTGATGTCCGCGCGACCATGATCCTCACGCCGCACCCGGGCGAGGCTCGTCGGCTCTTGGATGCACTCAATCTGAAGGGCAACCCGGACGGAGATGACAACGAGCGAGCGAAGGCCTGCATCGCCCTCGCCCAGCGGATCGGGTGCATTGTCGTGCTCAAGGGAAAGGGCACCGTCGTCAGCGACGGGCACCGGATGTGGACCTGCACACGCGGGCACCCGGCCATGGGCGTCGGCGGGACGGGCGATGTGCTCAGCGGGGTGATTGGATCGCTGGTCGCCCAAACTCGGGCGAACCCGGCGGCTCACAAAGCTATTGACCTGTTCACAGCGTGCGCGA
Source organism: uncultured bacterium (assembly GCA_963976625.1). Taxonomy (GTDB): domain Bacteria; phylum Planctomycetota; class Phycisphaerae; order Phycisphaerales; family UBA1924; genus UBA1924. Next base: position 109,373 of record CAXBLA010000004.1, read on the forward strand.
TCGGGGTGCAGGCGCACGCGATGGCCGGCGAGCGATGGGCCGATCAGCACCACGCGAGCGGCGGCATGATCGCCAGTGAGCTAGCCGACGAGTGCGTGGCGGCGATTGAATCCCTCAGAGCGAAGAGCTAATCCTTAAAGCTGGTTCTCGAGCGAGTCCTTGATCATCTTGCGCATCATGTTGATCTGGCGTTCGCTCATGCCGGTGTCTTCGATATTGACCCGCATGGCCGGGGCCCAGGTGTCGCCGCTGGGGGTGTAGCCCATGTCGTTGACGATGGTTTCTTCGATGCCCGGCATGTGGGCCGCGCCGTAGAAGATGGCGATGCTCTTGGCGTTCGGGTTGTCGTTGAGCTCTGCCTTGAGGTAGTCGATCACGATGTCGTTGCGTCCGTGGAGGATCACATCCTGCATCGCGTCCATCTGGGCCATCATCTCGCTGCTCTCGGCGAGGGCGAGCATATCCATCATCGCCAGCTTCATCATCGTCGACAAGGCCGGCGAACGCTCGATGAACTTGAGCACGAACCCGATGACCTTGGCCTGGAATGAGTTGCCCTCAAGGAGCTTGAGGATCATCGCGTTGTCCTCGCCCATCTCGGAGAGCTGATCTTGGAGCGTCTCAATGTCGATGTCCGCGTTGATCCAGCCCTTGCCGGTCATGTCCATCTCGTCGAGCTGGAACGACACATGCAATGCGTCGGCCATCTGCGATTGGATCCCCGCAGCGGCGGCCTTTCGTTTTTTATCGCTTGGCAGGCGGGACTCGGTGCTGCGGACGATGTCGGCGTTGAGCCCCTCGCCGTCGCGAAGCCCGTCTGCACCAAGGGAGGTGAACCCGAAGGTCTGCTTGGTGAGCTTATTGAGTTTGTAGGAGGTCGAGGTGGTGGTGCCGATGTTGTACCCCCAGCCGTCGGTGCGGATCGAGGTGATCACGCCGGCGACCCGCGCGTCGGAGTGCTCGACCATGTCGGTCCAGTCCTCGGGCAGTCGCCCGTTCTTCTCGTAGAATCCGTCGGCGATCTCGACGAGCAGCTCAAGGCGCTTGGCCGTTGCGTCGGCCTTCTCTTGATCGCTCAGCTCGTGACCGATCGCATCGAGCCCCGCGGGCTTGACGCCCTCGAAGAGCACGGAGTCGTAGGTCTCGAGCACGCGCTGCATCTGGTCGTAGAAGGATTGGTCCGCGATGTGGATCGCCGAGACGAGGTGGATCGTGGGTCCATCGCCATCGGCGGGCGCGAACGCGCGTTCGCACATCTCGAGGACCACTTCGCCGTTATCGAGCTCAGAGACGCGGGTGTAGGGCTCGGTATCGCCAACGGACGCTCCGCCGAGGGCGAAAGTACAGGAGGTTGCAAGGAGGGCGATGTTTTGGATCGTTCGGCGCATAGGTGGGCTCCAGAAGTGAACTTATATCACTTATGGTACCACACTCAAGCCCTTAAGATGCAGCGTGCGTCGCGTTCTTTGCGGCTACCAGCTCGCTTGCGAGCGTCGAAATCGCGTGTGTGAGCACATCGATCGAGCGTTGGTACTCGTCGAGGGGCAGGTGCTCGATGGGGGTATGGTCGAGCGAGCTATCGCCGGGCCCATAGGCGGCGATCGGGCATTGCCAGACCGGGGCGACGACATTGAGATCCGCAGTGCCGGTCTTGAGCTTGGGGTGCGGGCGCATGGAGCAGGTGCGGATAGCCGACGAGAGCGCCCGGACGACCGGATCATTGCGGGTCGTCGCGTGCGCACGCTCGGCCCCATCGAACTCGATCGTCACATGCTCGTTGCACAGTGCGGTGACCTGTTCGATCAGCGTCTCCGGGTCCATCGCCGGCGGCAGGCGGAACCCGGCGTTGAACACCGATCGCTGCTCCATGCCGTCGCAGGTCGAGGTCATGTCGCTGATGGTGGCCTGGATCTGATCGAAGGTGCGGGTGGGTTCTTGATTGAATGACTCGACCAACGCAAGCACGCCGCTCCACCACGCGATGATCTCATCGCTCGCTGATGGATCCTTGCCGGCCGAGTGCGTGTTTGGACAGACGGCGGTGGCTCTGGCGAGGAGGCGACCTTTGTAGCCAAGTGTGACGCCATTGGAAGCGCTGGGCTCGCCGATCAGGCAGGCGTCGGGCTTCCATAGCGGCGCAAGATGCCGCGCACCGATCGACCCCGCGGCTTCCTCCCCCACCGCACCGGCGATGGTCAGGCGGACGCCCTCTGGGAGTTCGGCTCTCGAACCGGCGATGAGCATCGCCGAGATCGGGCCCTTGGCATCGACCGATCCGCGCCCGTGCAAGACGCCGTCCTCGATGCGCACCGGGATATCGCCCGGCACGGTGTCGATGTGCCCGAGGCACACGATGTGGACCAGTGCATCATCAGAGGTGGCCCCGCGGTGTGCGATCGCGTTGCCGACCTCGTCGATGCTCGAATCCAACCCCAGGGCGCGGGCGTACCGGTCAAACACGACTGCGGCGGGTCCCTCTTCGCCGGAGAAGCTCTTGGCCGAAACGAGATCAAACAACAAATCGGGTGCCTGATCGTGCCCTTGCCCTTGCCCAATGGGTTGACTCGTTGGTTGGATCTCTGAATCGCTCACTTGGCCACCCCTTGGATGAACAGCGTGCCCCCGCCCGCGCGGGCGTGTTCGATGGGACGCTCGCCGCCGGCCGAGCCGATCGTCACGCGGGCGACGCCGCCGGAGATCGCTTCTTGTGCGGCCAGCACCTTGTTCTTCATGCGCCCCTTGGCGGCTTCTTGTGCTTCGGGCATGCGCTCTTCGTCCACGACATCGATCATCGAGCCCATGTCCGTGTGGTCGCGGAGCAAGCCGGGCACATTCGAGAGCAGGAGCAGCTCGTCGGCCCCCAATGCCTTGGCGGTCGCGGCGGCGGCGCGATCGGCATCGACATTGATCGCGATGCCATCTGGTGTGATCGCCGGCGGGGTGAGCACGGGCACGCGCCCGCTCGCCAAGATCATGTTGAGAAAATCAGCATCGACGGACTCGACCCTGCCCGAGAGATCATCGCGGATCACAATCGTGCGTCCGTCTTCGACCGCGCGGATCGCGGACTTGCGGGTGCCGATCCAGATGCCCGCGTCGATCCCCGAGAGCCCGACGGCGTCGACGCCGGCCTTGCGGAGGTCTTCGACGACGGTCTTGTTGACCTTGCCGCAGTAGATCATCTTGAAGATGTCGAGCGTCTGGCGATCGGTCCGGCGAGACTGGTTGCCGCTGGGGCTCACGATGGTCTTGGTCGGGTGCCCGAGGGCCTCGGCGAGCTGGTTCGTCTCGTGCGAGCCGCCATGGACGAGCACGACGCGGACACCAGACTGGGTGAGCTCGACGATCTCGTTGGTCAGCGCGGTGGGGTCGATCCCTTCGCCGCCGCCGATCTTGATGACGATGGTGTGGTCTGCATTTTGAGTTGGTAGTGACATGTGCATTCCTGTGTACAAATCGGTTTAGGCCGGGTGCAATCCCGGGAAGGTGAGCCCGCTGGTCTCGGGGAGCCCGAGCGCGAGGTTCATGGACTGGATCGCTGAGCCCGCGGCTCCCTTGACCAAGTTATCGATCGCGCTGATCGACACAATCCGCCCCGAGCGTGGGTCGATCGAGAACCCGACATCGACATGGTTCGAGCCAACGAGCACGCGTGGATCGGGGAACTTGTTGGGCCCCGAGCGGTCGGCGACCACGCGGACGAACGGCTCGTCCTTGTAGGCTTGGCGGTAGAGCTTCCAGAGTTCCTTGGTCTCGATGCGTTCGGTGGGCTCGATGTGGACGGTGCACAGGACGCCTCGGACCATGTCGATCGCGGTGACGGTGGCGTCGAGGTCCATCTCGCCGAGTGACTGGAAGACCTCGGCCAGGTGGCGGTGCCCAGAGGGGCTGTAGGTCCGCGCGGTGCGTGCACGCACCGGGTGGTGCGAGCCCGGGCCCGGATCTGCGCCTGCCTCAGACGAGCCGACCTTGATGTCCGCGATGGCCCGCTTGATCAGACCGGCCCGGGCCATCGGCAAGAGCGCCAGCGTCATGGCGGTGGCGTTGCAACCTACGCCCGAGATCAGCTTGGCCCCGGCGAGCTTGTCGCGGGCGATCTCGGGCAGGCCATAGGTGGCATCAGCCAGGGCAGAGGGTGTTGGATGCTCATCCCCGTACCATAACTGATAGTTGGCGGCGTCGCGCAGACGGAAGTCGGCCGAGAGGTCGATGACCAACGGCGCCAGTGCTCGCCAGCGATCGATCTCTCCCGCGGCTTTGCCGTGGGGCATGCACAAGAAGAGCACATCGCAGGGCTGAAGATCGTCGGGCAGGCTGTAGGTGGTGCTCAGGTGCCCACGCAGGTTCGGATGCGAGCGATGGATCGGCTGGCCCTTGAGCTTGCGCGAAGTCACCTGACCGACTTCCATGTTCGGATGCGTGGTCAGCAGGCGGAGCAGCTCGCCGCCGGTATAGCCCGAGCCCCCGATGATCGAAGCCCGGAACGGGCCGACGGATTGCTGATCGCTCATGCCACCACCGCCTCTTCGGCGATCTGGGCCGCGTGGCGGGCGACGCACTCGGCGATGTTCACGCCCGTGGTCTCCATCGAGTTGCGGAACTCCATCGAGTGGTTCATCTCGTTGACGAGCAGCCCACGCACTGGGCATTCGAGCAGATCGACCGCGACGATGTCGGCACCGGTGGTGTTGGCCGCATTGAGGGAGATCTCGCGGAGCTCATCGGTGAGCTCCAAGCCCTCGGCCGTCGCCCCGCGGGCGGTGTTGGTCACCCAGTGGGCGCTGTGGCGGACGATGCCGGCGATGGCTTCTCCACCAACCACGAACACGCGAATATCTCGGTCTGGCTTGTTGATGTGTTCCTGGATGTAGAACACATTTTGAGACGCAGAACCGAGTGTTTCGCGGTGCTCGAGGATGGCTTCGGCCGCATCGCGGTCGTTGATTCTCGCGACGAGCCGACCCCATGATCCGACGGTTGGCTTGATGACGGCTGGGTACCCGATGGCCTCGACGGCTTCGAGCCCGGATATGGCATTGGTCGCCACGCGGACCTGAGGCGTCGGGACGCCCGCACGCACAAGTGCGAGGGTCGTCGCGAGCTTGTCGGCGCAGACTTCGATGGCCGACAATGGATTGATGCAGCGGACGCCGAAGCTTTCGAGGATCCGCACGGAGTTCATCGAGTTGGTCAGACTCAGCGATCGATCGATCACCGCGTCGTAGTCCCCCCACTTTTGTGGGCCGTCCATCGGGTCCATGGGGTTGAAAACGGCGTTCTTCAACTCGATGGGGGTGACTTGGACACCGATCCCCTCGAACGCATCGAGGAGCATCCGCTCTTCGGTGCGGAGTCTGGTGTATGTCATGGCGATTCGCATGCGCTGATCCTCTGCTCTTCTCTACTGGTGCGTGTGGCCGATGGCCTGTTTCAGGCGATCGGACGCTCCCAGAAGGCAGCGGACGATCGCGGCTGCGGTTCTGGCTTATTCGCCCCAGTCTTCTTCGACTTCTGGTGCGAGTTCGAGCTCGATGGGCTCAACGCTGATGACTTCGAGCTCTGATGAGCAGTCGGTGCAGTGTGCGATCTCGCCGGCGAGGGGTGCACGATCGAACTCGACGCTGGCGTCACACTCTGGGCAGGTCGCGGCGATGATGGTTGCTGATGACATTGGTAATCTCCTTGGTTAGGTGTGCCCCGGAGGGCGGTTTGGTTCTGTGTATTCGGTCTGGACTGGTTTGAAACGGTATAAAAAAACACCCCTGATGAATCGTCAGGGGTGCAATCGTCTTTGGCTTTGGCTTTTTGAGCTGTATTAGCTCGCAGTGACCACAACCGACATCGCAACCCAGACGCGTTTGGCGCCTTTGGCTTTCGATTTAGTCGATTTCAGGTTGGTCATTGCATTCCTCATGTGTGCGAAGTCTAGCTTTCATCGGCTATTTGTCAAATTAACTTCTGAAAATGCAAACTTTTCTACTTGACACCGAGCACAATTCGATTTTGGATCTTTGTTTTTTGCCCAGAACCCACGATTTGCCGCCCACAAACCTGTACTCAGTTTTTCTGCCCATCGGGCGTACACTCAACACCGATACACCACTCGTATGCCAACTCGCCGAGCAGGAGACCGACCATGCCCCCAACCAAGCCAACCCTGATCGCTCGCACAAGCCCCGAGCTGATGAGCGTGGCGCGGGGCGATGCCCCCGCGGACATCATTTTTACCAACGGACGCGTGGTCAATGTGTTCTCTCGGACCATCGAGTCGGTCAATGTCTCAATATTCGGTGGGCGCATCGCAGCGGTCGGGTCTGAAACCTTCGACGCTCAGCAGACGATCGATCTCGGTGGACGCTACCTCGCGCCCGGATTGATCGATGCACACATGCATGTCGAATCGACGATGATGATGCCCAAGGAGTTCGTCCGCGTGGCCGCCCCGCACGGGACGACCGGGGTCGTGTTCGATCCACATGAGATCGCCAATGTGCACGGGATCGCGGGGATCAAACTGCTGATGGACGCGAGCGCCAATCTCCCGATGAACATCCGTTTCGGGGCTTCGTCGTGCGTGCCCTCGTCGAGCTTCGAGCACAGCGGGTCCACGCTCGAAGCGGATGATCTCGCGCCGCTCTTTGATGACCCACGGGTGATCGCGCTGGCCGAGATGATGAACTTCCCGGGGGTGTTCTTGGGTGATCCGGGGATCATGGCCAAGGTGGCCCTTGGGCTCGACCGGGCGATTGTCGACGGGCACTGCCCAGGGCTGACAGGACCCGCTTTGTGCGCGTATGTCGCGTCGGGGATCAGCTCGGATCATGAATGCACGACGCCCGATGAAGCGATCGTGAAGCTCAAGCTGGGGCTGACGATCTATCTCCGCGAAGGCAGCGCGGCCCGCAATCTCGAAGCGCTCGTCCCGGTCGTCAACGCCAACAATGCTTCGCGGTTCTGCTTTTGCACCGATGATCGCCATCCGGGGGATCTGCACCGTGAGGGGCATATTGATCATGTGGTGCGCAAGGCCGTGCGATTGGGGCTCGATCCGGTGACGGCTATTGCGATGGGTTCGCTGCATGCTGCGGATCATTATCGATTGCCTGATCTGGGGGCGATCGCGCCCGGTCGCCAGGCGGACTTGATTGTGTTCGATTCACTCGACGATATACGCCCCACCAGCGTGTATTGGCAGGGCACGCACATCGCTCAGGACGGCGTTGCGCTCGACGGCGTGCTCGATGGAGCCGCAACGCCCGACGCGAGCATCGCCCATGCTTCGGTGCATCTGCCCGAGGACTTCGATGCGTCGTCGCTCGAAATCGCCGCGGCCCCATCGCCCAAACTCATCCGTGTGATCGTGGCCGATCCGCATCAGCTCGTCACGGGCGAGGTGCACATGGAGCCGGCCATCGGCACAGGCGATGCCGACAAGCAATACATCGCGGACCCGTCGCGTGATCTGCTTAAGCTGGCGGTGATCGCCCGGCACAAAGGGCAATCAGGCATCGGGCTCGGGTTCGTGACGGGGCTGGGCTTTGCCCACGGGGCGCTGGCGAGCACGGTCGGGCACGATGCGCACAACTTGGCGGTGGTCGGGACGAACGACCAGGACATGGCGATCGCGGGCCGGGCGCTCGAAGCTGCTGGCGGCGGGCAGTGTGTCGTGCGTGATGGCGAAGTCTTGGCGATCTTGCCGCTGCCCATCGCGGGGTTGATCTCAGATCAAAGCGCGATGACCATCATCGAACAACAAGACGCGCTGCTCGCGGCGGTGCGCGAGATCGGGTGCCCGATCGAGGACCCGTTTATGCCGTTGAGTTTTTTGCCCTTGCCCGTGATCCCGGCGCTCAAGCTGACGGATATGGGGCTGATCGATGTGATGGGCCAGCGGGTGGTCCCATTGGATGTCGAATAAGGATAGAGTTGTTTGAACCCGATCCAATGCGATCCAAAACGACACAAGCCCCTGCGGTTGCAAGGGCTTGCTGGAAACGGATCGAGAGGGATTCGAACCCTCGATACAGGTTTACCCTGTATACCGGATTAGCAATCCGGCCCCTTCAGCCTCTCGGGCACCGATCCTGAGTTGATGATCGTAGCCTATCGACACCCAGCGGTCGTCAACAGGGCACGATTGAATTGACACAGGGCCCGAATTCCGGGCCCTGTCATCGGGCAATCCGAGACCGATCGGCTGAGCAACGGATGGGAGGACATCCGGGGCGGCCAAGATCGATCAATCTTGTGAGTCGTATTCACAACCGAGTACCCACCCGGCGTCGGATCGTCTATTGGGGTGTTTCGTGAGCTCTTTGGGGAGCCGAGTCGCGGTTTAGTCCGCGCCTTCTGCGTTGTTGTCGAGCATGTTGCGGAGGTACTTGTTCTCGCGACGGGTCGCTTCGAGATCGAACACAAGGTACTTGACCGAGAGTCGCAGGTGATCGAGCGAGTCCTGGAGCTCGGTGATGGTCTTCTTCATGCGGGTATGGCGCGACTGGGTCTCGGCGGCGAGCTGGGCGAGCTTGGGGCGATCCGTTTCAGGGAGTGTTTCGATCTGCTCGAGGAGGTTCTGAAGGCGGTTCTGGAAGTCGTTTTCTTTCATGGCGGATTCCCTTTTTAAGATTTGGCATGCTCTCTTTGATATGTCGCAGGCTCGTCCTGCTGTGCCAAAGAGAGATGCACACCCCGGGCCAAGCCCCGGTGCCAGCCGATCGAAACTGATCGCGCAGCAGCCAAGGCCCGGTAAAATCCCCATCCGTGGGACCCAGTCAATCCATTCGAGACATCCATGAAGTGTTCGAGCGTCGCTGATCCTTCAGCGGACGCGTCCGGCTGTGCCGGATGTTGCCCAGATTCAACGCCTGCGGTGCAGCTTCTGCAACGCCTGACGCCCCGCCGGGGGGGCCGATTGGGCGATCCGGACGAGCTCTGGAGCCGGGACAGTATTGGCTTCGCGCACGACCTTGCCAAGGTGCTGGCGGAGATTCATTTCGAACATCCGATAAAAATCCTCCAGTTCGTGGCGATTGAACCTTCCCATCGGATCGGCGAGCCCGCACTGAGCCGCGGCCCAGTCGATCAGCCCCGCCCCGGTGCCCGAGAAACGATACAAGCCCAAAGTAGCCTCCAAGCGCTGGGCCGGGCTGGCGAAGGGATCGCGGGCGGTTTCGGGGATCGCGGTCATGATCTTGAGGATCTCCCGATGGTCGGCTGAGGCGATCGGGAGCGGGGCGTGGTGCTCCTCGATCTTGGGCTTGATCGAGCTGGCGACCGCCGAAGCCGCTTGGATCTTGGCGAAAGCCGTGGACACGGTCTTGAGCCCTGCCCGCTCGAAGCGGATGGTCAATCGCTGGCAGGTCCGCCCCTCGTGCTTGAATGCCGAGGCCGAAGACACGGTGCCCTTGCCCCATTCGGGCTTGCCGGGGTGCATGACCTGGTCGCCGAGCGAAAATCGGGTGGGCTCTGGGGCCCGGGGTGAAGATCCATCGGGGGTGGTCATGCAGGGCTCGATTCGGGGGCTGGCTGGGCCAAATGGGCAGAGTTGGGCACAGATGGGCAAACGGGGTGATAAATACGGGCCCGAGTATAGGTTGTTGCTGGTCTCAAACCCGCTGTGCGTCTACACTTGCCCCCGCAATCCATACGCCCAGCGCTCGGTCGAGACCGGTGCTTGTGCGTCCACACTGCGGCTATGAAGTGAAGGATAGCTGATGATCGAAGCCTTGAAAAGTGATGAAATCGTCGAAAAGGTCGGCGGCAAGTTCAAGCTCTGTGCGCTGATCCAGCGTCGGCTCGAGCAGCTGATCGAGGGCGCCCGCCCGCTGGTCGCCCGCGACGGTCGGACCGATCTTGAGATCGTGGTCGAAGAGATCATGCAGGACAAGATCACGCTTGAGTTCCTTGATATGGTGCCTCAGGCTGAGGAAGCCCTGCTCTGAGCGGTCTGATCGTGTGATCGCCCTGCTGACTGCGGGTCGATACAATACATCTATGAGCCAATCGAACAATCAAAATGCTGCTCGATCAAGCGACCCGTTGAACGCCGACCAATCCTCGGCGGCCCGCTGGCTTGATCCTGTTTTTCTGCGCCCCCACTTCGAAGGCAAGTCGATCCTCGTCGCTGTCACCGGCGGGATCGCGGCGTACAAAGCTTGTACCATCGTGTCTCGGCTCGCCCAAGCCGATGCACAGGTCACCGTCGCGATGACCCCCTCGGCGACGAACTTCGTCACCCCCACCACTTTTCAGGCGCTCTCGGGCAACCCGGTCTATACCTCTTCGTGGGACCATATCGAATCGAGCGATCCCCAGCACATCGCGCTGGCCGACCGGTGCGACGCGGCCATCGTCGCCCCGTGCACGATGAACACGCTGGCAAACATAGTCCAAGGGCGAACAGACGATGTGGTCTCGTTGATCTTAAGTGCGATCAATCGTAAGAACACCCCGGTGCTGCTGGCGCTAGCGATGAACGACACAATGTGGAACCAGCCGAGCACGGGGCGCAATGTGGCCCAGGCTCAAGACGACGGGTTCACCCTCGTCGGCCCCGGCGAGGGCTGGCAGGCGTGCCGACACTCGGGCACGGGGCGGATGAGCGAGCCCGAATCCTGCATCCGGGCGATCGCCGAGGCCCTCGGGGCTTGCTAACGAGCCGATCGGCAGACTGCCGGCGGACTTGTGCATCTGGACTTGGTTTGTCGGTTCTGGACGACTAAACTCCCGGCTCAACCAGGCCGACGGGCACCCCCTGTCGAGCCGACCCCTTTGGAGAGGTGGCTGAGCGGTTGAAGGCGCACGATTGGAATTCGTGTGGAGGAGTAATCCTCTCGGGGGTTCGAATCCCCCCCTCTCCGTTGAATAAGCCCTTGCATTTGCAAGGGCTTATTTTGTAGGCACTTGGGAACAGGCCTGCAGAAAGATGTTGGCTACTGCCCCATTTCTGTCCCAGTTTGAGAGATCTTGGATAGCGCCGCTCGATTGGTTGGGACAGTCGTAGTGAGTGGATTGAGTTGAATCAGCAGGGAGTGTCGCCGGTCTTGGTGGCTTTGGCGAGCTCTTTCCATGCCTTGGTCGCTGCACGGCTGATGTTGCCCTTGCCGGTGCGGCTGAAGCGTGCCCGAGAATGGTCAACGATATGACGGTGGGCAAGGAAACGGATCGCTACGCGGACTTGGTAGTCCGGCAGCTCAAAGTCGATCTGCGATTCAACGAAATCAAAGATCTCTTGGAATCGTTGGATCTCCGGGCCTTCGTCCATCGCCTTGGCCACGATCTCAAAGATGTCCTTCGGACATCGGAATGGGGCCGCTCCGCCTGATCGATGCTCAGCAAGTGCGATCCCGAATCGCCCCTGCTCGATTGCGTACCCAACGACCGCAACCGCTTTCTTTGGCTTTTTTCTGGGTTCACGCCCACGGCGCTCCGCGTTGCGGACTTCGTGATCAATCTCATGATCCAACCGTGCCGCCAATCGACGGAGCTTGGCGAGCTCCGATTGGGCCCGATCCGACGAATCGATAATCCGGTCGAGCCCTTCCCTGAGCAGGCGTGCGGTTTCATACGGATCTTGGGCATTTACTGGCATGCCCACATTATACACAAAATGGTATCTGTAGGCTTGACTCTATTGACAATCTTCGCTTTCTGTATACCGTTATTTGTATATTGGGCATTGATGGCAGGAATCGATGCCGTATCCGGTGAAATCCGGGAAGGACTGCATGATGAGTGATGGACGAAGTTGGATCGGATTGGCGTCAATCTCGATGAGAGATATCAAGGCGACTACTGAAGGTACGAATATCCCAATGATTCTGACGGCTGAGGAAGCCGCCGGAATTGCGAGGTGCTCCGTGCAGACACTCCGGCGTCAGGTCAGCGAGGGGCAATACAGCGAATGCGTGAGCAGAGGTAACCACTGCGATTCTGGCGGGACAAGTTCATTCAGGAGGTCATGAAGGACAACCCCGAATGAAACTCCTTGATCGACAACCCGTCGAGGGAACGCAGCAGCCAACGATCTATATCGGTCACCGACAATGGCGAGATAAGCAAGGCAAACTTCGGAAAGCCAAACCCTGGTACGCCGAGTGGTTCTTGCATGACAAGCGTGCGTACAAACCGCTCGGCGCCAACAACAAGGTCGCGGCGATCAAGGCTGCCCATCGTCTGCATGAGATGCTTTGCAAAGGTGAGTCGATCCATGCCCCAAAGGAGGTCACCATTGAGGAGATTGCGAAGCGGTATGTAGCCCTCAAGCGAGGAAAGCCTTGTGCTCCAAAGACAGTCAAGAAATACGAGTCCATTACTAATCTGCTCGTTGAACACTGCCGGACTCGTGGCGTGGAATATGCGTCACGATTCACGGAGGAAGACTTCTGGTCTTTTCAGGAGGGATGTGGATATGCCCCAAAACAGTTCATGACCGGCGCATGATTATCGTGCAACTATTCAAATGGGCGACGGAGCGAGCGGAGGTGATCGTAAAGAATCCACTCAAGCTCGTAAAGATGCAAGAACCTGAGTCTCCACCACAGCCGTGCTATACGCCGGAACAGGTAGAACGGATGATTGAGCTGGCGGACCCGGCACTCCGCGCCAAGATCGTGTTTCTGGCACACACCGGCTGTCGATTTGGCGAGCTCAGAGATTTGCAGTGGGTTGATCTCGATTTCAGTATCGGAACCAATGGATTCGTCAATATCCGCCGTGGTGGGTCTGGCGAGTTGACCAAAAACAAGAAATCACGCCGGATCCCGCTTCACCCGATGCTTGCCAACGAACTCAATCGGCTGCCCCGTACATCAGAGCTTGTCTTCCCGGCGGGAAAGTCAACGAAGCATCCAAATGGTGGCAGGCAGAGCGACACAATGCTACTCAAACAGGTCAAGCGACTTTGCAAGGCATGTGGCTTTGAGAACCCGAACCAATACAAAGTGCATACCTTCCGGCACTTCTTTGCATCCATGATGGCGAGGAACAATGTGAGTTACAAGTATGCCTTGGAGTTCATGGGGCATTCTGATTCAAAGATTCTTGATCTGTACTACACAATGTTCGACGAGGATGCCGAGAGGGCTATCGCGATGATTCAACTCGCTCCCCGTGGTGCTTAGCCTGCATCGACCTGGATCTGCTCTTGGGATGCGGATTTCCAAGCAAGTCGTGTGCTTCTCATATACTCCACCTTGGTTCCAACCCGTGCAAACCGAGCTTGCTGGTGATCGATAATCCCAAGTGTGCTCCAGAATCTGAGAGGTGTGCGGACGGCGTAATCAGGGAGCTCTTGGCGGAGTCTCTTTGAGGCTTTGGCTTTGATGTCTTGGAATCCCACAGGCACCTTGTTCTCTGCAAGCACAGCAGTGACGGCTTCATAGACGCTCTTGGGACATTTGAATGGCCTCGCGTCGCTGTCGCGGCGTTCTGTGAGGGCTGGACCTCGCGGTGAGTCCTCAATCGTATAGATAGCGGCACGGACTCTGGCGCGGGGGCCAACGACGCGGCGACGGCGAGCATCTTCAATGATTCCGATTTCTTCCTGTACGGATGCTTCAAGTTCATTCAACTTGGCGAGCGCACCGCTCGGCCTAGATGGCGAGCTCTTAATGAGTTCCCGAAGTTCATCGAGCTTTGATTTCCAATCTGAGACTGCTGATTTTGATCGTTCCATAGTCATTATGGTACGCCCGTATTACGCGATTGCGTAGATCCATGCGTACCTGATAATCGCTTGTTTTGTCGAGGATCTTTGCGTTTTTGCAAGGATCCTGATAACGCTAAATATTTCTCAAACAATTTCATCGGATCCAACAGATTCGACTTGCCACCCTCTTGATTCACCGCTATGTACATACAAATACGCCCTAATTGTTTTACGGCGTACTCTAAAGGAGAACGAAGATGGCATCAGAAAACGAAACAACCCATACGAACCAACAGATCGACGCAGCATCCGAGTCGATGCTCGAATGGGCCAAGAAACACCGAAATGTACTCGCAGTCGCTGCCATGTATGGCGAGGATGATGAATCCCATTTTCCACAGCCCGAAGCCATAGTCGCCGGCGCATTGAGCGAACTCGACGAAGGCGATGCGGTGGCTCTGCTCGTTCAGCTGCAAGTCGCGGTGCAAATGACGATTGATCAAATCGCGAGGGATGCGGATATGGGCGAGGAGACATTCCGGCGCATGTTCAAGACTCTGTACAACCACATGCTCAATGAGGCAGGCGTAACGACAATAGATCAAATCGAATCAGAATCACATTCCACAGACACAAAAATTCGAAAGGAAATCAAATGAAGGACACCGCACCCAAATACAGATTCATTGGCAAAGAGGGCATGGACTTCAAGATCCGTCAACTCGCGTTCAACTGTCAGAAAGCCATCGTCGGTTTACCACGCACAATGGTCTTTGCAGTCAGTTGCCCTGATCCAGCGTCTACGCCTGATTGCCAAATGTCGAACCCGCGTGGCGCACGAGTAGTCGGCCTTGACCACAACATGAACAAGAACGATATCGCTCTCCTCATCGGGATGATGTATGGCTTCCTTGATCAGCACGAAGACCGCTACACCACTGAATATGGAGGAGAGTTCCGAGATGCAGTCGATTTGGCAAGGTCTATTTATGGGCACTCTACTGCGATGAGCAGAGCGATTGTGAACCCTCCCGGAAGCCACGAAGACGCACCGAAATGGAAAGATCGAAACAAATAGAGGAGTTTTCAAATGGACGCAGTAATACAGAAGTGTGAACACACTAAGCCCCAAACGCAGCGCCGGAAAGGACGGCCTACTACGCGGGTCGAGTTCGAGGTCTCGTATAGATCAATGAACTCAGAAGAGGAAGAGAGTTATGACAAGTCCATCCGCCGATTGATCGCCTCGATCGTTCGTAGGGGGATGGAGGAATAAAGGAGGTCAATGATGACGAATCATGATCAACCAAAGAAACTGCGGGCTGTCCCGCTTGTCCGCTGTTCAACTTTACAGCAAGCGGATACATCTATTGCGGACCAACTCAAGAGTATCCGGGTCAAAGCCGCGGAGCTCGGGATCGAGCTGCTTCCAGCCCATGAGATGCCCGGGGTCTCAGGGAGCATCCAGGCCAATGTCGAGAACGGAATACAAGCGATCATCGAACGCAAGGCGAACGGCGAATCCATCGACGCGATCATGGTCTTTGACCTGAGCCGACTCGGGAGATCGGGTTCATACCATCTTGGGAAGATCATGACGATGATGCAGGACGTGGGGATTACCCTCATCGAATCGATCGATGACCTTGGCGATTCAGAGTTCGCGCCGATGTTCCATATGATCAAGGCGGAAACCAATCATCGTCAGGCCAAAAGCAACGCAATGAACTCCGCGAGAGGATCAAGAAGCTCTCTAGAGGAAGGGCGGCGAACTTTTTGCACCCGCGCCCCGTATGGGATCGACCGGAAGTATTTAAACTCGGCAGGCCAGCCCCTCTACATCATGCGGGATCTTGGCCATCATGTCCGGGCCATGCTTGATCCGCAGATCGGCAACGAGATTAAACGCTATGAGAAAAAAGAACGATTCAAAAAAGACAAACAGGATCGGGTTGTTCTGATCCCCGGCGATCCCAAGCGGCAGGCTGTTGTCCGCAGGATCTTTGTATCATACTTTCTCAAGCGGATCGGGACCTACCGCATCGCCAAGATGCTCAACGACGAGGGAACCCCCGCCCCGCGCGGCGGGCTTTGGAGAACCGGCTGCATTCAATCAATACTCAGATGCCCGGCCTATCTTGGCTTTGGTCTTGCTAGCTTCCGATCCAATGGCGTCTACTGCAAGCAGAGCAAAGGCTTACCCGAACCATTGAAGAAGAACTATGGCAAGAAGCTCAAGCAGATCAGGCCCCGAGAAGATTGGTATCGGGTCGAATGCCCCGAGCTCATCGAGTATCTACCGCCTGAGATTCGACCGCTTGCTCAGGAACATGTCAACAAGTATCTCGATCGGTTCGAGCTTGGGCATGTTCCGAAATCGAAGCCGGTCGAACCCAAGTACGGGGCGTCCGAGCGGAGTATGCAGTTCCCACTGGCAGGGATTCTGAAGGAACAGACGACAGGATCCGAGATGCGAGGGAGCAGTTCAGCGAGCAAGAAGTATGCGTATTACCGAATCTCTCGTAGCCATCGATTCCATTCATCGGCCAAGCAACATCTGAAACGAGCCCTCCCCGCCAAGCCGATCCATCGGGCAGTTCTCGAAGAGATCGAGGAACTCATCTGCAATGCGGCTGATCTTCGCTCGATGCTTCTCGATGAGATCCGTAGCCAGGATCGACAACGCGGCGGGACGCATGACGAAGTTAAGAAACTCCAGAAAGAAATACATTCATTGGATCGCAAGGCAGGTTCGCTGCTCGATCAGCTTGAGGGTGAGTTCGCCGAGCAAGCGAAGTCGAAGCTACTGAAGGCTGAGAATCGCAAACGCGAAATCTCATCTCGTCTTGTAGAGATCGACCAAGGTCCTCGTATGAGCGAGTCTGAAATCGAGCAGATGGCGGAAGGAATCATTTCGGACATTTCAAGTTTGTTGGATTCGCTCGCCGCTACGCAGAGTTCTGAAATTCGGCAGATCTTCGAAATGCTCATTGATGAAGCGGTCTGTGATCTAGAAAAACGGGAAGTCAGTTTTTCGCTTGCAATCCCCTCATCAATGTTGTCTCAGAGAGATTTTTGTCCCCCGGTTGGATCTGGACCCAGAACCTGCTACCGGACAAACAAATGGGCTTCAATCCCGCTCCATGCTGTAACCATCGAACTCCCAGCGGCTTGCCATGCAGAATGCCAACGGCCATTTGAACCAAAGGGATGCGATAACTGTCGTCGAAAACGCAAGGCCGCCTGAGGATCCCATCCAGTTGACGAAGGATACAGATGAACTCCAATCACCCTCTTTGGCTCAACGGCTAAAGGGGGATTTCAAAATCAAACCATTATCGCCGGCTTCAAGATCGGAGAGAAAATGGCAAAGGACAAAGGATTGACGAAAGCACAACGAACCCGCCTGAAGACACTCGATACCCTGTTGGATTCTGATGTTCCAAGATCACACATAATCGTTGCGACTTTGATCGCTCAGCATTGGTGCGAGGATCACAATGCGTTTCAGGGCCAACTTGTCGTGCGAGCCGAACGCTGGCGTCGTCGCCACGTTCAACTCAGACAACAGTGGCGAAGATGCGAACAAGGCGTATTCAACGACCTCATGCGAATCCTTGAACTCCCTGGCGATATCGAGCCGGGCGTTCGGGCACCAAATACAAAACGCACCAAAAGGATTACACAGCCGTCGCTCCGGCCCAAAGCACCAAGCGGTATGATCACTGATGAGGAGTCGGCTGATTTCTTGAAGATGCTTGATACGGATGGAATCAGTGATATATTCGATCCTGGAAACCATATCAATGACAACACCGTATTTCGGCCACCACTGATCTTGATTGATGGAAAATCGATCTACTTCGACGATATCTGGCCAATGTACCGCGACAACACCATAGAACGGAGTTGGGATACTAAAGACCGTTCGCCGGAGATTGCAATGGCTCTGGATTATGTGCTCTTGATTATTCACAAAGAGAAGAAGTGGACATGGCCGATCGCTGATCGATACTTGGTTCGACTGCCCTGGGGCCATCCATGGAAGTTGACACCTCTAGGACGACCCGGTTGGGATGCGTCGCTCCGAATCTTGAGTGAAATTGAAATGATCGAGAATCACCATGGGCAAACTTGGATACTCAGAAACAAACTCTATGATATGGTCAACCGGACTCTACCAACGCTTTGGATTCAATCACAGTGACCTATAATTTTGCATTCCCAATTACCGACGGCCTCCTATCGAAATGATCGAGCTACATGATTAACCCCAAATCTATCGCAGTTGTCGACCTGTTTGCCGGACCTGGTGGCTTAGGGGAAGGCTTTACTTCAATTTCCGATTCACATTCAGGGCATCCCTTTGAAATCGCTATCTCAGTTGAAATGGACCTTCAAGCCCACCGAACTTTAAGACTACGGTCATTCTACAGACAATACAGACAACTGAATCGCACGGTACCCGATAGCTACTACAAAGTGCTTCGAGGCGATATTCTCGCAGAGGGTTTAGAGACTCGTTGTCCTAAAATGTGGATGCGAGCAAAAGACGAAGCCTTCCTTGGAAGGCTCGGAGTACCCGAGGATGATGACAACTTTGATTTGAAGCTGGCACAACTAGGATTAACCAAAAGAAATCAGCCAGTTGTCCTGATAGGTGGTCCACCATGCCAAGCCTATTCACTAGTTGGAAGGGCCCGAAACAAAGGCATATCAGGATACCGCGCAGAAGAGGATCATCGACATCTTCTTTATAAAGAATATTTACGCATAATCTCGAATGTATGGCCTGTCGCTTTCGTAATGGAAAATGTCAAAGGCATCCTCTCATCAAAAATTAACAGCGACAAAATATTTCCTCGAATACTCGAGGATCTACACGATCCAAGCCAAGCCTTAGTCAAGTCGGTTCGTAGTCCTGCAAACAGGAGATACAAGCTTCTTCCAATAACCCTAGATGTCTCGGGTAGCCCTAAGCTCTTCGATTCTTATTCCGATGACCCTTCACGCTTTATTGTGCGCTGTGAGGATCATGGGATTCCACAAAGACGACACCGTGTCTTCATCATTGGTATTCGCGAAGATATCAAATGCGATTTATCCCCACTTACCCACGATCCACAGCAAAGAACTGTTCGCGATGCCATCGGCGACCTCCCCCCTCTTCTTGCTGGAGTATCCCGTCGAGGCGGGATAAACATGAATGTTGCCGAAGCTTTGAGTCAAAAAATCACTTCGGAATTACTTGATGAAATCACATCGGCAAGCAATCGATCCGTCACTCAAAGGTGTCGAAAAGCCACCAAGGAAATTGCAAAGTCGAATTATACATCTGGATCTAACTATATTCCCACACTACTTCCTGACAAATCTGACACCCTTTCTCAATGGTATCACGACAAGCGACTAGAAGGTGTTTGCAATCACATGGCTAAGGCGCATATGCCGTCTGATTTGGTGCGATATTTATTTGCATCATCATTTGCGGAAAGCCTAGATTACTCGCCGAAACTATCAGAATTCCCGAACTCTCTTCTTCCTGCTCATAAAAATGCAAATCCAACCTCAGGAAAGCCTGCCATTTTCAATGATCGATTTCGCGTACAGCTCTGGGACTCTCCAGCAACTACTGTCACATCGCACTTGGCAAAAGACGGGCACTATTTCATACACCCTGATCCATTTCAATGCAGAAGCCTAAGCGTACGGGAAGCTGCGAGAATTCAAACTTTCCCTGATAACTATTATTTTTGTGGCCCACGGACTTCACAGTATCAACAGGTGGGAAATGCCGTGCCACCTTTGATTGCGAATAAAATCGCTAAATGCCTATTCCATGGATTGAAATCAGCAGGCATTTAAAGCGACAATTGCACCTCTGAGGGGGGTATCAATGTTTTTTACAATGAGATTCATGCATAAGAAATAGACTTGTTTTTGGAGGCAGGTTAAACATTTCCATAACTTACCAGACTCAGGGCTTTGACTTGAATCGGTTGAACTCACGGGGCAAAAGCTGAGTGAACTCCCTTATGTCTACTGAAGGCAGATCCCAGGTCAGTTGGTACTGATTCATGAGAACTCCGAATCGGGCAGCAGCATCGCCCGAAGCCCCCTTCTTCCGCTGGCGGGTCTCCGGATCAATGAACAGACCGGTCGCCATCCGCATCATACCTGGGCAACGCACAATTCCAGCCCGCGATGCGATTTGTTCAGTGAGTTCGCCCGGTTTGTCCAATGGATTAACGAGCACCACCATGGCTCGTTCGGGATCATCTGAATGCAGATGATATATTAAGAAGGGAGTTCGCAAGAGGTGACGATATCGTCTTGTATATCGAGCCAAATCGGGAATATACCGGGGTTCCGCGCCGACTTTCCTCTGCCCTTTGCCATTGACCGGGCAAACTTGGTCGAATAGTGCCGCGGACAGCCAGCACCACAATCCCTTGCTGAGCGTATGCGGATCAGCCCCCATCTCGCTGAGAACACCGAAGAACCATTCGGCGAAATCAAACCTAGAACTGAACAACTGAGGTTCAATTTCTATGTCAGGCTTTAGTAGATTTGTAAGAGCTGGGTCATTGAGTAGCTCAGGAGGAAGCTCTCCTTTTTTATCCTCCCGGATACGGTTTAAATGCGCTCTGAATGCCTCGATGCCTTGTTCGTTGAATTCACGGAGTTTCATACCTCGTTCTCCTGCTGTTGTGGATTTATCAGATCGCAAACATTGAACAAACCGGCAAAAGAACTCGCCGCTTCGCTGATCCACTCTCGGCGACCCTCATCTTCATTTTCTTCACGTGGTAGGTCGTTACCTACCATGCCGGGCAGGTTCGACGCCAGCTTGAACCAATCAACACCCCACATACCTTCGCCATCGATCCCATTCATCTCCTCGTCAATTATTAGGTGTGTAAGTACACGACGGATGACCTCGGGAAAAACTAGCGCTATGAAGCGCGGATCCCGTGGAAGCTCCTGTAAGGGGTCTGCACTCGGGTCTAGCCAGAGGGTGGGCTCAAAACCCGCACGCTCGGGTTCAAGTTCCCAGACGGGACCACCCAACGGCATGTAGTCGATGTAGAGAAGACCTTGGCGATTATCCTTCTTCTCTTCTGGCGTAATGGGGCGTATCTGACTTCGGTCAGCGATTAGTCGACCATCATTCTTATCCCTATCAATGATCTTTAGACGAAACAATGGCGTCGGAGCGCCTTTACCGAAGTCCGTTAGCCGCCGTTCTTCCTCAGTGAGTGTTCTGGGTTTGTCTACCGTTCCGAGATTGAATCGCATCTGTATCGGTGGACTCGAGCTGTACGCTTCGAGCGAGATCCCAGCATCGGTTGGCAATGATTCAGGCAGCTTGAGCCCGAGCTCAAATCGTGATATCCCGCTTGCGTCAGGTTGACCTAGGGAAATCTGTAAATGCTCTCGCTTCAGTTTCAAACGGTTTGTGTAGTTCATTCGCTGTACGGTCATTAGTCACCTCCCCTTTCCGCTCTAGCTTTGACTATAAGGTCACGATTTGCATCAAAACCAGTCACAAAGACTTCGAATGGCCTGCCTGTGGTATCAACAGCAATTCGATTCGACGCTAAGATTTCATAATTAGCATTCTCTGAAGCAACTATATGTATACCTGTCCTGTCTTTTTTAGTGAGGTCGAAATCAGCCTCGTCATACCTTTTCCAGGGACTTCCTTCATAAACGTCATATGCGATGGAGACAGTGATTCGCCCTGGATCTGAGGCGCCTTCCTCCCCGTGTGAAAGCCTGAAACCGGAGTCCACTTTTGACATGCGAAACCGCTTTGGACTTGGAGGAGGTGGCGGGGGCGGGGGAGGATCTGGATCAGTTCCTTTACTTTTTTTGACTTTCTTGCGGCCTGGTAACGGAGCCGAGTCGATATCCTTAAAAAAGTAGTCGATGGCGATAGTCGGATCGGGATCCTCCCCAGTCGCTCGCACAAATGAAAGAATGCTGCGTACAGCTGTCTTGACATATGTCAGGACGCTGCTGCCATTCATGTACACCCCTTTTATATTGGAGGTGCTCGCTGACCAATCCGAGTGGTTTGGCGGCTCGGCGGCTCTAAGTAGGTCTGCGATCAACTTCTCATGAATTACGACAAGCGAGCGAATCTTTGGGGCTCCCGAAGCACGTGAAACCTTGTTGATGAAGAGTCGCTCTCGGAAGAATCGCGGCCTTTGATCCGCGATGTTCTCGTCGGTGTATTCTACATAAACATCAAAATGAGTTAGCTCGGCATCTTCTCGTTTTTTACGCACATAAATCGGCACACGGATAGCAACCCGCTCTCGACGATCCAACATCTCCTTTATCTTGTCCCGCGTCTTTTGGGGAATCTGATCGATGGACCAACGTTGGGCCCCTTTGGGATCAGTAGGTGAATCTAGATGAATGAAATCACTATGTGGTAGACGTATCGCCCATGAAGCAAGTTCGATTTCTGCTCGGTAGGGTTCCAGAGATTTACTTTCAGATGCCACCTGCTCGATTGTATCAGCTGTCAACTCGATTCCATCCCCGTTCAATACGATCTCCACCTCAAGTTCTCCGCTGAGAATTGCGTAGTAATATTGGGACACCAGATCCTCGAGCAGATGCTCGGGTTGCATGGACGGGTCGATGTACGGTATAACCAGCGACAATCCGGGAGCCTCATCTCTCGTGATCCCGAAGTCATGTCTAAGTTCTGTCACAATCTTGGAATCCCCATTTGGCATGGGTACATCATCATCGTCCCAACTGTCTCCAAAATATATTGGCGGCTGATATTGAATCTCGTCCACTCGCCTGATCTTGAGAACGCACTTGCCCATGATCAAGCATTGGCCATCGTCATGCCTATTGGTGCACGCGATGTAGGCGTTAATTAGACTCGTATTGGGGAACACATTTTTTCCGACACCCCAGCTCCCTTGCTCACCTTCCGCCTTGCGTGTGCGGCCGTCACTACGAAGGAAGTCAACAAAGTTGTTCTGCTTGCCGTCAGCGTCATCACTGGTTATGTCCCCTGTCAATCCACAGGTTCCAAAATCCTCGATGACTAGGAAAGAACAGGTATCATCTGGCTCGGGCACCTCCCGAAGGCCGTTTTTTGGTGCGTTAAGGTGAGGCCGAAGTCCCCCGAACCACTTCTCGGCAGTTGCAGAATCCATTGCGTGATCCCCAGTTCTTAGTGCAAGTCGCACCCGTACAGGGCTACCGCCATTCTTCCGAAGTTCACGGCCGGCATCGATCGCGTTCTGCATCGCCTCCCGAATGAGCGGGAGTGAGGGACGATCGTCGTGCTCAAAGTAGTCTCCCGAGATCACATCGTTAATGTCGTCACCGCGGCGTTTTTGACGCCCACGCCATTTTAACTTAGCCATGCCTAATCCTTTCATTAATAATTGTCAATTTATAGTACATTATAAATCGTATTTCTGTCACACGGATAGTCTTTCAAGAGCCTCGCGAGTTAGCCCGCCTGCTACGTTCGATGAGTATCCGCTACGCCCGTTCTTAGCAATCAGACCAATCGACCGCAACCAGGCAATCACGAGGTATACCTGATACGAGGGCACTATCACACCATTGGATGTGTCCTCAATATCGCCCAGATCCTCCACCGACCAAATCTTCCCGTCCTCCCTCGTCGCGTCGATGTATTTTACAAACGCGATTGCCGCGCTCGTGGGCGCGGAATGCCGATACTCACTCTTCTTTTTCTTGGACCATCCAATCTTGTCAATTCCTAAATCAGTGACTTCGAACCACGGGTACCCGCGCTTGCCCGACTTCTTCGCCGCTCCTTTTTTAACCACACCCTTTTTAACCACACCCTTTTTAACCGTTCTGCTCTCGCACCGTTTTGCTTCCTCAGAGGAACACTCGGCATTGACAAGACCGTTTTCAGGATCAGTGGTGCCGAGTGCCTTTTCAGCAGACATGCCGCCGGTTTCGGACGCCATAGCAGATTTTATTGAACCACTTTTATCAACCAGCCTAGCCACCCCATCAGCTAGCCTAGCCAGCTCCGCTAACTCCGAATAACGGCCCGCCGCGACCTCCGACTGTATGAGGTCCTGCAATGAGGTTTCGGCTACGGCTATCAGGTCCAGGGCTTGTTTAGTTGCATTCATATGGATACAGTATGGGTACAGTAACTCGTAGTCAACCTCCTGAGGCGTATTGTACTGTATTTGTACCTGTATTTTAATTGGCGATACCTAAAAGTGCCCAGGCGGCGGTTATCCACATAGGCATACAGCCCATTCCATCACCGCCTCGCTGGATTTTGCATCTGTGATTCTTGTGGATATGTCTGCCTTGACGGACCTTGTATTCAGAGAGAGGGTGAGCGTCTTCGTGGCGACTGTCCCATTTCTGTCCCACTTTCGCAGTCACGAATAGGAATAATTCGGAATACGCCGGAATCAATCAAATCGTGTAAACGCCTTGTATAGAACAGTTAATGCGATGAATGCTTGATTCCAAGCAACAAAGAATCAATCCGATTTAGAATCCCCCCCTCTCCGTTAAACAATAGAAAGCCGAATGCAGGCCTCACACTTGCATTCGGCTTTTTCATGGCTCAAACCAATTGGCGGGCGTTCTGATTACTCTTCCGCCCAGTTCACCACGCGGGTGCTCGTTGGGCCCAGATCATCCACGGCGATCGTCGTTCGCACGGTGAAGGGCTCGGATTGGTGCTGGCCGATGGAGACCAGCTCGATGAGGGTTGGGGCGATGGGCTGATGCTCGAGGCGGACATGGTCAAACGCGGCAGCGGTGAGGAGGCCGACGAAGGAGGCGGCTTCGAGCTGAATCTCGATGAACCCCGCGGGGGGCGAATCGTCCGTCTCGTATTCGACCTGATAAGTCGAGTAGCCCGCACCCAGATCGAGGAGTGTCAGACAATCATGGATGGACGAGTCGGCCAGCAATTCTCCGTCGGCTCGCAGGCGGATGCGGATGTCTGAGAGCAGGGCCGCGATGCCGGCGGTGCCGATATCGACGCTGAGCCGATAGCGTGTGTTGGGCTCGAGCTCGCCTGTGGTCTCCTGTGAGAACCGCGCCCACCCATCGACGGCCACCAAGAACCGGGCGTATCCGCCGGAGTTTCCCTCGGTGGTCAACGCGAGGGGCATGACCCCGATCCCGGGCACGGTGAGCCCGGTGTTGACCAGGCCGTATCGTTGGGCCCGCCATGCGCCGAACCAGCCGCTCGATGGCGGCCCGAACAACGGATGCGAGAGCGCGTTGCTGGCGAGCTCGAAGCCCGCGTCTTGAACGGTGATCGAAGTCCAATCATCATCAGCAACGGGCAGAACAGTGCCCGAGACCTGCAGATGCTGATCGTCACCGAGATCGGTATTGACGAATGGAGTGCCGTCGAGTTCGTCTTCCCAGTCGGGCTCGGACTCGATCAGGAAGCGGGCGAGCCGGACGCCGTCCTCGGCGACCGCCTTGGCCCGGATGCGCTTGACCTCAAGCATCGTTGATCGGGTCACAGTGAGCGCGGAGTACAGCACGCCGGTGGTCACTGAGAACCCGATCGCGATCACGATCAGCACCAGAAGCAGGGTCCCGCCTTTGCGGGAGTCACCGGTTTTGCGGGGAGTGCCGGGCTTGACGCTGCTTTGACTCGGTTGTGCGTGTGGTCGAATATTCATGGGAACTCCAATCTGAACCGCTCGTGCATGCGGATCTCGCCGGCCCCCTCGGCCAGCTTGCCCAGCGAAATATTGCACACCACCGAACGGGCGTCCATGGGATCGGCTTCGAGCCACATGAGCTCGAACCGCTCAACACCCTCGGTGAGGACCGCTTCCTCTGCGATTGGGTTGGACATGATCTGCGATGCGATGGTCTCGAAGTTCTCGAGCAAGGTGAGATCGACATCAAGATCGGGGTCGATATCGAGCGTGCTCAGCCGGATGGTTCGGGTGTCTTCTTCGTAGAACACCACGGCGAGCTCGCCGGTGCCTGGCAGAGAATCTCCATCAAGATCGGCGGCCCAGAAAACTCCCCAGTCGTCGCCACCATCAAGGAGCCCGATGGTGTTGCTCAGGATGGGGGCGAGCCGACGGATCACGATCTCGCGGACCGTCAGCTCGTCGGACCGTGTCAGCCCGGTCTCGGAGTTGCCGATCGCGGCGAACATGAACGAGACCGCGGCCAAGCAGACGAAGGCGGCCATGCTGATCGCGATGAGCACCTCGATGAGTGTGAAGGCGCGTGCCTTTGAAATTGCCCGAGTCACGGAGTCACCGCCATAGGGATACGGACCCGGTAGGACTCGGACTTGCCGCTGTGTTCCTGGGCGTTGATGACATACTCGTGGCAGTCCACGCTGGTGATCGCACCGAACTGCACGCTGATGGTGCGATCGAAGAGCTCGATTGATCGGCTCGATTGCTGCGCGATCGTGGGCAAGAGCTCGCCGAGCGCGTCAGTCAGCTCGCCGGCGTTCTGGCTGTAGCCATCGAAGAGCAGCTCGCGCGTTGGGTTCGGCTCGAGGATGATCTCTTCTGCGATCAGTCCCGACACCCGCGCTGAGATGATGGTGCGTTCGATGGTGTGCAGATCTTTGTTACCCGACGCGAGCCCGTGCATGACGGCCACCGCGGCGAGCGAGAGAATCATCGCTGCGAGCAGCACTTCGAGCATCGAGAAGCCCGTACGGGAGCGATGTTTGTATAGATACTGTGTTCTCATGACGACATCACCCCACCGGCCTGGAACAGCGGGAGCATCAAAGCCGCGGCGATGAATCCAACCAGCACGCCCATGATCGCGATCATCAACGGCTCGATCACCTGGATCAGCCCCTTGATCGAGAGCTCGTAGTCCTTTTCGAGATAGCCCGCGAGCCGATCGAATACAAAGCCCAGACGCCCGGCCTGGTCGCCGCTCTCGATCATCTGCGCGATGTGATTGGGAATCACCGGGCTGTCGGCGAAAGCGCCGCTGAGGCGCTCGCCGTGGTTGGTCCGCGAGGCGACATCGACCCAGAGGTCTTTGTGCACCTTATTGGCGACGATCTTGCCCGCGATCTCGACCGATTGCGTGATCGGCACCCCCGCTTCGAGCATCACCGCAAACCCGCGGAAGGCGCGTGCCTGGTACAGCGTGTTGAGCGTCTTGCCGATCAGCGGGATTCCAAGCACCACGCGATCGCGGATGCTCGAACCGACCTTGGTCGCCATCCACATATTGAGCCCGATCAAGCCGGCGCTGAGCGCGAAGAGCCACCAGAACCAGTGCACCGCGAGGTGATCGCTCATGCCCATGAGCACCCGCGTGGGTGTGGGCAGCTGGGCGCCCTTGCCCTCAAAGAGCGTTGCGAAGCGCGGGAGCACGAAGAGCATCAGCATCAGCACCACCGAGACACACACCACCACCATCAGCGCCGGGTACATCATCGCGGACTTGAACCGCTTCATCAGCAGCATCTCCTGGGACATGTACTCATGGGCCTTTGTGAGGATCGTGCCCAGGTTCCCGCTCTCTTCGCCCGACTGGACGAGGGCGATGAGCCCTTCGTCGATGCGGGCGGGCGCTTGTTCCATGGCGATCGAGAGCGACTTGCCGTGCTCGACATCGTTGGCGATGTGCATGAACAGCTTCCTAGTCGATCGGCGTTCGCAGCGTTCGCTCAGTGAGCTGAGCGCTTCGCTGATGGGGATCCCGGTCTCGATCATGATCGAGAGCTGGGACACGAACCAGGTGACATCGTTCTTGTTGGCCTTGGGCAGGTTGAGCCGGGCGTGGTTGCGGGCGAGCTCGCTACCCCGCGCCCGACGCTGGGCCCGGGTTTGGCTCTTGACTGGATGATCTGTAGATTTCTGATTGCGATCGCTCGCCCCGAAGTCAAAGGTCGATTTCATGATGCCCTCCTTTTGTGTTCTTGGCCGCCGTCTCTGGTCGTCGGGTTGGGGACGACCGCGAGCAGATCATGGAGATTGATCAGCCCCGCATCGGATTTAATGAGCCCATCGTCGAACATACTGACCGTTGGCTCGATGGTGTGCTCTTGGGATGCGAAGATCTGCATCGCGGCCTGCTCATCGAGTTCGAGTAGTTCGTACACACCAATCCGTCCCTTGATCCCACGATCGGCGCACGCGGGGCAGCCCGGGGCTTGCCAGACAGTGTGATTGGCAAAGAGTTCCTGGTGTGATGATGGTTTGATCTGGAGATTGTCGCCTTGTGCATCTGCGGGTGATTTGCACTGCTGGCACAGACGCCCGATCAGGCGCTGGGCGAGCACGCCGCGGAGTGAAGCCGCGATCAGGTAGGGCTCGACGCCCATGTTCTCGAGCCGCTGAAGCGATGAGAGCGCATCGTTGGTGTGCAGCGTGGACAACACCAGATGCCCGGTGAGCGAAGCTTGCACCGCCAGAGCCGCGGTCTCGCCGTCGCGGATCTCGCCGACCATGATGACATCCGGGTCCTGCCTGAGCATCGAGCGCAGCGCCCGGACGAACCCGAAGCCGGCCTTGTCGTTGATCTGGAACTGGCTCGCGCCGGTGATCCGACGCTCGACGGGGTCTTCGATCGTGCTGACATTGAGTTCTTCAGCACACGCCTCACTGAGCAACGCATAGAGCGTGGTCGTTTTCCCGCTGCCGGTGGGCCCGGTGACGAGCACCAAACCATTGGGCAGCTTGGATAATTCGCGGAGCTGTTCGCTCGGAGCGCTGGCGACGCCGAGCTCTTCGAGCGTGGGGATCGTCGCGCCCTGCTGGACCAGTCGCATCACGGCCTTCTCGCCGTACTTGGTCGTCATGGTCGAGACGCGGAAATCGATGACCGTCTCCCCGATGTTCACCGTGAACGCCCCGTCCTGAGGCACCCGGCGCTCCGAGATATCGAGCTTGGCGAGCACTTTGATTCGGCTGATCACGGCGGGTAAAAGCTTCTTGGGCGGCTCGGCGATCGTGCGGAGCTTGCCGTCGATGCGGAAGCGGACCAGGAAGCCATTGGTCCACGGCTCGATGTGGATATCGCTGGCGTTGTGCTCGCACGCGCTGCCCAAGACACGATTGACGAGGTTGACCACGGGCGAGTCCGACGCCGCCGATAGGTCGGCCTCCTCGGTGATGGCCTCCTCGATCACGCGCACCGTGTCAATCTCGCTCTCGCAGATCAGATCGCGGATAATGGGTTGGGCCTCAGGTTCTTCTTCCACCTCATCCATCGCCCCGAGCACTTCCTGGCGAACGCGGCGGATGGTCTGCGCATCGCACGCGACGAATATCACCTCACAGCCGGTGATGCGTTCGATCTCTTGGGCGAGCTCCGTGTCGGCGAAGCGCTCGCACGCGATGCTCATCATGCCATCGACAAGAGAGATCGGCATGATCTCGTTCGTGTCTAAGTAGCCGTACTCGAAGGCCTCGCAGACCAAAGGGTTCACCATCGTGGCATCGAGATCGATATACGCCACCTTGGCGAAGCTCGCGAGCTGCGCGATCATATCCCGTCTTTGGCAACACCCCAGATCCACAAGCACCTTAATAAGTGTGCGGGCGGAGCCCGGATCCGCCTTGATCTCGAGATCACGCTGGGCGATCCCTGCGTCGAGCTGGGCTTGGGTCATCACCTCTCGATAGACCAGCTCGTTGGCGGCCCGCAGCCACGGATCGCCGTACAAATGAGTTGGACGCTGCTCACTCAATGGGCACCTCCGCGTGGCGCTCGCCCGAGACCGTGAGCAGGATGCACAGCCCGTCGCGTTCGAGCTTGACCTGATCCTCGTCGATATCGAGCACGGCCCAGTGCTCGATGCTCATCCCCGCGATCACCGATCGCCCGTTGATCACGGCGATGGTGTGCTTGCCTTGCATAATGGTCGTGAGTTTAAAATCGGGGATCTCTGGGACATCGATTTCGCTGCCTGAGCTCATTTTCGGTTCAGTCTGACCAGCCGGAGGCTCTGTTGGCACCACGGGTACAACCGTCTCAATCACGGCGAAGGGATCGCGGTGCACCCGGTCTTCCCAGGTATACACGGGTTGCAGTCGGTGCCAATGTCCGTCAGCGCCGTGGTCGGATTCGCTGTCAACTGCTGGGCTACCGGGCTCACCACGGGCAACGCTTGGCGAAGCACCCGGGTTGAGTATGCGAAAACCCGCAAAGAGCACGGTGACGAGTGCGAGCACCGCCAGGAACGGATGGTTCTTCAGATTCGCGATCAGATCTTCCATCTTATTGTTCTCCCTTGGCGAGCCGCGACGAGATCATCTCGGCTTCGAGCCTGATATGACGGTCATGCCCGTCCGGTACGCTTGGGGCACCGAGCTCTGGATCTGCTGAGTCTGTTTCTGCACGCTCTGAAATGATGGGTGTGATGGTCATCCGATGGACACGAACGATCGGATCCGAGGCACGCAGCTTGATCAGGAATCCGTGCAGGTCCTCGATCCTCATCGCAAACTGGGCATCGACCGAGATCACTTGTGTCTGGGCGTCACCCGGCGCAGTGCTCATGTGGAGCACGGGTTCGCTCGCCCCGCTGGATTCGAGCAACGCGGAGAGGTCCACCACGCCGCGGAGCCTGAGCGAAGATTGTGCATCGAGCGCATGCCCCGTACGGATGCGTGCGGTCTCTTGGCCGAGCTGAGAGACCAGTTCGGCCTTGGACATAATCTGAGCGTGCAAGGATCGGTTGCCAGACGCACGCTGCCAAGTGATGCGGATCAACGCGCCCGAGAGCACGAC
Source organism: uncultured bacterium (assembly GCA_963976625.1). GTDB lineage: Bacteria > Planctomycetota > Phycisphaerae > Phycisphaerales > UBA1924 > UBA1924. The sequence goes on from CAXBLA010000004.1 coordinate 139,761, forward strand.
AGAAGCGACCAGAAACACGACCCAAATCAGTGTTCGATTCTTGAGCATCTCAGTATCCCCCACCCATCTCTGGCTCAAATGATGCGGCGCTGAGCCTGAAACGCCCCGAGCGATCGTCGCGACCATCCCGGCGTCCCTCGTTGAGATTGACTGACTTGAAGCCCAGATCGGTGAGCGACGAGGCAAGCACGAGCAGGTCCTCGTTGTTGTGTGAGACCCCCGAAATCTCGATGCTCATTTTTCGCTGATCCGTTTTTCGATCTGCAAATCTCCTGAGTGTGCGCTTGGAGTTATCCGGCCACGCGTACTCCAGATCGAACTCATAGAGCTCGATGCCCTCGGGCACGACCTGCGTAACCATCGCGAGCATGGCCGAGGGCGGGCAGACCCCACGCAACTCATCATCGGCATGCTGCTCTTGGCTCCACGCCGCGTTGCTCAGCTTGATCTCCGAGGCCTGGGCATCGAGCGCTCGAAGCTGGCACGAGAGCACGGTGCTCGTGCGGTATTGATAGATCGCACTGAGCCCGCACACGATCAACGCGGAAACGATCACCGTGGGCATCGCCCGCGGGATCACCCCTCGCCGATCAACCCCCCGGGTGAGTTCCTCGGACGATAGATCATTGATGAGATTCACACTGTTCATTTTTCTCCCCTCGTGATTACTCGATCGGTTGTGCTTGGCCCACTCCGTCGCCCGATTGATCCGGGGCGCTGAGCATGCCCAGCATGGTGATTGCTTGGTAGGCGCTCAGCCCGTGTTCGCGCATCAAATGAGCTGACCATGGGTGATCGGTGCATCGCTCATCGATCGAGATCCCGGCCATCATCTTGTTCCTCTGGACCGCCTTCATCGCGTCCACACCCAGGCACGGGTCGATCGCGATGTAGACCCCGGGGCCGTTGGCTGGGAGTTTGGATTGCTGACCTGCGGAGATCATCATCATGTCGATCTGATGGGCGATCGACGCAGCGATAGAGAACGGGCTCAACGCGTCCTGCGAGCGATCGATCGGGACCTTGCGGAGCAATCGCACATCGCAGCCTTCGCCCACCAGGGCGAGCACCATGTGCTCGAGGGTGTATCGGCACAGCACAAAGTCGTTCGGCGCTCCATGGAGCGTCATGATCTGATGCAGCCCGCGGATACAGGCGAGCTCTTCGATATCGAGAAACCTTGGGTTAAACCCCGCCTCGATCGCCCCGCGCAGCGAATCTTTGATGTGTTCTCTGTCCGCAGCGATCCCCATCACGCTGCTTGAGGAGTTGCACCCGAGCCGGAGCGAACTCGACACGATCTGGTCGCCCCTCTGTTCCATCCCAGACGACATGGTCATCTGGACATGATCATCGAGCTGATCCTCTCCGATCTCATGGACCGGCACATGCTGGAGCTCGCACGCTCCAAGCGGGAGCACACACAGGGCGTCGAGCCCGACAAAGTTCCCGAGCCGAGCGATCGCGGCCTTGCGGGATCGCGCCCCGAACAACGCTGGCGAGCTGCTCTGACGAAGCTGAGCGGTGATCAGCACTGGATCTACCGCTTGTGTGGGTCTCTGTGCAATGACAAGGTCATCCTTGTGCTCGATACAACAGATCTTGTTGTGTTGAGTATGGAGAGTTGGTTGCTGCTGTAGGGCTTGCATAGTGATCCAATCCGAGTTGGGGACTCGGTGGTATCGGAGTTGATCTCACAGCACTTGATATGAATCAATCGCAGAAAACGAGATTAGAAAGTTGTGGATTTTCAATTCAAAGTGACACAGAATTATGAAAAAACCCGCTGTGTTCGCGGGTTCTGTTCGATTCATAGATTTGATTTCTGAATGGGCCGACCGATTATCTCGGGGCATATACCCCCCCGAGATTGAGTGTGCAAGCCGGATACGCCGCAACCACTCATGATCAGTTCCATCCGATATTGAGTTTGATTTATCAATCAATTGTCATTTATTACAGCCCGTTCTCGCTGGAGCAAGACATAGAACACCGGCGTGAGCACGAGCCCGATCATGGTGATCCCGAGCATGCCGCTGAAGACGACGGTGCCCAGGATGCGTCGCATCTCGGAGCCCGCGCCGCTGGCAAACATGAGTGGCATCACACCGAGGATGAACGCGAAGGCGGTCATCAGGATCGGACGGAACCGGAGTCGGCACGCCTTGATCGCGGCTTCGACCTTGGGCATCCCATCCTTCTGAAGCGCACTGGCGTACTCCACGATCAGGATCGCGTTCTTGCTCGCAAGGCCGATGAGCAGGATGAACCCGATCTGCACGAGGATGTTGTTATCCGACCCGCGGAGCGAGACCCCGAGGAGCCCGAACAAGATACACAGGGGCACGATCAGGATGATCGAGAGCGGGAGCGACCAGCTCTCGTACTGAGCCGCCAGCGTCAGGAACACCAACAACACGCTGATCCCGAAGATCACCATCGTCGAGGTCCCGGGCATGCGTTCCTGATATGACAGGTTCGTCCACTCGTAATCAATCGTCGGCGGCAAGACCTGATCCGCAAGTTGCTCCATGATATCGAGCGACTCGCCCGACGAGATCGTGGGCACCTTGTCGCCCGAGACATCCGCAGAAGGGTACAGGTTGTACCGGAAGATCTGCGAGGGCACCGAGCTGTGCTCGATGGTCATCAGCGAACCCAGAGGCACCATCGCCCCGGAGCTGCTGCGGGTCCGCAGACGCAGGATGTCCTCCTCCTCGTCACGGAACTCGCTGTCCGCCTGGATGGTCACACGGTTCGAGCGCCCCTGATAGGTGAACTCGTTGACGAAGGTTGAGCCAAGATACGACTGGAGCGATTGGTTGATGTTGCTCATGGGCACATCGAGCATCCGGGCGCGGGTCGCGTCGATATCCGCATAGAGCTGCGGCGTGCCGACCGAGAAGCTTGTGTAGGCGCCGAGAATGTCAGGGTGCTCGCTGGCGGCCATCGCCAATGCCCACGCGGCTTGGTTGAGTGCCTTGGACCCAACCCCGCCACGGTCCTGGAGCTGCATCTTAAAGCCGCCGCCGTTGCCGATGCCCTGGACAGGCGGCGGCGGGATGACGAAGATCATCGCCTGATCAATGCTGGCAATCTTTGCCTGGATCTCGCCGGAGATCGCCATATCGCTGAGCCCAAGGCTCGCCCGCTCGCGGGCGTCATCAAGGGTGACAAAGATCGCCGCGGCACTCGAACTGTTCGAGAAGGTCGCGCCAGAGAAACCCGAGAAGACCACCGCGTGCTCTACCCCCGGGGTGTCAAGGGCGATCTCCGTCACCTGCTTAGCGATCTCGTCTGTCCGCGAGAGTGAAGCACCATCGGGCAGCTGCATCGCCACGATCAAGTAGCCCTGATCCTGCGCCGGGATGAACCCGCGGGGCACGCTGTTGAAGAGCATGTAGGTCCCCACAAGCAGCAGTGCAAAGACGACAACCACGGCCCAGCGGAGCTTGATCGCCCCCTTGACCGTCTGGCCGTAGAGCTTGTTGGCCAAATCGAGCGTGGTGTTAAATGGTGCAAAGATGGTGCCCATGAGCTTGAGCCCGCGGGTCTGCTTCTCGGCTTTGGGCTTGAGGAGCACCGCGGCCATCGCGGGGCTGAGTGTGAGCGAGACGAAGGTCGAGATGGCCGTCGACGCGCTGATGGTCAACGCGAACTGGGTGTAGAACTGCCCGGTGATCCCGCTCATGAAGGTCGTGGGCACGAACACCGCGATGAGTACGAGCGTGGTTGCGATCAGCGCGCTGCCGACCTCGTCCATCGCCTTGCGCGCGGCTTCTCTCGGCGAAGCCCCCTGCTGTATCAATCGGTCGACATTTTCGACGACCACAATCGCGTCATCCACCACGATACCGATCGCGAGCACCAGCCCGAAGAGCGAGAGCGTGTTGAGGCTCAGCCCGAGCACATTGAGCACCGCGAATGTACCGATCAGCGAGATCGGGATCGCGATCAATGGGATAGCCGTCGCACGCCAGCCCTGTAAGAAGACAAAAACCGTGAGCCCCACGATGCACGCGGTGATCAGCAGGGTCTTGAAGACCTCGTCGATGGATTCCTGCACGAACTCGGTCGGGTTATAGGCAACTTCGTACTTGATCCCGGATGGGAAATCTTGCGCGAGCTCTGCGATGGTCTCGAGCACGGTCTCGGCGGTCGCGACCGCGTTGGAGCCCGATCGCTGGTTGACGAGGATCGCCACGGAGTTATCGTGATCGAGTCGGCTCTTGGTGTTGTACTCCTGGGCGCCCAGCTCGACGCGTGCAACATCGCTCAGGCGGACAAGCCCGCCCTGAGCGCCACGCTTGACGATGATGTCCTCGAACTCGCTGGCTTCGCGTAATCGCCCCTTGCTGGCGATGGGAATCTCGAAGGCACCGGCTGTGGGGATGGGTTCCTTGCCGATCGCGCCCGCGGCGATCTGGACATTCTGTCCTTGGAGCGCGCTGATGATATCCTCGGGCGTCAGATCCAGCGATGAGAGCCGATCGACATCGAGCCAGATACGCATCGCGTACTTGCTGCCCCCGAAGACCTGCACATTGCCCACGCCATCGATGCGCAGGAGCACATCGCGCATCTGCGTGTTGGCGTAGTTGCCCAAGAAGAGCGAGTCACGCGATGCATCGGGCGAGATGAGCTGGGCGACCAACAGAATGGTCGGCATGCTCTTATTGGTGGTCACGCCGATCTGGCGCACCTCGGCGGGCAGGCTGGGTAGCGCGATCGCCACGCGGTTCTGCACCTGCACCTGGGCGCGGTCGATGTCGGTGCCGAGCTCGAAGGTGACGGTCACGGTCACGGAGCCGTCCGATGAGGACAGCGAATCCATGTACATCATGCCTTCGATGCCGTTGATCTCTTGTTCGATCGGGGTGGCGACGGTCTCGGCGATGGTCGCCGAGTCCGCGCCGGGGTAGACCGTGTTGACGGTGATGGTCGGCGGCGCAACCTCAGGGTACATCGAGACGGGGAGTGACCCGTACGAGATGAGCCCGGCAAAGATCACCAGCAATGAGAGTACGAATGCGAACCGGGGTCGGTCGATAAAGAATCGTGGGAGCTTCATTCATCCCCTCCTGTCTGGGAATCCATCTGGGAGCCCTTCTGGGAGCCCTTCTGGGAGCCATCGATCAGCCCTACTTGCTGCGCACCGGGGATGCTCGACTCATGGCGGATCCAGTGGTCACGGTGGATGGGCTCGACCATGTCGGGCAAGCCGTTCTCGGTTGGGACGCGTTCGATGGTGCCCTCTGCGGTTTGCACGGGCATGCCCGGGAACACAAACTGGTTGCCGCGGATGACGATGCGTTCTTCGCCCGTGAGCCCGGTGCGGACCACGCGCAGCCCATCGACGATCGGACCGAGCGTGACGGGCTGGGGATAGATCACATTGTCCTCCCCCACCACCAGCACGATGCGCATGGCCAGATCCGCCGAGATCACCTCGTCGGGGATCAGCACGGTCGGCGTCCGGGCGCCCTGGTTGCGTGGGATCTGCACACTGGCGAACATCCCCGGGATCAGCTCGATCGACGGGTTGTTGAGGATGCCGCGGACAAGGATGGTCCCAGTGTCCTGATCGACCCGGTTCTCGGCGAAGTCGATCTGCCCGGCGTGCGGGTAGCCAACTTCGTCGAGCAGGGCGAGGAAGAACGGATGGCGGTATTCGCTCTTGAGCCGTTCTTCGAAGGTGCTCTGGCGGAGGTATTTGAGCAACTCCTGCTCGGAGGCTTCGATGTGGACATAGACCGGATCGAGCGCAACGATCGTGGTGATCACGGTGCCGTCGTTGGAGCTCCCGCCCTGGATCAAGTTGCCCTTGGAGACCTGCAGGCGGCTGATGCGCCCGGAGATCGGTGCTTCGATCCGGGTGTAGTCCAGATCGAGCTGCGCGTTCTCGAGCTCGGCCTTGGCCGACAGGATCGAAGCTTCCGAGTTGATGATCTCCGACTCGGCGGCGATCACATTGGCGTTGGCACCCTGGGTCTGGGCCTGGGCCTGGGCGAACTCGCTCTCTCGCTCGTCGACAAGTTCGCGGGCGATCGAGTTGGTTTCAAACGCGAGCTGGGCGTTATCCAAGCGGGTCTTGGCGAACTTCTCAGCAGACACCGCTTGGTTCTGCTGGGCTTTGACCTGGAGCAGCTGAGCTTTCGAGCGTTCCAGATTCGCCTCGGCCACACGCACGGATGCCTGTGACTTGGAGACCGCGACCTCGAACGGGCGGGGATCGATCACCGCGAGCAGATCGCCCTTCTCGACGATCTCGCCCTCGGCGAAGTGCGTCGAGAGCAACGGGCCAGAGACCTGCGCCTGGATATCCACGGCTTCAACCGCCACCAGGCGACCGGTGTACCGGTCCCACTCGATCACCTCGGCGACGAGCGGATTGGCCACCGTCACCGTCGTCATCGGTGGTGGCGGCGGGGCCTCGGCCTGCTTGGAGCAGCCAACGAGCGCCGCGGTGGACACGAGCAACGAAAAAAGAAAGGGAACCGAACGGGATTTCATGATTCATCCTCCTGCGAAGGTGCTGGATGGGTGTCTGTGTGTGGTGTGTCTGATTGGTCTGGTTCTTGATTTGGATTCTGGTCTGGCGCTTGATCTGGATCTTGGAGCATGATGTCCCGTGACGACCAGCCGCCGCCGAGGGATTTGTAGAGCCGGACGAGCGCGGTTGCGATGTCGCCCTGCGAACGGGCGAGCAGGTCTTCGAGCTCGAAGAGCCTCGACTGCGTGTCGATCACGCTCTGGAAGTCAGTCAACCCCTGGCGGTATCGATCGCTCGAAAGCTCAACAGCCACGCGCGCATCGACGACGGCTAAACGCAGGTGCTCGACGCGGATCTGCTCTTGATCAAACTGGACCATCGCGTTCTCGATTTCTTCGAACGCTTGGAGGATCGTCCGTTCGTAGATCGCCAGCGACTGGCTCACGATCGCGTCCTCGGCTTTGATCTGATCATGCAGGGCCTTGCGGTTGAACAGGTTCCACACCAGGCTGGGCCCGAACTGGCCCGTGCGGGCGGCGGAGCTGAAAAGATCGCCCGAGTTGGCCGCCGAGAGCCCGATCTCGCCCGAGAGCGTGAGCCGGGGATACAGATCAGCCGTGGCGATGCCCACGCGGGCGGTCTGGGCCGCAAGATTGCGCTCGGCGGCCCGGATATCGGCCCGCTGGCGGATGACATCGCTGGGCACGCCGATCATGATCTGTGCTGGCGGCGTTGGGATCGGGGCGATGGCTTGAAGCTCTGCTCGCAGCTCGCCCGGGAATACGCCCAGCAACACCGCGATCCGGTGCTCGATCATCTGGAGCCCAGCGATCAGCGTTGGGACGGCGGATTTGGTGCTCTCCAGATTCGAGCGGGCCTGCGAAACATCGAGCTTGCTCACCAGGTTGGCGTCGAACTGGCTCTGCGTAAACTTGAGTGTTTTCTCTTGCAGATCAACATTGGCGTACGCCAGGCGCAGGCGCTCTTGGAAGGTCCGTGCTTCGACATAGTTGAGCGCGACCTCGCCCATCACCGCGACGAGCACATCGCGTCCGTCCTCGATGGCGGCTTCGAGCTCGGCCTGCGACTCATCAACGATGCCCCGGTTGCGTCCCCACAGGTCGATCTCCCAGCTCGCGTCGATCCCGAGCCGATACGAGTTGCTGATCCGTGGGGTGGGCGCAATACCCGAATCACGGTTGCTCGATTCCGTCCGTGAGTAGCTGCCCGTCGCATCGATGGTGGGCAGCAGGTTCGTGCCCGCCACGCCCCGCAGTGCGCGAGATTCTTGGATGCGGTAAAGCGCTTCCTGGATATCGAGGTTGCTCTCCAGCGAGCGATCGATGAAGGCGTTGAGCAGCTCGTCATCAAAGAGGGTCCACCATTCCCCGAGCTCGATTTGTTCGTTGCCCATCGCTTCTTCGAGCTGGGTCTGGAACTGGCTCGGGAGCTCGATGCTTGGGGCGGTGTATTCTGGCCCGACGCTGCACGCGCCGAGCAATCCGGCGGAGCCAACGAGTAATGCGGCGAACCCGAAGGAGCCGGACGACAATCGGAATGTTCGTTTAGAAATGTGCATTCAACCTCTTGTGAAAATCTGATTGAGGGAAACAGGGTGTGGGTCTGGTTTATGTATCCGTCTGGTCGTTGACTGATCGCTCGATCAGCTCTTTGAGTGTGTTGAGGACCACGGTGTGGCGCTCAAGATCAAAGCGTTCGAGCCCGAGCGCCCAGTTGAGCCAGAGCCCGTCGAGCGCGTTGACGATGACGAGCCCGACGCCTTGGGGAAGATCGTCGCTGAGCATCAGCTCGCGGACGCGCTCGCCGTGGGCGCGGATGGGTTCGATGAGCTGGGGGTCGACCGCCAAGGCGGCGAGGAAGGCCGACGACACGCTCTGGCGTTCGTCGGACCAGCTCTTCTGATCCGAGAGGTAGTAGTCGATGATCGCGCGGGCGAACCGTGCCGGCCCGGTCGGCGCCTGATCATGCGCGGCTTGATAGTTCACAGAGCACTGGTCCACGCAGCGGATGACCAACGCGCGGATCAACGCGTCTTTGGATCCGAAGTGATGAAGCACGCCGCCCTTGGAGAGCCCGGCCTCTTCGGCCACGGCTCCGATGGTGAAGTTGGCGAACCCGTCGCGGATGATCACCGCTTCGGTCGCTTCGAGAATCAGATCAGATGTAGAGGGTTTGGACATAGGCCGAGATCATACCGTCCAGCCGGTCGGTATCCACTTCTGGATCAGAATTGGGTTTAATTCCCCAATGGTTTTGTTTGTACTGGCTATGGTAGCATATCATATACCGTAAATCTAAGGAATCGAATTCATTCAACCGTTCCCCAACCGAGTGCACGATCTGATACCCTTGCGATAGATACAGCCCCATACGCCCATGCGATGAGGTCGATCGGCAATCACACAAGGATCTGCACCGTATGCCAGAAAAGAGCCAACCCAACCCACCCATTTATACCCGCCGGACCGCGATCCACGCGATCAGCGCCGGCTGTCTCGCGGGCGCCTTGTTCCCACGCTCGGCCATTGCCTCCGCGCTACCTCGTCTGAGCACCGATCCAAGCTTCCGTATCTCGCTGGCGCAGTGGTCGCTTCATAAGCTGTTCTTCTCTGGCGAGCTCAAAGCCCTCGACTTCGCCGGCGAGGCACGCTCGATGGGCTTTGGGGGCATCGAGTATGTCAACAGCTTCTTGAAGGACAAAGCCGAGGACGAAGCGTTCCTCAAAGATCTCAACTCGCGAGCCGACGGCGTGGGAGTCAAACAACTCTTGATCATGTGCGATGGCGAAGGGGCACTCGGCGATGCGGACGAAAAAGCACGCACCCGGGCGATCGAGAACCATCACAAATGGGTCCGGGCGGCCAAGACGCTCGGGTGTCACTCGATCCGGGTAAATGCATCGAGCTCGGGGAGCTATGAAGAGCAGCAGAAGCTGGCTGCGGATGGTTTGCGTCAACTTAGTGAGTTCGCCGAGCCGATGGGGATCAGTGTCATCGTCGAGAACCACGGCGGCTATTCATCCAACGGGCAATGGCTCGCCGGGGTCATGACCAAAGTCGATCACCCCAACTGCGGCACGCTGCCCGACTTTGGCAACTTCTGCATGGATTGGGGCCGGGCCGACGAGCCCGATGCGTGGTACGACCGGTACAAGGGGACGAAAGAACTGATGCCCTTCGCCAAAGCGGTGAGCGCCAAGTCGCACGAGTTCGACGAGGACGGTAACGAGACCAAGACCGACTACCGCAAGATGCTCAAGATTGTGCTCGACGCCGGGTACTCGGGCTGGATCGGTGTGGAGTACGAGGGCTCGAAGCATTCCCCGCGTGAAGGCACCAAGCTCACCAAGGCACTGCTCGAAACCGTGCGGGCAGAGCTTGCCGATTCCAGCGACTGAATCAGCCTTGCGATTTATTACCGCTCGGCAGCACACAATCGAGCATGACCAAAATCCCGACGAGACTCGTCCCGATCGCATAGGCCGCGCCGCCGACGACGATGCCGTAGGCGAACCAGGCGTAGTCACGGGTGATCCACCAGCCGGCCATATCGACCAGCAGCCCGATCGCCGAGACCAACACCAAGAAACCGATCAGGCGACCCGAGAACCGGGTCATGATCCCGAGGAGCCCGAGCACGATCATGATGACCGCCATCGTCGGCGCGTGGGCGTGCTGGCTCGTCGCGATGATCTTGGTGCCCGCGGGCTGGATGTCCTTGGACACCGCGAGCTTCTCGATGTCGTCCCAGTATTCTAGCGGGATTTGGGCGTAGGTGCCCTCGCCGGTCGAACTGCGGGTGTGGCAATCCAGGCAGCTCATCGCGATGATCTCCGACGGGGCCTCATCGCCCAGATCGAGATTATCGTACTGCTGCGAGACGCGATCGCCCGCGAGCCAGTCGAGGAGCGCGGTGCGTTCGAAGTCTTCGATAGTCTCCGGGTGCCCGGACTCAAGCGCGGTAATCAACGGCGACGGCGTCTGCACGCCGTGGTAGGCGCCGACGATGTCGTTGATCGTCAGGCCCGGCGTCTCGTCGCGGTTGTCGTAGTGCCAACGCAGATGCAGGCCCGAGACGATGTACCCGCCCAAGAGCGTCAGCACCAGCATCGCGATCCCCAGACGGAACAAGTACGGCAGCGATCGGAGCGTCATGCGATTGGTTGAAGCATCAGTCATTGGTTATCTCACGGAGAGAGTTCGGTTGAATCAAAGCCCAGACAGATCAATATCAACGGGGTTGCCCGACACAATCGCCTCGTTGGCCGCGATCCCGACGACGGTCGCCCTCGCAGCCTCGGCGATCGAACATGCCGGCGATGTGCTGTTGGCGATGGACATCACCCAGTCTTCGAGCGCGTAGTACACCGCGGGGTGCGGGAGCCCGATGCCCTCTTTGAGCTTGCCCTGCTCGGCGAGCTTGGTCGCCCCAGCGATCAGCGTGATGCCCTCGTCGTTGTGGAACTGCTGGCGGTTTGCGTAGACCTCCCACCCTTGCGTGGGCGCGTCGGCTTCCTTGAAGAGCCAGCCGTGCGACCAACCGAGCTTGATGGCGGCGTTGGACCCGAAGAAGACCTCGTGCTTGCCGCCGTAGGAGTTGGCGAGCGTCGCGTCGTAGCCCAAAGTCGCGCCGTCCTCGAACATCAATGAGCAGGCGATGGTGTCGGCAACGCTGCGTCCGTCCTCATAGTACCGCACGCTGCCGTTGCCGACCACGCGCGTCGGGTACTTGCCGGTGTACCAATGGAAGACATCGAACTGCTGCGTCCCCCACTCGCCGGCCAGCCCATTGGAGCGCTTTGGATCGAGCTTCCAGTTGAGCGCGGCTTTTCGCACAGGATCGTTCGAGGGTGTCACCCAGGTTGTTTTTCTGTTGTTCTGCGCACGCATCGAGATCAAATCGCGCACTGAATCCGAGCGGAAGAACCCACGGGCGAGCTGATAGACCGGGTTGGATCGCCCCTGGAGCCCGGCCGCGATCACGCCGCCGGCTGCGCGGGCCGCGTCGCTGATGGCGATGCAGTCTTCGCGGGTGTGCGCCAGCGGGCACTCGAGATACACATGCACCTTGGACTTCATGCACTCAAGGGCGACTTCTTTGTGCGTATGTGTCGGGGTCGCGATCGCCACCGCGTCGATGGTTCCTGAGCCGAGCAGTTCGGTGACCGTTGCGTACCCGGTCGCGCCCGATGCTCTGCGGAGCCCGGACTTGAGTCGGCGTTCGTCCACATCGCACACCGCGACGACGCGCACGCCCGCGATCTTGCCCAGCTCGCCGATGATCTCGCGGCCTTGTCGCCCGACGCCGATCACCCCGATGCGGAGTGGTTCGTCGCGGAGAATCCCGCCGAAGGCTTTGAGCTCGGGCACGAGGGCCATCGCGGCGAGGGCCCCGGTGGATTGGGTCAGGAAGAGGCGGCGGTCGATCTCAGTCATGGGAATCCTCGATGTTAATCAGTCGGTCTCTGTTAATGTATCGTCTGCATGAATCTGTGTATTTTGGCGCACCACGCTCAATATGTCGTGCATGGTTGTGGCTTGATCCAGCCCGAAGAGCACCATCGTACACGGATCGGTAGAGAACTGCTCTGCAAGCTCTGGCGAGACGGTGCAGGCGGTCGAGTACGCGTCGGCGATCGCGGCACTGTTATGCACGCAGGCCGAGCGTTGGATCTGGTTGTCAACGGGGAGACCCGATCGCGGGTCCATCACATGCCTGATGGCGCTGTCCTCGCTCATTCTTGTCTGTGACGCGCCCTCGGACACGCCCAGCCCGTGGCCGTTGAGTTGGACATCGAGCCCCTCGCCCAGACGGACCGCCCACGGCTGGCCGTTGGGTTTGCCCCCGAGCCCGAGAGCGCTGGAGGTCCCGCCGTGGATGAACGCGTTGGCGATGCCGATCTCGTTGAGCTCGTCGGCGATCAGATCGAGCATGTGCCCCTTGGCGATCGCGCCCAGATCGAGCCGGATGCGATCGTCCGTCTTCGTGATCGTTCGGCGGCGTTCATCGAGCACGATCGGCTGTGCGAGCGAAAGCCCGTTGAGTTCTTCCAGACATTCCTCGCGGAACCCGTGCGCATGCATCAGCGTCCCGGACGCGATGTTGAATGTGCCGCAGGTTTGCTGGCGCATCTGCTCGCAGAGGGTGAACAACTCGAAGAGTTCGTCGTCGATGGTGCGTTCAAAGCCCGCCGGATCATGGTTGATCAGTGACACCATCGAGCCGGGTTCAAAGACGGACAATCGCCCGTGCCAATCCAGCACCAGATCGCGCAGCTCTTCGCCAATGGCCAACCCATCGCCGCGCGAAAGCCCCGGACTCGCTCCTGAAGTACCTATCCCGATCAGCAGCTCGAATCGGCACCCCATCGCATCGAATGCGTAGGGGACAAACAACTCAGCAGTGACATCGCTGGGCTCAGGCCTTGGAAGCACGCATGGTCTTGGGGTCGAATGTAAACGCATGGCCTTCCCACATGGATCGGGTCGCGAGATCGACCGCGACGAGCACCTTGGACGCGAGATCGATGTTGCTCTTGGCGGGCTGGCGGGTGCGGATGCAATCGAGCCAGTCGAGCCTGATCTGATCCTGGTCATTGCCGATGTCCTCGCACTCGATGCGCTCAGCGTCGATATCGTCAACGAACAGACGCTCGGGGCGGATCTCGCAGTGGCGTGAGTTGAGATACATGTTGGCCTCATGCCCGCGGACCATGGTCTCGAGCCCGACCTCGTTGGCCGTGGAACCGGCGAGCACCATCGTGTGCCCGTCCTCGAACTGCACCGTCAGGTTCACCTGATCGAAGTTCTCCATGTCGTGATCGATCACATGGGCCCCCGTCGCGACGACGCGCGTGGGCCAGCCCGAATCGAGCGCGAAGATCAACGGCGTCATCACATGCACCAGCAGATCCCCGATGATCCCGGTCGAGAAATCCTTGTACCGACGCCAGCGGGCGTAGATCTTGGGGTCCCACTCGCGCGGGCCCAGGTCCCCGAGCCACGCGTCCCAGTCGAGGTTCACGCCCGGCTTCCATTCCGGGTCGATGCCGTAGTAGTTCCACTCGCCCGAGGTCGAGTTTCGGCAATAACTCGTCTGCGACCAGACCGGCTTGCCGATTCGCCCCGCCTTGATCGCGTCGCGTGCCTTGTTGTACTTGGGCAGCATGATCATCTGCGTGCCGACCTGGAAGATCTGATCGGGGTGCGCCAGCACCGCCTTGCGGACATCCATCGCCTGCTCAAGGCGCAGGGTCATGGGCTTCTCGGTATACACATCCTTGCCCGCGGCCAGCGAGTCAATAATGTGCTGGGCGTGCCAGTGCTCGGGCGATGCGATCAGCACCGCGTGGATGTCATCGCGTTTGAGTAGCTCCCGGTAATCGCGGTAGATATCGACCTCAATACCCTGACGATCCTGGGCGGCTTTCTGGGCGCCCATGAGCTTGGAGTCGCACACATCGGACAACGCGACGATCTTGGTGTCGGTTTTTCCTTGTTCGGCCAGCGAGATGATCGAGTGGAGGTGCCCCCCGCCCATGCCCCCGGTGCCGATGATCGCCATGCGGATCGATTCGCCATCCATGGGCGGCTTGACCTTGGCGGCTTTGACCGTTGGGACCAAGGGCTTGTAGCTGCTGGCCGCTTCGGCGTTTCCAGCACCAAGCATCGCGACGCCCGCAACCCCTGCGATTCCAGCGGTTTGCGCGAGAAATGATCGGCGAGAACCGTTCGCCGAGTGCGGTGCACGCGGGGCTTGTTCGTTATCCATGATGGGAGCCTCCAATATCAGAACGATAATGTGTTGTATCAGCGGGGCCCAGCGTACCATGATCTCCAACGCCATGCAATCAAGAATGGAGCGATGGATGGAAATCTCAACCAAACTCGGCGTCTGCTCATGGTCGCTTCAAACCCAATCCCCTTCGGCCCTTGCCCAAGCCATCAAGCAGTGCGGATTGAATGCTACTCAACTCGCCCTCGATCCGCTCATCGATGGTGATTGGGATCTGACAGAACTGGTGGCCGTGTTCAAAGAACACCAAATCGAGTTGCTCTCGGGGATGATCACCACCATCGGCGAAGACTACTCCACGCTCGATTCCATCAAAGCCACCGGCGGGCTCCGTCCCGATGAGCACTGGGACGAGAACCAATCGCGTGCAAAACGGGCGGCCGATATCGCTAAAGAACTTGGCATCGACCTCGTTACGCTCCACGCGGGGTTTATCCCGGCTCATGGTACCGATGAATACCACACCATCACCGATCGAATCCGCATCATCGCAGGCATATTCGGTACCCACAGAATCACACTCGCCCTCGAAACCGGACAAGAACAATCCGACGATCTGCTTAACATGCTCAACAAGCCGAACATGTCCACAATCGGCATCAACTTCGACCCGGCCAATATGATCCTCTACGCCATGGGCGACCCCGCCCAAGCGATCGAGCTGCTCCAAGACCGAATCGTGCAAGTGCATATGAAAGACGCCAAGAGCACCGAAAAATCCGGCACCTGGGGGGCGGAAGTCCCCGCGGGCGAGGGCGAAGTGGATTGGGCACACTTCTTTAAGACCATTGAGCAAATTGATCATCGGAACGAGCGCCAGATCAATGTCATCATCGAACGCGAAGCCGGCGAGCAACGGATCGACGACATTATCCAGGCCCGCAAACTCGTCGAGCAATATGTACACAATCGAGTGGATCGCAAATGACCCCATCAACAACGACTAAGATCGGGATCATCGGCTACGGATTCATGGGACGCACTCACGCCCGCGCGTACCAGGACGCCCGACGCGACGGCTCCCCCTGCCAGCTCATCGCCATCGCGGATCGAAACCACGAACACAAAGCCGCCACCGAGCCCGCGGGGAACATCGGCGCCCCCGAGATCGAGATCGAGACGACGGGCATCGCTTTTCACAACCACGCCGACGCGATCATCCGCCACCCCGACATCGAGCTCGTCTCGATCTGCACGCACACCGAGACCCATGTCGAGCTCGCCATCGCGGCCCTCAACGCTGGCAAGCATGTGCTGCTCGAAAAACCCATCGCACTGAAGCCCAATGAGGTCGAACACCTGCTCGATGTCGCGTCCAAAGCCGATGGCCTGTGCATCCCCGCGATGTGCATGCGCTTCTGGCCCGCGTGGGCGCATATCAAGCAGACCATCGACTCCAAAGCCTTCGGCCGAGTCCGCAACGCTTCGTTCTCGCGTTTAGGATCACGCCCGCAGTGGTCGAGCGAGTTCTACAGCGACCAATCCCGATCTGGAGGCGTCCTCCACGACCTGCATATCCACGATACTGACTTCATTGTTCATTGCTTCGGCGTCCCTACGGCCGTCACCTGCGAAGGTGATCCAATGGCATTGACCACGCTCTACCACTACGAAGACTTCCCATCACCGATCAGCGCCCCCATCTGTGCCAGCGGTGCTTGGGATCGCCCGCCGAGCATGGGCTATCAGATGAAGTGCACGATCGTGTTTGAAGACGCCACGCTCGACTTTGATCTCAACCGGCCCGATCAACTGATTCTCTACCAAGGCGATCAGTCAACGCCCATCGAGATCGACCCACGCACCGGCTACGACCACCAGATCCGCTGGACCCTCGATCAGATCGCCAAACAAAAAACAGGCCGATCAGCGACCGCTCCGTTTTCGACGGATCTCCCCATGCAGGACGCGCTGGTCGTCGCGCGAGTGCTGGCCGCGGAACAACTGAGCATGGAACAGAATCAAAGAATCTCAATCGTCTGAAACGAGCTCGGCCACAGGCTCGGCCGCCTTGTTGTTCTTGAACAACAAAACAAACACAATCAGCACCGCCAACGAGAAACCCGCCGGGTAGTTCCAGACGGACTTCCAATCAACAACCTGGGCCTCGCTCACGGTCGTAGTGAAACGCTCGACGAGCTTGCCCGAGAGTTGTGCGCCGATGAGCATCCCGAGCCCCTGCGTGATGAGCACCAAGAAGCCCTGGGCCTGGCCTCGGATCTTCGCGCCCGAGACTTGGTCGGTGTAGATCTGCCCGGTGACGAAGAAGAAGTCGTAGCAGATGCCGTGGAGCACAATCCCGCCCAGCACCATCATCTTCACCTGCTCGTCGGCGGCCTGCGCAAACAACCCATAGCGAGCCACCCACGCGAGCATCCCCACCGCCAACATCCACTTGACCCCGAGCCTGGCAAAGCACAGCGGCATCACGATCATGAACACCACCTCGGACATCTGCCCGTACGACATTGTTTGCCCGACCTGGTCGATCCCCATATCCTCGACGAATCGACCGGCGAAGCTGTAGTATGCCGCCAGCGGAATGCAGATCAGGAACGAGCACAGGGCGAAGACCGCAAATGAGCGGTTCTTGAGGAGCGCCAGCGCATCGATCCCGATGGCATCTCTAGCCGAGAACGCCTGCCCCTTGGCCGGCGGCGGCGTGTGCGGCAGCGTGAAGCTGTACACCCCGAGCACCAAGCCCGCACCGCCCGCGACATAGAACATGCCCGGCGACTGATCGAAGCTCATCCACGAGATCGCAAACCCCGCAACGATCCAGCCGATTGTGCCGAACACCCGGATCAGCGGGAACTGCTTCTCGGCGTTGGTCATGTTGTGCATCGCCAGCGTGTTCGTCAGCCCCAGCGTGGGCATGTAGCACAGCATGTGCACAAGAATGATGGCAAGGAACAAGGTCGTTGATTGCTGGGCGGCGTAGGGAGCCAGCAGCAGGAGCCCGCCGCCAACAAGGTGCAGGATGCCGAGGATTTTCTCGGTCGCGAAGTACCGGTCCGCAAACAGCCCAAGGAAGAACGGCGACGCGATGGCCGCGATCGGGCCCATCGAATATGCCCATCCGATCTCGCCCCCGGTCATGTTCGCCGCGTTCATGTACGGGCCCATCGTGACATACCACGCGCCCCAGAGGAAGAACTGCCAGAACATCATCGCCGAGAGTTGCACCCCGACGAGCCCGCCGAGTCGTTGATCCTGTTGTACCATGCCGGTGTATCCTCTAGTATCATTTGGTGGTCCAGAACCGGAAGACTACCAGAATCCGCCACCAGACGCCAGACCCGATGCCAGACCAGACCCCAATCAACTGATTCACGCCAACCTCCCCCGGAGCACCCCATGCCCAGACCCCTGACACTCTTCACCGGCCAGTGGGCCGACATGCCTCTGGCAGAGCTGGCCGAGAAAGCCGCCGGGTGGGGCTACGACGGGCTCGAACTCGCCTGCTGGGGAGATCACTTCCAGATCGATCGCGCCCTGAGCGAGGACGGCTACTGCCAGCAGCAGCTCGACATCCTCGCCCAGCACGGGCTTTCGTGCTACGCGATCTCGAACCATCTTGTGGGGCAAGCCGTGTCCGATCCGATCGATGAGCGCCACCGCGCGATCGTCCCCGAACGCATCTGGCTCGACGGCGACCCCGTCGGCGTGCAGCAACGAGCCGCCCAGGACATGATCGATGCCGCCAAAGCCGCCAAGCTGCTCGGCGTCGACACCGTCAACGGCTTCACCGGCTCGCCCATCTGGCACAAGCTCTACCTCTTCCCCCCCACCTTGCCCGAGGACATCGCCCAAGGCTACCAACACTTCGCCAAACAATGGAAGCCGATCCTCGATGCCTTCAGCGAGCACGGCGTACGCTTCGCGCTCGAGGTCCATCCCACCGAGATCGCCTACGACCTGATCACCTTCGAGCACGCGCTCGGTGCCCTCGACGCTCACCCGGCATTCGGGATCAACTTCGATCCATCTCACCTGATCTGGCAGGGCATCGACCCGGTCAAGCTCATCAACCGCTTCCCGGATCGGATCTTCCATGTGCACATCAAGGACGCGGCAACAACATTGGACGGCACCAACTCGATCCTCGGCGGACACTTGCAGTTCGGTGATCACCGTCGTGGGTGGGACTTCCGCTCGCCGGGTCGTGGAGAGGTTGACTTTGAATCGATCATCCGAGCCCTCAACCGGATCGATTATCGGGGGCCGTTGAGTGTCGAGTGGGAGGACAGCGCGATGCACCGCGAGCACGGAGCCGAGGAATCGGCCCAGTTCGTGCGTGGAACCGACTTCCCCTCGTCCGATCGTGCCTTCGATGCTTCGTTCGATAAGGAAGACCAGGCATGAGCGAATCAAAGCCCCCCCTCACCTACGCCATGATCGGCGGCGGCACCGGCGCCTTCATCGGCGAGGTCCACCGCCGAGCCATCGCCATCGACCAATCCGCGACTTTGGTCGCCGGTGCGCTCTCTTCGACCTCTGATCGATGCATAGAAAGCGCGAAAGACCTCGGGCTCGCTGACGACCGGGCGTACACCAGCGCCCAAGAACTTTTCGAGCGCGAAGCGACCCGAGCCGATCGCGTGGACTTCGTCGTGATCGTCACGCCCAACGACCAGCACTACCCGATCGCCAAAGCCGCCCTTGAGCACGGCTTCCATGTCGTGCTCGACAAGCCCGCGACGCACTCAAGCGCCCAGGCCCAAGAGCTCGCGGCGATCGCAAAGAAGCAAAACCTGCTCTGCGCCGTCACCTACAACTACACCGGGTACCCGATGGTCCGCCAGGCCCGGGCCATGATCGCCAACGACCAGTTCGGCCCCATCCGCAAGGTGTTCATCGAATACCACCAGGGCTGGCTCGCGTCGGATCTCGAAAGCACAGGACACAAGCAAGCTTCATGGCGGCTCGATCCCAAACGAGCCGGGCTCGGTGGGGCGCTCGGCGATATCGGGACACACGCAGAGAACCTCGGTGCGTTCGTTACCGGGCTCGACATCGAATCCGTCTATGCCCAGCTTAATAGCTTTGTTGATGGGCGAGCACTCGACGACGACGCCAGCGCGTTCATCCGCTACACCAACGGCGCCCACGGCGTGCTCACCGCGTCACAGATCTGCATCGGCCGCGGCAACGGGCTCTCGCTCCGGGTCCATGGCGAAAAAGGCTCGCTGAGCTGGAACCAAGAGCAGCCCGACGAACTCGCCGTCGCCATGCTTGATGAAAACCTGACGACTTATACCCGCGGCGGTCCCGGACTCAGCGAAGACGCAACCCTCTCCACACGCATCCCCCAGGGGCACCCCGAAGGCTACCTCGAAGCCTTCGCAAACTTGTATAAAGGAATCACGGACGCGATCCGGGCACGCCAAGACAACACCGCCCCCTCACGGCTCGCCGAGCTGGTGCCAACAATCGAAGACGGAGAGCGAGGCGTGCGCTTTGTCGAGATGTGTGTGCAGAGCGATGCCCAAAGCATCACTGTGAAGCCTTAATCAACTGCCTGCTCTGTTGATGTTTCGAGCTCGAGCACACGAATGTCCCGGTACTCGATCACATTCCCATCGTGATGCCCCTGCACCGCGAATCGCCCGCGTGGGTAGTCGCTCAAATGGGTATCGACCATGGGCACGCCATTGATCCATGTGCGGATCCAGTCCCCCTGCGCCCGCACTCGGTAATCAAACCACGCGCCATCGCGCGTAATCGGCCCGGCATGATCCTTGGGCCACGCCCGATCATAGATCGCCCCGGTGAAGTTCTTGGGATCATGGTTATCCACCTGCGCCTCGTACCCGATCGGCCACGGGTTATTCTTGTCTGGATTGGGCTCGGTGCGGAAGTACATCCCAGAGTTGCCACGCTCGTTGACCTTCACCAACGCACGCATCTCAAAGTCCCGATACACGGTCTTGGTAAACAGATGCCCGGGCCCTTTGCGACCCACCAGCGTCCCGCCCTCGTTGGTCCACTCGGCGTTGTCCTCTGAGAACCAATAGCTCAGCTTGGGATCGATCAACGCCTTCATGCCCGCTGGCTCGGGGTCCGGGGACAGATCCTTGATCTTGATGTTCTTGAACCGGAACGGGTGCCCGTGATCCTGCAGCGAGATGTACCCCGTCGGTGCGCGCCCATTGAGCGGCAACGGCTGATCGACCGAACGGAAGTACCCGCGCTCGTCAAGCTGTTCATCGTTGATGACCTTGATGCCGTTGAGCGTGACATCAACCGTGTCGCCCACCACGCGGATGTGATACGAGTTCCACTCGCCCGCCGGCTTGACGGCCATGGGCGTCGCGGTAATCGCGGTGTAGATCGAGCCGCAGGTATGGTCGGCGGGCTCTTGCCCGTGGGTATCGAGTATCTGGACCTCGAATCCGGTAAATGCCGGATCGCCGTTGGATGAGCCGCGAATCCCCACGCCCGAGTTGCCGCCCTCGGGCATCCAGAAATCGAGCATCAGCTCAAAGTCGCGGTACATCTTGTCGGTGCGGATCCACCAGCCCTCGCCCGGCTTGAGCGTGACGAGCTCGCCATCGACCACACCCCACGCGTCGAGGTTGCCCTCGCAGGCCCACCCGCTCAGGTCCTGGCCGTTGAAGAGATCAACCCAGCCCTGATCGAGCGCCAACTGGCCATGCTCGCACGATTGCGACGAAGCACATCCGCCCAACAACAGCCCGAACGACAGCCCACCCAATACCAACCGGCTCACAAAGCGTTTCATACAGATTCCTTCTTTTCATCTACTCACGGCTCAACCCGCTTCACGGTACCGGATCGCCCTTGCCCGGTCAACACGCCTCTGATCGCCGGTGCAACATCTCCCGGCGGATCAGGTACAATCGAACCCAGCGATTCCGCTGAGTTTCCCGTATTCCTTTATCTACACGAGGACCACCATGACCCCGATACGCACCGCAGGCGTTGGCCTGCTCTTGAGCTTTGCGCTCGCGGGCACCGCCGTTGCCCAATCCGAAAACCAAGACGGCTACCTCTCCAACAACGCCCTCTTTGACTCAGCCAAAGCCCTCGACGCTTCGAGCACCCACGCGTGGTTGTCCACAATCGGGTCGAGCCTGGCCGGGCAGCCGATCCACCTGATCACGCTCGGGTCCTCCAAGGGCACCGCCAGCGATCACCCGGCCATGCTGATCACCGCCGGGATCGACGGGCGACAACTCGCCAGCACCGAGACCGCGATGCGCATCGCCAACAGGATCATCGAATCGCACACCGACCTGCTCGACGAGATGACCATCTACATCGTCCCGAGGCTCAACCCCGACGGAGCCGCTCGTAACCTCAAGTCGCTCTCTATGGGCGACGCGGGCAACACAAGACCAGTCGACGACGATCGCGATCGCTTGCTCAACGAGGACGCCCCCGAAGACCTCAACAACGACGGCTACATCACCACCATGCGTCGGCTCAACCCGCCCATCGACGACATCCCCACCCACCTCGCGGATCCCGATGATCCTCGCCTAAACATCGAACCCGATCTTAAGGAAGATCAGCACGCGAGCTTCACAATCTACCCCGAGGGCATCGACAACGACGGCGACGGGCAGATCAACGAGGACGGGTTCGGCAGCGTCGATCTCGATCAGAACTTCATGCACCGCTGGCCAGAGCACGCGACGCACGCCGGTCGCTACCCGCTCTCCGAGCCCGAGGCCCACGCGATCGCCCAGTTCGTCCTCGAAAACGACCACATCGTAATGGCATTGACCCTCGGCCGCCACGATAACCTCGTGAACCTGCCTCAGTCTGGCGCCAAGGACATCTCCGGGGCCGCGCCCAAGGAGATCGATTCTAAAGACAGCGATCTGTACAAGCAGGCGAGTGAGTTGTTCAAGGAAGCCGTGGGATATAAAGAAGCCCCGAAGCACGACACCGCGGGCAGCTTCCACGCGTGGTTGTATGCTCAGCGTGGGATCCCGAGCTTCGCCGCCAATGCCTGGGCCCGCCCGGAGCTCGAATCCGCCGATGACAACGATCAAGATCAAGAACCCGCAGAAACTCCAGCAGCCGAAGCACCGAATGCCGAGCCCAGGCTCACCCCATCGGGCGTGGGCGACATCAGCATGGAGACCCTCGAAGAACTCATGGACGCCTACGAGGCCTTCACCGGCGAGCCGGTCGATCAGACCATGATGGGCATGATCACCCCAGACATGGTCGAGCAGTACGCCGCCCAGGCGGGGATCCAGATCCGCAGGGTCACGCCTGAA
Organism: uncultured bacterium; assembly: GCA_963976625.1. GTDB lineage: Bacteria > Planctomycetota > Phycisphaerae > Phycisphaerales > UBA1924 > UBA1924. The sequence goes on from CAXBLA010000004.1 coordinate 162,324, forward strand.
GCCGAGCCCAAAGCAGACAAACCAAAGTCGGACGACAAGCCGAAAAAGAAGAAGCTCAGCGACGACGCCAAGTGGCTCGCCTACTTCGAGCAAGCCGGCATCACTGGGTTCGTCGATTGGCAGCCCTACGACCACCCGACCTTGGGCAAGGTCGAGATCGGCGGG
>CAXBLA010000005.1:0-152563 GCA_963976625.1 uncultured bacterium
CGCTCGACACACAGCACGGCTTCCTCGCCCGCGACATGCGCCAGCCAAGGCGGGCCGATCACATCGCCGATGGCGTACACGCCGGGCAGGTTGGTCTTGTAATCGAGCGCCTTAGGCTCGCTGGGTGTATCGCTGCTGAGTGCGACATAGTCGGTCTTGATGTGCCCACGCTCAACCTCGAGCCCGAGCGATTCGTCGAACATGCCATCAAACCGTCCCATGACCCCGATCGCCAGCAACACCTTGTCGCCCTCGATCACTTCCTTCTTCGATTCATCCGGCTTGCCGTCCTTGCCCATCGGCGCGACCGTCACCTTGACGCCCTTGCCCGACGAGTCCACATCGAGCACGCCGGTCTTGACCTTGACATCGAAGCCCTGCTTCTTGTAGATCTTGGTCATCTCCTTGCCGACCTGCTCGTCCTCTACGGGCACGAGCCGATCCATCATCTCGATGATCGTGACCTTGGAGCCGAAGTTCTTGTAGACATACCCGAACTCCATCCCGATCGCACCCGCGCCCACGACGATCAGGTGCTCCGGGCGCTCTTTGTTGTTCATCGCCTCGCGGGCGCCCCAGATCTTGTCGCCGTCGAACTTGGCGAATGGCAGATCGCGAGCGACCGCGCCCGTCGCGATCATCACCTTGTCACAAGTAATCGTCTCGGCCACCTTGTTCACTTTCACGGGCGATGGCGTGAACTCTTCGTTGAGCTCACAATCACGCAGCTCGATCTGCACCCCGTTGGCCCCGGTGCCCCCGCCGGCCTTGACGATCTTGGCGTGCTTGTTGATGAACTCGATCTTGTTCTTCTTCATCAAGAACTCAACGCCCTTGTTGAGCTTGGACGCTACATCGCGCGAGCGCCCGATCACCTTGTCCCAGTCGAACTTGACCTCGCCCGTCGAGATGCCCCAGTCCTCCTGCTCGGCCAAACGCTCCATGAGCTCGGCGTTGGCGATCAGCGCCTTGGACGGGATACAGCCCCAGTTGAGACACACGCCCCCAAGCTTGGCACGCTCGATGATCGCGACCTTGTACCCGAGCTGCGCCGCCCGGATCGCTCCGACATAACCACCGGGCCCGCCACCAACTACCACCAGATCAAAGTGCTTGTTTGCCATTGTTATAAATCCTCAAAGCGCGTCTGTGAACAGCCGAGTCAGCTGTCTGGAATCAAAAAATCGTCGGCCCATGCCGAAGCATCACTATAGCGCGCTCGGAGTGCGTTCACCGCCCCCGCATGACGGACAATCCCCCTTTACCAAGCCGAAAAGCCTGCTTCGTACACGAACGGCTCAGTCACGCCCATCTCTCGCAGCGGCGCCTCGTTCATCATGAAGAACAGCTCGCTCGACCCATTCATATACACAGACAACGGCTCAAGCCCCACCGCCGCCCGCCGAGCGTCCACACCCGCCGGATCACCGAGCTCCTTGGGGATCGCCCGGGCCTGTTCATGTATATAAGTGAGCTGTGTGCCATACATCTGCGGGCGATCGGTGTTGATCAGCACCCGGTCCGTCAGGTATGCCAGCTTCGATCCATCCGCCGCGCCGCGTTCCACCGGCCCGCGCATCGCCTTTGCAACCCGCTCCTGGAACACCGGATCCGTGTCATTGTGCTGCACAATCACCCAGAACCCATCGCTGGCCTCTTGCCCGACCATTTCATAATCCGGGAATCCGATCTCCTCAAATATCGCCTTGCACCGCTGACCCCGCACGCTCATCAGGCGTTTCTTGGTCGCCATGAACTCGTCCCGATCGCCCGGAATTTCGTTGTTCATCACCATCTGCTCATACCGCTGATCGTCCGCCGCCAGCTCGATCAGCTCGTCGGCGATGGCCGACAGGCGTGCGGGCGTCACCTCAGTTTGGCGAGTTTGCGGCCCCGAACACCCCGAAAACACAGCGATTCCACAAAGCCCCACTGCGCAGACCACGCCCTTCATGCAAAACAATCTCATCCGCATACTCCATTTTGTTAACAATCCTTGAATGCCCCCTGTCCTATGCCCAGCCCCGCAGCCAGTTGCATCTCCTGCCGGTTTGACAGGCCAAACTTGTCCAACCCCACTTTCGGCACCCGATCGCCAAGTTTTCGCCTCTGTAACCCCCCCGCTAATCAGCCATTACCTCGATCTTCGCTCACTTTCCCGGTGCGATCAATCTGGCACGCCCGATGCAGCCGATAGAGGGGAAGATGCGCCACAAACCGGATTCGATGCCCGTCATCCGATCCGACACACGGTTTGGTGCGAATAACACAGTGTCGGGGAGCGTTTTGCTCATTGAATACCCGATCATAAGGAAGGCGTACACACGCCAAAGAGCCGCTCGGATCGCAGGATCCGGGCAGCGGGAGAAGAAATCATGTTTGAACGATTCACCGATCGAGCCCGCAAAGTCATGGCCTTGGCCAACCAGGAAGCCCAGCGCTTCAACCACGAATACATCGGGACCGAGCACATCCTGCTCGGGCTCGTCAAAGAAGGATCTGGCGTGGGCGCCAATGTCCTCAAGAACCTCGATGTTGACCTCCGCAAGGTGCGTCTCGAGGTCGAGAAGCTCGTCCGCGCTGGCCCAGAGATGGTCACCATGGGCAAGCTCCCACAGACCCCCCGCGCCAAGAAGGTCATCGAGTACGCGATCGAAGAAGCGCGCAACCTCAACCACAACTATGTGGGCACCGAGCACATCCTCCTCGGGCTCCTGCGTGAGCACGACGGCGTGGCTGCCCAGGTCCTGATGAACCTCGGGCTCAAGCTCGAAGATGTCCGCGAGGAAGTCCTCAACCTGCTCGGAGCCGGCGCCGATTCCGATTCCGAAATCAGCAGCGACGGCCCCTCCGAGTCCGGCTCATCCAAGCCCAAGGGCAAGTCCAAGACCCCCGCGCTCGATTCCTTCGGGCGCGATCTCACCCAGCTGGCCATCGACGGCCACCTCGACCCTGTGATCGGTCGCGCCAACGAGATCGAACGCCTCACCCAGGTCCTGTGCCGACGCACCAAGAACAACCCCGTCCTGCTGGGCGAGGCCGGTGTCGGCAAGACCGCCATCATCGAGGGGCTCGCCCAACGCATCATCTCGCAGGAAGTCCCCGACATCCTCCACGAGAAGCGCCTCGTCGTCCTCGACCTGGCGATGATGGTCGCGGGCACCAAGTACCGCGGGCAGTTCGAAGAACGCATCAAGGCCGTGATGAACGAAGTCCGCCGTGCGGGCAATGTCATCCTCTTTATCGACGAGCTCCACACCCTCGTAGGTGCCGGCGGCGCTGAGGGCGCGATCGACGCGTCCAATGTCCTCAAGCCAGCCATGGCCCGAGGCGAGATCCAGTGCATCGGCGCGACCACCTTCGACGAGTACCGCAAGTACATCGAGAAAGACGCGGCTTTGGCCCGTCGCTTCCAGGCGATCCCCGTCGATCCACCAAACGCCGAAGAATCCGTGATGATCCTTAAGGGCATCCGCGACAAGTACCAGGATCACCACCGCGTGACCATCACCGACGATGCGCTGACCGCAGCCGTCGAGCTTTCTGATCGCTACATCACCGGGCGTGTCCAGCCGGACAAGTCCATCGATGTGCTCGACGAGGCCGGTGCACGCGTGCGGATCAAGTCGATGCGCAAGCCGCCAAACCTTGCAGATATCGAGGGCGACATCGAGCGTCTCTCGATCTCCAAGGATGAAGCGGTCAAGGGCGCTGATTACGAGAAGGCCGCCGAGCTGCGTGATCAGGCCGAGCAGATGCGTAAGAAGAAGGAAGAGATCCAGGCCGAATGGCGCGCCAAGCAGCAAGAGTCTGCCGGCGTCGTCGACGAAGAAATCATCCGCGAGGTCGTCTCCAAGATGACCGGCGTCCCCCTGCAGAAGCTCGAGAAGGAAGAGGCCCAACGCCTCCTCAAGCTCGAAGACGAGCTCCACAAGTCCGTCATCTCGCAGAACGACGCGATCAAGGCGATCTCCAAGGCCATCCGCCGGGCACGCGCCGGGCTCAAGGATCCCAAGCGTCCGATGGGCAGCTTCATCTTCGTGGGCCCTTCGGGCGTGGGCAAGACCCTGCTCTCCAAGGCCCTCGCCGAGTTCATGTTCGGCAACGCCGACTCACTGATCCACCTCGACATGTCCGAGTACATGGAGAAGCACACCGTCTCGCGCTTGGTCGGCGCGCCTCCCGGGTATGTCGGCTACGAAGAAGGCGGCCAGCTCACCGAAGCGATCCGCCGACGCCCATACTCTGTGGTCCTGCTCGACGAAGTCGAAAAGGCTCACCCGGATGTGTTCAACATGCTCCTGCAGATCATGGAAGAAGGTCGCCTGACCGACTCCTTCGGGCGTCATGTCGACTTCCGCAACACCGTGATCATCATGACCTCGAACATCGGCGCTGACCTGATCAAGGGCGGCGGCGGCTTCGGGTTCGGCAAGCACACCTCCGAGGACAAGTTCGACTCCATCAAGTCCGTGCTGATGAAGGAAATCGAGCGGTTCTTCCGCCCCGAGTTCATCAACCGTCTTGATGATGTCATCGTGTTCAAGCCGCTGACCAAGGAAGACCTCGTCTCGATCGTTGAGTTCGAAGTCGCCAAGGTCACCGAGCGACTGACCCTCCAGGGCTTCGCCTTCGAGCTCGACCAGAACGCCAAGGACTTCCTGATCGACAAGGGCTACAACCCGGACTACGGTGCACGCCCGCTGCGTCGCGCCATCGGGACCTACATCGAGGACCCATTGTCCGAGATGCTCCTGAGCGGCGATCTGCACGAGAAGAATGTCCTCAAAGCCACCCGCAACGGCGAAGATGACTTCCTCTCCTTCGACTCGACCTTCGTCGCCCCACCGGTCGTTGAGAGCGACGAGTCCGAGGATGACTCCAAGTCCGAGCCCGAAGAAGCCGGCTCGCAGTCGAGCTAAGTAGACCTTACAACTCGTTCAACATCAGCCGCACGCCCATATCCCGGAGCGTGCGGCTTTTTTATACAAACGCCCCTCCATATATTGCACTATCATGTGCCATGCCTATTTTCCTCCGCTGGTTATTCCGTCTGGGCCCCATGAACCCCATCGCCGTGCGTCTGGTCCAGAACGCATCACGCCGATCCAAGCACCTCTATGTCCGCAGCGCGTACCTCGCGGTGCTCATCCTCGTGCTCCTCTGGGCCATGCTCGGCAACACCCCCGGCGGCAACGTCTCCTACCGCGAGCTCGCCTCCGCGGGCGCCACCAGCTTCGCGTGGATCGCGTACCTGCAGGTCGGGCTCATCTGCATCCTCTCGCCCGTCTTCATGGCCGGCGCAATCGCCCAAGAAGCCAACCCCAAAACCTGGGACATCCTGCTCACCACCCCGATGTCCAAGCTCGAGATCGTGCTCGGCAATCTGCTCGGGCGGCTCTTCTTCGTCCTCGCCCTGCTCTTCGCCTCCCTCCCGCTCTTCGCGCTCACCCAGTTCTTTGGTGGCGTGCCGGGCAAGTCGATCATCGCGTCGTACATCGTCTCCGCCGGGGCCGCCGTGCTCGTGGGCGCGATCGCGATCTCGTTGTCTGTATCGCGCCTCGTCGGGCAGCGGGCCGTGTTCACCTTCTATGTCTCCGTCGTCACCTACATCGCCACCACCATCGCGATCGACGCCTGGCTCTCCTCGCGCGGGTTCGGCGCCGGCACTTCGGGCAACGGCGTCACCTGGCTCACCTCGCTCAACCCATTCCTCGCAATCCGTTCGCTGCTCTCGCCCACCTCCTACCCGTCGGCTGATCCATCCGCCTACGCCGGGCTCAAGGGCTTCATGCTCGCCACGCCCGCGACCGCGTGGAGCACCTTCTCGCTGCTCATCTCCGTCGTCCTCGTCGGCGCATCGACGCTCACCGTCCGCACGGGTGGGCTCCGCCAAGTCGCCAACGGCTCATCGGGCATCCCGTGGTACCGCCGGCTGTTCAAACTTGGCGCTGTGGACACCGAACACCGCCCCCCCCGCAATGTCTGGTCCAACCCCATCGCCTGGCGCGAAGCCGCATCACGCAACGCCACCTTCACACGCATCCTCGCCCGCTGGTCCTTCGTCGGGCTGGGCGCGCTCACCGCGATCGCCGTGGTCCTGATGTACCACACGGGGGCGCTCAACACCGCCGACTTCCAGTTCATCATTAAATCGCTTGTCTTCACCGAGGTCTTCCTGATCGCCCTCGTCGCGGTCAATATGTCCGCCACGGCCGTGGCCGGCGAACGCGAGGACGGCACCCTCGACCTCATCCTCACCACGCCGATCACCCCGAAAATGTACCTCGCTGGCAAGCTCCGCGGATTGGTCTCCTACCTGCTCCCGCTGATCGCCGTGCCCGTGTTCACGATCGGCATCGCGGGCCTCTACGCACTCTTGGGCGGGCTGGGCAACGACAAACTCGCAAGCCTCGCCCACAAAATCCCCGGCGGACGCACCATCGAAGTCCCCGTCGTCCTCCCCGAAGCCGGGCTCATCGCCGGCGTGTTGTTGGTCCCGTTCATCGCCTTCTGTGTGATGATCGGGCTCCACTGGTCGCTCAAATCTAAGGGCACGCTCAGCTCCGTCGTCAGCACCGTAGCCGTGGTGTTCATCACCTCGGGCATCCTCGGACTCTGCGGCTGGGCCTCGGGCTCGGACATGCCCGTCATCGGCCCCGCCATCGCCACCCTCTCGCCCGCAAGCCTGCTCGATGCGATGGTCACCCCCGTCTCACGCCTCGACGAGACCGTCAACTCAAGCGCGAATGGTCTTTACAGCGCTCGCGTCTCGATGGGCATCGGTGTCTTGATCAGCGCCGGCATCTACATCGCGATCGTCTACGCCGTGTTGACGGCGCTCGTCCGCAACTTCGACTTCACCGTCCGCAAGCTGGCCGGGTCATGATTTGATTCGAAAGCTGATACTCATTTTGCAGCTTGGTCTCGCTGGATAATTCTGGCGGGTATCCCGACCGCGGTCGCATCATCGGGAACATCAACAAGCACCACTGCATTGGCCCCAACCCGCGCCCGCTCGCCGACCCGAACCTTCCCGATGACCTTGGCTCCTGCGCCGATGTACGCCCCGTCGCACACCGTGGGCGCCCCAGCCGTCGCGACCTGCCCGAGTGTCACCTGCTGCATAATCAGGCAGCCCTCGCCGATCACCGCGTCTTGGTGCACCACCACGCCGTTGGGATGCGGGAACCGCACGCCCTTGGCGATCTGAGCCTCGCGATTGATGTCCGAACCGGTAATCAGCGTCCAGAACACATGACGGAGCTTGCCGACCCGGCACAGCATACGCCCAACCGGCCCGCGCGATGAACGATGCTTCTGGTATTGATGAATGCTTGCTATGAGTTTTTCAGATCGCTTCGCCAGCAGCACAGTGGCCCCCTTGTTTTCGTCCGAGTTGCCTGGGAACTAACGATTATCTATCGACAAACCGGACCGTCTCCCAAGACTCAAAGTCCCTGAATCGCGCCTCGATCTCATCGAGAAACGCGTACCGCTTGCGGTACATCGATCGGCGTTTCGATTTGATCTCTTCGATCGGCCTCCGTGTGTCCTCGACACTGAGCCGATAGAAAAACTCACACTCCGGCACACCCTCACGGTCCGCCCAGATCTCGTCATAGTTCGTCTGGAACGATTTTTGCCCGAAGTACGGATGACGATGGTGTCGGTATTGATCGCCCACGCCGAGCATCCGTGTGCACCCGACCCGCTGTGAGATGCACCGCACCACCTCGAGCAGCAGATCTCTTGGACGCAATCCATAGAGCGCTTTGGTCAGATCGCGGTAGAGATCGAGCACACCGTCCGTGTTTCTGCCCTGCACGCCGCCGATCACGGTGCTGAGCTCGCCGTTGGCTTCTTTGTAGAATGAAAACGCGACCGAGTACGCCCGAAAATCCTCGACAAAGAGATTGGCCGTCAGCTGCCCCTCGCGCATGAACCACTTGGGCTTGTCGATCATGATCTTGAGCCCATCGAAGAGCTCGCTCAGATCCGCGACCACCAACCGGTCCTCGATCGAGCACCTGAGTTCACCACCAAGCCCATCGATCACCCGAGCATGGTTGACCACCCGCTCGATCCGCTCGCGCGCCCCCCACGCCGAGCATTGGTAGGGCCACACCAGCACCCCAAGCATCTCGGGTCGTTCGCTCATCAGCTGCCCGAGCTCCGTCGCCGGGTTCGTTTCCAGCATCGGCAAGATCACATCACCCTGTGCGATCCCCACGCGAACAAGCCGACCCCGCCCGACCAAGCCGCGCAGGTTCTTCTTGGGGAACACCGCCCCCGACCCCTTGACCAACCCCATCACGAGCTTGAACATTCGCCCCCCTGGTCCCGTTCCTTAGTCATCGGAAAACTGCTTCCGCATCCGTGCCGTGGGCAGCCCGAGCTGATCGCGGTACTTGGCCACGGTCCTTCGCGCGATCTCGATCCCGCGCTCCTTGAGCTGCTTGACGATCGCCTCGTCCGAGTACGGCTTGGCCTTATCCTCGCCCTCGATCAGCTCACCGATCGACGCCTTGACCGAGTTCGCACTCACATCCTCGCCCGAATTCGTTGCCAAACCACCAGAGAAGAACCCACGCAACGCGACCACGCCGCGCGGCGTCATGATGTACTTCTCGCTGACCGCGCGCGACACCGTCGCCACATGGATCCCGAGCCGATCCGCGATCGTCTTCATCGGCAGCGGCTTGAGGGCTTCGGGCCCGTAGTCAAAGTAGTCCCGCTGCTCATCGACCACCGCGTTGATCACCCGCAGCAAGGTATGCCGCCGCTGACCCACGGCATCAATTAACCACTGCGCGTTCGAGAGGTTCTTCTTAAGGAATGTCCTGTCCGCGGTCGGCACGCTTTTGTCGGCCGACATCCGCGCGTACTCCTTGTTGATCCGCACATCGGGGATCCGCCCGTCGCTCAGATACGCGAAGTACCGGTCCTCCTCCTCGTCGTACTCCACGATCCCGTCGGGCGTCACGGACTGGGGCGCTTCCGACACCAAACGACGCGCTGGCGACAGGCTCAGCCTTCGCAGCAGGTCGATCCCTTGATTGATCTCGTCGAGATCGAACCCGGACTTGGCCGCCACCTTGGGCAGCTTGTTCTTCATCAGCTCCTCGAAAAACTCGGCCACCAGCCGCGTCGCGATCTCGATCGCCTGCGGCGTCACCGTGATCTCATCATCACGATCCTCGCCAAGCCGATCCGCGAGCGAATCGATCTGGATTAACAAGCATTCTTTCGCGTCCCGTGCGCCCACGCCCGCGGGCTCGAGCAGCAGCTGCACCGCCTGCAATCCCAGCTCCCAGTCCGCCTCGCTGGGATCAATATCTTCGATCAGCTGCGTCGAGCGATCCGCGATCTCCTCGAACGACGCCCGCAGGTACCCGTCTTCGTCGAGGCTCTGGATCAGCACTTCGCCGATCTTGCGGACGCGATCGTCGATGTCGGTGAGCGCCCACTGGTCGAGCAGCTGATCCGTCAGCGATGCCGCCCGCGCCGGGGCCGAGGCCATCGCATCCATCTTCCCGTCACGCTCGCCCGCCTGCACCCGCGAGCGGGGCAGGTCATCGAACTCACGCGTCATCTTCGTATCAGAATAGGTATTCTCGGCCGCGTCCGGGTTCGCGTTGGTGTAATCATCGAGCCGGGCGAAGTCCGACGCGCTCTCAGGATCGATCGACAGCTCTTGGTCGGCCGTCGAGCCCTGCCCGCCCTCGTGCTCGTCGCGGTCTTCCTTGGCCCCGGGCTGGACCTCTTTGAGCTCGATCGTCGGGTTGGATTCGAGCTCCTGCTCGATGCGCTCACACAGCTCCGCCAGAGGCATCTGCAGGATCTCCATCGACTGGATCATCCGCGGGGCCAGCTTCATCGACTGCCCGAGCTTCATCTGTTGTGAGGTCTGAAAACGCATACGCACTACTCGTGATCTGTTCGCCGCCCGATCCAAAGCCCCCCGCGGAACAACCGCCGAGGGAAAAACCGACTCCAAGATACCCGCCCGAACTGTATCTCTATCTATCAATCGGCCATCGTGCACCGATCTCCCCGCAAACCGGGGACAAATCGCCCGATTTCTCCTATTCGACAAGGATCATCCGCCGATCCGGGCACGCATCACATGGATTGACGACCGAGAATCGCATCGGCCAGCACCGCCTTGTTGGCGTATTCGAGCGACCCGCCGCTGGGCAGCCCACGCGCCAGTCGGCTGATCTTCACACCGAGCCGCTCAAGCTCCGAAGCCAGGTACAACGCCGTCCCGTCGCCCTCGACGGTCGGGTTGAGCCCCAAGACCACTTCGCTGATAGGAACTTGATCCGCTCCGGCTGATTTTTGGATCCGCTCCATCAGCTTCCCGATCGTCAGATCATCAGGCCCGATCCCATCCAATGGTGATAGCCGACCCATCAGCACATGATACAAGCCCGGGTACATCCCCGTCTGCTCGAGCGCGATCAGGTCCTTGGGCTGCTCAACGACCAGCACCCGCGAGTGATCCCGGGATGGATCGCTGCAGATCGAGCACACTTCCCCGTCGCACAGGTTGTAGCACCGATCACAATGCCCGACCGTTTCCTTGACGGCTGCGATCGCCGACGCCAGAGCCATCGCCGAGTCCATATCTGACTTGAGCACATGGAACGCCAATCGCTCGGCTGACCGCGTCCCGATCCCGGGCAAACGCGCCAGCTGCTCGATCAACTCGCGCACCGCCAGCGGGTACGCACTGCTGCCACGCCCGCTGCCATTCTTTCGAGATTGATCTGATCCGTTCATCGCGCTCATATCTGTATTCTAGTCCCGTTCGGGTTGAGCAACCGATCAAACCAGCGCCCGCGACCATTCAACGGGCTACCCATTTTAACATTTCCGAACCAACAGCCCGGCTATCTGCTCAGAATGTCAATCCCGGATGAAATCCCCTTAATTCGGACGATATCCACCCAAAGACTCTTGCACATCCACGCCCAATTCTGTAATCTCATACCCACAGATGATGGCAGCTTTGAGACTCTTTTGTGGAGAGAGGCAGGTCTCAGGGCTGCTGTCTTTTTTGGGACCAGCCATTCGCCCAATCAACGCGCCACGATCTCGATCGGGATGATCGACTCGGCCACCTTCTCGCTCACCAGATCACGCATCACTACCTTCAGGTGGTACCGCCCCACGCCAAGATTGGCCGGCAGGGTGATCTGATTGATCAGGTAGTAATCCCGCAGGTGATTCCGCGTCACATCGGTCACGGTCTCGGCGGCTCGGTTCCAGGTGTTGAGATCATCAGCCACATGGTACAACTCTAATCGCTGCGAGAGCTTCGTCTCAAAGCGCGGCTGCCCGTCAGGCCCGACGAACTCACGCTGCCCAAACCGCTCAAGCTCGACATACACAATCGCCGGCTGCGCCCGACCGGCCACAAACCGATAGGTATCAAAGGTCTCGTACCGCCCGAACCCATCGACCCGGGTGCACAACGCCGATTTGGTCACCACCATTCCCGTCCACGCATGAAGCCCGGCCTGGATCTCTTCGAGCCCCGATGAGAGTTGACCCGGACTCGCCAGGCTTCCTTCAGACGACATCGATCGCAAGAACGCCCGGGCGGCATCGAGTGACGCCAGCTCACCATCGGAGAGCACGCCCTCCTCGACCAGCGACCCGGTCTCATCGGGCAGCAGCACCTCAAGCCCGGCCAGTGCCAAAGCCGCCGCGCCGGGATCGTCGCTGGTGGAGGCCAACGAGCTGAGGATCGCCGCCAGCTCGCGGGCGAGCTCCTGCTTGCGGACCTGCGGATCGATCGGCTCTACAGGCTCCGGCTCACTTTGTGCCGCTTGCGTTGGCTGCTCGGGCGCCGGTTCAGCTGATTCAATATCGTTGTTCTCTGTTTCGTCACCCGACCCACCGAGCAAACTCACCCGCACGCCGCCCTTGGCGTTGGTTGTATCATGAGCCGCGGACTCTTGGGCATTTGGTTCAATCGTGGGGTCTTGGATGGTTGTGCTGTTCTGCGCTGTTTCTGGATCTGATACCGAATTCGACACCGGATCAACCTGCGCGGCTTGCTGCGTCTCACTTCCCTCCAGAGGCACGCGCACCCGCGACGCCGGGTCCACCTCGTCTACACCATCAATCTCGATATTGGCGAAGTACACATTGAGCTGGCGCGCCGACTCAGCGATCTGATCGCTCACCGATCCGAACGCGCCCTCCTCGTTTTCCACCAGATCATCCGGATCGGGCAACGCGAGCCCGTCGTCCTCGCCGATCCGCCCGAGCCCGGTGTTCACCGGCTCGCTGTCCGCCGCGCTGGTGCGCACGGGCTGATTCTCGCACCCACTCAGCCCACCCGCTGCCAGGCTAAGCCCCACGCACACACCCGCCGCCGCGAGCAGCACCCGGGCATCAGTATTCGTCGGCCGGCTTCTCTTGTTCCAAAGTATGCGTCGCACGCGTCGAGCCTCCTGCTCTGTGTCTTTTTAGACCCGCCCGGGCATCCTGCACAGGCTTCCCAACCTCACCCTATCGACCGATCGCGCGAAATCTGCCCAAAATCGAGCCAGAATCCCCGATACCCTCGCCTATCGCGACAATCGAGCGAACGACAGCACCAGCAGCTCCAGCGTCCGCATCGGGGTCCCCGTCGAACTCTTGAGCGCCATGTCCGCCTTGATGCACTCGTCGAAGAGCTTGCGCGCCCGCGGCGCCCCGATCTTACGAGCGGTATGCATGATCGGGTCTCGGCTCGGGCCCCAGAGCTTCATGTCCTTGGCCAGCGTGTTCGCATTGATCCCCTGGCTCATCCCCTCAGCGATCCCCAGCAGCTTGCGCGCCAAGTCCGTGCACGCGAACGACACGGGCACATGCGTGCCCTTTGCGGCGTTGTTCATGATCACACGCAGCTCGTTGAGTGTCCGCGTGGCGTCGCCGCAGAGGAGGTAGGACTGGATCGCCCAGACATCATCCTCGCGCGTCATCCCGACGAGCTCCTTGACCAGGTCCGCCGAGATCGCGTTCCCCTTGCCCGCGGCCGTCGCCAGCTTGCCCAGCTCGGTGTCGATCCGGCCCAGATCCGTCCCCAATCGCTCGACCAGCATCGACGCGACCTTGGGCTCGATGCTCGATTCGTACGCCTTGCCCGCGCGGGCCTGCGTCCAGCGCATCGCGGTGCCCTCGTCCACCGAGTCACACTTGAGAATCAAGCCACACTTTTCGATCTCGGTATCGAGCTTGCCCTTGTTCCACTTGGCACTCCGCAGCACCAGCGTCGCCTGCTCCGACGGATTCTGTGCATAGCGCTCAAGCATCGGTCGTGTCTCGGCCCGCACGAACTGGTCCGCATCGTCGACGATCACCAGCTTGTGCCCGGCCATGAGCCCAAACGATCGGCACTCATCAAGCACCGCCGCCGAATCCGCATCGCCCCCGAACTGAAAAGTCTCGATCTCGCCGTGCGCTTGCTCAAGGGCCGACCGCAGCATGCTGGTGTACTGCGAGCGCAGGAACAGCTCCTTGCCGATCAGCACGACCATGCGATCGTCCGCCGAGGGTGCCCGAGATGCTGAGCCTGCTTTCTTCGCCATATCGAACAATAGACCGCCAGAACACGCCCCGCTCCCACTATAATCAGTCTCAAGCCCCCCGCACGCACAGGAACACCATGCCCACACTCTCTGTCATCGAAGGCCCAGACGAAGGCAAGAGCTATGTGCTCCCGACCGGCGAGCCCCAGCTCATCGGGCGATCATCCGAAGCCCTTCCCATCACCGACTACACCGTCTCCCGCCGCCACTCCGAGCTCACCCCCGACGGCGACACCTGGTACCTCAACGATCTCGACTCTCAGAACGGCACCATCGTCAACGGCGTCGCGATCAAAAAACGCATCCGCCTCGAGCAAGGCGACGAGATCCGCGTGGGCGCGACCCTGCTGCTCTTCGGCAACGCCAAATCCACCAAGAAGAACAACTCGGTGCACATCTCCGATGACTTCGATCTCGAGACCGAGGTCGAAGCCCGCATCGTCAATCCGAGCGACTCCTTCGTCGCCAACGAGCCCAGCGACGAGCCGACCACCTCGGCGGCCGCCGTCGATCACCTGCGGATCATCTACACCCTCACCGCCCTCACGGCCCAGATCGTCAACCAACGCGAGCTGCTCGAAGCCGTGATGGACCTCGTCTTCACCGAGTTCAAGCCCGAACGCGGGGTCATCATGATCCCCGGCGCGACCAACGAGGACCAGATGGTCCCCGGCGTCATCCGCTACGCCACCGAGCCCAAGCCCGACGAAGAACGCACCATCCATGTCTCACGCACCATCCTCAACGCCGCGATGATCGGCGAGGGCGTCCTCTCGACCAACGCGATGACCGACCCGCGTTTCGCCGCCGGCGATTCTGTCCAGCGATACCAAATCCGCAGCGCGATCTGCGCCCCCATCGTCTTCGGCGATCATTTCTTCGGCGCCATCTACATCGACTCCTCCACCCAGAACCACGCCTTCGTCCGCGAACAACTCGCCCTGCTCAACGCCGTCGGGCAGCACACCGGGCTCGCCCTGGCCAACGCCGACGAGCACCTCAAACGAGTCAACTCCGAGCGCATGGCCGCCATCGGCGAGACCGTCGCCTCGCTCTCGCATTCGATCAAGAACATCCTGCAAGGCTTACGCGGCGGCGCGGATGTCGTTGAGATCGGGCTCAACAAAAACGACCTGGCCATCTCCAAGAACGGCTGGGGCATCCTGCGACGAAACCTCGACCGCATCGCCGCCCTCACCATGAACATGCTCGCGTTTGGCCGCAAGCTCCAGCTCGAGCTCGAGCTCTCACGCCTCAACAAAATCGCCGACGACTGCGCCCAGCTGCTCGAAAAACAATGCCAAGAAAAAGGCGTCGCCCTGATCGTTGACGCCGATCCAGAGATGCCCCCGATCATGGTGGATCCCAACCTCCTCCACCAGGCCCTGATGAACCTGCTGACCAACGCGCTCGAAGCCGTGGCTCCAGAGACCGGGATCATCACCGTCCGCGTCGCATTCAACGAATCGCGCCCAGATCCAAACAAGCCCGGCGCGATGCTCCGACCGGCCGCCACCATCACCGTGATCGACAACGGCCCGGGCGTCGAAGAAGAACAGCTCGCCTGGATCTTCGAGCCCTTCAACACCACCAAGGGGCTCAAGGGCACCGGGCTCGGGCTCGCGGTGACCAAGCGGATCGCCTACGAGCACAAAGGGCGCATCCGCCTCGAGTCCACCCCCGGCGTGGGCGCCAGCTTCCGCATCATCCTCCCCGCCGACCTCGACACCATGCTCGACCCCTCCGCCACCAGCAACCGCCACGGCCCCCAGATGACCGACTCGCTGGGGCTGTTGTGAACTTCACAACAAGGAATACAAGATGAACTGGAGAACACACATCGACCAATGGGCGAGTGCCCTCGCACCATTTCTTGCTAAACCAGCACACATCGACATCCGCGGGCCAATCACCGAAGACGAACTAAAAAACTTCGAAGATGACATCACATATAGAATCCCCGATCAGCTCAAAACATTTCTGCTCGATGAGTCTTCCTACATCAATTTTTGGTGGGACTTGAAATCCGACATCATTCCGCTTGATGTTCAAAACAAACCATATGGTGGGTACATCGAGTTCAATCTTGAATCGATTCACACTCTCAATGCAGATCGTACCATATGTCTTTATGGCGATGAATTGGAACACACAAAGAGGCAATGGGAACACGCATTCCCATTTATCGGAGTCCCGAACGGCGACAGTATTGCATTAGATGTGCTTGCAGACCCGGATAATCCTCCGGTGATCTATCTCAATCATGAAGAGCCTGACAAACAAGTCCGGCTCGCAGAGTCATTCGAAGAGTTCATTGAGTCTTGGTTCGCTTTGGGTTGTGTCGGAAACGAGGGGTGGCATCTTCGACATTTTGTTACGGATACAAAAGAAATTCCTGAATTCGATTACGGATCCGCAACAAGTAATTTAGACCTATCCTGTAAAAACGCTGTTGTCTTTCGTGAGTTTTTCGGGCTCTAATCCCGCATACTCCTGCTCTCTGCTAACCTCAAAACCAGTTTTCCTCGCCCGCAATGATCTCGATCATCAGTCATAGATATTCTGATAGTAAATCGTTGTCGCCTCCTTCAGACCAAAGAGCCGATCGTGCGGCGCCTTCTTGTGGCAGTTCATGCATGATTGGATGAGCCCACTGGCGTAGACCGTGCCGTCGGGTGTTGCCCCGCCGTAGACCCACCCTCGATCGGTTCCGTGGGTGTCCACATCGCCGATCTTCGACATGATGAACAATGAGTGGATCGCACCGGGCATGTACATTGTTTCGCCGCTGACCCTCGCTTCATGCAATTGTATTGTGTGAAAATCACTTGCTTCCCAATAATGCCCATCCACAGGGATCACCCCATGCGCCTCTTTGACCAGTGTAAGCCCAATGGGGTTCTCGATTTCATCGCTCGTGGCTTGTGTATATGCTGTTGAATCTGATACATACAGATGATACAGCTTCCTGGCGTGCCCGCCTGAGTTCGCTTGGCTCATGCGTGGGCCGGAGGCTGGGGGTTCGATACATAATGCTGGCGACATGAGATATACCGGCGTGACACACTCCATCTCGTCCTGATAGGCAGTGACCGACTCCTCAAGCACCGCATCCCATGATCGAGGCTTGACATCGGAAACAACCTCATTCGTAGAGCACGCCCCGATCCCCATCGCAATGCTCGCCAGTGTTGTCAATCCTGCCACCGACACGCGCCTCTTCATAGTGCTCCCTTTCGATTCAATGCTGTTCTAATGCTCAACCATACGGTTGTGCTCGCTGGCTTGTTCAACAGATCGACATCACAGCTGATCCCAGCCCCAGATCTGCATCTGGGTCGTCCGATCGAGCGTCTCGCCGCTCACCTTGAGTGTCAACAGCATCCGCCCACGATGGTGCGCCTCGTGCGAGACAATGTAGCTCAGCGTCGTAAAGATCCCTTTGCGGAACCCGCGCCGCTTGGGCTCGCCGCCCTGTGCGCCACCCAGCACGCCACCCAACACACCACAGAACAACGCCTCGACGCGGGGTCCGACGCGTCGAGCGCTGCGAGCACCGTCTCCTTGCTCGGCTGCTCGCTGGGCTTGATCTTGGGCACCCCAGCCGCCAGGTCCTTTGCCCGTTTTTCGAGCTGCGCCAAACGGAGATTATGCATATGCGCAAACTCGCCGGCCACCCCGCGCCCACCACGCTTCGAGAGCGTGCACAGCCACCCCTCATCGCTGATCGTCTCGATCAGCAGCCGATTGATCCGACAGTTCGTCCGCCAGGCCTCCGCCAGGCCTCCGCCAGTTGTTCTTGGAGTTCATTCATTCCAAAATCATACCACACAACCAACGCTCTTAGATTCTCGAAAAGCCAACCTTAGTGTACTCTTCCCCGCCGCTTGAGCCATGCGCTCAGCACGACCACGATCACTAGCCCCAAGATCAGCGCACCCACCAGAATAATCGCCATCCGGAACACGCGATCGATCAACCGGTTCGCGGATTGCTCCGCGCTCATCAGGCGCTGCTCGATGAGCACCAATCGCTCTTCGAGGATATCAGGCTCGGTCGCGTCCTTCATCGACTCCGCTAGTTTGATCAGCTCCCCCGCCGCAAGCGTGGTCTCACGCAGCGCCTCGGTAAAGTCCGTGATATCCGTCGGCTCAACATCCGGGTCCGCGGGCTCGTCGAGATGCAGCAGCGTCGCCAGCTCGGAAAACTGCTCCGTCGTGGACCGCACCGAGTCGCTCAGCGCCGTCGTGGATTCGACCGTCTGCCGAAGCTCACTGATCACGCCGCCGAGCTTTTCTTCTTCTGCCTCGAGCTGCTCAATCAACGCCTCCCGCTCAGCACTGAGCCCAACGAGCGCCTGCTCGATGGCGAGTTGACGCTGCTCGTTGACCATCACCGAGACCTCTTCGAGAATCGCTTCGCGCTCGGAGCTGACGATCTCGGGGAACTGCTCCCGCAGCCCGCTGATCTCCTCGGTGATCTGTTCGACCGACCGAGTCAGTGATTCGGTATTCGCCAGCAGCGTCCGCGTTTCAGGCTCGCCGACGGTGTCGATGTACAACAACTCCGCCTGCCAGCTGATCAGCATCGGCACGCGCTGCATGTAAAAGAACGCCCGCTCGGCAAAAAGCCGAGCCTGCTCGATCTCGCGCGTCGTCGGGTCCAAGCCCGCGAGCGGATCGATAAACAAGAACCCGAGCACATTCGAGGCCTTCCCCTTCTCTGTCTGCCCCGTCGTCACCAGCCGCGCCCCGGAGAACTCCGAGAACCGGACATACGACGCGTAAATCCGATCCGGATTGTTCTCAAGCCACAGCGCGATCAGCCGATCAATCTCCGCCATCTGCTCGACGGTCAACGCATTCTCGGTGAGCTTGCGGATCTCTTTCTCGCTGCTCTCAAAGATCGACTTCAACCGATTCGCCTCGTCGCCGTAGTGCTCCGGGGCGATCTTGCGTTCGATCAGCGCCCGCTGCAGCGAGACCATCACATACATATCCACCAATGCGATCCGTGGGTTCTGCGCCGACGCGATGATCGTCGCCCCGTGCGCCACAGTATATTTCAGGCGGTGCGCAATCGTTCGCCCTTCGAACGAGGTCGCCTTGTTCTCGATCTCGTCGATCGCCTCGGCCAGCCGAAGCGTCATCTCGTCGGCAAAGTCCATGACCTGCGCCTGCACCTGGCGCGCATCGGAGAGCGACATCGCCGCGCTCACCTGCGCCTCGGGCGCGATCGCCGCGGAAGATTCGGGGTCGACCGTGATGCTCGATTCGGGCACCGGCTCCTCCGCCTGCTGTGGAGTCGAACACGACACCAGCATCAACACGAATACCAGAGCAGTCAAGCCCAGACCACACCGAACAATATCAACCTTTGAGCTCATACTAAGATTGTGCGTCGAATCCCGCCCGCAATCAAGAGCAAAAGAAAACTCTCTCGCTATCGCCCCTGAGCACCCAACCACCGCCCCCCAAGATCCTAAAATCCACCCATGCTCCCCCGCGCCATCCTCCATATCGACATGGACGCCTTCTTCGCCTCCGTCGAACAGCGCGATCACCCCGAACTCCGAGGCAAGCCCGTCCTCGTCGGCGGCGATGGCCCGCGCGGCGTCGTCGCCGCCGCCAGCTACGAAGCCCGCGCATTCGGGTGCCACTCCGCCATGCCCTCGGCCATCGCCAAACGCCTGTGCCCAAACGCCATCTTCGTCAAAGGCTCCCACTCGAGCTACTCAGCCGTCTCCAAACAAGTCTTCGAGATCCTCGAACGATTCTCCCCCGCCATCCAGCCCATCTCCATCGACGAGGCCTTCCTCGATGTCACCGGCTCGACCCACCTCTTCGGCTCCCCCACCGACATCGCCATCGAAATCCGCCGACTCGTCAAAGCAGAACTCGACCTTACCTGCTCCGTCGGCATCGCGCCCAACAAGTTCCTCGCCAAGCTCGCCTCGGACATGAACAAGCCCGACGGCTATACCCTCATCACCCCCGAATCTGCACAACACATACTCGACCCGCTCCCAGTCGAGAAACTTATGGGCGTCGGCCCATCGACCCAGCGATCCCTCGACCGCCTCGGCGTCCGCACCGTCGCACAACTCCGCGCCCTGCCCAAAGAAACACTCAACGCCCGCATGGGCGAGTTCGGCGACAAGCTCTATCGACTCTGCCGAGGCATCGACGATCGCCCCGTCCGCATCGATAAGGGCGCCAAATCCATCTCCCACGAGCACACCTTCGAAACCGATCTCCAAGACCCAGATGAAGTCCGCGCGATCATCGCTAGACAGGCCGGCGATGTAGCCGCCCGCCTGCGCAAGCACGGGCGCTACGCCAAGACCATCTCCATCAAGGTCCGCTTCGGCAACTTCGAAACCATCACCCGCTCGCACACCCTCGACGCCCAGACCAACGAGACCAACACCATCCACCAAGCCGCCAAATCGCTCTTCGACCAATGGGCCCGCGCCTACCGCCCCGTCCGTCTCATCGGTGTCGGGCTCTCGGGGCTCACACAATCCCCCGCCGACGCCGGGCTCTTCGATGCCCAGTCGAACCACAAGAACCAAGCCGTGGACAAAGCCGCCGACACCATCGCGAGCAAGTTCGGCAAAAACGCCCTCACCCGCGCCTCGACCCTGCGCGCCAAACCATCCCACGGCCTCCACGGCCCCGGCTCCAACCCCGGCGACGGCCCCGGTGACCGTCCCGGTGACCGTCCCTCGTAGCTCAATCGCCCGCCCCAGCAACCGGATACCGGCACCAGACGCACAGGCCCCGCCGCGCCCGTCTTCTTTGTTGCCGGAGAAACCATGCGCCCGCGACCCAAGCCATCAGCCGCCAGAACACATACAACCCCAACCCGACCATGAATATGTTCTGATACTCAATCAGCAGCCCAACATTTTTCATCTCCGGCGTTCCCAATCCGAGACGAGCCGAGAACATGCCGTTGCCCGACCATGTGTTCCACACACGATCTTCCTCAAGGAGAGGAAGCTTTGTAAAAGTCCCGTCGGTTTCAAGACGGGTCATCTCATAAGCCTCAAAGCTCAATAGACGAACTCTTCCCACGCCGTAGGAATAGACATCGCTCGTCATATGAACCGGACACCGGACACCCATCGTGATCAAAGCGTTCGGCGTCTTTGTTAGTGCGAGGTCATCAAGCACCGATGTCCCCAACGCTTGCACCTGCTCATCGGCTCCAAGAATGCCCTGGAGCTTCTGATGATCGATGACATATTGCGGCAAGGTCGACGAGGGGAGCAATCGCCCAGAGAGCGGCCGACTCGGCAACTGGCGTTCCTGCAGACCCACAAACAAAACCAGCGACACACATACCCCCGCGATCACCACCCTTGCAACAAACGATCGTTTTCGATCAACCCGCCGCCAGAGACAGAGTCTCGCAGACAACCACCCAATGAACACCGCGAGGGTCGCTGCAAAAAGAATGTTGTCCCAGAGAACAGCTTGTTCGGCCTTGTATGCATGCACCATATCATGATCGATATCCAACAATCGATCAACAGAAACCAGCTGAGGATCAAACCCATACCAACGAATCGTGTTGGTAGAGACCCAGGTGCTCGGCCATCCCATTCTTTGAAAATCCATACTCAAGAACCCGTAGTCAACCGCTTCGTCGACCCCATCGGGCTCCCCGACCTTGATAAATCCCCCGTCTCGGAGCGGATTGATTTGGCCGGATTGCCCTACCGAAAATGAATACGATGAGTACGCCTCTTCAAGCATCGACTGCTTCCCCAGCGCATGCCCGACAGACAACCGGAACTGCTCGACCGCATCCCCTTCCCCCCGGGCAACCCTCTCCAGATCAACATACCGAATCGGCGGATCAATCAGCGCTTTATATGCCACATCGTTGTATAGATCTTCTTCATACCAGCCGTCGATCGCCATGCTGTTTCCCAGCCCGATCCGATCGGCAAAGCCCCACTCCCCCACCCACACCTGCACCCAAGGCAGCCCGAGCACGCCCAGCAACAGAAACACAAAGAGCCACACACCAAACGCCCTCCGCCGTATGCGCAGGCGATAAGCCTTTGCCCCGTCCGCATCGCTCTTGATATCCGCCGGGCCAAGCCCGCACTCGGGGCACAAGCCGCGCTCTGATGTATGCTCATCCATGCCGGTTTATAACATACAAACACACCCCGGTTTCAACCGGGGCGTGTGTCGTGTGTATATTGATAATTTTCTTGGCCGAGACGCCGCCGATTCATCCGTGGTAGAACCGCTCGCTGACAATCTTCCCATCGACCCACCGCTGGACCGCGGCTTGCTCGTAGGTGATGGTCTGGTCGTCGGTATTGACAAACTCGAACGCGTACTCCAAGAACGCCACGCCCGCCTCCTCATCGACTGCCACGCCATGCCATTTCGTCCAGTTCCACTGCTTGACGATCGAGAGGAACTCCTTCTCGCGCTCGATGTTCGCCTCAAGCCCGACCGTGGGCGCCTCGTTGTTCTCTCGCATCGAGATCTCGGGCGCATAGAACTCATCCATCGCTTCGAGGATCTTGCCTTCGTTGATAAATGCCTGGAGCTCTGCGACGCGCCCAGCGACTGTTGCTGTTTGTGTTGCTGCCTGTGTACTCTGTGTCATGATTTCCTTCTTTCTGTATTGGTTGATTGTGATGGACTACTTATGAATGAACTGCTGCGCATGTGTTTATGCAAGGTCAAAGAACACGATCTCGCTGTCGTCTTCGAAGACCATCTCGACCGATTCCTCGCCACTGATCGCCGCCCCGTCGCCGGCTGAAAGCGCTTCGCTTATTCTGTCTCCGATAAGTTGCAGCGAGCCACGAACCACCTGCACCCAGCCATGGCGATCGGTGCCGAGCCTGACCATCTCACGGTCGCCGGGCGCGAACACCCCCGCGCTCATCGACGCGTCCTGCGCGATCGTCATCAAGCCCTGAGCGAGCGCCTCTGGATCAGCATCGGAACCCACCAGCCGATGCAACTGACCCGGCTGCGCATGCACCGGGACCGATACCGACGCGTGTGTCGGCTCAAGCCCGGCTTGCCGAGGCTCGATCCAGATCTGCAACAGATGCACCGGCTCATCGCCCCCGTTCATCTCCGCATGACGGATCCCCGACCCCGCGCTCATCACCTGGATCATGCCCGAAGTCACATCCTCCTCATGCCCGAGCGAATCGCGATGGCGGATCACGCCCGAGATCGGATAGGTGATGATCTCCATGTCGCGGTGCCCGTGCTCGCCGAACCCGCGCCGGGGCGCGACGACATCCTCGTTGATGACCCGCAGCGATCGGAACGCCATGAACCTGGGGTCCATGTAGTTTCCGAAGCTGAAGGTGTGGCGGGCGTCGAGCCACCCGTGATCGATGTGGCCGCGGTCGGTGCTTCTGCGTGGTGTGATCATGTTGGTCCCTTTCCTGTGTGAGCCAGGTGAACGCCGGGTAAACACCCGGCCATCAATTACTTGTTATAACAAATAAATAGCCCGAGCAACCCGCTTATTCCACCCGACATTGATTTTATTTGTGAAAACAATTAAATCGGGCCGAGGGGCGATATCCGCCTTGGAAGCCTGAAAAAAGCCCTAAGAGCCCGCTTTTCCCCACCGCTTGGCCGCCAGTGCGACCCGCTGACCAAAGAGCTCAGCGGTATGGTGATCCTCTCTCGGCGGCGTCTCATCCGCCGGCCCGTTGTCCGCCTGGGCCATCATCCCGATCGAGCTCGAGAGCCGATCAACCCCCGCCTGCCCGACCCCGATCCCCATCGACACCCACACCATACCGTGCTGACACGCGAAGGTGTGCATCGCCTGGAGCGTGCCCTGCTTGTCGCCGCTGAGCCCGCCGCCGACGGTGAACCCAGCCGCCAGTTTGTCCATCCAGTGCCGCCCGTACCACAGCGCCCCCGTCGCGTCCATAAACGCCTTGAACGGCGCCGACACCGTCCCCATAAAGGTCGGCGACCCAAAGATAATCGCGTCCGCCTGATCAAGCAGCGCCCAAGTCAAATGCACATCACTCGAATCAAAGGCCGGGATATCGTTGGCCCGCAGCACATCGACTTTCACACCCTCAACCCCGCCCGCGCCCAGCGCGACCGAACGCGCAATCGCCTCGGTGTGCCCGGCTGCCGAGTGATACACGACAACAATCTTTGCCATGCTCGTCATGAGTGTCCTCCCGACTCTGTCGATTCATCCGACTCGTCCTCGTTCCTCAGCAGCACGAGCAGCCGCGAGAGCTCCTGCAAATCATGGTCGGACATATGCCCCATCCCCTGCTGTACAAGCCCCGCAACCTTGGGATCGATCTTCCCCAGCAGCGCTGTGCCCTTCTTGGTGATCTTGACATACTTGACACGCTTATCGAGATCGCACACATGGCGCGAGACCAGCCCCATCCCCTCGAGCCGATCAACCAGTCGAGTCACATCGGGCATCCGCACCACCATCTGACAGCCGATCTCCGATGCACGCAGCCCGTAATAAGCATCGGCTTGACCCTGTTCTTGCTCCGCCCGGTCCTGGTGACCGCGCAGGATCCTCAACAGGTTGTACGACGCGGGCGAGAGCCCGAAGCCCTTGAGCAGCGCGTGCTCGGGCCCGCTGAGCACCGAAGCCGTGCGATACACATTGAGCATCGCCTCAACAGCATGCGAATCAAACGCGTTCTGCTTGCCGATCTGTTCTTTGAGCGAGCGGGCCATTGACCAGAGTATACACCCGCCGCCCATTCATTTGTTCTCACAAATGAAGCACAACAAATCAACACATTCTGCGTAGATCTACGCCGCCGATTGCTGATCGCTGGACCCACCGATCAGTCGGCGAATGATCTCGTAGAGCTGCTCGCGATCAATCGGCTTGGCCGCGTACTCGTCGCACCCGGCGTCGAGGCACTCCTTGCGATCGCCCGCCATCGCGTGGGCCGTCAGCGCCACGATCGGCGTCGTTACCCCCAGCTGACGCAGCTTGCGGGTCGCGGTGTACCCGTCCATCACGGGCATCTGCATATCCATCAGCACCAGATCAAAGTCATGCCCGCCGGCCAACCGATCCACGGCGACCTGCCCGTTCTCAGCGGTCTCCACCTCGATGCCCGCCCGAGAGAGCACATGCAAAATCAGCCGCTGGTTGTCCTCGCCGTCCTCGACGAGCAACACCTTGGCCCGGATCTGCACGCTCTTCTTTGTTTTCGTCCCTGACCCATCGCCGGAGCCGATCTCTTTGCTCAGCGACGGGAGCGCCTCGACCATGCGCTGTGCCCCGCTCGTCCCGCGCGGGATCGAGAGCGTGAACACCGAGCCCATCCCCAGCTCGGACTCAACAACGATGTCGCCGCCGAGCGCGTTGGCCAATCGCTTGGAGATCGCCAGCCCGAGCCCCGTCCCCTCATGCTTGCGGGTCATTGAGTTATCAAGCTGCTCGAACGGACGGAAAAGGGAAGCGAGCTCGTGCATCGCGATCCCGTGCCCGGTGTCCCACACCGAGAACTCGATCTGATCATCGTCACACCGCAGCGCAAGCGTCACCGACCCGTGGGAAGTAAACTTGATCGCGTTGCCCACCAGGTTGATCAGGATCTGCTTCACGCGGTGCGCATCGGTGATCACCAGCTCAGGAACAGGCGTCTCGAACTCGACACGCAGCGCCAGCCCCTTCTGGGATGCGCCGATCTGGAACGACTGGTACACATCCCGCACGGTCTCGAGGACCATGCACTCGCTCGGCTCCATCGCCAGCTTGCCCGATTCGATCTTCGAGATATCGAGCACATCATTAATCACCAGCATCAGGTGATTGCCCGATCGCTGGATCGCCGCGATCGCCTCCTTACAAGACGGGTTTGTTTCATCAGTCACATTCTCTTCGAGCACCTCGCCGTAGCCAAGGATCGCAGTCATCGGCGTGCGGATCTCGTGGCTCATGTTCGCCATGAACTCGGACTTGACACGATTGGCCGCGTTGGCCTCCTCGGCCAGCGCCCGCTGGCACAGCTCGCTCTCGCGGATCGTCTTGGTCATCGAGCTCGCCAGCGCCACCGCCTTGGCCCGGGTCTGCGTGATCGACCACGCGATGCTCGTCAGCAAAGCCGTGATTAAAAACCCGCTGACGAGCACCAAAAGCTGGTTGCCCGAAGCATACAACGAGCCCGCCCCCTCAACAGGAACCACCCGAAGCAGCAACGATATCCGCCCCATATCCAGCGGGATAAAGGTCGAAGGCTTCACACCCTCTGCATCCTGTGCGAGTGGTGTGCTGTAAATCAGCTTGGTCCCAACCTCTTCATTGACATACAGCTCGATCCCAAACCCGTCCCAGTCATCGCTCCATTCCGCGGCAAAGAACCGATCAAGCCCGATCGTCGACACGACCCAGCCCTCGATCGCCTCCCGGCGCTGCTCGATCGTATCAGTGGGCAAACCGTCCCGATAGATCGGCTCGGCAAAGACCAGCCCCCACTCGTCCCCGCCGCTCTGGAACAAACGGATCGGATCAGAAACCGACCGCTCACCCGTATCACGCGAGATATCGTACACCGTCCGGTTCTTCTTCGTGCTCGCGACATCGAGCCCCCACGCCTCACGGTTCTTCGAGGCCGGCTCGTGATACTTGATCAGGTACTTCGGATCACCCTCAACAAGCGCATCGTGATCGCTCAAGTTTTTTACGGCATACTCGGGTGCACCGTTGGCACGCATCGTTTCGACAAAGCCATCGAGCTCATCAGCTTCAACATGCTCGACATACCCATAGCCAAGGACGCCCGGAAAATACTCATCCATGCTCTTTTCGCTGTAGAACATCTCCCACTCTTCACGGGAAATATCCTTGCTGGCCATCACAAACTGATGACCAAAATTAAGCCCGACCTTGTAGTCCCGGAAGCGTTCGTTCACATCATCACGGATGTCCGCCGCCTGTTTATGGACCCATTCGATCCGCCCCGCCCGCACCTCGCTGGTCACCTGAGAATACGCAAACATCCAGGTCGTCAACGAGATCACCAGCACGAGCATGACTGCGCAGTAACCCTCAAGCACACGACACCGAAACAGGCCCCTGCCCTTGATCTGTTCTGTTTGAGTTGTCTCGTTGTGCATACTCATAGATACCTATAGAGACCGAATCCCCCAAAGCCCGAGCGCCTCGACGCCCAGAATCGTTGAACACTATTTCGGCCCTCCATCCACCCCGATGAACCCAAAGCCCCCATATATCGGGGAATCGAAAGAATCCAGCCCTACACCCCGCCATGGGTCAAACACCCTAGTTTCAAAGCAGTGAGGGCCACACCCAGTCGCGCCGGGCGGAAAGAATCCGTCGATACAACCCAACCCGTGCGCAAAACATGCGCACAGCCTCGCCCACCAATCCAAAAAAACACCCGGCCTCAAGCCGGGTGCGGTCTTCGTATCCTTTTGATAACGCACTGATCAAGAAACCAACGCGCGAGAAGATTACGCCGTCACAGCCGCAAGCCCCATCGCCTTGGCCATCGCCACGCCCATCTCCGATGGGTTCAACGCGACCTCAGCCCCCGCATCGCGCAGTGCAGTAATCTTGGTGTCCGCGGTGCCCGTTGGCTTGCCGCCGGCCCCGCTGCTGATGATCGCACCCGCGTGGCCCATCCGCTTACCTTCAGGAGCCGTCCGCCCAGCGATGAACGCCGCCACGGGCTTGGTCACATGCTCCTTGATGTACTCAGCCGCGGCTTCCTCGTCCTCGCCGCCGATCTCGCCGATCATCAGGATCCCGTCCGTATCCGGGTCTTCCTCGAACATCCGCAGACAATCAATATGATTAATCCCGCGGACCGGGTCGCCGCCGATGCCCACACAGGTGGACTGCGCGATCCCGAGCTGCGAAGTCTGCCAGACCGCTTCATAAGTCAGTGTGCCCGAACGCGAAACGATCCCGACCGATTTGCCGGTGCTCGCCTCGCTGATGTGCGTATGGATATACCCGGGCATGATCCCGATCTTGCAGCCCGCATTCGTGTAGTGCGATTCCGCGGTATCCTCGCCGGTCTTGGGCCCTGGAGTGATAATCCCGGGGCAGTTGGGCCCGATCAGCGTAAAGAGCTCGGTCGAGTGCTGCGAATCCGCCCCGCGGGCCGCCGCGTTGCGATCGTCCATCACCCGACGGATCATAATCATATCGTTGACGGGCACGCCCTCGGTAATACAGCAGATCAGGCGGATCCCCGCGTCCATCGCTTCGAGCACCGCATCCGCGCAGAACGCCGGCGGGACAAAGATCATCGTCGCGTCAGCGCCGGTCGCCTTGACCGCCTGAGCAACAGTATCGAACACCGGCAAGCCGTTGGCATCGAGCTGCCCACCCTTGCCCGGGGTCACCCCGCCGACCATGTTGGTGCCGTAGTTGAAGCAGCCCTTGGTGTGAATCGCGCCGTACGCGCCGGTAATGCCCTGGCAGATGACCTTGGTGTCTTTGTCAACGAGAATCGCCATGGAAAGCTCCTGAAGTGTGCTGAAAAATACTGATGTGTCCGTACACTCCTATAATAGCGGCTCGCACACCCCCGTCTGTCCAGTCAGACCGCAACATACGATCCACAAACCCTAAAAAGGCTCCCGATCAGGGCTTGCGTGCATACGATTGCCCTCAACACGGGAGATCAGATATGCGCGCAATCGTCACCGGCCAGGTCGGCATGGACAAGAAATCATACCTCAACGAAGTGGCCGAATACGCCGCCTCCCAGGCCACCCCCCTGCCCATGTACCATGTCGGCAACATGATGTACGAAGAAGCCCTCGACATCCGCGAAGGCCGCATCCTCGATCTGCCCATCTCCCGCCTCAACTCGCTCCGCCGGGCCGCCTTCAAGGACATCATCTCCGAGAGCAAGGACCACGAGAACCTCATCGTCAACACCCACGCCACCTTCCGCTGGCGTCACGGGCTCTTTAGCGCCTTCGACTTCGACCAGATCACCAAGCTCGCCCCCGACACCTTCATCTGCCTCGTCGACAACATCGAAGTCGTCCACCAGCGCCTCCACGCCAAGCACGACATCGACGCCACCCTCAAGGACTGCATGGTTTGGCGCGAAGAAGAAATCCTCGCCACCGAGCTCATGAGCCAGGCCATCCCCGGCTCCAAGTTCTACATCGTCTCCCGCGGGCGCTTCTCCCAGACCCACGAGACCCTCTTCCAGCTCTTGTGCAAGCCCGAGATGAAGAAGGTCTACCCGTCCTTCCCGATGTCGCATGTCATCGACATGCCCGAGGTCATGGCCGAGATCGACGCCTTCCGCGCCAAGCTCGCCGAGCACTTTATTACATTCGATCCGGGCGATGTCGACGAGAAACTCCTCCTCGATCGCGCCCTCGACGCCGCCAAAGAAGGCAAGGACTTCTTCGACCACCAGCCCCACCAGCTCGGCGGCATTGAACGCGATCTCGAGCCCATCAAGATGCGCACCCGCGAGGTCCTCGACATCGCCGGCGACATCGACGGCCAGATCTACATGCGCGACTTCAAACTCATCGACCAGGCCGACATGATCGTCTCCCTCGTCCCCGAGCTCATCTCCGACACCGGCAAGGTCATCCCCGCCCTATCCAGCGGTGTAGAACGCGAACTCCAGCACGCCTGGGAGCACGCCAAAGAAGTCTATGTCGTCTGGAAACCATCCAAAAACCCATCACCCTTCATTACCGAAACCGCGACCAAGGTCTTCAAATCCACCGAAGAAGCCCTCGAATACTTCGAAGACCAAGGCATGTTCGCCCCCAAAAACCTCTTCGGGAACTAAACCAACCCTCAATTCCAAGCACACCACCCTCAAGGTGATCCAGCAGCCCGCCGGATCACCTTCTTTGTGCGCAAAGAGCGTGTCATGCCAGCGATTTCCCACCCGAACCACAGTTTTAAACCACCTTCCATAATACGAACAAATACACTCCTTCAGCGTCTCGCCGTGAGACGAGGAAACCATTTTTCGAGAAGGAAACAAGTATGAAAACAAGAACATTCACCATCGTCGCAGGCTCAATCATGGGCATCATGAGCACGCTCACCGCAGCAACAACCCACACAGAAAACACGGTCTTGAGCCCGTGCTTCGATCAGTTCATCGAAGACCTACAAACATGTAACACGGAGTTTGATAACGAATACGGAGACTGGGGAACACATAACAACCCCACCGCCTACCGGGCCTGCCGTGATGCAGCAGCCCTCAATCATCAGAGTTGCCTTGGCGGATTTGATGAATCCCTGTTCCGCACAGCGTTCAATGATTTTCGATCCAACCTTGAATCCTGCCTGACCAACTTCCCCGCCGAAGGCGACCGAGAAGCCCGCGAGGACTGCATCGCGGCGGCCCTCGCCGAGTACAGAGATGAAGTCCAGGACATCATCGACGACCAGCCGACCGGGATCGACTGCACCCCAGTGCTCGACAACATCCTCTTGCTCAACCCGATCGCTTCGCTCGAAGCCGCGGGCGCCGCATCAGGAAACCCGAGCGGCAAGTACAGCACTCAGGTGAACACCACCCTCAACTTCAGCGCCGGGATCAACCCGATGCTCGGGCAGCAATACGACACCGCGCAGATCGCATGCCTCCAGCAGGCACTCTCCATCGCGATCTATCAAACCAAGCTCGGCTTCCAGGTGGTGCCTTTCGATGCAGACACGGACACCAGCGACGGCTCGGTGTTCAACCTCCACCTCATCGCCGGCGATCTGGTCCACGCCAATGAAGTGAGTATCCTCAATATCTTTTATGATGAAAACAATCTCCCAGTGCTCGGCGAGCTAAGCACCATCGAGATCGAGAACTCACCCATGACCGGCGACTGGAACCGCGACGAAGTCCTCAACTCCCAAGACATCATCGATTTCCTCGCAAGCTACGACGCCCAAGCCCAGCGTGCGGACCTCAACGACGACGAAGCAGTCACTCCCGAGGATGTCGAAGAGTTTACAGCTCCATAAATGGGAACCAGTTCCTTTTCTTTCCAGCCGGGCACACGCCCGGTTTTTCCATGAAATCCCCGCCCCCCATTCCCCAACCATCCATTACGGGACGCCCCCGCTGATAGGATCCAGGGACATGAGCAGCGATCACACACACGCCAAAAACCAACACCGGGCCCAAGAACCATCCCCAGAGCCCCCGGTCAACGCCCAGGGCAAGGCTTACGACCCCGACGCGAGCACCGACGAACGCTCGTTCGCCATGTTCATGCACCTGGCCCTGCTGCTCAACCTCACCGGCGTGGGCGGCGTCGTCGCCTTCATCGTCGTCCTCGTCATGTGGATTACACGCAAGGACGAGTCCGCCTTCCTCGACGACCACGGACGAGAGGCCATGAACTTCCAGATCTCGCTCTTTATCTGGGGATTGATCCTGACTTTCGGCGCGATCGTCACCTGCGGCGCCTCGCTGCTCTTCCTCATTGTGATCCCCATCGTCGGCGCCATCGGGATGGTCCTGGCAGCCATGGCCGCCAACCGGGGCGAGTTCTTCCGCTACCCCGCCACCTTCCGCTTTATCCACTAATAGACCAAGCACCCACACCACGCGATAACCCCAGCACCCAGCCGAATAGAGAAAACCCACGCCGATTCCCCAATCCGCCCCCCTGATTCCCTATTCTTGTCCATGGCCCTGCTCGAAGCACTCAACCTCCGTAAATCATACAACGACCGCACCGTCGTCGACGGCGTCACCGTCGAGGTCGAGCACGCCGAGATCGTCGGGCTCCTAGGACGCAACGGCGCGGGCAAGACCACCACCTTCCGCATGACCATCGGCATGATCGAACGCGACGCCGGACGCGTCATCTTCAACAACACCGAAGTCACCGGGCTCCCCATGTACCGCCACGCCCAGCTGGGCATGGGCTACCTCTCCCAGGAACCCTCCGTCTTCCAACGCCTCACCTGCGAACAAAACCTCCTCGCCATCCTCGAAACCCTCCCCCTCAACCGGCGCGCCCGCAAGGCCAAAGCCGCCGAGCTCCTAGAACGCTTCTCGCTCTCACACAAAGCCAACGACGCCGCCCGCACCTGCTCGGGCGGCGAACGCCGAAAGCTCGAGATCGCCCGCGCACTCGTCACGGATCCAAAGCTCATCCTCCTCGACGAGCCCTTCTCGGGCGTCGACCCCATCGCCGTCGAGGACCTGCAGTCCGAAATCCGCGGGCTCACCGAACGCGGCATCTCGATCCTCATCACCGATCACAATGTCCAGCAAACCCTCCGCGTGTGCGACCGGGCCTACATCCTCAACTCCGGCAAGGTCCTCGCCGAGGGCAACCCCAAAGAGCTCATCAACTCCGAGATGGTCCGCAACGCCTACCTCGGCTCCATGTTCCGAGGCGACGAGTTCGACGATCACCACCATCCCCGCGGCCAAGCGAACAACGCCCCACAGACCGATCGCGAGGCCCCCCATGCGTAATGCCGCACTCCTCCTCGCAAGCTCCGCACTCGCCCTCACCATGACAACGAGCATGACCGGCTGCGTCGAACGCCGAATCCGCGTCACCTCGTCCCCCGCCGGCGCCCGCGTGTGGATCAACGATCAGCAAGTCGGCACCACCCCCGTCGAGACCCGCTTCACCTTCTACGGCGGGTACGATGTCCGCGTCGAACTCCCCGGCTACGAATCCATCAACGAGCTCCGCAACGCCAAAGCCCCCCTCTACGAATACCCAGGACCAGACCTCGTCGCCACCGCCCTGCCCATCGATTTCAAACCCATGGTCGAATGGCACTTCGATCTGCAGCAAGTCGAAGAAGCGACCGACCCCGAAGGCGCCCGAGAAAACCTCCTCGACCGCGCCGCCCAGCTGCGCCAGCAAGCCAGCCAAAACTAAACCAAAGCCCCACGCGTTCACGCCCACACAGGAAACGCGAGGCACATGCCCCATACATCTCCACCATATGGTACCCTCACAGTACCAATTAGGAGATCTCTATGCGACCACTTCGTGCCATACTCGTATCCATCACACTCATGTGTACCCCGCTCCCCGCATCCGCCGGCGACGCAACACTGATCCATTGCGGCACACTCATCGCCGTCCCGGGCGAAGCCCCAAAGACACAACAATCCATCCTCATTATCGATGGACACATCACCTCCATCATCGATGGCTACGCAGACCCAAGCTCCATCGAAACAGACAACGACACCATAGAAATCATTGAACTCATCGACCTCTCCGACTTCTTCGTCCTCCCCGGGCTCATCGATTGCCACACACACCTCACCGGCGAGATCAAACCCGCCATCGAACGCATGCGAATTCGAATGCAAGAAGGCGAAGCACACGCCGCCATCGACGGCGTCGCCAACGCGAAAAAAACAGTCATGGCCGGGTTCACAACCGTCCGCAATGTCGGCTCCCCGGGCTCGGTCGGACTCGCCCTCCGCGATCGGATCAACCAAGGCGTCATCCCCGGCCCACGCATGCTCGTCTCCGGGCCCCCCGTCTCCGTCACCGGCGGGCACGGCGATCCAACCAACTCCCTCTCGCCCGCCCTCCGCCCAGACCTGGCAGACCACACCAACACCGCCGACGGCCCAGCAGAATCACGCAAAGCAGTCCGCGCCCGCGTACGAGAAGGCGTAGACCTCATCAAAATCACCGCCACCGGCGGCGTCCTCTCACCAACAGCCGCCGGCGTCGATCAACAGTTCTTCGTCGATGAACTCGAATCAATCGTACAAGCCGCCACCATGATGGGACGCAAAGTCGCCGCCCACGCCCACGGCACCGACGGCATCAACGCCGCGCTCCGCGCAGGCGTCCACTCGATCGAACACGGCACCTACCTCAACGACGAATCCATCGCCCTCTTCATCGAGCACGACGCCTACCTCGTCCCCACCATCCACGCCGGCAAGTTCGTCGAAGACAAAGCCAAAGTCGACGGCTACTTCCCGCCCTCAATCAAAGACAAAGCCGCAGCCGTCGGCCCACTCATCCAAGAATCATTCGCCCGCGCATACACCGCCGGCGTCAACATCGCCTTCGGCACCGATGTCGGCGTCGGCGCCCACGGCACAAACGCCCAAGAGTTCGTCTACATGAACCAAGCCGGGATGACACCCACCGACTGCCTTATCTCCGCCACCATCAACGCCGCCGATCTCTGCGGCATCTCCGAACTCACCGGCACCATCGAACCAGGAAAAACCGCCGACATCATCGCCGTCCCCAACAACCCACTCGAAGATGTCTCCGTACTGCTCGATGTCCACTTCGTCATGGCCAACGGCCATGTCGTCAAAGACTGATCATCACTAATCGTTGAATCAAGATACTCGTTGACCAACCCGAGCCGGCACCCCAACCACCGTCTCGCCATCACCCACATCACTGGTGACCACCGCGCCCGCTCCGACGACACACCGATCCCCGATACGCACGCCCGGCAGCACCGTCGCGCCGATCCCAATCAGCGTGTGATCCCCAATCACCACGCCCCCGCCGAGCACCGCTCGCGGGGCGACATGTGTGTTGATCCCAACCCGGCAATCATGCTCGACGATCGCGCCGGTGTTCATGATCGCATGTGTTCCAATATGAGCATGAGCATTGATAATCGCCCCCGCGCTCACAAAGACCCCATCCTCAACCGTTGCACTCTCCGCGATCACCGCCGACGGATGCACGATTGGCGCTGCGAACACGCACGCGCCCATCTGTTCGATCAACTCGGCACGCAACCCAAGGTCGCCAACCGCCAGAAAGAATCCGCCGCCAGCGACCGTTTCAAGATCACTGAATCCACCAACACACTCCGGGCACCCGGGCATTTCAGCGATCGGCGCATCGGGCTCGTCATCGACAAACCCAAGCACCATTCGGTTCGCGCACAAAGCCGTGTCGAGCATCACCTTCGCGTGCCCGCCGCCGCCGATCAATATGATTGATTGCTGATCCACACCCAGAGTATCGGCTACATCCAGCCCCACCGCCAGCAAGCCGAGGAGGATTCAGCTACCCCCAAAAATAAAAAATCGACGCCGGGCTGTAACGCAACCCGACGCCGGGTGGGTAGGTAATCTGTCAACACTCGCCAAGCCCGATCAATCGCGATGCACCCGAAGGCGTGTGTAGTGCGATCAAAGACCGAGCCCTTCTACTTTCCCATACCCACCCCATGATTGAACACGATCCTCACGATCGATGATCCAACAAGATCGAATACGACCTGATCAGATGCTGTCCAAGCACGGCGTCGAGAAGCGTCCGAGCGTGTCTCTACCCTCAAACCCCGTTTTCACAGGGCATAAGTCCCGCCAACGACCAAAACAAGCTGATGAACCTCGATCCGTGCCCCCGAGCAAGCGCTGTGGAACACAGGAAAGAAAGAGAGAGATCGCCGCCAATTCAAAGCGAATTCGCGGCCTTCGAGCTTCATCCGCGGAGTTTTTGTCCGCTGGCATGCCTTCAATGTACGACGAAAACACCGCAGTGCCACCCAATCTATCGGTTGAGCGTCCCAATTTCGTGATTCTTTACCACGCCCCGGACCCACCACCAGCCCGCCCCCAGACCACCACCAGATCGCCCCCCACAGCCCCCAAAGGCCATCAAATGACCAATCCAGCCCCAATTCCATCTCCTATCAAGATCGCCGCCGTGCAGTTTCTTAATACGGTCTCACTGATCGAAGGGCTCGATACCTGGACAGGCTGCGAGCTCATCAAAGCCGTCCCCTCACGCATCGGCGACATGGTCCGATCAGGAGCCGCCGACATCGGGCTCGCCTCGATCGTCGACGCCGCCGACCCAGCAAGCAACCTCACCCTGATCCCCGCGGGCATGATCGGATGCGAGGGCCCCACCCTCACCGTCCGCCTGTTCTCGGCTGTCCCCCCAGAGCAGATCACCACCGTCCACGCCGACACCGACTCGCACACCTCCGTCATGCTCAGCGATGTCATCCTCCGCGAACGCTGCGGGGTCCGGGCCGACTTCAAACCCTTCCACGCCCAAGAAAAATCCGGAACCAACGCCAACACCCCCGACGAAGCCTGGCCCGAAAC
The DNA here is from genome assembly GCA_963976625.1 of uncultured bacterium. Classification (GTDB taxonomy): domain Bacteria; phylum Planctomycetota; class Phycisphaerae; order Phycisphaerales; family UBA1924; genus UBA1924. Next base: position 35,656 of record CAXBLA010000005.1, read on the forward strand.
CGTCCTGCTCATCGGCGACAAGGTCGTCGTCGACTCCCCGCCCGCCGTCCGCTACCCGCACCAGATCGACCTGGGCCAAGCCTGGAACGAGCTCACCGGGCTCCCCTTCGTCTACGCGACCTGGATGTGCCGAACCGAGGACGCCAACACCACGCGTATTCTTGAAGCCGCGGCCATGCTCGAGCGCGTCCGCCTGCGCAACAATCTGCGATTGGACTGGCTCGTCACCAACCCAGCCCGCACCCACCGCTGGCCCGCCGACCTCGCCCGCACCTACATCGGACAACTCCTCAAGTTCAACCCCGACGCCCGCGCCCAGCAAGCCGTCACCCTCTTCTACGAAAAACTCAAAGCCCACAACATCCTCAACACCGCCGAGCCCAACTGGATGCCCCTTGCCGCACCAGCCCGGGCGACCTGCCCATGAGCGCTGCAGCTATAAAAACATTCGCACAAGCCGCCGAGGCCTTCTGCGCGTTCATTGATTCATTCGCCGATGCTCGACCTCGCGATCTGTACCGCCAGCTCGAATCTCATCTCGCCCAGCTCCACGCCACCATCGTGCCTTTGATCACCAGCACCGAGATGTACTGTCCAGCTTTTTCTGCCCATGCATCGATCACACCCGAGCAACGAAAAATCACACGCTCGTTCATCTCAACGATCGTTTTATCTGAATCGAACGAGCTTCACGATTGGCACCTCGAAATCTCCGGCCATCCAGAAAATATCGACAACCACAGTGCCATACGCGCCTCTATGCTCTGGGACGACCTCGCGGATATCTACGCTGATTTATCACTCGGATTGATACAACATAGAGCAACTTCAGAGTCTGCCAATGTGCATGCCGCGTGGGAATGGAAATCGAGCTACGAATCCCACTGGGGCTACCACCTTTTTCGTGCAAGCTCAAGCATCCACGAACTTCGATACCAACTCGACAAAGATTGATCCTGCGATCATCGGCTCAGGGAACACACACCCATCGGTCACCCCGGCATAAACTCTAACAATGCCCGCCGTCTCCCACGCCAAAACGCCCTGCATCGTGCAGCTCGCCAACGAGCTGGGCTACGCCTCCAAGCCCACACTCCTCCGCCACCTCCAACGCATCGACGAGCTCGCCCCACAAGTCGACCCGGACATCGCCTACCCCGAAGACTGGATCATCTTCCGCATCACCGGCTACCGCCCAGACCTCCCTTCCCCGGCCCTTGTCCCGGGCGAAGCACTCCGTGGCGACCTCTCCGCCATCGCCGAGCGCATCTCCGAGACCGCCAAGCTCTCTCCATCAGACATCCACGAACCCTTCGAGACCATCGACTCCCTGAGCCAACGCTGGAGCGTGAGCCGAAAGACCATCGAGCGATACCGCCGACTCGGGCTCATCGCCCGCCGCCTCGACCTGGGCAGCGGCCACCGCAGCGTCATCTTCATGCGCTCCGCCGTCGAATGGTTCGAATCCCTCAACACCAAGCGCCTGGGCAAAGCCGCCCGCTTCGATCGCATCAACGACTCCCAGCTCGCCCGCTTCGAGCGCCTAGCCATCGGCTACCGCGCCCGCCTGGGCTGGTCGCGTTCGCAAGCCGCCGCCCGCATCGCCCTGCGCACCGGGCACTCGCACGAGGGCGTCCGCAAAGCACTCCTCCGCATCGACCAAGCACGCACCGAGCACGCAACCACCCCCATCTTCGACGAGCCCGGCCCAACCACACCACGCAACCAACGCTTCGCCCTCCGCGCCATCACCCGAGGCATCGAGCCCGCACAGATCGCCAAGCACACCAAACGCTCGCACAACGCCACCCTCCGCGCCATCAACATCGCGCGAGCGAATCTCATTGACTCGTTCGATCTCCCCGCTGGCGCGCACGAAACCGAGAACGACACCCTCAACTCCCCCGCCATCACCAGCGGGCTGGGCGTCCACGCACCAACCGACCTGTGCGCACTGATCGAACTGATGCGCCACCGCGCCCCCACCGTCGTCTACCAAGAACAGATGCAAGCCCGCGCCTACCACCTGCTGTGCCGACGCGCGAGCCATCAGCACGCCCAGCTCTCCCCCGCCACCCCCTCGGCCCCGATCCTCGACGCCATCGAAACCGACCTGCGCCTCGCGGGCATGCTCAAGGCCCAACTCGTCGAGTCACAACTCCATCTCGTCCTGTCCACCATCGAGCTCCAAATCGGAGGCCCCATCGACTCGCTCGACCCCTCCCGAGCATCCTTCCTGCTCCTCGGCGGCATCCGCGTATTGTCAGACGCCATCGACCGCTTCGACCCCTCCCACAAGGCCCGCATCGCCGCCCCCGCCGGGCTCGCCATCACCCGTTTCGCGCTCTCCCAGCCCGACATCGCCCAACCCATCGCCGACGGCAAAGCAACCCGGCGCATCCCCCCGGGACACACCATCGCCGACTGGACCACACTCATCACACCGTGGCACCCATGGCTGATGCCCTCCGCGCGCATCGAACCCATACTCAATCAACTCGAAGAGCGCGATCGACTCATCCTCACCCGCCGGTTCGGTTTCGATGGCTGCCCCCCGCTCACCCGCACCCAACTCGCCGAGCTCCTGGGCACCTCCGCCCCGCACGCCGCCCGCTACGAACGCCAAGCCATCCGCGCCGCGCTCAACGCTGTCCGCAAACAAGAATCTATGTAGTCCGCTCAGTGAGCCTCGCCCTGCATCAACTCGAGCTGGCGCTGCCCGATCCCCATCTCTTTGCCCTTGCCGAAGGCCTCAGGGTTGATGTAATAGCCCTGATCCTCTGAGGATTTCTCTTCCTCAACCTTGATCCGGTTCTGGTTTGCCCACGCATCACAGCGCACACCGGTCACCTGCCAAGAAACCTTGAGCCCCGCGTGCCCGCCGGCGATTACAAACCGCTGGCCCGCGATCTCCTCACCAATGTACACCGGCGCATACCCGCCGACACAAGTCAGCTGATAGCGGAACTCCTGATTGAGCGCATCAAAGTACCCCGGCATCGTCACCACCCCGCGCCCCTCATTATCGAGCGTCACCACCCCGTCATAGATATTCTTCATGTCCGGCGATTCCACGAAAGAGTGCGACAGGTACATCCCCTCGGGATCAAGCGGATGATCGATCCTAAACGAGCCGCCACTCTTGCTCAGCGTTCCCGAAACAGTGACATCCCCTGAAAATCGGCCAGCCAACCCAGTCACACTCGATCCATACACACCCCAGCCGTCGCCAGCATGCGAACCCCAAACGCCGATCCCCAACGCACCCGTACCATTGTTCTGCCCACGAACAGCCGTCGAGCTATTCCCAGGCGAAGCGGATTCGATCAACCCAAGGACGGCAACCGCACTCGATCTTGTCGATGCGGTCCGCCCGATCAAAGCTGGATTGAGCGCAGTCACATCATCCATCTCAAAGAGACCCGCCGACGCGAGGCTGTTCGTACGAGCATGAAGCCCGTACTCGATATTGGAATCACTTCGTGTCTCGAAGAACCCCCCTGAGCCGTTGATGCTCTTCCCGATCACCCCACGCCCGTCCTGAGCGGTACCGAAGACACCGGTCGTCCGAGAGATCCCCACCACACCGGTTCCGATGTCAGACGGGGAAAACTGGGTGATCCCAGGGATAAACCCGACCACTCCCGAGGTTCTCCCCTGCCCACGAATCGCCGTGCCTGTAGAACCAAAGTGCCCGATTGAAAAAAGAGCGTCAAACTCATTGAGATCATCGTTGTTGCCGTTGGCGTTGATCGGCAAATCAAGCCCATGGGTGACCTGAGAACTGAATGCCGAGACCGCCCGAGGCGTCGCCGAGATTCTCTGACGCGGATCCATCCGCAGATAACCACCATCGCCCACGGCCTGCACATCAATCCGCAGATAACGCTCTTCTGTTGAAGCAAGCACCTCGCTCCCCAAATCAAGCTCAAGGCTGAACAACCCATCCACCACCATCACATTGGGTATCGTAATCACCGGCCCGATCTGCGTATCAGGCGCACCATGAACAAGATCATCGAACACCCGGAACCGGATGTTGTGCAGCCCATTGGCCGGCGACCCATCGCGTTGAAGCGATCCCTGATAAGTAAAAGCCGTCGACTGAGCCGCCGCCATCGGCGCGCACAGCCCGATCGCCGACAAGCCACCCACAGCGAAGCTCAGAAAACGATTCATGTGTGAAGTATGCATAGGTCATATCCCTCTCAATTGTTCTTTAGTGATTCAACAGACCGCCCCACCATACCACAGACCCCACATTTATCAACCCAAAGCCGCACCATCCAAATCCACCCATCCCCTGCCAACCCCCGCCTCCACCCCTATCCTTCACTGCCCATGACCATCCTCGACCGATACATCGCGCGCCAGTACATCTTCAATGTCCTCGCATTGCTCTTTATCCTCTTCAGCTTCGTGCTCGTCATTGATGTCTCCCTCAATATGGACCGCTTCCTCCGCCTGGCAGAACGCATGGGCGCCCAAGACACCGGCGAGGACATCTCCAGCGTCCGCCGAGCCGTCGTCACCGTCCTGCTCATCGCAGACCTCTGGTGGCCCAAGCTCCTCCAGCTCTACAACTTCCTCATCGGCATGATCCTCGTGGGCGCCATGGGCTTCACCTTCTCACAGATGACCAAGCACCGCGAGTTCGTCGCCATGATGACCGCCGGCGTCGGGCTCCACCGTGTCATGCGACCCGTCCTCATCATCGCCATCTGCTTCACCGGGCTCCAGATCGTCAACATGGAACTCGTCATCCCCAAGATCGCCCCGCTGCTCGTCCGCGATCACGGCGACGCCGGCTCGCGACAGCTCGGGTCCGCCTCCGTCCCCCTCACCCTCGACGGCTCGGGCCGCCTCTTCCGCGCCGCGTCCTTCAACGCCGACACCGACACCCTCACCGGCGTCTACATCCTCGAACGCGACGAACAAGGCAAAGCCGCCCGCGTCATCACCGCCAAGTCCGCCACCTACGCCAACAACACCTGGGTGCTCACCGATGGGCTCGCCCAGATCCGAGGCACAGAAGCCCAAGGCATAGAAACCATCGCCCCCGCCACCCCCATCGCCACCATCGACTCCTCGCTCGATCCCAACGAGCTCCGCATGAACCGCTACGAGTCCTACTCCCAGGCCCTGAGCTTCCGCCAGGTCTCCCAGATGCTCGACCGCGAATCCCTGACCGACCCGGGCAAGCGCGCCCGCTACACCCGCATCAAATGGGGCCGATTCGCCGTGATGATCTCATCGCTGCTGGCCCTGGTGATCTCAATGCCCTTCTTTATCACCCGCGAGCCCAAGAACGCCGTGATCCAGTCACTCAAGTGCGCCCCCATCGCCATCATCTCCCTCATCGGCGGCATCCTCGGCGCCAGCGCCTCCATCCCCGGCCTCCCCCCAGCCCTGGGCGTCTTCATCCCCGTCATGCTCCTGAGCGTCATCGCCGTCGCCCAGATCAGCTCGATGAAGACCTAGCTTTCCGCTTCCGTCTCTACCCGCGGCTTCTGGTCGTACATCGCCCACAGTTTCAAAATCTCCATCGATTCATCGTCGATAACAAAGTACGCCCGCTTGTGCCCATCGCGCACCAGACACGAACACACATCTTTGCTCGACCTACTGATCCACACTCGCGTATCGCGCTGTGCGAACTCGCGCACAACCAATCCCCGAGGCACCCGCAAAGATCCACGATCGATCAAAACATACCCGAACTGAAACGGATGAAACCCAGCCATCGGCCACAGATCAACCATCACTCCTGCACCAATACCAACGATTACTCCACGAAAAGAAAACGGCCCTGGCATCCACTCATCGAACCACACCATCATGGCGGCTGAAACACCGAGCACAACAACATTCAGCAAAATGATTACCAACTTTGCATTCGACTTTGGGTAACCCGATTTTAACTTGCACACTTCTGCCAAAATCGCGGCGCCATCACTTCTTGTTCCTTCAACAAGATTCCGATCGCGCTCAAGCGATCGCACCATGATCGCCTGTTGATAAAGGAGCGTGACAACAAAGAATATTGGAATCCAAATCATCACGCTCCCGGTCTACATTGATAATCAAAATTTTAAAACAAATTACACCGGCAATGGGGGGCAATTTGCTGCGCCATATAACAGTCTTGCATTCGCTAATGCTGTCTGATAAGCGATGAGCGCGTTCGCTTTATCTGTAATGTATTGCGCTGTGCAAGCTAAAGAATTCTGAGCAGCTCTGGCTACTGCCGCCAGGGCACAAAGCCCTATCCCGATAGCGACAGCAATGCTGATTAATCCTCCGGTAGCTGCTGCTGCTGCACCGGCCTTTATGCCGAGCCCTAAACACAAGCCCATTTCAACTGCGTATTCAGCAACAGCAAGCACCATACAGAGTTTAACATTGTTTTTTGCTGTTTGAATTGCAGCCTGATATGTGTTCCCAGCAGCTTGATAAGCCAACTCGCAATTAGAAAAGACTGGATTTGTGCTTGGGCTGGTTGTTTGTAACAAATTTGCATGATTTAGGCTTTCGAAATCTTCAATCATAGAAGAATCTGCAAAATTAGAAATCATCAAGCCACGATCCCTGTTACCATCGTCTTGATCTATTTGCCATATTGTCCCTAGTATGTCCACAGAACCGTTCTCGGTGCTAATAGTTCCTGCAACAACAAGAATGCTTGTATTTGCTTCGGATAGTTCATTGATCTCGTCTGCGGAAAGATTATCGTCTGACACATAATCATATTCACCTATCAACGAAAAATAGCATTCAAATTCTTCACCACCTATAAGGGCACCTGAAACGGGAGCATATTCGTCTGTTACAGCAATATCTGTATCAAATCTATAAATTGCTTCTTCAATATGATAGTCATTGACAAACAGCGCTTCATAAATTTCTTTTTGCGTCTTACCCCACGCGCGATATGGCTTCGTTTGCTCTAGCATTGCTAACTCTGGAGTAACCCCTGCTTCCATCGCTGCCAATGCATCATCTAAATCCTGCGCATTCATCACCGTTGTCTGTACCGGCTCGTCCATCGCAGCTGTGGCCTGAAAGGTCGGAAAAACCATCACATTAATAACCAGCATCAACCCGAACACAGGGTTCGAGTACGCCTTACGATCTTGAATCCACTTCGCTATTCGTCTCATTCAAATTCTCCTGGGTATCTGCGCACACCATGTACGAAGAGCCGGAAGGCAAGTTAATTAAATTTTGTACTGTATTCTGAAAAACCGCGATGTTTTATTCAATAATTTTACTACTTCGACCAGTGGCTATCCCGCCAGTGACTATAGACGACTGGTGTTCAACAACTTCTGTACTTCCTGCAGGGTGACGAAGCTCGACTCGCAGAGTTCTCGCCGACCAACGAAACCCGAACTTTTCCACAAAACATCTTGCATTCCACCCAAAACACACGATGATAACCCAGTCCCCGACGCACTTTCTTGGAGTGATCCCATGGCCTCAATCGTCTTCTACTTCCAGGTCCACCAGCCCCACCGCCTCAAGCCCTACTCCGTCTTCCACACCGACCCCTTCTACTTCCACGAAGAGGCCAACCGGCAGATCGCCGAAAAAGTCGCCGACAAGTGCTACCGACCCACCACCAAGCTCATGCTCGAGCTCATCAAACGACACGAGGGCAACTTCCGCATCTCCTACGCCATCACCGGCACCGTCATCGACCAGTGGAAAAAGTTCACCCCCGATGTCCTCGACCTCTTCGAGCAGCTCGCCGACACCGGCTGCGTCGAGTTCGTCGCCGAGACCTACTACCACTCCCTCTCCTTCCTCTACTCCCAAGACGAGTTCCACCACCAGCTCGACATGCACACCAACCTCGTCGAACAGCACTTCGGCCAAACCCCCCGCGTCTTCCGCAACACCGAGCTCATCTACGCCAACGAGCTCGCCAGCGCCCTCTCCAAGATCAAAGACGCCAACGGCGACCCCCGATTCCTCGGCACCATCTGCGAGGGCACCGACACCCACCTGGGTTACCGATCACCGGCCTACCTCTACCGCCCACCAGCCGTTGACGGCCAGCCCATCATGGGCCCCAACAACCGACCCTTCGGGCTCATGCTCAAGAACTACAAGCTCTCCGACGACATCGCCTTCCGCTTCTCCAACAAAGCATGGGAAGAACACCCACTCTCAGCAGAGAAGTTCGCCCACTGGGTCCACAACATCAACGGCGACGGCTACCTCTGCAACCTCTTCATGGACTACGAAACCTTCGGCGAGCACCAATGGGCCGACACCGGTATCTTTAAATTCCTCGAAAAACTCCCCGAAGCCGTCTTCGATGTCGCCAAAAAAGCCGACGGCACCACCGAAAACCACTTCATCACCCCCACCGAAGCACTCGAACGCTTCGACCCCATCGGCGAGTACGATGTCCCCGAGTTCATCTCCTGGGCCGACACCGAACGCGACCTCACCGCCTGGCGCGGCAACGCCATGCAGCACAACGCCCTCGAAGAAACCTACCGCGTCGAACGAGCACTCAAAGAACGCATCGTCGAGATCAAATCCAAGGCCGCCCCGGCTTCGGGTGTTGGTACAAGCGATGGTGTAGGTTCGACCGCCGACCAAAAGCAATCCGAAGAAATCGACCACCTCCTCAACGACTGGCGCAAGCTCACCACCAGCGACCACTTCTACTACATGTGCACCAAGTACTGGGCCGACGGCGATGTCCACAAATACTTCTCCCCCTACGACTCCCCCTACGACGGCTACATCAACTTCATGAATGTCCTCGACAATGTCAAGACCCGCCTGGCCAAGGTCTAACCCACTCCCCATCCAACGCTCATCCACAAACCGATTTTACCGATTAGAAATATATATATTTCTGACTGGTTGTGCTGCGCCGCGCATCCAAGCCCCAGAGCCAAGAACCGGCTCGCGCTCTTTGTACAGCGCCCTTGGCCAAGTACGAACACCACACCCTGCCGATCCAGCCACAAACGCAAAGGCACACAGATGACCACACTCCTCGCCGCACTCCTCTGCCTACCAATCAACTCAACACCCCCGCCACAACCCGAGCCAACCACGCACCGGACCACACATCAGATCAAGATGAACCCGCCGACCGTCTACGACGACTCGTCATTCAGCCTGCCCAAGCTGCTTACCCAACCAAGCAATCACCCAGAGATCACGCCCCCGATATTCCGCTCAGGGGATGGCCTCATCACAGCCTTCTACATCGGCGATGGTGATCGCCGGCTTGCGGTCGCAGCTGAACGCGAAAACGGGCAACTGATGATCTACATCGACACCGAACGAGACAACGATCTCAGCGACGAGAAGCCGCACCACCTCGAGATCAACAACGACGAGTCCCAAGTCACAGCCACCACCTCATCAATCGACGGCTACCCCATCTCCTACCTGTTCTCCCAACGCGAGGTCTTCGAAGGAATGCAGCCGATGATGGAACGAGTCCACGGCCGGCGGGGCACCAGAGAAACAACACTCTGGGGCAAAAGACTCAACTACCGCACGGGCGAGTTCAAAATCAACGACACCGTGTACCTCATCGGACTCAAAGACTGGGAGTTCGATGGCCGATACGACGGCGAGCGTGACCTCCTCCTGATCGACCGAAACGGTGACAACCAAGTCAGCGACCAGCTCATGTCTGGCGAAGCCACCGAGGGAACAACCTCGATCCAGATCGGAAGCACCGCCTACGAAGTCAGCATCGACCCCGCCGGCGATACCATCGAGCTCACCCCGAAACCAGGCCCCCCGATCAAGATCAAACAGCTCGCCGCCGGCGACCGATTCCCGATCGCCCAACACGATACGCTTGCAGGCGTTCACACATTCTCTATCGAATCAATGCAAGGCAAATGGGCACTCGTTGATTTCTGGGGCGAATGGTGTATGCCCTGTGTCAAACAACTCCCAGACCTGGTGGCTCTCCAGAACGATCTTGGCAAAGAGCACTTCGCGATCGCCGGCTACCTCGTGACCGGATCACCCGAACACGCAGAGCAACTACTCCAAAGCAACAAAGCCGACTGGCCAAACGCGATCCTTACCCAAGAAAGCGCCCGCATCAACTACCTCGTAAGCGGATACCCAACCAAGTTTCTTCTCAACCCGGAGGGCATCATCGCCGCCGTGAATCCAACACTCGACCAAGTACGCACGACCGTCGCAGACCACAAACCATAAACAGCCCCCAAAAACCTCTTTTCCCCAAATATTCAACCCCCGCCTTGTGCACCCCTCCAAACTCTGTAAAATGGATGCGAAATCCAACACAGTACACAGAGGGAATCGCATGTACACCAAAGCCATCGCACTCATCGCCGCGCTCGCATCCGCCGCAGCCGCACAGAACTCGTTTAACTACCAAGGCTCGCTCCGCAACGCCGACCTGCCCGCCAACGGCAGCTACGACATGCGCTTCACACTCTGGACCGATGCCACGCCGGGGATACCAGACTTTCAGATCGGATCCACCGTCACCGCCCTGAGCACACCCGTCGTCGACGGCCTCTTCTCCGTCAGCCTCGACCTCGACGACGACGCCTTCCAAACCCAAGCCCCACGATACCTCCAGATCGAAGTCCGCCGCACACGAGACTTCGGCTACACCACACTCACCCCACGCCAAGAAGTCGAGTTCACCCCACGCGCACTCCACGCACTCACCGCCAATCAAGCACTGGGCATCGAGCTCCCATACGCCGGAGACGGTAACCCACCAAAAAATGCAATAGGCGTCTTCGAAATCACAAACAACGACACCGTCGGCGGCGCAATCACCGCAAGAGGACCTGTCTGGGGACTCATCGGATTCGCCGGCGATTACGCACCATGGCCGGGCGTCCCCGCACCATCCGGAGTCCACGGCATCGGTGAAAGAACAGGTGTCGCCGGATCAAGCAGCAACGGCTCAGGGACCTTCGGCACCACAATCGAAGGCACCGGCGGCGAGTTCACCGTCCACGCCGCAAACCCCGGCGACGCACTACTCGCCCACACCGCAGGCCCCGGATACGCCGGCATCTTCCGCAAAACACTCAACACCGGCACCACCCCGACACTCTTCGTCGAAAACTCATCAACAACATCGGGCGCCTTCGCCCTGCACTCAATCATCACACCCCAAAACCCCGGCGGAAACTCCACAGCACTGCGTGGACAAAACAACGGAACCGGATTCCTCGGTATCGGCGTCTGGGGATCGCACGCCGGCTCAGGCTGGGGCGTCTACGGCAGCAGCGCATCCGGGTTCGCCGGACGGTTCGATGGCGATGTCTCCGTCATCGGCACACTCTCCAAATCCGGCGGCTCGTTCAAAATCGACCACCCGCAAGACCCAGAAAACATGACCCTCTCCCACTCGTTCGTCGAATCGCCCGACATGAAAAACATCTACGACGGCGTCGCCATCCTCAACAAGCAAGGACAAGCCATCGTCACTCTCCCCTCATACTTCAACGCACTCAACCAAGACTTCCGCTACCAACTCACCACCATCGGCGCCTACGCCCCCGTCTTCATCCTCTCCAAGATCGAATCCTCCCCAGACCAAAACTCCTTCATTATCTCGGGCGGCCTCCCCAACCTCGAAGTCTCCTGGATGGTCACCGGCATCCGCCACGACGCATGGGCCAACCAAAACCGAATCCCCACCGAGGAATACAAATCCAACGCCAACAAAGGCAAATACCTCAACCCCGAAGCCTTCAACCAACCCAAAGAAAAAGGCATCGACTACATCCAATCCCCATAACCCAAACACACAACCAAAACGCACAACCAGCCACATCCCACCGCCTCCCCCGCCCCTGCGGGGGAGGTGTCATGCGCAGCATGACGGAGGGGGTCTATCTCCCAATCGCCACGCCCGGGCGCCGGGTGCCACGGCTTGACCGTCCCCGGCAAGCCGTGTCTTCTCTCACCTCACTCAAACCCGATCAACCTCACCCCACGCAGTCTCCAACCCACCCCACGCCCGACAAGAAGACCACACCCAATCCTCCCCCCGCTCAACCAACCCACGCCGAACCGGATTCTCATGGATGTACCGGATCTTCTCCGCAAGCTCTTCACTAGAATAGATATTCCGATCGTACCCACCACCAGCCTGCCAAAACTGATCCGGCATCACACGCCCCGCCTCTCGCCAGTCACCCAAGACCCGTGTCGCCACCCGCCGCTTGAGCGACATCAACATCTTCGATACAGATTCCTGATCAGGCTGCAACAACAAATGCACATGCTCAGGCATCACCACCCAAGCTAATAGCCGAAACCCCAATCGACTCCGAGAGATCATGAGCTGTTGAGCAAACACATCACAGGCCGCTCGATCATCAAAGAACCGTTGCCGCCCAGAGCACGAGAAAGTGAGAAACCGCGCGTGCCCCGCGATTTCATATCGACGCATCTTCTTCCGATTCTGATCCATCACACAGAATCCTCGCCAACCTGAGCCAAGACACGGCTTGCCGAAGACGGTCAAGCCGTGGCACCCAATGTAAATCTGCTATACAGGCATTTGGTTACGCACGAGTTTTCTATGCTCTAGAGTTGCCAAATCAAAGTCGTGTGACACATTCATGACAAATTGCTACATTTTCACGCCCAAATGCTTTTTGGCAAACGCATACTTTGGATGAAGATCCTTTGATCCATGCAAAATAGTGACCGCAACCATCCCGAGTATACCGCTTGGAATTCCACCGAGCACCGTGTTTATTCCTAAAACTACTCCAGGCACACGCCCCCCTTGAACAAACAGAAACATTGCGAAAGCAATGTACAAGGCTGCCGAGACAAAAGGAAAACCAAGGGTCATCCCTATCAAGAACGATAAAGTTTTTATATAGAGAACTCTGAATAAGACAACAATCGCAACTCCGCATAATGAAGCATACAGAAATGCTTCCCATCCATTAATTTTTCCTGCCTGCCAAAGCCAACATGTGACGACAAGTGAGGCATTTGACACAACAAATGAAGATTGATACCAAGATTCAACTTCAATTTTTTGATCTTGAGTAAGAATCGTGTTGTTTAACGAATAAACCGTGTGCCGGACATGCCTAACCGCATCTTCATGAAGAAATCCAGATGGCGAGGTTTTAGATGGTTCATGGTTCATAAAACAATGATACAGTAAATTGGATCCTAGTTCACAACCTCACTCCCGGGTGCCCTGCCTTGACCCGAAGGGCAAGGCAGGTCTCCCACCATATATCTCTAGAATCTAATCCCAAAATCCTCCACACATCCCAATCCGTGCGCTTTCCTCTCTCCAAAACCCACCCCTGTGCGCAATATCCCCGACCTCCCCCACTTCCCCCTTGTGCCGATCGCCGAGTGTGCGACAATCCCCCCATGTATAACAAGAACAACAAGAACAACAAGAACAACACCAGCAACAGCAACAACGCACCAGCAAACCAGCACGAACCGACCCACCTGACCAACGAGCTCCTCGAAGACCTCACCAACCCGTCGATCTCGGCACTCGACCTCTGCCAGATCCACGCCTGCACGCTCGACCAGCTCGCCGCCGTCCTCGAGTCCGAGCCCTTCCAAAGAGCCGCCGGCGCGATCGAGCGCATCGCCAACGCCCGCACCCGCCTCGCCGAGCCCGAGTCGCGATCGCTGGCCACCATCCGCCTGCTCGATCAGCTCAAAGACAAACCCACCACCCCGGCCCACGCCGAGACCCAGCGCAAAGCCGCCGCGAAACTACTCGCCGCACCATCCGATTTAAAGACCACCCGCCAGGTATCCGCTGACACCCTCCGGGTGCCCTGCTTTGACCCGAAGGGCAAAGCAGGTCTTCCCGCACAACCCCAACCCGCCCTACATCCCGATCGCCGATCTGGGCGTCACACGCACAAAGAACAACGACACCAACCACCCCACGACCGCCCCCAGGTACACATCGCTGGCGAAGTGCGCCCCCGTGAGCATCCGCGTGATCCCGCACCCGATCGCCAGCAACAGCAAGAACCGACGCGTATTGGGGACCAACGCCGCGAGCATCAAGCACCCCCCGAAAGCCACGGCCGCGTGCGAAGAGGGCAGCCCCAGGTTCGACCCATCACGGAACCCGGACAGCAACGGGCGGAAGTGATACCACCCACCCTGCAGCACCCCGTCCTCCACCGGCCGCTCGCGCCCCAAGACCAGCTTGAGCAACTCCGCGATCGCCCCGCTGGTCAGCGCACTTAAGAACACCGCCGCCCCCCGATGCCTATTCCGATCGTGCAACACAAACAACACCCCGACGACGGCCCATGTCCCCAGGAACCCGAGCACCCGCAAGAACCGGTACCAATCGTGATGCTCAACCGCCCGATCGTCGCCCATGTAGAACACATGCAAGAGCGGGAAATCCAAAGCCGTGAAGATCAAGAACCCCGCGACCACCATCGCGAAGATACCCAGGCGACGCTTGCGCCGCGACTTGCGTTCAAACGGTGATCGGTAGGTCATGGTGATTCCCCGGGTACTGACAGACTTTCAATCGCCCTATTCGCACCGTTCGGCTCCGGCGGCGTCCACGACGCAAAGGTATGGAAGTTGAGCCCCGTGTAAGTCGTCTTCGAATCCTTGGGCTCCCCATCGAGCTTGCCGATATCAACGAGCCCATCAAACGCGCACGACCACTGATCCGGCCGACCCCCAAACAAAATCCCCGGGCGACCCAACAACGCCCCCAGCGTCTGGCGATCACCCAGATCCGTCTCGCTCCACATATCGTATTGGGTTTTCCTGCCGCCGACTTGCGCACTCGTCGTATACACCGTCGGCTGTCCCTCCAGATAAAACGCCAAAAGCGACGCCCGCCCATAATGCTCCGACATCACCAAGGGCTCGAGCCCCGTCTCTTCGCGGAGTTGATCGATCACCCGCTGGGCATGGGCCGCATGATCGCGCATCCCCGTCATCCGGTACAGCGGGATCATCGGCCCGACCGTCGGTAGCTTGGCAAGCGTCCGCGCGCCGGGGAAGAGCATCAGGATCATCAGCCCGATCACGATCGACGCCCCCCACGCGAACTTGACCGGATGATCAACCCGCCCGACCCCATCGAGCACCGCCCACGCGGCCGCTGGGATCAGCGTGACGAAGCCACCCATCGCCCAGTTGCCTTCGGTCTGGGTGACCAGCGACACGAGGAAGTAGAAGCCCAAGATCGGGAGTCCCATGGCGACGAGGGCCCGGATGACGAGCTGGGTGGGTTGATCAGCATGCTTCTTTGAGTTGAGCAGGGCGAAGATGGAGAGGAGGACGATGGGGCCGCCGACGAGCATCTGGAGGGCGATGTATTCGAGCATCCACAGGATGGTCCAGGGCTCGGCGTGGTAGGCGGCGGTCTGCTCGGTGTCGCCACCGGGGGCGCCCAGGTGCCCGAGCAGGTGGCGGACGGTGGCCCAGTCGTGGTTGGCGTTCCAGATCAGGATCGGGACGAGCCCGGTGCACGCGATGAGCAGGCCCAAAGCCACATGCTTGATGCTGATGCGTGGGCGCTGGTTGCGGGTGACGAGCATGGCCATGAGCACGCCGGGGATGAGCAGGAGGATGGTGTATTTGAAGATGAAGCCGATGGCGATCCAGAAGCCGAAGGCGAGCCAGCTGGTGTGGTGTCCCTTGAGCAGGGCGCGCATGGCGTAGACAGAGGCCCATGCCCACGAGGCGATGTAGGGCGAGTCGATCGTCATGATCATGGCGGCGACGGCGAAGCCGGGGACGCAGGCCCAGAGGATGGCGGCGACGAAGGTGAGGCGTTGGTCATCCAGATGGTTTGCGAGGTGATCCTTGGTGAGCTTGACGATCGCGATGGTGCCGATAGCCGCGGCGATGGCGGCGGGGATGCGGATGGCGAACTCGGTGTGGCCGAGGATGGTTGTTGAAAGCCAGATGACCCAGGCGACACCCGGGCCTTTGGAGTAGTAGGACCAGTCGAGGTGGCGGGACCACTCCCAGTAGTGGGCCTCGTCTTCGATGAGGGTGTAAGGCGAAACAAACTGCCAGATCAGGCGGAAGGCGAGGACTGCGCCGATGATGATCCACGGGGCGAGCGGCGACTTGGCGAGGGTGTTCCACCACGGGGTATTGATCCCCGGATCGGATGAGTGATCTAGATCGGGCATCTAGTGCTGGCTCACTTTTCGCAGGGCGAACCAGGTGTAGATGAGCAGGGCGATGACGCCCGAGTAGACGATTGGGATGCTGATGGCGCCGACATTGTGCACGGATTGTTGCCCGGCGGAGATCATGATGATGGTGCCGAGCGCGGGGAAGAAGCTCCACTGGTACACGGTCAGCGGCTGGGCGCCCTTGAGCCCGAGGGCGATCACGGAGCCGGCGAGGACCATGACGAACGACGCGGCGGCCATGGCCCAGCGTTCGTGGAGCTTGGAGAGGATCTCGCGGATGAGGTTGGCGCGTTGGTACTCGAGGAAGTAGCTCTTCTGGATCAGGTCGGGGGTGGACTCGACGGAGGCTTCGTTGGTGAAGGGGGCGGAATATTCGAGGAGTTCGTCGCTGGGCATGGCGAGGAGTTCGTCGAGGGGGTCTTGGCGGAAGCGGAGCCCGGTGTATTCGGTGGAGGCTTTCTCGGTGCTGGGGCGGTCGTCGTCGAGGGAGCCGAGGACTTCGACGCCGAGGAGTTCGAGGGTGAAGCCCAGGGTCCCTCGGTTGGATTCGCCCGAGAGCAGCGATGCGTCGGCGGAGGCTTGGTCTTGGTGGACGATGGCGTTGGTCGCTCGGAGGCGGTCGATGCGTCCGGATTCGTCGACGACCTCGACCTCGATGCTGTTGGTTTGTGCGTGGGGGAGCAGGGACCAGGCGCCGTTTTGGGTGGTGAAGCCGCCGGAGAGGATGCTGATGGTGCCTCCGGTTTGGGTGGAGATGAACTCGATGGGTTTGCCCGCCTGGGTGTGTTCTTTGACATCGCGGAAGACGCGGATGGCGGCGATGCCTCGGGCGAGGTCGATGCGTCGTTTGTTGACGAAGTCCATCTGGTCGGGGTCGTCGCGGAGGGCGCGCATCTCGGAGCCGGTCATGAACTTTGGATCATCGCGAAAAACACGGGGGATGGGGAAGGCCGGGAGCGTGAAGGGGTCGACCGTGATGGGCGAGCCTTCGCGGTTGATGGTCATGTCGATGAACTTCATGAGCACGACGGTGGCGTCGTCGTTGTTGATGCGGGCGCGGTCTTCTTCGCCGAGGGCCCATGCGGGGAGCAGGAGGATCCAGGCGCGCTTTGCGGTGCCGTCGATGGTGACGGTGCCGTCAGGGTCGGCTTTGACGAGGGCGACGCCGCCGAGCAGGTACTGGTCGATGACGGGGAGCCCGGGCTCTGGCGGGACGCGCTCGACGAAGTCGGCGTGGATCTCGTTGGAGCCGATGACGGCGGACTCGCCCGATTGGAGGGAGCTGACGAAGATCTTAGCGAAGTCTTGGGTGACCATGCGTTCCATCTCTTTGAGGAAGCGTGGGATGACCTGGTCGTTGAGGGTGAGGATGGTGCCGCCGAGGATGAGCCCGGAGGCGAGGGCTGGGAAGAGGAGTTTTTTGTGGCTGATGCCCGAGGCGTAGACGGCGGTGACTTCGTTCTCGGAGGCCATGCGGTGGTAGGAGAGGGTGGCGGCGAAGCCGGCGGCGAAGGGGAGCGCGTAGGCGAGCATCGGCGGGATGGCGTAGACCATGAAGCGGATGGCTTGGTTCGCCGAGAGGATGCCGTCGGCGAGTGGTTTGATGGTGGCGGCGAATGCGATGATGGACACGACGACGGTGACGGTGATGATGAGCAGCCGCCAGAACTCGATCGTGATGGCTCGCCAGAGGGTCCAGAGCATGGGTATAGGATAGGGGTTGAAATCAAAACCGGCCCAATACCAACCAGAACTTCAAGATGACAAAAAAGAAAAATGCACAGATCAGGATGGGGCGAACGCTGGCGATGCTTATTGGGCTCGCGGTTGGGATTCCCGCGGGGCTCGTGGGTTTGATTATTGGGGTTATAGGTTCGCGTGTTTTGCTCAACGACTATGGAATCTACTTCGATATTGGCGTCATAACACCTGTGGCTTGCTCGACTGCATCGGCCATCTTGGTGTGTGCGATCATCTACCTACCTGCCCCGGAACCAGCCCGCTCGGTTCGTGTACGGCGATCGCTGATCTCAACGGTGCCTTGCCTTGTGCTCTGGATGTTGATTATGTTTTATTCGCCCGAGCATGTGTCGCGTGTATTGATGCTCAGCATGGTGCTCGTGGGCTATGCGATTGGGTGTATTAGCCTTCTCGTTCCGATCGCGATCGAAGTTTTCTCGAAACGATCACGATCAGTTTAATGGCCCGACTTCGACCTGTCCTTTGGGCTTGTCCATGATCGAGAGGCCCATGGCGGCGAGCTGGTCGCGGATGGCGTCGGCGGCGGCGAAGTCTTTGGCCTTCTTGGCGTCGGCGCGCTGCTGGAGGAGGGATTCGATCTCGGGGGAGGGGGTGACGCCGGGTTGGTAGATGGCGATGCCGGTGTCTTGGGATTTGGGGATCGGGCGGAAGATGACGCCGAGGATGTGATCGATCCTGTGGAGCACACCAAGTTGTCGATGGCTGGCGATGTTTGAACTTAGCAACTCATTTATTCGATCCCAGCCGTAAGGCGACTCGGCCAGCTTTGTTGATTGGTAAATGTGCTCTGTATCGAGTTTGCCCTTCCCACTGTGTTTCTTCGAAGCAGAATCGATCGCACCAAGAACAGCTGAGATGTTCAGATCATTTGACATTGCAGATGCGATTTTATCAGAGATTGAATCAAGGGCGCCGTACTGAATCAGATGCGGATCATGCTCGACCGCGTATTGAAGTCGCCTAGCCATTTCTCGCCATCGCTTGATTCGCAGTGCGCTCTCTTTGAGTCCCTGTTCCGAGAAATCTGCATTGGCGCGATAGTGAGTCTTAATGAGTTCAAGACGAATAGTCGCTGAATCATATTTCAACTCGGTGAGGTCTCGCAGGGTGTACATGGTGCCCTTAGATTTGGACATCTTTTGGCCTTCGACCTTGAGGAAGCGTGGGTGGAACCAGTGCTTGGCGAAGGAGTCGTTGCCGGTGAAGCAGCAGGATTGGGCGATCTCGCATTCGTGGTGTGGGAAGATGTTGTCTTCGCCGCCGGAGTGGAGGTCGATTTGGGCGTGGTTGGCGCGTGCGCCTTCGAGGTGGCCATCAACGAGGCGATCGAGGGCCATGGCGGTGCATTCGATGTGCCAGCCGGGGTAGCCTTCGCCCCACTGCTCGTCGTCACTGAGCCCGGGGATGGTTGGGGAGGGCCATCGCATTTTGTGGGTTTTGTCTTCCTTCCAGAGGAGGAAGTCGGCGGGGTTGTGTTTTTCGGATTGTTGGGCGTCGTCAACGCGGCCGCCGGCGCCGCCTTTGAGCTGGTCGAGGGTGTTGCCTGAGAGGCGGCCGTAGGTTGGGAAGCTGGCGGTGTTGAAGTAGATGGCGCGTGCCCCCGGGGAGCCGGCGGCGTAGGCATGGCCATCGCTGAGTAGCTGTTCGATGACGGTCTTCATGCCTTGGATGTGTTCGCTGGCTTTGGGCATCAGCGAGGGGTCTTTTTGTGCTTCGATGGCGACTTTGAGCCCGAGATCGATGGCGTCTTGCTTGAAACGGGCCTCGAAGTAGGCGGCAACTTCGGTGGGCTTGGCCGGGTCAACCCCCGAGTTCTGGGGGGTTGTTCCAGATTTTTTTGCTTGCTCGATTCTGCGTGCGGCGAGCTCCATTTTGTCTTCGCCCCCGCCGTCGGCGTTGGTGTCCTCGGTCATGTGCCCGACATCAGTAATGTTCATCACATGGGTAACAGTTCGAGCAAATTGATTCGGAGAATCCGGGTCGTTTATCAGGGTGCAGAGTGGAGATTCGAGCCATCGGCGTAAAAGATCTGCCGCAAGAAATGATCTGAAGTTCCCGATGTGGGCGTCGTCGTAAACGGTGGGCCCACAGGAATAGAAAGATATCTCTTTGGGGTTTGTGGGGACAAACGCTTCGAGCTGATTCGTCAGCGTGTTGTATATTTTTAAATGGGTCTTTTTCATCGTCCTTATGGTAGGATGATGGATGGAGTGTGCACGCGCGGCACTGGGATCGATTATTGAATATTCGGAGCAATACAAACACAGACAGACTGGACAGTTAGCCAACTATGAACAAAGACATCTGGAACAACTTCACTTCGGATCCGACGACGGGCGTCACGGTGTTGACGGCCCAGGACAGCGTGATCCTTTATATCAACGAGCAGTCGCTGCGAATTTTTTTTAACGAGATCAAATCCGCTGATGAGCTGATCGGCAAGTCGATCTATGACTTGGGCTTTGCGAAGGAATGGGCCGACGAGCGGAACGCGATCCATCGGCAGATCGCCGCGACTGGTGAGTCGGTGCTACTGCGGACGGTGTGGCATGGGAAGCAGCAGTTCAGCTGGATGAGCCTGCTGAGGCCCGACGAGCAGGATGATCGCCCGCGGGTCTTGGTGATCACGCGTCGGCTGCCTTCGGGCGAAGAGGTCGAGCACATCCTTGGGAGCGGGCACGAGGTGTACAACTCGAGCGTGATCCGGTTGGGTGATCTGCAGACGCTGACGCCACGCGAGCTCGAGGTGTTGACGCTGATCGGGCAGGGGATGACGATCAAGGAGATCGCTGCGGCGTTGTTCCGGTCGGTTAAGACGGTGGAGAACCATCGCGAGTCGATCGGGCGCAAGCTCAAGAAGACCCGGGGCGTGGAGCTGGCAGCGATCGCCAAGAACGCGGGGCTGGTGGTTGAGGATTCGGCACGCAAGCGTGTGAATACGGATTCGTAGGCCTGATGAGAACTTACTCGGAATCAGCATCTACTTCCGCGGGGTCGAGCTCGTCGGGGGCGTGCTGTATGCGCACGCGGATGACGCGGGTGGGCTCTGCCTCGAGGATGGTGTAGCGGACGGATTCGTGGTCGAACTCTTCGTTGACCTCGGGGATGCGCCCCAAGATGGTGTTGACGAAGCCGGCGACGGTGTCGTAGTCGTCGGTCTCGGGGAGTTCGATGTTGATGGCTTCGAGCTCGTCGTTGGCGTCGTCGATTTCGGTTCGGGCGTCGATGACTGCGGAGTTGTTGGACTCATTGATCTCGACGCTTACGGTTTCTTCGGTCTCGTCGTATTCGTCTTGGATCTCGCCGAAGATTTCTTCGACGATGTCTTCCATCGTCACGAGCCCCGATGTGCCGCCGTATTCGTCGAGGATGGCGATGTGGACCTGGTCGGTGAGCAGCTGGGTGAGCAGCTCGCGGACAGTTTTGGTCTCGGGTACGAACGAGGGTTCGCGGAGAATGGTGGAGAGGACGAATGGTGTGCCGTTGTTGCCGTGGATGATGATCCACTTGAGCAGGTCTTTGGCGTAGAGCATGCCTTCGATGTGATCGAGGTTCTCGGAGTAGACGGGGTGGCGGGAGTGGCCGTGCTCGTCGATGAAGGCCTGGACGGTTGCGAGGTCGTCGGTGTACTCGATGGCGTTGATCTCGGTGCGGGGGGTCATGATCTGCTCGACGGAGGTGGAGCGGAACTCGACGACGGCTTCGAGCATGTCGCGTTCGGTCTCGTCGAGTTTGTCTTGGACCTCGTCGTCGGCGACGATCGAGCGGAGGTCTGAGCCGGTGATGGAGATGTCGTTGGCGTGGTGGTCTGAGCCGGCGAGGCGGCGGACGACCTCGTTGGTGAAGCGCCAGACGGGGAGGACCCAGATGAAGGCCATGTGGGCCAGGCGGATGGGGACGCTCAGGCGGATGATCGAGCGTTCGCCGGCGTGGTTGGCGATGCTCATCGGGACGATGATGGCGGTGACCCAGAGGAGGATGGCGGCGAGCAGCAGCCCGACGGTCAGCGAGGTGACGCTGGGGGTGGCTTCGGTGCGCATGGTCGAGGCCCAGTGGACGACGCAGACGGCGGCGGCGAACTGGAAGAGCAGGCGGAGGAAGGAGAGCACTGCGGCGTGTCCTTGGACATCTTCGAGGATGGCGCGGACGCGTTTGGCGAGGGGCTCGTGCTCGATCTCGGCGAGGTGGGCCGACATGCGGATGCGCGAGAGCGTGTGGAGCGAGAGCACCAGCGACGCGAAGAAGCTTGAAACGAACGCGAGGGCGATCCCTGCGATGAGCCACCAGCCTGCCATCATGAGTTGGTTTCCTTGTTTGAAGCTTGATCCGTTGTTGTTTGATCGTCGCTGCTTGGATCTGTCTTTGAGTAGAAGAGCGGGCCAATGCCGGCGTTGGTCAGGAGCGTGTCTTCTTGTTTGTGCATGCGTTGGTATTGGGTGTCGTCGTGGTCATCGAAGCCCAGGCAGTGGAGTGTGCCGTGGATGATGTAGAGGAGGAGTTCATAGACAACGGTGTGGTTGTGGGCGCTTGATTGGCGGGCGGCTTCGTCAAAGCAGGTGGTGAGGTCGGTATCGAGGATTTTGGAATCGAAGGATTCTGACTCTGGAGCAAGGTCGAAGGTCAGGACATCGGTGGTGCCGGCGATGCCGGAGTATTGCTGGTGGTCGATGGCCATGCGTTGGTCGTCGACGATGCGGACGCGGAGCTCGCCGGCGTTGGGGAGCTGCGCGAGGACCTTGTCGCAGAGCTGTTGGAGCTCGGCGAGTTGGGGGGCGGTGAGGAGTGATTGGGGATCGATGAGTTCGATCTGTAATGAGTCGCGGTTCAAACTCGCGGGGGGTGGTTGATCGTCGGCCTCGCTTGGAGGCTTGGGCGATCGACCCGGTTCGTCGGGGGCGCTGGATTGGTGCTCTGGCTGGGGGGTGTTCATGGTTGCAATATTGGATTGGTCGGCTCGTGTTGATGGGCGAGCACCAGTGCGTGTTGGGTGATTCCAACTGTATCCCTGATCGTTGATCCGGACAAATGCGGGATCGCTAAACGATCTTGGGCCTGTACTTTATCGTCCATCGAGCGGCAAGCAAGCATGAAATCTGACATTGGCTGTGGATAAGATCGTGGATAAATAATGCCGAATATATGCCAAACAGACGGTTGTTTGTGTTAAAATAGGTGTATTTTTGTGTTCAAAGGGTGTTGTGTTCACTTGATGAATTGAATCTCTGTACATTGAATGCTGATCTCTCTCTCCTCCAGCGGGGCGCCGTGGACACATGGCGCCCTGCTTCTTTTTTGGGTTGAGGGAACGGAGTATTGAACCGATCAATTCCCGGCATGTGCATAGGCTTGTCTTCAATGATTGAGAACGAACATATTTTGGTCACCGGCAGCGCTGGGTTTATCGGGTCGCATCTGTGCCAGGCGTTGCTGGCGCGGGGCGCGCGCGTGACTGGGGTCGATAACTTTGATCCGTTTTATGGGCGCGATCGGAAAGAGCACAACCTCGATGAGGTGTGCGGCTCTGATGGCGGCTCGCGGTTTGTGTTTCATGAGCTCGACATCTGTGATCAGGATGCGCTTGTCGGGACGATGACGAGCGACGAAGAACAGCCGGTGACGGGTGTGATTCATCTGGCGGCTAAGGCCGGGGTGCGGCCGAGCATTGCTGATGCGGTCGGGTATGCGCGGGCCAATGTGCTGGGGACGCAATCGGTGCTCAGCGCTGCGTCCCAGGCGGGGTGCAGGCGGGCGGTGTGTGCGTCTTCGAGCTCGGTGTATGGGAACAACACGAAGGTGCCGTTTGCGGAGTCGGACTTTGTGAACCATCCGATCTCGCCGTACGCGGCGACGAAGCTTTCTTGCGAGCTCATCGGCAGCACGCACCATCATCTGACGAAGCTGCCCGTGGGGATGCTGCGGTTCTTTACGGTGTTTGGGCCGCGACAGCGACCGGACCTGGCGATGAGCATGTTCTTGTCGAAGGTGAGCAGGGGCGAAGCGATCAACAAGTTTGGTGACGGGACCACGAGCCGGGACTATACCTATATCGATGACATTGTGTCGGGGGTGATCAAGTCGTACGAACATATTGATGCGCACGGGTTCCGCGTGTGGAACCTGGGCGGCGATCATCCGATCACGCTCAATGAGATGATCGCGACGATCGGCGCGGTGGTGGGCAAAGACCCGATCATCAATGAGATGGGGATGCAGCCGGGCGATGTCGAGCGGACATGGGCGGATCTGGAGCGATCGAAGGGCGAGCTTGGGTATCGGGCGAGCACCTCGATCCGCGATGGGCTCGAGGCGCAGTGGGCATGGATGCAGACTCATCAATCGCTGGTCAACGGATGAGCAAGAAGCCCAACGCCAAGCCGACGATTCGGATCGTGCGTCATCTGGCACGATCGGGCGGGACGCTCTTGAGCAAGTGCATCGGGTGTATGGATCATGTGACGCTGCTCTCGGAGGTGCACCCGGCGGACTTGCGGACGACCTCGCCGGTGTCGCAGGCGCACAAGTGGTTTGATCTGATTAACGCCAAGGACCTGGCGTTGTGGAAGACGCGTCCGCCAACCGCGATGCAGTTTGTGATGTTGTGTGAGACGCGGGCAAGGGCGCGCGGGGACATTCTGGTGCTGCGGGATTGGTCGCATCTGGATTACATAGGTGTGCCGTTTGCCAAGCCGGGGTATGGCTTTGCGCTCGCTCAGACGCTTGAGAGCGTGTATGAGATCAAGTCGGTGACGACGACGCGGCATCCGGTGGATCAGTATTTGTCGCTGATGCAGCTTCCGATCGTGGCCCAGCGGCTGGAGTTCGATGCGTATGTGCACGGGTGTATGCGGTTTGCTGAGTATGCCCATGAGCATGGGTTTTATCGGTATGAGGATTTTACGAAGGACCCCGATACGGTGCTGCGGGATATCTGCGATGATCTGGCGATGCCGTTCGATGCGGGGTACGCGGAGAAGTGGCACGCGTACACGACGATCACGGGTGATACCAATGCGCGGGTGGGGCGTGGGGCGACGAAGAAGACGATCGAGGCGATGGGGCGCAAGGCGATCGATGACGCGTTGCTTGAGCGGTTCCGGGCGAACGCGGAGTATCAGCGGGCGTGCGAACTGCTTGGGTACGAGGCGTAATCTGAGCTGGTTTTAGTTTGAACTTGGTTCGTAGCCGTGCTGGCGCATGGGCTCGGCGAAGACTTTGTTGAAGGCCTCTTCGATGGCTGGGGAGATCGAGGCGAGGGATTGTCCTGAGTTGCCGGTGTTCATGAAGTAGGTTTTGGATTGGCTGGATTTGGGCGTGCCGACGAAGAGTGTTGTGGGCTTGGCGCCGGGTGCGGGTTGTTTCTTTTGTTTGCTCTTTTCGCGGATCTCCATGGCGCGCATGGAGTCGAACGAGCTGGCTTTGACGGCGGCTGCGATGGTGTCGTCGGAGAATTCGTATCCAAGGAAATCAGCGAGGGCGCGGAGGTGTTCGGCGGGGGATTGCTTGAGGGATTCGTAGCTGATGGTGTGGACGGGGAAGGTGGTGTTGGATTGCCAGGAGCTGATGTGCGTTGACCATGTGCCGTAGCCGATGGCGGCGAACTGGGGGTCGCCTTGGGCGGCGATGAAGCTCTTGGCGTATTGCTCGTCGGAGAGCTGGTCTTTGGTGAGCCCGTTGAGTCGGCGGTAGTTGAGGGCGGAGAAGAGTACATCGCGTGGGTCGCGGATGATGAGCACGGCTTTCT
Source organism: uncultured bacterium (assembly GCA_963976625.1). Taxonomy (GTDB): domain Bacteria; phylum Planctomycetota; class Phycisphaerae; order Phycisphaerales; family UBA1924; genus UBA1924. The sequence continues at coordinate 61,330 of CAXBLA010000005.1, forward strand.
CGGTCTGGGCGAGCTTGGGGTGCTTTGGGGTAAGGGCGAAGTGGGTTTTGCAGAGGATCTTGTTGTCGGATGGGGGATCGAAGGGGAGGGGGCGGTGGATGTCGGGGATTTTGCGCGCGATGTCGAGCGAGCTTTTGGCGGGGCCGAAGATGGCGGCGTGGAGGAGGAAGCGGACCCAGGTGTTGCCGCTCTTTGGGTAGGATGCGAGCCAGGTGATGCCCATTATTTGTGCTCCTGTGATGATTGCTCCTGGGTTGCGCGCTCTTGGGCTGCGCACCATGCCGACCAGAGATCGGTGAGGATGGTTTCGACCTTGCGGACATAGGTTGGTTCGTCGGTGAGGGGCGAGGCGAGGAGTTGGTTGCGGAGTTGTATGCGATCTTCGGTTGAGACTGGGCCGGCGCTGGCGAGGGCGGCGGCTTTGTCGATGTAGCTTTGGAGATTGTCGGCGATGAGGTCGTCGCGCCCGATGGCCTTGAGCAGCGATGCGCTGACGCGGCCGGCGTGGGCGTTGCCCAGGAGGGTGAGGACGGGGACGCCCATGGCGAGGGCTTCGCAGGTGGTGGTGGTGCCGGTGTAGGGGAAGGTGTCGAGGGCGCAGTCGATGGTGTTGTAGACCTTGAGGTGATCGGCGATGGTGTCGGTGCGCGCCAGTAGGGTGATGCGATCGCTGGTGATGCCGAGATCGGCGAAGCGGGCGAGGAGGTCGTCGCGGACTTGGCTTTGGGCGAAGCGGGAGGCTTTGAGCAGCAGGCGAGTGTCTGGGGTGTTGGTCAGTATGGTGGCCCAGGTGCGCAGGGTGCTGGGGGCGACTTTGCGGAGGTCGTTGAGGGAGCCGAAGGTGAAGGGGCGGCTGGGATCAGTTTGAGGATCAGGTAGATCTTCGGGCGGGCGGTAGCAGAGGAAGCAATCGGGGACGCGGACGAGTTGTTCGGTGGAGAGGGCGTCGGCGGTTGGTTCGGGGTCCGTGATGGCATCGACCAGGCGCGCGGTGATGTTAGAGAGCCCGGTCGTGTTGGCGTAGCCGATGGCGGTGAGGGAGACGGGGGCGGGCTTGACAGCGAAGAGCGGGAGCTTGTTGGACGCGAAGTGGCCGGTGAGTTCGACGAGGATGTCGATGCGGTCTTGGGTGATCTGCTTGGCGGTCTGCATGATCCCGGATCGGCAGTCTCGCCAGAGATCGGCGTGGGCCTTGAGGCGCTTGGTGACTTGGTCGGTCGCCGAGCTGGTGGAGTAGATGCAGACCTCGAAACGCTCACGGTCGAGGTGTTCCAAAATTGGTTCGAGAAAGTAGGTGTTTGAGTGTTGGCGGAAGTCTGGGGAGACGAAGCCGATGCGGAGGCGGCGGGTTGGGTCTGGCGTGTTCTTGTACGCCTTTGTCGTGGGGACGAGTTGTTCGATGCTTTGGCCGAAGGCTTGGTGGATGGCGAAGACTTTGCTGGGCGTGAGCGTGTCGGCGTAGCAGGCGAACATGCAGAGGCTATCGCGGAGGATGGGGTTGTTTGGGGATCGCTCGATGGCCGCTTGCATGAGCTCGATGGCGCGGTCGGCGTGGGCTGTGTCGGATTCGAGCAGGGCGAGGTTCATGCTCGCCTCGTCGCTCGATGGCGGGTGGTCGATCGCGCGGAGGAGCAGTTCTTTGGCTTCGGCGATGCGTCCGGTCTGGTAGTAGGCGACGGCGAGGACGGATTCGAGGGCCCGGTCTTCTGAATTGTTGGTGCGGGCGGTTTCGAGTGGTTCGATGGCGTCGTGGTATTTGCCGGACTGGACGAGCAAAGATCCATAGGTTTGTTGATAGGCGGCGTTGGTGGGCTCGAGGCTGGCGGCACGCTGGGCGAAGTAGAGGGCGCGGTCGGGGTCGCCTGCACGCGATGAGCACATGGCGGCGACATGATTGACCTCGGGCAGGGCGGGGTGCTTCTTGATCAGTTGGGTGATCTGTGCAAGAGCCGCCTTTGGATTGCTTGACTGGGTTTGCTTTGACTGGAGCTGCTTGATGATCTCGTTGAGCTGGGTGCGCACGCGGGCGAGCTGGGCGGGCGGGACGCTGGGTTGTTTGGATGCGCGTTTCATGAGGGGCGCCCTGCGCCAGCGGCGCACTGCTCGTCGACGAAGGCGCGGGCCTGGGCGTCGGCGGCGTAGACATCGTCGAGGGTGTTGATCGGCGCTCTCGGGATCGCGGCCATGGTCTGGGCGACGCAGCGGTCGATGCGTCCGAAGGGCAGACGCCCATCGACGAAGGCGCTGACGGCTTGCTCATTGGCGGCGTTCAAGATTGCGCCGGCGGTGCCTCCGGCGGCGATGGCGCCCAGGGCGAGGTTGATCGCGGGGAAGCGGGCGTGGTCGACTTCGATGAAGTCCAGCGAGCCCATTTTGGTGACATCGAGCGCGTCGGCGCACGAGGGCGAGCGATCGGGAAAGCACAGGGCGTGGTGGATCGGGGACTTCATGTCGGCGGCCCCGAGTTGGGCGATCGCGCTGGCGTCGTGGGTCTCGATCATCGCGTGGACGATGGACTGGGGATGGATGATCGCGCCGAGCTGGTCGGCATCGATGCCGAAGAGCCAGTGGGCCTCGATGAGTTCGAGCCCTTTGTTCATCAGGGTGGCGCTGTCGATGCTGACCTTGTCGCCCATCGACCAGTTGGGGTGGTTGGTCGCGTCGGCCAGTGTCGCGTCTTGGATCTGCTCGCGGGATTGGCTAAGGAATGGGCCGCCCGAGGCGGTGAGGACGATGCGCTTGACGGATGGAGGCGCGGGCATGGGCGGGCAATATTGCTCGCTGGTTTGGGACTGGAGGCATTGCCAGACGCCGGCGTGCTCAGAATCGAGGGGGAGGAGGCGGGCGTTGGATTTTTTCGCGGCGGCGATGACCAGCGAGCCGGCGGCGACGAGGGTTTCCTTGTTGGCCAGGGCGACATCGATGCCGAGTTCGACGGCTCGGAGGAGCGAGTCGAGCCCGGCGATGCCGACGATGGCGCCGACGACGAGATCGCAGGGGATTTCTTCGACGAGTCGGCGGGCGGCGTCAACGCCGGCACGGATGTTGAGCCCGCACTGGTCGGCGTTTGGCGCGAGTTCACACAACGAGACATCGCGCACATCGAAGGCCTTGGCTTGCTTGGCGAGTGAAGCAAGGTCTTTGCCTGCGCCGAGCCCGACGACTTGGTAGTGCGTCGGCGAGCTGATCGGGTCTTGGGCATGGAGCGCGTTGAGGTGGGCGATCACTTCGAGGGTCTGCACACCCACGGACCCGGTGGACCCGAGCACGATGACGCGCTTGATTGTCCTGTTGGTGTGGGTGTGCATGATGGTCTCGGCGTGGTGCTTCGGCCTTTGAACGAACTGTTTACTCTAAGCCCAGTCGCGCCAGCTCGCTGGCCGAGAGTGTTCGGCGGGAGTTGGAGTAGAGCCCGCGGCGGAGCTTGGGTGCGTCGGCCTTGGGGGATTCCTTCGCGGCTGGCTTTGACCCTTCGCCGGTGGGCTTTTTGCTGGTGCGCTTTGTAGTGCGCTTGGCTGTTGGCTTGGGCGAGGCTTCTTCCTTGGCTTGTGGCTCGTCGCTCCCCTCTTCCTGAGCACTCTTCGAGCGTGAGCGGCGGCGTGGACGCGTTGGCTTGGGCTCGGTGACGCGGTCGGCTTCGGGCTTGGAGGACTCTGATTTTTCGGCGGTCGCTGATGAGCCGGAATCTTCGGTTGCCGACTCGGTTGTGCCTTGCTCGTCTCGCTTGGCGCCCGGGCGACGGCGGGGTCGGCGTCTTGGGCGGGGTGATTCTTCGGCGGATTTGTTTGAGCCGGAATTGTTTGAGCCGGAATTGTTTGAGCCGGAATTGTTCGAGCCTTGGGCGGATTCGCTGTCGTCGCTCGCGTCGTCCTCGGGGTTCCAGGATGCGGCTTCTGGCTTGGGCTTGGAATCGGAGGCGGAGGCTGACTCTTCGGAGTTTTCTTGGTCGCGGGCTTCGGATGATCGCCCGCGGCCGCCGCGGCGGCGACGGCGGCGCTTCTTGATGGGCTCGCCGTTCTCGTCGAGTTCGGGTTCGCGGTTTGCATCGCGGTCGTTGGACTGTTCCTTGGTCGATGACGATTCTTCGTTCGAGTCGTCGCTCTGGTCGTTGTCGTCACGATCATCGCGATCATCACGGTCTTCTGATCGGCCACGCCCGCGGCCACCACGGCGGCGGCGACGCTTCTTCTTGAAGGGTTCGCCGTCGTCGTCGAGTTGGCCTTCGACGGGGAGTTCGACATTCTCGGCGGCGTCGGCCTTGCGGGCGATTTCTTCGGCGAGCTTCTGGACGGTGGTCTCGTCGACTTCGTCCAATGGGTCCATAGCCCATGAGCCGTCGGGTGAGCTTTCGTCGCGCCATTCGACGACGCTGGGTTCTGCTCGCTTGCCCGATGCGGGCTTGAGCTTCTCGATGTTGATGTCGGAGCCGGCGGCGTCATAGGCGTAGAAGGAGACGCGGTCGATCGGGAGGGCTTCGGACACACGGACATTGAGCGACTTGCCCGAGACAAGCTCGATACGGGTCAGACTCGTGCGGCGGGTCGAGAGCAGGGAGCTGGCGACGCGTGGGTTGACGACGAGCTCGGCGCGGTGGACTTTTTCGTGATCGAGCAGGGTGGCGAGATCACGCAGGGCGCTGGCGGCGACGGAGTCGGGGCGTTTGACGAGCCCGCGGCCGTGGCACATGGGGCAGTCGGCGAAGTGCTGGGATTCGAGCGAGCCGCGCATGCGCTGGCGGGTCATCTCGAGGAGCCCGAAGGGCGAGATGGGCGCGGTGCTTGATTTGGCGCGGTCGCGCTTGAGGCGTTCGTTGAAGCGGGCCTCGACTTCTTTGCGGTGCGACTGGAAGCGCATGTCGATCATGTCGTTGACGACGAGGCCGCCCAGGTCGCGGAGGCGGAGCTGGCGGCAGATGGCGTCGACGGCTTCCATGTTGGTCTTGAAGGCGTTGGTCTCTGCGTCGCGGGCGGCGCGGGACTTGCCTGAGTTCACATCGATGGCGACGAGGGCTTCGGTCTGGTCGATGACGAGGCGGCCGCCCGAGGGGAGGTGGACCTCGCGGGCGTGGATCTCGTTGATCTGGGACTCGATGCCGAAGGCGTGGAAGATGGGCTTGGTGCCGGTGTAGTGCGAGAGCTTGGCGCCCGAGCGTGGGGCGGCGATCTTGATGAACCGGGCGACTCGCTTGAGGGCGGGCTCGGAGTCGATCACGACGCGGCTGACCTCGCTGGTGAGCAGGTCGCGGATGGAGCGGACGAGCAGGTCGGACTCGGTGTAGAGCAGGCGGGGCTTGGAGCCGCCCTTGCGCCGGGTCTCCATGTCCTTCCAGAGACGGGCGAGGTACGAGAGGTCGCGCTTGAGCTCAGCCTTGGTGCGGTCGAAGCCGGCGGTGCGGAGGATGAACCCGAAGCCTTCGGGGAGTTCGAGCTGGGAGAGGATTTGTTTGGCGGCTTTGCGCTTGTCCTCGTCTTCTTCCTTGCGGGAGACGCCGACCTTGTCCATGCCGGGCATCATGACGATGAAGCGCCCGGGGATCGAGAGGTAGCTTGTGAGGGTTGGGCCTTTGGTGCCCACGCCTTCTTTGAGGACCTGGACGATGATCTCTTGGCCGCGTTTGATGCAGTCTTGGACGGGCGGGCGACTCTTGCGTGGGGTCTTCTTGCCGACGCGTTCGGTTTTTTCTTCGCCTCGGGCGAAGTACTGCGGGTGCAGGTCCGAGACATGGAGGAAGCCGTTCTCTTCGGTGCCGAAGTCAACGAATACGGCCTGGATCGAGGGCTCGATGTTGGTGACGCGCCCGACATAGATGTTGCCGACGCGGGAGACGCGGTCGGTGGGCTCGACCATGAGCTCTTCGAGGTTGCCGTTCTCGAGCATGGCGACGCGGCATTCTTCGCCGGGCACATAGTTGATGATCATCTCGCCTTGGATGGGTGCCTTGTCGGCCTTGGAGCGTGAGGATGTCTTTTTGGTGGTTTTCTTGGTTGTCTTTTTGGTCGTTGCCTTGCTCGATGATCGAGTGCTTGACCGGCTGCGAGAACGGCTGGGCTTCTCGGTTGCCTCTGTGGATTCGTCGGTGTCTGCCTCTTCGTCAGAATCAGCTGAGTCAGCCGAGTCATCGGCAGCGTCCACATCGGCTGTTTTCTTGGTGGTCTTCTTGGAGGAAGAGCGCGAGCGAGATCGGCGGGTGCGCTTGGGCTTGTCTTCTGATTCGTTGTCAGATTCTGCTGAATCGTTTGAATTGTCTTCACCGGTTTCGACGACGGGCTCTGCGATCTGCTCTTCAGTCGCTTCGACAGCGGACTCTTCGGCCGCGGCTTTGGCGGCTGATTTCTTCGCCGACTTTTTGGCGACGCGCTTGGAGGTCTTCTTTGTCGTTTTTGAAGCCGCCTTTTTGGTGGTCTTCTTGGCGGTTTTCTTTTTGGTGGTCTTCTTGGTGGTCTTGCTCTCGGGCGTTGACTCGGTGGAAGATTCTGATTCGGGCTGGGTGTCGTTGTTGTCTGGTGTGTCTGTCATGATGCGTGACCTTGGGATAGGTCAGCGGGCGTTGGTGGGTCCACGGCTTGGCGCAAAGAGACATCGTCGGCTGGTCGCGGGTGCGATCAACGGGCGGTGGTTTGTCTTTGGATGTGCGCGGTGCGTGGGCACTCGGAGCTCGCTGAGGATGGAGCAGCGACCGGCTTCGTGACGCGGTGTACGCAGACGCGCTCTTTGGAGGAGGGCGGCTGGGCGTGCTCGGCGCGGCTCAGCGGGTTGCTGATGCTCGGCGGGGAGCGACCGGATCATTCGGCGGCCTGTCGGATTGGTCTAGATCAGGATGATCAGACTTGGTCGACGGCTGCGTCGTGGTTCGTGGCCGAGGATCAATCGCGGTGCTTGATCGTCTGGACGCGTTGGCGTAAGCCGATGCGGAGACTGGGTTTGGGCACGAGCGAGTGAGTTAGCCGACGGGACGCCCGTCGAATACCTCGGGTACAAGTTTTCTGAGCCTTGACCGCACATAACTGGCGGCTTCGGCTTCGGAATCGAAACTGATCGCTTTTTTAGCAATCCGTTCGCATTTGGCAACTGTCAGGCTGCGGATGGTCTTTTTGAGCATCGGCAGGGATGACCCTGTTGCAGAGATACTACGCACCCCGAGACCCAGCAGCAACGCGGCAAATGCGGGATCTGCTGCGGATTGGCCACAACATGACACGGGCATGTCATATCGACGCCCGGCGCGGGCCACATCGCGGATGAGTTTGAGCACCGCGGGGTGGATCGGGGTATACAACGACGCGACCCGCTCATTAGTTCGGTCAACCGCGAGGGTGTACTGCACCAAGTCATTGGTACCGATGGAAAAAAAGTCGACTTCTCGGGCGAAGGAGCCGGCCATCAGGGCGGCGGCGGGGACCTCGACCATCATCCCGATCTCGATGTCTTTATCGTACGCAATCCCTTGCTCAGCAAGCTCTTCCATCTCTTCTCGGATGAAGTATTTGCCGGAGCGGAACTCGGCGATGTTGGTGACGAGGGGGAACATGACCTTGATGGGCCCGTGGGCGCTGGCGCGGAGGATGGCGCGGAGCTGGGTGCGGAACATGTCTTGGTTTTGGAGGCAGTAGCGGATGGAGCGGAGCCCGAGGTACGGGTTTCGCTCGGGGTTTTCTTGTTGTTTTTGGGTGTATTTGTCGGCGCCCAGGTCGATGGTGCGGATGGTGAGGGGCTTGCCATCGAGGCGCTTGACGCAATCGACATAGGCCTGGTAGTGGTCTTCTTCGGTGGGTTCGGTGGGTTGGGTGAGGTAGAGGAACTCGGTGCGGTAGAGCCCGATGCCGGTGCCGCCGTCGACGAGGACTTGGTCGATTTCCTCGGCGAACTCGATATTCCCGAGCAGCGAGATCTGGACGCCGTCGGCGGTGATGGCGGGGAGTTCGGCGAGTTCGCTCAGCGAGAGGCTAACCTGGCGGGCTTGGAGCTGGGCCTGGTGGTATTTTTCGATGGTTTCTTCATCGGGGTCGATGACGATGTGGCCCCGCTTGCCGTCGACGATGATGCGCTGGCCGTCGGTGAGCTTGGACAGGAGCCCTTTGACCCCCACCACTGCGGGCAGGTTGAGTGCGCCCGCGACGATGGCGGTGTGGCTGGTTGGGCCGCCCAATGCGGTGACGAAGCCGGCGATTTTGGTGCGATCGAAGCCGGCGGTTTGTGAGGGGGTGAGGTCGCGGGCGATGATCACGGTGCCTTCATCAAGGTTGGTGATCGAGACGCGCTGCTCGGTGTCGAGGTTGCGGAGCTGGCGTGCGGCCAGGTCGCGCAGGTCGTCGACCTTGGACTGGAAGGTGGAGTCCGGGTGGTTGGCGAACTTTTCGGAGATGGTGTTGAAGGTGGTTGAGATCGCGTATTCGGCGTTGACCCGCTTGGATTCGATCATTTCTTTGATCGGGTTGAGGACGGAGGGGTCGTTGAGCACGCCGATGTGGAAGAGGAAGATTTTGGCGGCTTCCTTGCCCATGTCGTCGGCGGCGGTCTTGTGGAGCTCGTTGAGTTCGGAGATCGAGGCCATCCGGGCGAACTCGAAGCGTTCGATCTCGGCGGGGATGTCCGCGGCGTCGATGTCGCGTCGTTTGACGCGCGGGCGGGACTCGTCCTCGATGACGAAGACGCGGCCGATCACATAGCCGGGGGAGACTGGGATGCCGCGGAGGGTCTTCATGGTTGGGTCTGGGTGAGGGCGAGTGAAGGCAGCCGAATGCCAAATGGGTTCAAAAATGGAGATTGATTTCGGTCTCTATCTTAGCAAGTCAGGTCGGCGACAGGGGGGTGTTGATTGAATGTCCGAAACCAGAGGGCCCATCGTCGGAATTGCCATCAGACGGGGCGTGCTTGGAATCCGGGTTGAGATGGTGTACAATACCGCTGATCGCATCGGCGTTGAGTGGTCGGCAAGAACCTTTCGGGGAGAGCCGAGCATCGGAAAATGTTCCGCGACGAGATGCACGAAACGAACTTCAGATTTGAGTGATTGCAAAGCATCGGGCTGATGGTTTGTGTTCAGGGTTCGGGAATCACTGACGAACAAGAATATTTATGTCTACCACCACGCTTACTGGCATTTTAGAATGGCCCAGGCGTACTGAGGGGCGTATCCGGCAGGTGTCCGATACGACTTCGAAGACGCTCCAGGCCCCCGACGACCCGTTTGTCCCGGTCCACTTTGGGGAAGAGCTCCCCTTGCGTGATGGGCTGCATGTCGAGGTCGAGGTGGTCGAGAAGAAGCCCCGGCGTCGACGGCGCGGGCGCGGAGGTGGTGGCGGCTCTGGGCCACGCAAGCCACGCCCGGTGGTCGAGCGGTTCATTGAGATCGAGGGGATGAGCCCGGAAGCCTTTGCTTCGCGCAAGCAGTTTATGGACCTGACGAGCATCGATCCGGCCCCGCGGATTACGCTCGAGTATCCTGGGTGCCCGCCGGTGTGTCGGCTGATTGATTTGTTCTGCCCGATCGGGCGGGGGCAGCGCGGGTTGATTGTTTCGCCGCCCAAGGCGGGGAAGACGACGCTGCTCAAGGACATCACCACGGCGGTGCTGATGAACCACCCAGACATCCATGTCATGGCGCTGTTGATCGATGAGCGGCCGGAAGAAGTGACGGACTTCTTGCGGACCTTCCATGGGAATGCCGCCCAGCGCGACGGCGACGAGCCGTTTGATAAGCCCTGGAAGCCAGAGCAGATCGAGTTGTTCGCATCGAGCAACGACCATGATGTGGCGCGCCATGTCGAGATCTCCACCACCACCATCGAGCGCGCCAAGGCAATGGTCGAATCGGGCAAGCATGTGTTTATTGTGCTTGATTCGCTGACGCGATTGGGCCGGGCGTTCAATCGCTCGGGCAAGCATGCCAACTCGGGGCGGACGATGTCGGGGGGGATTGACTCGAAGGCACTCGAAGTGCCCAAGCAGCTCTTCGGCGCGGCACGCAACACGGAAGAAGGCGGCTCGCTGACGATCATCGCGACCTGCCTCGTCGATACCGGCTCGCAGGGCGACCAAGTGATCTTTGAAGAGTTCAAGGGCACGGGGAACATGGAGCTGATCCTTGATCGCAAGATCGCGGAGAAGCGGTTGTTCCCGGCGATCAACCTGGCGGCCAGCGGGACGCGTAAGGAAGACTTGTTGATTGAGGACAAGCCGTTGCAGACGATCACGGCGTTGCGTCGGCGGATGCTCAATATGCCGCCGCCGGTGCAAGTGGAGCAGTTGTTGGCGGCGCTTGATCGGTTCGAGACCAACGAGCAGCTTGTGGGCAACTAGTCTGGTTTTCTCACTTTCTGTAGATGAAACAAGCCGACGATTCGGGCATATCGCTCTTGAATCGGCGGCTTTTTCTGTTAGATTGATCGGACGAACTTGTATCTCACACACCATATTCATTCGGAGAACACATCATGCACCGATCCATCCCAACCGTTCTTGCGCTGCTTGGCGCCTTGGCCGGGACCGCTGTCGCTGGCGTGCCCGCGGAGTGGACCTTTGAGCTTCAGTGCCGATCGAGCCTGGACCAGAGTATTCCGGCGTTTAACCTGCCGTACCCGAGCTTGTTGTCGTCTCAGTATGTCTCGCTGGGCGAGGACGGCGCGGTGGCGATCCGCACGGTGCTCGAGGGCAGCGAGGGTGTGTTCTATGGCAAGGGCGGCGAGGGGGGCGTGATCTTTAGTGCGCCCGCGCCGTTTGATCCGGTGTGGTCTTCGACGCTTGATCTGCGCAATGGGATGATCGCGATCGAGATGGGGAGTTTTAATGACGGGGCGCAGCTGTATGACACCAGCGGCAACCTGCTGCGCGACTTTGTGCCCGGGGGCTCGGAGGGGACCAGCGGGTTCTCGGGGGTGACGCTGACGAGCGGCGGGGCGATCTGCTACCGGGGGGACTTCGGGTTTACCTCCGACAAGATTGTGATCGATGAGTTTGTTGATGATGTGCGGATGCAGACGCGGGTGGCGGATACTTCCTCAGGGGCGTACTCGTTCTTGTTCGCGCCAGAGATCAACGATTCGCTGCAGGTGGTGAGCAACACGATCCCGGAGAGTGGGCCTTCGCGCCGGATTGTGCGGTTTGATACGCTCAGTGTGCCGGCCATGCCGATCACGGTGGCGGAGACCGGCGGGGCTTGGAGTTCATTCGTCAACTCGACGGCCATCGCCCAGAGTGGGCATGTCGCGTTCTCGGCTCGGCGATCATCGGATTCGATCTGGGTGGTCAACCACTGGGACGGCACAAACACGACGCCGATCGCAGACGGGACCAACAGCGGGATCCAGAACGGGTCGTTCGCCAACTTCCCGCCGGTCGTCAACTCCAACGGCTGGGTCGGGTTCCGGGCCAGTGATGTCGAGCATGACTCGACCGGGGTCTGGGTGGGAGATGGGGATGATCTGGTGAAGCTCATCGAGTATGACCAGTTGATCGAAACTGATCTCGGAGCGCTGGCGTTGGGCTTTGACTTTGGCGGCGACACCGGCAAGCAGGTGGTCAACGGCGTGATCGATATCAATGATCAGGGGCAGGTCGCGTTCGCAGCTTTCTTGCGTAATGGAACAATCGGGGTGTTCGTGGCGACGCCTGTTGAGTCGTGCCTGGCGGATTTGACCGGGGACGGGGCGCTCGATTTCTTCGATGTATCGGACTTCCTCGATGCCTTAGCGGCCATGGAGCCAGCGGCGGACTTCACGGGGGATGGTCTGTACGACTTCTTCGATGTGTCTGATTTCCTCGATGCCTTCGGGGCTGGATGCCCATAAATGGGTGCGGCTGTAGGGTTTGGGCGGGCAATTTCGGACCCAATAGGGTTCTGGATGGGTTGCGGGGGTTTCGATCCCGTGTATACTGAGGATACGGGTCCTGTCTGCATGTGTATGCGCAGGGGGTTCGCTGAAAGTGTGCAACTGATTGATCTCAAGACATTTGTATAGATGAAGGACGAATATATGCCCACTCCCGCATATCCAGCTATCCGTGGTCGCAAAGGGCGCGGCTTCTCATTTGGCTCATTGATGGCCTGCGCCTTGGTTGCGGGGTCGTTGAGCGCTGGGCAGGCGATTGCTGGGGGCGAGCCTGATCGAACCGTTGGGCTCTGGGAACCGTTTGCGCCGCCTCAGAATGAGATCACCGAAGAAAAACGCGTGCTGGGCAAGATGTTGTTCTGGGACGAGCAGCTCTCGAGCGACAACACGATTTCCTGTGGGACATGCCACATCCCATCCGAGGGCGGTGTCGATCCTCGACGGGCGACCAACCCCGCGTATGACGGGATCTTTGGGACTGAGGATGATGTGAACGGTTCGCCGGGTGTGATCGCGACTGATCAGAATGGCGCGTACATTCGTTCGGAGATGTTCGATCTGCAGCCTCAGGTGACGGATCGGCGTGCGATGTCCACCTATGTGTCGATGTTCGGCGGGAACCTATTCTGGGACGGGCGAGCCGAGGGCAACTTTGTCGATCCGGTGACTAATGAGGTGCTCTCGATGGCGAGCAGCGGCCTTGAGAGTCAATCGCTGATGCCGATCGTGAACGATGTGGAGATGGCTTTCCAGCACAGAGACTGGGCTTCGATCTTCGAGAAGCTCGGGCGGGTCACCCCGATGGCGCTGGCTTCGCAGCTGCCCGAGGATATGGCCGACGCCTTGGAGATCGATGGTTCCTACGCGGAGCTCTTCGAGCGGGCCTTCGGCGATCCCGAGATCACCGCGGGGCGGATCGGCTTTGCGATCGCGACTTATGAACGCACACTCATCCCCAACCAGACCCCCTGGGATCTTTGGAACGCGGGCGACGATGACGCGATGACGCAGCTTCAGAAGGACGGGCTCGAGGCCTACAGCAATCAGCTGTGCACCACCTGTCACAACGCGCCGCTCTTTGGGGATTTTGAGTTCCTCGGTGATGGCGTCCGCCCGGTGCACGAAGACCTGGGACGCGGCGGGATTACCGGCGTCAGTGTCGAGATGGGCGAGTTTAAGACCCCGTCGCTGCGCAATATCGGGCTGCGGGACCGGTACATGCACACGGGCTCGCTTGAGACCATCGATGATGTGTTTGATCACTACGCCCACCGCAACGGGCGCTCGCCGACGGGGGCCCGGGACTTCCGGATTGTTTCGCCGATCGAGTTTTCGCCCACCGAGGAGGCCGCGGCGATCCACTTCCTGATGACAGCGCTGACTGATCCGCGCGTCGCCAACGAGACCTTCCCGTTCGATCGCCCCAAGCTGCACTCGGAGCAAGAAATCGCCAACCCGCTGATCAGCGAGGTCGGCAACTCGGGCACCAGCGGGTATGTGCCCAAAATGATCGCGGTGACTCCGCCCAACATCGGGAACCTTGGATTCAAGGTCGGGATGGACTTCGCCCTTGGTGGTGCGCAGGCTTGGGTCGCGGTCTCGTCGAGCCCGCCGACCAACGGCGTGGTGGCTTCTGATGAGTTGCTCGGGCCCATCACGCTCAACGGCATGGGCCCCGGTGAGGGCTTTGGCACGATGATGTACCCGATCGACGACACCTCGATGGAGGGGCAGACTTTCTATATGCAGTGGATTGTGGCGGACGCCAACGCCACGGACGGGTTCGCCCGCTCGCAGGTCGCCGCGGTGACGCCGTTCTGCTCGATGAGTGCCCCGTGTGCTCCGGTGTGCCGAGCTGATCTTGATGGCGACGGTGAGCTGAGCTTCTTTGATGTGTCCGACTTCCTCGACGGTTTCGCGGCCCAGGACCCGGCGGTTGATTTCGACGACAACGGCGCGTTCGATTTCTTCGATGTCTCGGCCTTCCTCGACGCGTTCGGGGCGGGCTGCCCATAAGCATGCCAGTTACGCGGCTCGTCCGATAAACGAGCGTGCTGCATGGGCTTTCTCTACCATTGTTTTTATCAGTGTTTTTTAAACCCTCGATCATCGGGGGTTTTTCTTTTGTTCGCTCGCCGGTTCTGATACACTGGGCTCAGGACCGGGGACGGCCGCGTTTCACGACCAATCTATGAGGTTTTCTGATGTTTCGATTCAACTTACGCCCGGCTCTGGGATCTGTGCTTTGTCTGACTGCGCTCGCTGGCGCTCCGGCGATGGGCGACGAAATTGTGATCCAGAACGACACGCTCACCGGCGGGAGCGCCGCCGCGATCTGCCCGTGTTTTACCGCTGGTGAGGAAGCCGCGGTGTGGCTGACGAGCCCGTGCGATGGCAACATCGTCGCGATCCAGGTCTTCTGGAGATCATTCACCGGGGGCGGGACGATCTCGCTCGAAGACTCGATCATTGTCTACAACGGCGGCGTGTTCCCCAACCCGGGCTCGGCCAAGGATACCCTCGACGGGCCGGCACTCAACGACGGCGTGCTCAACGAGTATCGCTACAAGGACGAGAACCAGACGATCCCCATCTCGATCCCGGTTGTCGCCGACGAAGAGTTTGTGGTCTCGTTCCGGTTCGCCAACACGAATAACCAGAATGTCTTGCTTCCCTCGATCGTGTCGGACGGTCTTGACTGCCAGCCGATGAAGAATGCGGTGAAGGTCAACGGCACCACCTGGACCGACGCGTGCTCGCTTGGGGTGTCGGGCGATTGGGTCATCCGCGCGGTGGTTGATTGCGAGGGCGAGCCGACCGGCTCGGCGTGTTTGCAAGACGGGACCTGCGCCGACGGCATGACCGAGGCCGACGCGATCACGATGGGCGCGGTGTGGAACGGCGCGGGCTCGACCTGCGCGGAGACCGCGTGCGTGGGCGCGTGCTACATCCCTGCGACCGAGCAGTGTGTTGGCGGGTTTAGCTTGGCGACCTGTGATCAGGTGGGCGGCGACTGGCAGGGCCCTGGTACGGACGCGTGTGCACCCTCGTGCCCCGCGGATCTGACCGAAGATGGGGTTCTGGATTTCTTCGATGTGTCGGCCTTCCTGGACGCGTTCGGGGCCCAGAAATCGATCGCAGACTTCACCGGCGACGGGGTGTACGACTTCTTTGATGTCTCGGACTTCTTGGACGCGTTCGGCGCTGGATGTTGAGCAATTAAGCCCTTCGAGGTGCTCTTTGGTGTTTGTCGGGGTGAATTGTGACCCCGATGATGCCGATATTGGTACCAGTATGGGTATCCGGGGCAACCTTTGTTGGGTTCGTGACGAATAATCAGACACGGGCATTCGCCCATTCAATCGGTGTTAATTGAAATCAGGTTGATCTTGCGGGCCTTGCGGCTGGCTGATCAACAAACGAATCTGGAGAGAACAATGAATCGTGTACTTTGTGCGTGCCTTCTGGCCGCCTGCGGAACTGTTGCCAACGCTCAGCTCACTACCCAACAGGTCGCCTCAGGGATTGACCGCCCGGTCTTCGTCACCCATGCGGGCGATGGGTCTGGGCGTCTGTTTGTGATCGAACAAGAAGGCGCGATCCGCATCATCGATGCGGACGGCACCCTGCTGCCCACGCCGTTCCTTGATATCGATGGCACCGTGCGCAACGGCGACAGCGGCGGCGACGAGCGTGGGCTCCTCGGGCTCGCGTTCCATCCGGACTACGCGACTGAGGGGGCTGCGGGCGAGGGCAAGTTCTATGTAGACTACACCGGTGTAGGCGGCGACACGTATGTCGCCGAGTACCAGGTCTCGGCGGGCAACGCCAATGTCGCCGATGCGGGCACCGCTCGGATCGTGATGTTTATTGATCAGCCGTTCTCGAACCACAACGGCGGCTGGCTCTCCTTCGGGCCTGATGGCTACCTGTATGTCGCTTCGGGCGATGGCGGCTCGGGCAACGACCCGCAGAACAACGCCAGCCGACTTAACGAGCGCCTGGGCAAGATCCACCGCATCGATATCGATGGGGACGACGACTTCCCAAGCGATGCCAACCAGAACTATGAGATCCCATCGGACAACCCGTTCGTGGGCACCGCGGGCGCGTTCGAGTCCATCTGGCACTACGGGCTGCGCAACCCATGGCGGACGAGCTTCGATACCGCGACCGGCGATATGTGGATCGCGGATGTCGGGCAGAACGCCTGGGAAGAAGTGAACCACAATGTGGACAATGTCGGCGGGCTCAACTACGGCTGGCGCTGCCGCGAGGGGCTCCACTCGACGGGGCTCTCATGCAGCTCGACCGGGCACACCCAGCCGCAGCACGAGTACTCGCACGGCGGGGGCAACTGCTCGATCACCGGCGGGTATGTATACCGTGGGTGCGAGCTCGGCGAAGACTACCAAGGCTTGTACTTCTTCGGCGATTACTGCGGCGGCAGTGTCTGGACGCTTGATCCGTCCAACGGCTACGCGGTAAACACCGAGTTTAGCTTCGGGTTCGGGCTCGCGTCCTTCGGCCAGGGCCAAGACGGCGAGCTGTATGTCACCGATGTGTTCGGCGGCCAGGTCTTCAAGATCATCAACCCGAGCGCCCCCGACGAGAACGACAACGGGATCTCCGACGCGTGCGAAGCAACAAAAACCTCCTGCCCCGCGGACCTGACCGGTGACGGTGAGCTGGACTTCTTCGATGTCTCGGCGTTCCTCGATGCCTTCGCGGCCGAGGATCCTGCGGCGGATTTTACTGCTGACGGCGAGTACGACTTCTTCGATGTCTCCGCCTTCCTTGATTTCTTCGGCAAGGGCTGTCCATAACAACCATTGATGCCCCGCGTTGGCGGGTCATTTTTACAAACTGGCCGGGCCTGATCAACTCGCTTGCGGCTTGATCCGGCCCGGTTTTTCTTGGCTCACACCGCCAAGATCACTACACGAAGGGGACCCATGTTCACACCATCACACACGCGCCCAGGCGCATTGACGCTTGGCTCGTTGTCGCTGGCGATGAGTGCCGCCAGTGTCCTTGCTGCGCCGATTGATTTTTCGATTGATCCGGAGCGTTCGTCGCTCGATATGTCCATCGAGGTCGATGTCGGGATCGCGAGCAGCACCGACAGCGCGATGAGCACGCTCTCGGGCAATCTCGAGATCGAGTTCGACAGCAACACCAACCCCGGCGCGATTACGATTCATGATCTGATGGTGGTGCTCGATCAAACGATGGACTTCAACTGGCCCTTCAGCTTCTTCGGCTCCGCCCAGGCCACGCTGACCGGGGCGAGCATGTCCTATGCAACGCCCGAGACCCCGACGGGCCCGGTCCCAATCAGCGGCGGGGGCTTTGTGTTCCCGTCGGTCTCGGTGCTGCTCGATGGCGAGCTTGATGTGAGCTATGACATCTTGATCGTGGGCACGGGCGCCCAGGTGGTGGTGCTCGGCGATCAGGGGGCGTTCGCTTCGGAGTTCGCTGGCGAGCTCATCATCGCTGGCGAGACCGCGACGATCACGACCACGCTGCCGCTGAGTGTCTCCCAGCCGTTCACGGATGCGGAGGGCAACGAGCTGGGCACCGTGACGACCACCGGGACGGCGACGATCGTCGCGGTGGGCACGATCCCGGGCTGCCGAGCGGATCTCGATGGCAACGGGGAGCTGGACTTCTTTGATGTCAGCGCATTCTTGGATGCGTTCGGCTCGGGTGATCCGGTCGCCGACTTTGATGACAACGGCGCGTACGACTTCTTCGATGTCAGTGCCTTCCTTGATGAGTTCGGTTCCGGGTGCCCGTGAGAACCGATTGTGTGTGTGATGAATGTATGAGTGAAGAGAGAAAGAGAGAGAGCATTTTCATGATGAATAGAAAACAAAACCAGTTGATCCCGGTATGTGTCTTTGCGTCCGTGGTCTTGTGCACACAAGCCAGCGCCCAGGAGTTCACCGGTGTGATTGATTCGAAGAGCAGCTCGGCCACTGTGGACGCGGCGGTTGTCTTTGGAGCCGAGGGCACGCTGATCGGGGATTACGATGCGAAGACGAACCCCGAGGGCACGCAGACGCGCCCGGGGTTCTTTGGTGGCTCGGGCAACAACCCGATCGACAACTCGCTGTCGCTGGCCGCGGACACCGAGCTTGATTCGAACCCGGGCGGCGGCTTTGTGATCTCGGCGGACTTTGACAACCTGCTTGTTGATCTTGACGGATTGAGTATTGATCTGCTCAATGGGCAGGCGAGCGGGACGCAGTTCAGCCTCACGCTGCTGTACTCGACCTTCAACACGGTCAACCCGACCTTTATCTATCCGGGCGGCATCCCGTTCACGCTGCCGATCTCGCAGACCGACGGGCTGACCCAGGTGCTGCTCACCCAAAGCGGCCCAGGAGCCGGGACGCTGAGCCCGACCGAGGATTCGAATGTGTTTGATCTTGATGCGCTGGTTACGGCGTCGCTGTTGCTCGATATCGATCAGTCGCTCGGCGGCAAAGAGGGCGGGCAAGAGGGCGGTGAGGGAACAGGCTTCGAGCTCCCGATCGTGCTCCCGATCTCGGGGCAGGTGACGATCAACGGGGATGGGTCGCTGGGCATCACGCTCTCGGCTGCGCCTGATCGGATCGAAGCGGAGTTCCCCATTGAGGGGCTCACGCTCCCGCCGGTGCCGTTTGACCTGCCGACACTTGGGAGCGACAGCGCTTCGGTGCTGCTGAGCTCGTCGCCGAGCGCGGTGACGATCGATGCGTCGCTGAGCATCGAGATCAACGCGATCGCCCAGGAGGACAACTGCCCGGCGGACATGAATAGCGACGGCGAACTCGACTTCTTTGATGTCAGCGACTTCCTCGACGCGTTCGGGGCGATGGACCCGGTGGCCGACTTTGATGACAACGGCGCGTTTGATTTCTTCGATGTCAGCGCGTTCCTCGATGAGTTCGGAGCCGGCTGCCCGTAAGCAAGCACACTGGATCCTGTTCGCTGAATCCGATCTTCACAGAGCCGCCGTTGGCGGCTTTTTTGTTATCTGGACCATGTTCCGGTCCGGAAAAATCGCCGGGGACTGGCGTTTTTCTGCTTCAAACTGTGGAGCAGCTCTGGTATGATTGGGACTCGAATGCTCGGGTGAGCATCTGGATCACACACTACTTCGATGGGGAAAAATCTTATGTTCAGCTGTCCAAAGTCGCTCTCGGCCATCGCACTTGTTGCGCTCGCAGGCTCGGTATCCAATGCCCAGTCACTCTCTTGGGGATCAGCCGTCGATGGTGACTGGGAGTTGGCGACCAACTGGGACCTGGGCAACATCCCCGACACCATCAGCGAGGACGCGGTGCTCGGGCTCTTGGCCCCCTACACCGTCTCGACGAATAACAACTACACCATCGGCGCGCTCTCGATCACCAACCCGGGCGCGACCCTGCTGCTCGACAGCGGGCGGACCTTCACACTGACCAAGGATTTGTTCAACGACGGGCTGATCGTGGTCAATGACAACGCGAGCGTGTTCGACACGGTGCTCTCGTTTGGATCCAACGCGACGATCGACGGCACCGGATCGATTTTGCTCAACGCGAACTCATCGACGGCTGATGCGCAGATCAGCTCGGGGGCGTTGACCATCACGCACAACCAGGGGCACACGATCATGGGCAGCGGGCGTGTCTCGGGGTTCATGACCAACCATGGGGAGATCATCGCCGACCAGCCCAAGGGCTCGCCCTTAGAACTCACGGGCACGGTGGACCAGGGCGCCACGGGGCGGATCGGGGCTGATGGGGGCACGCTGGTGCTCGCGGGCGGATCGAGCATGACGGGCGGGGAGCTCTTTACGGTCAATGGCGGCACGGTCGAAACCACCAACTCGCCATCAATCAGCAACCTCTCGAACACGGGCGATCTTCATGTCCCCGGGTCCGGGAGCTTCCTGCTCATCAACGGCGATATCGAAAACACCGGCACGATCAGCATCAACTCAAACACTGCGGTCTTCAACGGCCATTTGCGTTTCGACAGCGATGCGACGATCGACGGGAACGGCTCGATCAGCCTCGCACTCGGCGGCGGCGGCGGAGATCTGGGCGATGCGCAGCTGTTTACTTCGCAGGGGATCACCGCGACGATCGGCGCGCAACAAACGGTCTCTGGGGCGGGGCGGATCAACGGAAACAGCGGCGGCCAGCTCATCAATCTCGGGACCTTCGTCGCTGATGTGCCCGACACCGAGCTCCAGCTGCAGGGATCGATCTCGGGCGACGGGGTCTACCGCTCTGACAACGGGATCATCGGATTCGGCGGGGGGCTGGTGCTCGACGGGGGGACCTTTGAGTCTTCCGGAAGCGGGATCGCGACCCATGTGAGCAACGGGGTGTCCAACCTGTCCAATGTGACCAACAACGGCGAGATGGGCGTCAACGGCAACGGCGGGTTCGTCGTCCTATCAGGCCCGCTGACCAACAACGGCACCTTCCGGATCAACGCGAACAGGGCAGTATTCAATGGGCATCTGCGGTTCGATGCATCGACCGTCATCGATGGAACGGGCACCATTCAAATGGTGAGCCGGGGTGATACGAGCGATGCGCAGTTCTTTACCAACCCCGGGATCACGGGCACGATCGGCGGCGATCAAGCCGTGGAAGGATCGGGCATTGTTGATGGACGCGATGGGGGCACCATCCTCAACCTTGGAACCATCAATGGCAACCACGCGGCGGTCGATAAAGATCCGGCGCTGCCTTTGGTCCTTGGGGGCAACCATGATGGCGGGGGCGTCGGGGTGTATCGATCGGACAACGGGATCCTTGATCTCGATGGTGGGCTGGTGCTCAGCGGGGGGATCTTTGATTCTTCGGGTGTCGGCATCGTGACCATGCTGGGCAACGGTGTGGCGACGCTCTCGAATGTGACCAACAACGGGCAGCTGGGGATCAACGGCAACGGGGGGTTCATGAGTCTTGTCGGCCCGATGACCAACAACGGCACGCTGACCATCAATGCCAACTCAGAAATCTTCAACGCCCATCTCCGATTCGATGCCTCGACGCATATCTCGGGCCCGGGCACCATCGTGATGCGCAGCTCGGGGAACAGCAACGATGCACAGTTCTACACCGGCGGCGTCTTCCACGGGATCATCGGCGGCGATCAGACCGTCATGGGATCGGGCATGATCGATGGGCGTGACGGGGGCACCATTGTGAACCTGGGCACGATCAACGGCAACGACCCGGACCATCTCCTCGAGCTCTTCGGCAATCACGGCGGCGGCGGGGTGTACCGATCGGACAACGGCACGCTGGCGCTGCGCAGCGGGATGGTGCTCGACGGGGGCACTTTCGATTCCTCAGGGACCGGGATCGTGGAAATGGTCGGCAATGGAACGATGTCGATGGGCGGCGTGACCAACATGGGCACCTTGGGTGCGCGTGGCGAGGGGGGGATCATCGAGCTCACCGGGCCGCTGACCAACAACGGCACCGTGCTGATCAACTCGACTCAGAGCATCTTCAACGGGCATGTGCGGTTCGCAGCCGAGACCGTGATCGATGGCGAGGGGGTCATCGATATGTATGTCAATAACAACTTTAACGACGCGCAGATCCTCAACGATGCCGGCTTTGTCGGGACCATCGGCGACGGGCAGACCATCATCGGCAGCGGGACCCTCCAGGGCGAGATGAACATGAATGGCACGATCGATCCGGGCTCGACCTTCCGGCGATTCGACTTCAATACCCTGCACCTGTCGGCGAGCTCACACCTGATCGCGGATCTGGGTGGGCTCAAGGCCGGCGAGTTCGATCGCCTGCTGATGGGTGGCGGCGGCTCGATCGACCTGAGCGGCACGCTCACGGTGAACATCGACGACGGGTACCAGCCTCAGTTCGGTGATACCTGGGACATCGTCTCGGGCGGCACGGTCAACGGCGAGTTTGATGAGGTGAACCTGCCCGACGCGATCGCGCTGGGTCAGGTGTACCGCGTGCTCTACACCCCCACCCGTGCGTATGTGGTATTGACCTGCGACGCGGACCTGACCGGGGACAACAAGGCCGACTTCTTTGATGTCAGCGCGTTCTTGGATTACTTCAGCGCCAACGACCCGCGGGCTGATCTTGATCACAACGGGATGTACGACTTCTTTGATGTCTCGGTGTTCCTTGATTACTTCGGCAATGGATGCAAGGGCGAATAATCGTCGTCCTCAATCTTCGCTCCAACACCCGGGAAACCGGGTTTTTTTATGGCTGCTGGGTTGGGCGATCACGACGCGGTGTCCACCCACTAAAGAGTGGGCACGGGGCCAGCGAATTTCGGGTGAATATGTGTGTACAAAGGCGGGTTTACCGCTGGTACACGAATCACCAACCACGAGGAGTTTTCAAATGAACACAAGCACCACCATGTTGTCAGCGATGTCTCTCATCGCGATCGCCGGAACGCACGCACTCGGTGCCCCGCGCGATGTCCAGATTGTCCGTGTGGACACGGCCGCACACGTGTTGACCATCACCAACACGGGCGATGAATCCACCAGCCTGGCCGGGTGGAGATTTTGCAGCCACAACACATCGCAGGTGCGTCGATACACCAGCCCGGTCGGGTTGGTTGATTTCGAGCTGGCCCCGAACGCGGCGATCACGATCCATCTCAACAATGATGCCGACGCGGGCAACACTTCGCAGGTCAACGCTTCGGACATCGGCGCGATTGCTGATTTCGAGCTCGACGCGTTTGCCATCGGGCTCTACTTCCCCAACGAAGGCGGGCTGACCCCTTTCGGCGACGGGAGCTTTCTGGCCGACCATATCCAATGGAGCCTTGATGGGGCCGATAACGCGAGCGCTGACGAGCGATCCGACGAAGCCGAGGACGGGGGCGTGTGGACCGATCAGTCCGCGTGGATCAGCGTGTCGAGCACGACGAGCTCGATCGAGCTCATTGACTCATCATTCGGTGAGCTGCACGGCCCGGGGGACTACATTGTCCACGAGCCGTGCGTCGCGGACCTGACCGGCGATGGGGCGCTCGATTTCTTTGATGTGTCCGACTTCCTCGATGCCTTCGGGGCGATGGACCCGGTCGCTGATTTCACGGGCGACGGCGCGTTTGATTTCTTCGATGTGTCTGATTTCCTTGATGCGTTCGGGGCGGGTTGCCCGTAAACGACCGAGCGTTATCGGACACTTTGATTGGATTTTCACGAACAGGACATGAAGGTCCTGTTTTTCTTGCGCCCATGGGAAAGAAATGAGCCAATTCGCCCATAAAATCAGGATTTTCCAGAATATTCTTGCATCTAAACGCCGAATTCGTGAGAATCGGAGTGTGTAGAGGATGTGGTTCAACATCAATTTCGAGCAGACAAAATAGCTGATAATCGGACAACTCGTCCGCTGGAGAAATCGTTATGCAAGGTGGTTTTCGTACACGCAAAGCTTCAACAGCCGCAGGCCTTGGGCTTTGTGCCCTGCTGAGCTCCTTGAGCCATGCGGGTGGTCCTGGGCAGACCCAGCTCCCGACCCGTCTCAATGATTTCCGCATGCCCGGCACCCAGCCCGACATGCTCAACACCGATATCCAGAGCTCAGATAACTGTGCCAGCTGTCATGGGTTTATCACCGCGGCCAACGAGCCGTTCAAAAACTGGGCCGCCTCGATGATGGGCCAGGCCATGCGTGATCCGTTGTTCCTTGCCGCGATGACCATCGCAAACCAAGACGCTGCCTTTGCTGGCGATCTGTGTCTCCGCTGCCACACCCCGGGCGGGTGGCTCGAGGGGCGATCCACCCCGACGGACGGCTCCGCATTGACCGAACAAGATCACAAAGAAGGCGTGAGCTGTAACTTCTGTCACCGCATGGTGGACCCTGAGTATCAGGTCGGTGTTTCGCCGTTGGTCGACTTTAACATCCTTGACAACTTGGGCGTCGACGCCCCCACGGTCGCACAGTCACATTCCGGCGCTTATGTCGTTGATCCGGAGGACCGCCGACGCGGTCCTGTGGATCTGGGCGATTTCGCCACGCACGAGTGGGAGATCTCACCGTTCCACTCGTCATCGAGCATGTGCGCGACTTGTCACGATGTGTCAAACCCCGTCTTCACGGCCCAGCCCGACGGCACCTACGCCCTGAACGAGCTTAACGCTCAGCACCCGACCGGCAATGTGTACGACACCTTCCCGATCGAACGCACCTATTCAGAATGGGTCATGAGCGAGTTCGCGCAGAACCCGATCGCGATCGGCGATCGCTACGAGACCACCCTTGCCGAGGTCTCCTCGTGCCAGGATTGCCACATGCCAGAGGTCGAGGACAAGTCTTGCCACTTCGGCGAGGTGCGTTCGGATATGTCGATCCACTCGTTCAACGGCGGCAACAACTGGGTCCTCAACGCGATCCGCAACCTGCACGAAGACAGCGCGACCTTCCTCTCGGAATCAACTGTTGCTCAGTCGATCTCCCGAGCCGAGGGCATGCTCCGGTCCGCTTCGGATATGGAGCTCTCGATGCTCGATGGTGATCTCAATGTCCGGATCATCAACCAGACCGGGCACAAGCTGCCCACCGGCTACCCAGAGGGACGCCGGATGTGGATCAATGTGCAGTACTTTGATGCCAGCGACACGCTTGTCGGCGAGCATGGTGCATACGACGATACGACCGCTGTGCTCACCACGGGCGACACGAAGATCTACGAAGCGAAGCTCGGCGTTGATGCCGCGGTGAGCGCCTTGACCGGCGTCCCCGAAGGCCCGGCGTTCCACTTCGCTCTCGTGAACAAGCGTTACAAGGACAACCGCATCCCGCCACGCGGGTTCACGAATGTGAACTTTGAAGCGGTGCAGGCCGAGCCTGTGGCGTACAGCTACAACGACGGCGAGTACTGGGATGACACGCAGTACGCCGTCCCTGCGGGCGCGACCAAAGCGACCGTCCGTCTGTTCTACCAGTCGGCGAGCAAGGAGTACATAGAGTTCCTCCGCGATGAGAACACCACCGACACCCACGGCCAGACCATCTACGACCAGTGGGTCGCAACAGGCAAGAGCCCGATCGTTGAGATGGATGTCGCCACGCTGATGCTCGAGGCACCTTGCCCGGCGGACCTGACCGGCGATGGCGAGCTCGACTTCTTCGATGTCTCCGACTTCCTCGACGCGTTCGGTGCTCAAGACCCGGTCGCGGACTTCACCGGCGACGGCGAGTTCGACTTCTTCGATGTGTCCGACTTCCTCGACGCGTTCGGCGCGGGCTGCCCGTGATCGATCGTTGAAGACGATTTGAGCGTGACTCAAACACAAAGCACCAACCTCCGGGTTGGTGCTTTTTTTATGCGTGTCAGCTTTGTGGTTGCTGTTGGGTGATTGCTGCTGGGTGGTTGCTGCAGGGATCGGGCGGGCTCAGTCCTTCTTTCGGCTGTCGGGCGCGAGCATGATGCCGATGTTGACGAGCTTGCCGTCCTCGCTGGGGCGCGAGTCTCGGCAGATCTCCCAGATCCGATCGACGAGCTCGTTGAGCTCGGCGAGTGAGTCTTCATCGACCCACGCGACCTGCAGGCAGGCGTTGGTGTCGCGCTGTGGGCCGCGGACCACGGCGTCGGGGTTGGCGGTGGCTCGCTCGTGCAGGCGGGCCATGAGCCGACCGACGGCGTTGCCATACGCCTGGTGGTACGCGACATTGTCGGGATCGCTCGAGTCGTGCCTGGTGCCCACCGTGCGCGCGATCGGGTGGTAGAGCTGCTCGTAGCGTTTGCCGGCAAGGCGCGACTCGCCCTCGATCATCAGCCCGGACTCGACGAGCTGTTCGATGTGCGGGTAGAGCGAGGTGCGCGAGCGCCCGGTGAAGGCCGCGATCTCGGCGACGGAGCACTCTTCGAGTGCGCACACCGCGTTGAGTACTTCAACACGGATCGGGCTGGCGAGGACCCACATCTCCTCGGGCTTATAGATCACATGCATGTCCTTGATCGGCTTCTTCTTTTTGCTCATGTCTATTGATCCATTCGGAGCCCAGTGAAACACCGGGCACCTTCTTTATTTATCATGCAGATTTGAAATCAACCCGTGTTTTCAAGAACAGAAAACCTCTGCAATACCATATCCAATGATCGCCGGGCTTGCCGTCTTGCCATGGGAGAATTTCCACAATCCTGTGGTGATCGGTGCGTAAAAAACCCCGACTCTTGCAAGCCGGGGTTCGCATTTTCTTTAAATACACTCGGGTTGCCCAAGCGTTCGGTGTGTTGACCAACCAGCCGCTGGATCAGACCGCGACGCCGAGGAGTTCGAGCACCTTGTTGGTGATGTCCTGGGCGGTGAGCCCGCACATCTCGAGCATCTCTTCCGGGGTGCGTGCGCTCTTGGGGATGCGCTTGACGAACATCTGGGCGAGCTCGAAGCCGTCGCCGGATTCCATCAACGCGTCGGCGATCGCCGAGCCGAGCCCGGCGCCGTAGTTGTCCTCGAGCGAGATCACGAAGCCGCCGTTCTCGCCGACGATGTCGAGAAGTTTGTCGGTGTCGAACGGGATCGAGTACATATCAAGCAGGGTCGCACTCACGCCGGCCTTGTCGAGCAGTTCGACGGCCTTGTTGCCCTCATGGACCATGATGCCCGAAGCCGCGAGCACGATGTCGCGTCCTTGGGCGAGGGTCTCGAAGCCGCCGAGGTTGAAGACATGGTCGTCGGAGTAGAGCAGCTCGGTGTCGGCGCGGATGGTCCGCATGTAGCACATGGATTCGTACTCGGCCATCACGCCGGTGAGGGCGTAGGCGGCGTAGGCATCGGCGGGCTGGAGGACATAGCAGCCCGGGTTGCCGTGGTGATCGGTCATGGTCGCGAACGAGCGGAACCAGGCGATGTCGGGGAGCGACATCTGGCTCGGGCCGTCGGCGGCTAAGGTGATGCCGGCGTGGGAGCCCACGAGCTTGAGCCCGGCCCCCGAGTTCATCGCCATCTCGATCTGGTCGTACGCACGGTTCATGAACTTGGCGAAGGTCGAGCAGAAGGGCATCTTGCCGGCGGCGCTCATGCCCGCGCCGACCGAGACCATGTTCTGCTCGGCGATTTTGCATTCAACAAAGCGATGCGCGAGGCTCGCGTCCTTGTGGAAGGTCTCGGCGAAGGTCGAGTTGGACACATCGGCGTCGAGGACGACGACATCCGGATTGATCTCGCCGAGGGCACGCAGCGCGACGCCGTAGGCTCGGCGGGTGGCGAACTTGCCCGAAGCGAGGACATGGCCCATGTCCATGGATTCCATCGCGGCGCTCAGGGGAGGCAGCTCGGCATCGTTGGCGGGCTTGGCGGGGGCCTCGGTTGGCGGTGCGATGGTGAACTCGTCGGTGCCGCTGAGGGCGCTGGTGAGCTCGATCCGGCGATCGGCGAGCTCGGCGAGTGCCTTCTCGAGCGCTTCGCCGGTCGCGGGCTTGCCGTGCCAGCCGCCGCCCTGCATCGATGGTGCGCCCCAGCCCTTGATGGTCTTGGCGACGATCGCGACGGGCTTGGTGTTCTCATCGCCCGAGATGGAGATGAACTGGTCGAAGGCCGCTTTGATCTGATCCGGAGCGTGCCCGTCGATGGTGAGGACTTCGAATCCGAACGCTTGGAGCTTGTGGGTGAGGACTTCGGGGCTCTGCTGACCCGAAACACGATCGGCCTGGCCGTACTCGTTGCAGTTGAAGATCGTACAGACATTGGTCAGCTGGTGATCGACGATGAAGTCGAGCGCCTCGGCGACCTGTCCCTCGCGTGCTTCGCCGTCGCCGACGATGCAGTAGACGCGCCGGTCCAAGCCATCGATGCGGGCAGCCTTGGCGACGCCCGCAGCCACGCTCAAGCCTTGACCCAGCGAACCGGTCGCGGCGTCGAAGAAGTCAACGCCTTCCATCGGGTTGGGGTGGCCGTCGAGGACGGAGTGCCAATCGCGGAGTGTGTTGAGATCATCGATGGTGAGTTTGCGTTTGTCGTCGTCCTTGCCAACGACTACGCCGAGTGTCGCCATCGCGGCGTAGACCGCGGGGACGGCGTGTCCTTCGGAGAGCACCAGGCGATCCGAGGTCGGGTAGTTGGGGTAGTCGGGGCTCCAACGCATCGAGGAGAACATGAGGGTGGTGACAAGGTGCCCGATGCTCATGGCGCTGGTGGGATGACCCGTGCCGCAGGCGGCGGTCATTTCCAGGCTCAGGCGGTCGAGTTCCAATGCTTGTGCGTGCACTGCGGCTTCGTATGACATGTGTGAATCCTCTGTGTGAAAGGCAGACAGTTGCGATGGTGAACGGGTCTCAAAAAGCAAAAACGCCGTGGCTTCAATGGTTTTTCCGCGCCTCTACACGAGGAAACGGGAGTCCTTGAGCACGGCGTGGCGTACATACAGTATATGGATTCATCCTAGCGCAAAGCCCGGTTCGTTGCACGCGATTGGGGGCTCAAACAGACGCAATTTTCCATTTGGCCTGCGTTTTGCAGTATTCATCCACAAGCCATCCCCAATTGTGTTCGATCCGTGTTCATTCCAGCCTGGCCCGACCCACTACCGCTGCGATTTTCGTATGATGATCCACAGGATATAGCCTCTATTTCTCATTATTTGCCTAGTATCCAGTCTCACCTTAGTACAAAGACGAGCCATCATCCCCAGCGATCCGTTGGAATGAAAACCCCGATGGCCGATGGAGTTGCGCGATGAAAGTAATCTGTGAACGAGCCGCCCTGCTCGAAGCCGTCAACCAAGTCTCGGGCGTTGTGGCTTCGCGTTCGCCGCGGCCTCAGCTCACCTGCATCAAGCTCAGCGCGAGCAAGTCCGACGCGGGCGCCGAGCTCACGCTCTCGGGCACCGATGCGGAGATCTCGCTGACCGTGCGCATCGGGCGCGTGGATGTCGCCGAAGAGGGCAGCGCTCTGATCCCGGCGGACAAGCTCCGCCAGATCATCTCGGCCGAGGACAACGAATCAACACTCACGCTCGAGACCTCGGGCGAGACCACCAAGATCAAGGGCGAGGATGCGCTGTTCTCGCTGCACGGTTTTGATCCAGCGGACTTCCCGGTGCTCGCGGATTACAAGGCGATCGCCGAGGGTTCCGCAGCGTCTGCCGCCGCCAAGGCGTTGTTGTCGACTGAAGCGGGCGTGATCGATTCGCTCGTCACTCGGACACTGTTTGCCGCGGCCCGCGAGAACTCGCGCTACGCGATCAACGGCGTACTCATGGTGCGCGACGGCAAGAAGCTCGAGATGATCGCCACCGACGGGCGGCGCTTGGCCAAGTCCACCGTGACGATCTCGGGCGATGGCGAGAGCACCCAGTGCATCATCCCGTCGAAGGCACTCTCGATGATCCAGAAGCTCACCAGCGATGAGAACGAGCCGGTGCATATCGCGATCACTGATAACCAAGCCGTGTTCGCGTTCGGCGACGAGCCATCGGACTCGCGTGCGGTCCTCACAACCAACCTGGTCGAGGGCACCTTCCCGCCGTACGAGGATGTGATCCCCCGCGATCTGGATATCAAGGTGACCTTCAACCGCGACACGCTGGCGTCGGCCGTCAAGCGGGCAGCCCTGCTGACCAACGAAGAGTCGCGAGGCGTTCGGCTCGCGTTCACCAACGAGGACAAGTCGCTCGAGCTCTCGAGCCGGGCACCGGAAATGGGTGAGGCGAACATCAAGGTCGATCTCGTCAGCTACGACGGCAACGACATCGAGATCGGGTTCAACCCGACTTTCATCACCGATGCGCTCAAGGTCATCCACGATCCGGAGATCATGATCGAGCTCAAGGCGCACAACAAGCCGGGCTTGTTCAAGGCCGGCGGCGATTTCTTGTATGTCGTGATGCCCGTGAACCTGAGCTGATCTCGACTGATCGGTTCTAACACGCTTGAAAACAATCAGTTATGCTGATTTGCAAAGCTTCACAACGAACCGACAGGTTCGGGTGAGGCTTTTTCGATGGGGTCAGATGCTCGGGCGTGGTGGATCAGGCGAACCGCGGGTACTGAACGGGCTGTGCTGCGATGGCGGACGCGTGGGGCGGGCTCTCCTGAAACAACCGACTTATAAACACTTGACGCGGCGCGTTTTACAACCGTGCGATCGTGGGCGATGCTCAGCATGGTCAGCACGGGCATGCACACGAGCCCGAGGATGCCCGCGAGCTCGATGGTGCTCATGGTTTGGAGTGTTTCCGGGCTCACGGTTGTCACCACGAGCACCGCGCCCAGCAGCAGGCTGCCGAAACCAATCGAGACCAGCAAGCCCCGGCGGATGCGCGACCAGCTCGATCGCCCCGTACCATCACCAGAACGCTGATGAGCGTGATTGAAAAACGGATCGTGTTCTGTCAAAAATCGTCCCTCTGAAGTCTGAGAAGCATCCTGCATCGGGTGAATACTCTATCCTTCTCCAGAATGTCAAAACGCCGAGCGCGTTTGGGCCAATCCGCACAGACACCCGTCGCAACGCACCCCTCGATTTGTGTTGCGGGCCAAGGGCGTGTATCGTCACCGTACGAGGTTTATGTCGTTGAAGCACACACCATCACGAACGCCCCTATCCACACGCGCCCAGACCTGTACCAGCGCCCGTGCCCGCTTGCTCGCGATCGTCGCGGCCGCCGGCACCCTGAGCGCGACCAACGGGATCACCCTCGCCCAGTCGAGCGACGCCCAACCAACCAACACGGCGGGGCTGTCTTCGTCCGATGACCCGATGGCCATCTACGAGCACCGGATGATCTCGAGTGTGTCGGTCCGCCCGGCGTTGATTGAGGACCAGGAATCCCCGCTCTCACTCGAGGCTCAGCAGGAAGCCGTCAACAACATCCGCTCGCTCAGCGGGACCATCTTCGACGCCAAGACCATCCGCGACGACATCCGTCGGCTCAATCGGCTCGGCTCGTTCTCAAGCGTCGAGGTCTACGCCGGGATCAACGACGACGGGACCGTCCAGATTGTCTTTGAGGTGCTCGAACGCCGACTGGTGGTCGATGTGCAGGTCGCGGGCAACGAAGCGATCAACGATAACAAGCTGGCCGCGGTAGTCGATGTGATCTCGGGCACGCCCATCGATCGGTTCCAGATCGACCGGTCCGCCCGGCGCATGGAAGATCTGTACCGCCAGAAGGGGTACTACCACGCGCGCGTGACGGTTGACGAGGAAGAACTGGCCGACACGGGCCTTGTCCTCTTTCGGATTCTTGAGGGCGATCGGTTGAAGGTCACCGCGATCCGGTTCTCGGGGCATGAGTCGTTCACGGCCAAGCAGCTGCGGCGTGAGCTCGACACCAAGACCGCATCGTTCTTCCGCAAGGGACAGCTCGACGACAACACGCTCAACTCCGATATCGCCAATCTGATCGAGTTCTATAAGGACCGCGGGTATCTTGATGTCCGGGCGGACCGATTGATCCAGCCCGCCCCCAATGGGCGTGAGTCGATCATCACCTACATCATCGAAGAGGGCCCGCTCTACACCCTGCGCTCGGTGAAAATTATTGTTCAGACTGAGGACGGCGAAGAGCCGGTGTTTAACAAGGAGCAGATCGCCGGGCTGATGAGCATCAAGGCTGGCGATATCTTCTCCGTGCGTGAGCTTGATCGCTCGATCAGTATCGTGCGTTCGGCCTACGGCCAGATGGGCTATGTCGATGCGGGCACGCTCGAAACACGAAACATCTATTCGAGACAGCTCAGAGACCCTGTTGAACCAGTCGTCGACCTGCGGGTGGAGATCTTCCAAGGGAAACGCTTCCGGGCCGGCGAGGTGATTATCCAGGGCAACGACCTGACCCGCCAGGAAGTCATCCGCAGGCACATCGAGATCCGCCCGACGCGCCCGCTCGACACCACCGCGATGGACCGCTCGAAGGTGCGTCTGCGTCGGCTCAACCTGTTCCATCGACGGACGGGCACGAAGATCACGCCTCAGGAGCCCGGGGTGGAGTTCTTCGCCGAAGTCTGGGATGACGAGTTCATCCCCCGAGCCCGCAGGAATGATCCGAACACAAACAAGCCGAGCACGAACAAGCCGAGAGCAGCCGATGCCCCGCGCGATCCGGACACAAGCATCTCGCTCAACCCGTCGGACCAGTCGGACTACCGCGATGTACTGATCCAGATCGAAGAGACCAACACGGGCTCGTTCGATATCGGCGCGGCGGTATCGTCGGATTCTGGCGTTATTGGGCGCGTCGCGCTCACGCAGCGCAACTTCGATATACGCGACACCCCTGATTCGCCCGGCGAGTTCTTCTCCGGGCGCGCCTTCCGTGGCGGCGGTCAGACCTTCCAGATCGAGATGCTCCCGGGCAACCGCGTGCAGACCTACTCGATCGGGCTCATCGAGCCGTACTTGCTCGAATCAAACTACTCGGGCTCAATCAACCTGTCGTACCGCAACCGTGACTTTGATGAGTTCGACGAGCAGCGCATCGGTGCCCGCATCGGGCTCGGACGACGCTTCGGCACGCGCTGGGAGGGCGGGCTGAACCTGCGGACCGAAGAGGTTAGCCTCTCGGATATCGAGCCCGATCGCCCGGTCGATATCTTCAAGGTCGAGGACGCAAACCTGCTTGTCGGGCTGCGGGCCAACCTGCAGCGCACCACGCTCGACTCGCTCATCCGCCCGACCAGCGGCTCACGCACAAGCCTGTCGGTCGAGCAGGTCATGGGCGACTTTGAGTTCACCAAGTTCACCGCGTCGCACGCGACCTATATCCCCATTCGTGAGGATTACCTCGGGCGATCAACCATCCTGAGCCTCAAGGGTCGGATCGGGTACATCCCCCAAGGACGCGACAACACCCCCACCTACGAACGCTTCTACATGGGTGGGCAGAACTTCCGCGGCTTCGACTTCCGCACCGTCTCGCCCAAGGGCATCCGCAACGACAACGGCTTGCCCTCCGACGATCCGATCGGCGGCACATGGCAGCTCTTCACCGGCGTGCAGATCGAACAGCCGATCTACGAGGACATCTTCTCGCTCGTTGGCTTTGTCGATGCGGGTACAGTCACCTTCGATCCCGGGCTCGATGACTTCCGTGTCTCGGTGGGCTTTGGTATCCGCTTCCATGTGCCGGCGCTGAGCCCGGCTCCCCTGGCGTTCGACTTCGGGTTCCCGATCATCAGTGAAGACACCGACGAAGACCGATTGTTCACCTTTACGATCGACCTGCCGTTCAACTAAAACTGCTCTTGCCGGCTTTGTGACCCGCTTGATACATAAACCCGGCGAGAAATCGTCGGCTTTGTGTCAACCGGTGCGCCGGCGATGGGTATACCATTGAGGGACACGACACAGAACCGATACGCACGGAGATTTGACCATGTTTTCGAAAACCCCACGCCCGACCCACACCAAGCCCTCGATGATCTCCAGATTCTCGATGATCCCGGCGGCCGCTGTCTTGCTCGCGGCCTTCGCATGGCAGGCGGGCGCGAACGCCTCGCGTCCACCGGCCCAGCCGACGGCCATCGCGACGGTTGATATCGTGAGCATCATCGACAAGCTCGAAGAACGATTGGTGCGCGAAGCCGAGCTTGAGCAGAGCAAGGCCAGCCGCCAGGCCCAGCTCGACGAGGTGATTGAGAATCTCAAAGCGATCCAGGCCGATCTCGAGTTCCTCGAGCAGGGCACCAACGAACGCAAAGAGAAGATCCGCCAGGCGATGGAAACACAGGCCGTGGTCAAGGCTCGCGGCGATGCGCTCAACCAGATCCTCTCGATCGATCGCGGGAATGTGACCAAAGAGATGTACGGCAAGATCACCGAGGCGATCTCCCGCATCGCCGATCGCGAGGGCTACGACATCGTGCTCTTCGACGATTCGCTCTTCTCGGTCCCATCCGATGTGCCCTTCGCCGATGTGTACCGCTCGATCGTCACCAAGAGCGTGATCTACAAGCACGAGAGCGTGGACATCACCGAGCAGGTCATCACGCTGATGAACAACGAGTACACCGCGCCCTGATTTTGATTGATCGAACCTCAACGGATGCTCAACACGATGACCACACAACAAGAGCCCGCTCAATCCAGCGACCCATCGAGCCCCGGCGAGGTTTCTATCCGAGCCGACGAGCTCGCGGCCATGGTTGAAGGGCGGCTGGTCGGTAATCCGGAGATTGTGCTGAGCACGCTCGCACCGATCGAGGACGGGCATGAAGGTGCGCTCACTTTTATCCGATCGCAGAGCTTTGCCAAGGGCTGGGGCGAGTCCAAGTGTCAGGCGGCTCTGGTCAGCGAGGGCATCGAGATTTCTGACCATGACCCCGAATCGCGGGCGCTGATCTATGTCGAGGACGCGGATGTCGCGGTGGTCAAGATCCTCAACGCGATCGCGCCCAAGACCGCGCTCCCTGAGTCCGGAATCCATCCCAACGCGTGCGTCGATCCCAGCGCCGATGTCGACCCGTCCGCATCGATCGGGCCAGGATGTGTGGTCTGCAAGGACGCCCATGTGGGCAGCGGTGTCGTGCTGATGGCCAATGTGTATGTCGGGCAAGATGCAACCATCGGACAGGGCACGCTGGTGCACCCGGGCGTGGTGATCGGGGATCGCTGCTCGATTGGACAACGCGGGCTGATCTTCGCCAACTGTGTGATCGGAGCCGACGGCTTCGGGTTCTTGCTCGCCACCGACGATCGACCAGTGACCAAGGTGCCTCAGATCGGGAGCGTGGAGATCGGCGACGATGTCGAGATCGGCGCATGCTCGACGATCGATCGCGCCAAGTTCGGCGTCACCCGGATCGGCAATCGCACCAAGCTTGATAACCAAGTGCATGTGGCCCACAACTGCATCGTCGGCGACGATGTGCTGCTTTGTGGGCGCACGACTTTGGGCGGCTCGGCGACCATCGGCGATCGCACCATGGTCGGGGGCGCGGTCGTGCTCAACGACCAGGCGACCGTCGGTAAGGATGTCAAAATCGCGGGCGGCGCGATCGTGCTCGACGAGATCGCCGACGGCGAAACTGTGCTGGGCGTCCCCGCGATGCCCGCGCGGATCGCGATGGCCAACATCGCGGCCCAGCGGAACCTGGCCAAGTTCTGTCGGCGCGTGGATAAGTCGCTCAAAAAACTCGACGACAACTACTCGGCGTCTTGAGTATGCAACGAACAACGCTCAACGCGCCGCTGCAGTTCTCTGGCACAGGGCTGTTCTCCGCTCTGCCCTGCACGATCACGCTGCGCCCTTCGCACGATCATCGCGGAATCGTCTTTGAGCACATGGGCAAACAGATCCCAGCCCACATCGATGCGTTATCGAGCGTACCTGTGCACCCTGCGTTTGCGAGCATGCCGCCGCGGTGCACGGGTGTGGGTAACGACCAGATCAACATCGCCACCATCGAGCATCTGCTCTCGGCCTTGTGCGGCCTGGGCATCAGCGATGCGCTTATCGAGATCGAATCGACCAATGCGCACTGCGAGATCCCCATCCTCGATGGCTCCGCGATCGAGTTCGTTCACGCGATCAACACCAGCGGGATCGAAACACTCGATGCCACAATCAAACCGATCACCATCACCGAGCGGATCGTGATTGAAGACGACGACGCATCAATCAGCATTGAGCCGAGCGAACAACCAAGCTACGCGTACACGCTCGATTATCCCCAGCCCGAGATCACCAATGCGAGCGTCACCTGGGATGGCGACGCGAGCGATTATGCCGAGCGCATCGCCCACGCCCGCACCTTCTGTCTTGAGCACGAAGCCGACGCGATGCACAGCGCCGGGCTCTTTACACATCTGAGCACCAGCGACATGCTGGTGATCGCCAAAGCCGGCCCGATCGACAACACGCTGCGCGATCCCCGCGAGTGCGCCCTGCACAAGCTGCTCGATCTGATCGGTGATCTGGCGCTCGTTGGCCGCCCATTGCAGGCGAAGGTGCACGCGATCAAGTCAGGGCATCGCATGGCCCATCAGGCGGCTCGGGCGATCATCG
This sequence comes from uncultured bacterium, assembly GCA_963976625.1. GTDB lineage: Bacteria > Planctomycetota > Phycisphaerae > Phycisphaerales > UBA1924 > UBA1924. Next base: position 97,118 of record CAXBLA010000005.1, read on the forward strand.
ACCAACAATCTTGATGCAATGACCAAGCTTGTGCGCAAAGTCGCGGCGCTGTGCCTGCGCACTGTTGCATTCTGTTGTGTGCACTGTACCATTCCTCTGCCCGCCCGGCCGATGAGTCATCGGCTCGGTCTACCCCGCACAACGCCCCGTTGACGATCGATCGCGTGCGATCGTCGGCGTGGTTGAACACGCGGGGAGAACATACATGAACAACTTCAAGAACACACTCGGGCTATCAATCGTCATTGTGCTGATGACGCTGCTGGGCGGGTGCGCGGACATGCAGGGCGCATTGGCGCAAACCACACACTGGCGGGACCAAGCGAAGATGCTCGAAACCGATCTGCAGGCGCAGCTCGAAACGCTCGAGACCAATCAAGCGACCATCGACCCGGCATCGCCGGCGGGCGCGTTCCTTGAATCGACAATCGAACACGCGAACGAAAAGATCGGCCTACTCAACGCGGCGATCGCGCAGGCCGACGCGGTGATCAGCGAGGCGCAGAACCCGAGCGATCCGTTGACGGTGGCTGCCGAATCGCTCACGCCCTGGGTGCCCGCGCCGATCCAGGGGCCATTGGTGCTCGGGGCGGCGTTGGCGGCTTCGCTGATGCGCTCACGCAATCTCAAGCAGAGCGCGGCATCGATCATCCAATCCATCGAGCACACGCTCAACAGCGATCCTGAGTTCAAGCAACGATTTGTCGAGAACGCCAACACCATCCGTAAGATCCAGACCCCAGGTGCGCGCAAGCTGATCGATCGCACGGTCAAGAAGAAACCCGCGATCATCGGCTAGAACAAAAATCGGTTTCGTTACTTCGTTTCCATCACCAGCTCGAAGCGCCCGTTGCTGACCCGCAAGGCCAAAAGCTGTCCTACGCGCCCGTCGCCGATCTCTAGACGCCCCGCACCCACACGGTACTTCTTGTGCACCGCCCGCTCGTCGCTCATCGCGCTGACGATCGACATCGGAACGGGGGTGGTGCCCACATGCACCGAGGAGAGCGTGGCCCAGAGGTCGCCGAGCTCGTCGAGTTCGAGTTGAACCCTGGCCCATACGACCGACTTGCCCGACGCGTGGGTGACCAACGCGCCCAGCGTCATCTGGTCGCCATCGAGCCCGACGCGGACGGCTTCGATCTCGGTTGGCCAAGCGTCGTCGCCCAGGTGCGTCGTGATGGTGTTGATCAGGCGGGCTTCGAGCCAGGCGTTGGCTTGCTCGTGGTTGATGGCCACGGACCAAGTCGGGTCATCGGCATCGCGGACCATGGTGAGCTGCGTCGTGATCGCGTTTTCGAGCTGCTCGCCCTGCCGGACGATCTGCGGATCGTCGCGGCTGATCACGCCGAGCTTGCTCCACCAACTGGGTGTATTGGCGAGCCCGTTGATCGCCGCGATCAGCAGGATGGCGCTGAGGATCAACAGCACCATGCACACGATCGAGAGCCCGATCGCGTGCTGCTTGGTCCAGCTCTGGAGCTTGGAGTTCGCGATCATGAGTCGGGCAGGCACGCCATGACTGTACCCGCATTGTGGTTCGCGGGTGTTTACACATCGACATAAAAAAACCAGCCCGGACGGATCCGGGCTGGTTGAAGAATCTGAGATTCGGCGAATACATCTCGCCAGTTCGATTAACGCTTCGAGAACTGGAAGCGGGCGCGAGCACCGGGCTGGCCGTACTTCTTGCGTTCGACCTTACGGGCGTCGCGGGTCAGGAAGTTGGCTTCGCGGAGTGCGGCATCGAAGTTCGGGTCGTACCCGACGAGTGCGCGGGAGATGCCCAGGCGGAGTGCCTGTGCCTGGCCCATGTAGCCGCCGCCGTGGAGGCGAACGAAGATATCGAACTTGCCTTCGGTGTTGGTCAGCTTGAGCGGTGCGACGGCGTCGGCGCGGTCCTGCATCTCGGAGAAGTACTCCTCGACGGTCTTGAACTTCTTGCGGTTGATCTGGATCTTGAGCTCGCCCTGATCGGCGTTCTGCGCTGGGCGGAAGCGGACGCGTGCGACCGCGGCCTTGCGTCGCCCGGTGCCCCACCACCAGCCGTGCTTGTCAGCCGGCTTTGGGTCTGGGAGCACGCGGACAGCCTGCTGGGTTTCTGCGGGGCCGGCGACATTTTCGCCCGCCATTTCTGGGTTGGTGATGGTGGTTTCGTAACCTGCCATGAGTATCTACCTTTCGTTCACTGCCCGCATCCACGCGTTCGATCACATGCCGAAGCGCTTTGGGCAGGGTGTGTAATCTGTCTTTAGAGTGCGATTGGGTTCGCGCCGGTGTGTGGGTGCTCAGCGCCTGGGTAGACCTTGAGCTTCTTGAGCATCTGGCGGCCAAGGCGGCTCTTGGGGAGCATGCGACGCACGGCTTCTTCGATGAGCAGCTCGGGCTTGCGATCACGCAGGTGCCCGTAGGTCTCGGCGCTCTGGCCACCGGGGTAGCCCGAGTAGGTCAGGCGGAGCTTCTGATCGGCCTTGTTGCCCGAGAGCTCGATGAGCGAAGCATTGGTGACGATGACGAAATCGCCACAATCGACATGCGGGGTGTACTCTGGGCGGTGCTTGCCCATGAGCACGGTCGCGATCTCGGTGGCCATGCGCCCGAGGCGCTGCTCGGAGGCGTCAACGATGCGCCACTGCTTGGCGACCTCGCCCTTCTTGGCGACGAAGGTCTGGCGGCGGAGGTGTGTGTGCTTCTTTGTTGATCCCATGGTTCAACTCCTTCTTTCGATTCAGATCCCGCACGCGGCGGGCGGCGACCGACCAAACGCGGAGCGAAAAAGCTCAACGAAGATCAGCAACAACCGTGGTCGTGCTTGAAACGCTGCCTACCGGGCAGGGCGGACAGACGAAGCACGGGGCCAAGTCTGCATGTTTGTCGTATCAATCCCGGACGCACAAAGCGTGTGGGGAAGGTAAATTAGCCCGCTGATTATCCAAAGTCCAGCCGACATTGGACACGATGAGCATATTCGATCAACCCATCCCAAGGAGCAACAGAGCCGATATGATCGTGTATCCTCTATGGATCGCCAGTATCATCGGATTTCATCAATGGGACCGGTTTCAACTGACCGATACCCGCACGCGACCGCCCATTCTCGCCACGCCGACCGAGCGAACATTCATATGACCGACACACCGAACGAAAACCAACAAAGCAACCCTTCATCCCAGCAGCCCCCCCGGGCCCCGGTGAAGAATTGGTCGCCGTTGGCTAATGCGATGCGTCACGACCACAGCGATCTGGTCACCAAGCGGGGCAACCCGATCGACCCCGCGGATCCGGGCAACCGAGCGACGCGCCTGGTCACGATGGTACTGACGCTGATCGTGGTGACGCTGGTGATCATTTGGCAAAATGTGCCCGACGAGTGGAAAGAGAAGACCCTGCTTTCGCAGCCGACGCCCAAACAGGTGCAATCACCAGCCCTGCCAGCAGATGGACAGTTCGGGCAGGTCGATCTGATGGGGCGGGTCTTTCTGCGTGGGTATGACCTTTTACAATCAACCCAGGTTATGGACCAGTTCGCCGTGTTTGAAGGCAGTCTGAGCAACGAAGATCAAGTGCGTCTGATCATGCTCGCCGGAGAGTTCGAGGGCGATGCAGAGGCGCTCGATCGGATCAATGAGCTGCAATCTACATTGGTAAATGAAGAAGTCGATCGGAGCATGGATGAACTCGTCAAGAACATTGAACTCTCCGACGAGGATCTCGAAAAGCGAGCTGAGCACGATCTGATCTTCGAAGAGCTCAAGGCCCTTGAGACCATCTACACCGACGGGATTGATGCGCTCGAAGACGAACAACGCGCACAGCTCAGCGCCCGCTACGGACTCATCGGCAAGGTCGCGCTGACGCACGGGCTCGACGATGACGACCCGTTCCGCGAGCCCTTCATCAACAACGGCATGAAGATCGGGATCTTTGGGCTATTGATTCTGATCGTGGGCGTGCTCGCGCCGATCACCGGGTTTGTGCTGTTGATATTGGGGATCATCGGGTTCGCGAGCGGGAAGATGCGCATGCGGGCCCATGTGCCGACGCGCGGCGGTAGCGTGTTCCTCGAGACCTACGGCGTGTTCGTCTTCGGGTTCCTAGTCCTCACGGTGGGCACATTCTTCATCAACGCGCGATGGCCCGATATGGGATTGCTGCTGCTGCTCTTGCAGTGGTCGTTGCTGTTGTTTGTTTTCTGGGGGCTCGTGCGTGGGATGTACCCGGCCAACTGGCGCAAGGCCATCGGGCTCCATTGCGGCGAGGGGATCTTCAAAGAGATCGGGTGCGGGATCGTCGGCTATATCGCGTCCATCCCGGTCTACATTGTCGGGGTCTTGGTCACCGTCGTGGTGCTGGTGATTCAAGAAGGGCTCAGCTCGGGCAACGGGGGCGAGCCGGTCCAAGCCTCGAATCCGATTTTCGATATGATCGCCAACGGCGACATCTTCCTCGTGCTGCTGCTCTTTACGCTCGCCACGATCTGGGCGCCGCTGGTCGAAGAAGCGATCTTCCGCGGGGCGCTGTATCGCCACCTGCGTGGGTCATTGCATTGGGTGCTTGCGGCGTTCATCAGCGCGGTGCTCTTTGCGTATATGCACAACTATGGACCGTTGCTTGTTGCGCCGCTGATCGCGCTCGGGTTTATGTTCGCCGTGATGCGAGAATGGCGAGGCTCGCTGATCGCGCCGATCACCGCTCACTTCATGCACAACTTTACGCTGATGGTCTTTATGTTCACGCTGGTGCAGCTGATCAAAGACCCGCTCTAGCGGGTGTTGCCGAGCCGGTGCCCTCTGCGACGCGCTTGAGCGCGGTGCCGGCGGCCCGTGTGATCACGATCAGCAGCAGCACGGCCGCGACGATCCCGGCGACGAGCATCCATTTGGGCTTCTCGATGTGCCCCGTCCAGCCGGTGAACTGCTGGCCGATGAGCACGGCCGCGAGCGTGCGGGGGAACATGCCCATCAGGGTCCCGAAGAAGAACACGCCCCGGGGCACGCCCAACGACACAAGCAATAGGTTCGTGAGTGCAAAGGGCGCACTGGGCGATGCACGCAGCAGCGTGACGAGCAGCAGCGCCCGGCGGGGGCTCGCGTGGACCAGCGCGTCGCGGAGCATCAGGGCTTTGGGCTTGCGTTGGATCTCTTGCTCGACCCGGCTCTTGGCGATGCGCCCGACGAGCTCGTAGCCCACGAGCGATGCCCCGCCGAAGCCGAGCAGCGCCAGCGTGAGCCCCATGGGCACGCCGAAGGCGTAGCCCGCGAGAATCGCCTGCGAAACCGTCGGCAGGCATCCGAACCCGGCGAGGATCACAAAGCCCACCAGGTAGATCGACATCCCCATCGCCATGTGGGCGACGCTTGAGCCGTCGCCGATGAGGGCGACGCGGATGGGTTCCATATTGAGCACGAGCATGACGCCGGCGAACGACGGGATCGTGGACCACGCGACGCCCAAGATCGCAGCCGGTCCAAGCCGACGCAGCATCGCGCATCCGTCATGGACGCGCTCGGTGCCAAGCCGATAGACGAAACCGTAGGCGAAGAGCGCGCCGGCCAAGGCGCACAGGGTCAGGATCTTCCAGTTGCCCGGGGAGTTGAGCAGGTTGTCACCGAGCCAGGTTTGGGAGCTTGGCGAGAGCGTAGGCATGACGAAAGGCAGCGAGATCAGCATCCCGACAAAGAGCACGCCCCAATGCAAAGCTTGCGCACCAAAGCGGTTGGTGCGGGTGCGCTCGCGGGTGTGGGTGCTCGCCCCGACCATCACACAGGCGGCTCGCCCGAGCAGGGTCTTGGGGGCGACGCACTGGCTGCAGGGGCAGTCTTGGCCTGGTCCGGTGCAGGCCTGGCTGTCTGTCGGCTCGTCATCCATGATGTCGAGCTTGACGACGCGCATAGGGATGCTGACGGGCCCGGATGGGGCTTTCTGCTGAACCGTGTCCTGAGCCGGGTCTTGCTCGGAATGTAATTGAGACTCGCTATCAACTACTGGCATGCCAGAGTGTAGACCCCTCAGGCTTGGCTGTCATCCGCCGATTCGGCCGGCTGCTCTTCTGGCTCGGGCGGGAGATCACCGGTCCGCATCGCCGATTCCACGGCTCGGTTCGCCAGCTGCCCCAGCCCGACCAAGATCGCCACTGCGAGGATAATCCCGCCGATGATGAGCCACTTGGGTTTTTCGACCTCGTCCCAGCTCTCGACCTGGGCCCCGATCCAGACAGCCGCGAATGTTCGCGGGGCCATGCCAACGATCGTCGCGATCAGGAAGGGGATCATCTTCACGCCCGAGACGCTCATCACATAGTTGGTCAGGGCGAAGGGCGAGTTGGGCGGGACGCGGATGAGCGTCAGGATCAATAGTGCTCGGAGCTTGCCGTGACGGATAAAGGCATCGCGGATGATGGCGGCCTTTGGGTGCGATTCGATCTCATGCTCGACCTTCTTGCGCGCCACGGCCCCGGCGATCAGGTACCCGATGATCGACGCTCCGGCGAAGCCGACGAGGGCCGCGGGGAAGCCCCAGGTGATGCCGAAGGCGAAGCCGGCGAGGATGGCCTGTGACACGGTGGGTAAGAGCCCGAACCCGGCGGAGAGGATGAAGATCCCGATATAGATCGCGAGCCCAGCTTCCAACGAGAGCCCGGGCTGGTCTTCGGTCCCCCGTAGCCAGCCGGCGGCGACATCCATCTTGACGAGCAGCGTGAGCCCGGCGATGGCCGGCAGCACCGCCCACGCGATCCCGAGCCAAGCCGCGGGCCCGAGTCGGGTGATGATCGCGCCGACGGAGTCGTGGTCTGGTGGGGCTTGAGCCGGTGATTCTGAAGGTTGTTCTGTGGGCATATCGGGCGTAGACATAGGGTCGATCATACGCCAAAGGATGATGCGGGTGGGTACTTCTCCGGGACTCGGGGATCTTGTATGTATGTTCGAGCGTATAGGTTCTTGATGAGACGAGCCGTCAACACCATTCTGTGGACCCTGCTCTTGGGTCTGCTTGTGCTGGCCTTTTTGCCAAGCCAAGGGCGGGCGCGAGTGTGCTATGGGATCGGAGCCGCGAACTCGTTTGTCGTTCTCGAAACGCCTCAAGGTCTCGAAGTGCTCAGCGATAACGAGTTTATGTACATGTCCGATGAATCGATGAACCAAGTGTTCGACGAGGGCATCTACCTGACCAGCTACGCATCGAGGCAGGTCGGTCCATTGCCGGGGCTGTTCCAGTGCACCGTCAAAACAAGCTATCTGGCGAGTCCGGAGTCACTGAGGGTCCAAAACGACGAAGTACTGACGACGCAACAACGACGCGTGATCTACGACGCGATTGTTGCGTACGCCAAGGCCGATCCGAACTTGGCATCGTATCGTCCGGGTCAGCCGCCAGTGGTTTCGTTTAGTAAGCACGAGTTCTTCGCAGAGACTCGACGGGTGATTCTGATTTTGGGGATTCCGCTGGCTTTGCTCTTGATTATTAACTGGCTGGTGGGCAAGTCTGGCAACGAGATCCAAGACCAACGCCGACAGCGCGGCGTGTGCATCCATTGCGAGTACAACTGTGCCGATCTGCCCTCCCCGATTTGCCCAGAGTGCGGCAAGCCCCACGCGGACCATGTCGATGCGGGCTCAACTTCACTTCCCGAATCCAACGCCTAGACTCTGTCGCATCCGCATCGGCGGGTGACCCACTGCTATTTTCAGCGAGAAAACGCTGTCAACGGAGTCCACGACCATGATCCCACGACCACCACCACGCGACGGCGCCCTCGGCTTCTTGCTCCTCTCCCCCTACCGCGTGCAGGGCTACTCGGTGGCCGGCGAGGCGACCTCGATCAATATCCCGGAGATGGATGTCTGCTTTGATATGGGCATGGCGCCGCGCTCAGCACTGGCGGCTAAGTTCTGTGCGCTCTCGCACGGGCATATGGACCATGTAGGCGGGTTGGCCTACTGGTGCTCGCAGCGCAACTTCCAGGGGATGGGCCCGGGCACCATCGTGTGCGACAAGCGGATCGAATCCGATGTCCGAGGCATGATGGACGGGTTCCAGAGCCTCGAACGCCAGAAGACCCCCTACGAGTTGATCACCCTCGAGCACGAGCAAGAGATCCAGATCAAGAACAACATCATGCTCCGCGCCTTCCACACCGAGCACACCGCGCCCTCGATCGGCTATGTGATCGTCGAGAAGCGGACGAAGCTCAAGGAGCACTTGGTTGGTTTGCCACAAGAAAAACTCCGCGACATGAAGCAGAACGGCGAGGAGATTGTCAATCATCTCGAGGTGCCGTTGATCGCGTACACGGGCGACACGCTCCCGGGCGCGCACCTGCTGCGTGACGATGTGCGCAAGGCGCAGGTGATTATCTCCGAGTGCACCTTCTTCGACCCTGGGCACAAGCAGCGCGCCAAGACCGGGATGCACATGCATGTCGATGATCTGGTCGAGTGGCTCAAGGTCGTTGAGTGCGAGCACATGGTGGTCGTGCATCTATCGCGCCGGACGCATCTGGGGCAGGCCCGCAAGCAGCTCGAGCAGCAGGCCGGCAAAGAGCTGGCGAGCAAGGTGCACTTCTTGATGGATCACCGCACGAACCGCTCACGCTATGAAGCGCAGGCTGAGGAAGCGCTCAAGCTTGAGGCGTCGTTGCAAGCGGCCGAGTAAGCTCAATCGCTTACTCGACTGTTATTCGTCCTCAACGCCGAGGTCCTGCTTGGTGAAGAGCGCGAAGAACCGCACACCCGCGGCTTCTACATTCTCCCGCGCGCCCTCCTGACGATCGATCACCGTGATCATCGCGGGGACCTTTGCGCCCAGTGCTTTGAGGGTCTCGACGGCTTCGAGGGCCTGGCCGCCGGTGGTGGCGACATCTTCGATGAAGATCACCGTGTCGCCGGCGTTGATGATGCCCTCGACCTGCTTGGCGGTGCCGTAGTCTTTCTTGGCGTTGCGGACGAAGATGGTGCTGAGCCCCGTCGAGAGCCCGGCGGCCGTCACAAGCGGGATGCCGCCGAGTTCGGCCCCGGCGAGCTGGTTGACCGGGGTTCCCAGATCATCCTCGATCTGAGCGATCTGCTGCTTGAAGCACACCCCGAGCTGCGCGAGGATGTTCGGCTTGGTCGAGAAGCGGTATTTATCGAGGTAGTAGCTCGATGTCCGCCCGGATCGCAGGGTGAAGGTCCCCCGCAGGAGCGAGGCAGCTGCGATGTCGGCGGCGAGTGATTTTCGATCGATATTCGGGTTGGTGTCGGTGTGTGGGGTGGGCATGGGTGGTTTATAGTCCGAAAATTGTGGTTTGTTGGGTGAAAAAACAAAGAATGGGGAACTCAAATCCAATTTCAGCGTCATAATTGATACCCACGGGCGTTGAGCCGATATCAGCTCCAGAGTGGGCGAAAAACGATCCAGATCGATCGTCGTGCAGCTCGATCGCATGGGTGTGTTCAGCACCCTCATCTTTGGATTTTACACCGTACTGAATCAATCACAAACAGACAGCACAGCTTCATTCTTTGACGGAAGAGCTGACATCGGGAGAAAAAGATTATGAACCTGACCAAGAAAAACATGCTCATCATCAGCGGGCTCGCACTGAGCCTGGCCGCGGTCCCATCGCTGGCGCAGGTCGCACCGATGCCGACCAAGCCCGCCAAGCAAGAGCCCAACTACACCCCGGCGCCCAAGCAGCAGCCGAAGAAGGCCGATCCTGCCCAGTCGCAGCCTCAGCCCAAACCGGACGGGATGCAGACCTACGGCGGCGATGCGCAGACCCTCCCCGATATCCCGTACCTCAAGCTCGCGGTCCGCAACAAGGAAGGACGCATCCAGCGCCTCCACCAGCTGCCAGATATCGCGGCTCTTCGATCAAACCCGACGGTTGGCCCAAAGACCATCGAGTACATGATGCCGTTCGTTTATGAGCGTCGCAACAAGTTCGAGCAGAAGATCATCAACAACCTCGATCTGTACTGGGGGCTCACCGGCACCCTGATCGAAGGGCTCGACATGTCGAACATGAAGGACCTGGGCCAGGTCGCCGAGATGCTCAAGCCGCTGGTTGACAAGACCACCTTCACCCAAGAGATGGTGAACCACGGGATTCTGTCGCGCGTCCAGGGCGGGCTCAACCGCAAGATCGTCAACGAGTACAAGAAAGAGATCACCGATGAGATCCAGGTGCTCTCAGACGATGGTGGGCTCAACGATGTGATGCGCTTTGTGATGAATGATTCGATCCTCGAATCCAAAATCACCTACAACGAGATGATCGCCGAAGCGATGGGCAACATCTCGGAGCTTATCGAGAAGGCGGGGCTGACATCTAAGGAAGCCCAGGCACTCGTTGCGTATCAGCAGGAGATCGACCTCACCAAGGTCGTCGAGAACATCAAGGCGATCCATGTCTTCGACGCCGAGTTCCGCAAGCTCCCGTTTATGGACGGGATCGCGATCCTCGAAGCGATGCGTGAGATGCGTGAAAACCCGGAGCTCTCGCCCGCGATCCACACGATCAATGTGCTCCACGCCGGCAAAACCGCCCCCAAGGACGGCATGACCTTCGGCTACAAAACACAGGACGAGCTCATCGCCGAGCGGGAAGCCAAGCAGAAGAAGAAGCAGGAACTCAAGCAGGACGACTAACCATCGCCGAAGCACGCTTCACCCAAACAAAGCACCCCGCCGATGTGCGGGGTGTTTTTTATTTGTGAATCTCAAACTGAGTACCCGCTGATATGCTGATCGGCTTGATCAGTTGATCGGCTTCATCATCGGGAACGGGAGCACATCGCGGATCGAACGCTTGTCCGCCAGCAGCATCACGATCCGGTCCATCCCGAGCCCGAGCCCGCCCGCGGGGGGCATGCCGACCTTGAGGGCGTTGACGAAGTCCTCGTCGAAGGTCCGGAAGGTTGATTCCTCGGCGTCGACGCCGGCGAGCTGCTCGCGGAACTTGGCCTCCTGAATATCCGGGTCGTTGAGCTCGGTGTACGCCGGACCGATCTCCATGCCGCCGATGAAAATGTCCCAGCGGTCCGCCAGCGGCACTGCGTCGTTCTCGGTGCCGGGCTTAGGGCGAGTCAACGGCGAGAGCGAGGCCGGGTAGTCCATGACAAAGGTCGGCTTCGCTGGATCGATCAGATGCTCGGCGACCTCTTCGAACAGCTCGTTGATCACGAAGATATCGTCGATCGCCGTGCCGTCCTTGGACTTGGTCTTGAGCCCCCGCTTTTCACACTCGGCCCGGGCCTTGTCGGCTTCGTCGATGCCAAAGCCCATCGCCTTCTCGAAGAGCTGGGCGTAGGTGATCTTCTCGAACGGCGAGGCGTAGTCGATCTTGAGATCGCCAAAGGGCATCGCGCCGACATCGTCGCCGCCGCCACCCGCATCGCCCGCGGCCAGCTCGGCCAGCGAGCGGATCAACCCCTCGGTGAGCTCCATCATGGTCTCGTAGTTGCCGAAGGCTTGGTAGACTTCCAGGCTTGTAAACTCGGGGTTGTGGCTCTTGTCGAGCCCCTCGTTGCGGAAGTTTCGGCTCACCTCGAACACGCGGGGCATGCCGCCGACGAGTAATCGCTTGAGGTAGAGCTCGGGCGCGATCCGCAATGACAGATCGAGGCTCAGCGCGTTCATCTTGGTCAAGAACGGGCGAGCCGCGGCTCCGCCGGCCTGGGTCTGCAACACGGGCGTTTCGACCTCGACGAAGTCTTGTGATTCGAGATGGCGACGCATCGCGCTCATGAGCTTGGAGCGCAGCAGGAGCACTCTGGTGGTCTCCGGGTTGGCCCACATGTCCATGTAGCGTTGGCGGTATCGGCGTTCGGTATCCTGGAGCCCGGCGTGCTTCTCTGGCGGCGGCACGAGGCACTTGCTCGCGGGGACCAGCGTGTCGGCCCAGCAGGTGATCTCGCCGGTGTTGGTCGTGGTGAGCGGGCCAGAAGCAATCACGATGTCGCCGCCGTCGAGGACCTTGGCGAGCGAGAAGCCGCTGGCTTCGCAATCGCGCTTGGAGACAGCGATCTGGAAGGTGTCTCGGGTGTGGTCGCGGATGTTGAGCCAGATGAGCTTGCCGTTGTCGCGGTGGAGCATCACGCGACCGGCGACCTTGACGCGGGCGCGATCGTCAACGATCGCCGGGAGCTGGTCGTCGCTCAGGTCTGGCTGGTCGCGCTTGGCCTGCTTGCGGGCCTGGGTGGATGCCTTGTTGGCGTTGTCGGCTGCTTCGTCGAACTTGGCGTAGGCATCGGCCAGCGTGAGCAGATCGTCGGCCCGCTCGCCATAAGGCAGGAGCCCGAGTTCGATGACCGCGTCGCGGTTGTCGCGGCGTTGCTGCTCGAGGTGGTGGACATCGACCGATTCGCCCTGATCTTGGGTTGGATCTTGGGTCAGATCGGGTGCATTCGTGGTCGGGGACGATTCGGTTGGTTGGGTTTGTTCGCTCACCCACGATCGTACACACCCGAAGCGATCTGGTCACTCGCTGATAAAGATTGGATCAGGCTCAAGCAGATTGGATCAGGACTCGCCGAGTGTAAGATTCACCTTCGTGGTCATCTCGGTGCTGCACAGCGGGCGGGTGGTCGGGTCCGCAGCGATCATGTCGTGGAGGGTCATGCCATCGAAGGTCTCGATCAGCAGCTTGGCGGCCATATCGAGCCGCGAGTGCAGCGGGCACAGCTTGCCCGAGTGGTTCTCGAGCTTGAGCGGGCACGATTCGATCCGCTCGATCGGGTCGATGGCGCCGATGACATCGAGCAGCGAGATCTCTTTGGCGGGGCGGTTGAGCCGATACCCGCCCCCGACGCCGCGACGCCCGTTGATCAGCTCGGCCTTGGCGAGCAGCTGGAGCACCTTGGCGAGGTAGTTCATCGGGACATGGGTGACCTCGGCGAGCTGAGCCGTGGACACGAGCTCGTCGGGCATATAGGCAAGGCAACTCATTGCACGCAGCGCATATTCGGTGGTCTGTGAGAGCAAGCGTGATTCCTTCGTGTGGAGCGGATGGTCACAGTCTATCACCATTGAGACTCGGACTCAATAGCAATATTAGAAAGCTTGTCTAGTCGTATGGTCTTGAGCATACCTCGGCCGGGTATATGTTTGGATTAGCGCATCGCCCGCTGGGTCTGCGCCCGATCGCTGTCGCTCATGCCGTGCTCGGGCACCTCGTCGAGCAGGCGATCGACGATCGTGTCGCTGGTGATCTGGTCGGCCTGGGCGTTGAAGTTGGTCAGCAGGCGGTGGCGGAGCACCGGATGGGCAACGGCCCGGACGGAATCGATCCCGACGATCCCGCTGCCGATGAGCAGGGCGTGGGCCTTGGCCCCCTGGATCAGCGCCTCGCTGGCGCGCGGGCCGGCCCCCCACGCGACATAGTCACGGACGATCTCGGGCACCTGCTCGCTGGACTGCTCGCCCTCGTTGATCCGCGTCGAGCGGACCAGACGCAGGGCGTAGCGGAGCACATGCTCGGGCACCGGCGCGTGCTGGATGATCTTCTGGACCTGGGCGATCTGCTGGGCGTTGACCACGGGATTGATGACCACCTCGCCCTTGTTCGAGCTTCGGCGGATGACCTCGAGTTCTTCTTCCTCGCTCGGATAGCCCACCATGACCTGGAGCATGAACCGGTCGAGCTGGGCCTCGGGGAGCGGGTAGGTGCCTTCTTGTTCGAGCGGGTTTTGTGTGGCGAGCACGAAGAAGGGCACGGGGAGCGGGTGGCGGTCGCCGCCGATGGTGACCTGGCGTTCTTGCATCGCTTCGAGCATCGCGGCCTGGGTCTTGGGCGGGGTGCGGTTGATCTCGTCGGCGAGCACCACGCTGGCGAAGACCGGGCCTTTGACAAAGCGGAGCGAGCGGTGCCCGGTGGATTTGTCTTCTTCGATGACCTCGGTGCCGGTGATGTCCGAGGGCATCAGGTCGGGGGTGAACTGGATGCGGGAGAACTCGAGTTCCATGGCCCGGGCGATCGTGGAGATCAGCAGGGTCTTGGCGAGCCCGGGCACGCCGACGAGCATCGCGTGCCCGTTCGAGAAGATGGTGAGCAGGATCTGATCGACGACATCGTCCTGGCCGACGATGACCTTGGAGATCTCGGCTTTGAGCTGGTCGTAGGTCTCGCGGACCTTGGCGAGCATTTCTTCGCCAGTTTGAGTACTGGTCGGTTGGTCGGTCATCAGGGGCTCCAGTTTCAGGCTCAATGGGCATTGGTTCGGGCTTGTGATGATACCGAATTGGTGGGCGCAGGGTTCACCAAAGGACGCCGGGCTGATTGAATCACTGGTTGAATCAAAAAAAATGGCAGCTGCACGGGGTCTCGTCGCGCAGCTGCCGAGTGTCGATCCTGTGGAACCAGGATCGGCGTCGTGGTTTGAGTTGTGTACTGCCTGTGCCGGTCTCGTGTTCACTGATTCGGATTTGATTGATCCGGATTTCATGGGTTGTACTGCCGGCCGGAGCATTCGTTGCTCTCCCGTACAACATTTTGAGAACTATTCATAAATTCACTGTTTTAGGCACAGATTCAGTCGTCGAGCCGATCCATCATGCGTTCGAGCATGTCGGCGAGCCGATCCATCTGGCGGTCCATCCGCTCCATCTGCTCATCGAGCCGCTGTTCGAGCCCGTCGAGGCGTTGCTCGAGCCCGCCGACATGCTCATGGAGGGCATCGGCGGCCTGCGGGGCGTTGATGGCCAGGTCCTTCTTGAGCTCAGCGAGATCACGGACCATGAGTCGGCCGTTCTTGAGCTCGAGCATCTGCCGCTCGGCCCCCCTCATGGCTTCGATCGCGTTCTTCTGGATCCGTTCGATATGGATCTGGTTCTGCCCGAGATGCGCGAGCTGTTCTTTGAGTTCCTTTTTGAGCTTTTCGAGGGCGGAGCTCTGGAGATTGCCAAACTCCCCATCATCAAGCTTGCGGAAGAACTCGAGCTCGATGTCTTCGATCCCGTCGCGCATGTTGTCACGATCGATCTCGAAGCGGAAGGTCCGGTTGTTAACATCGGGGAAACGCGAAGGGTCGGCTTCGAAGCGTGGTGCATCGGGCGCAGACGGGAACTTGGGATTGATGATGAACTCTTCGATGTCGAGGTCTTTCATGGCTTTGGCGTCGTAGGCCTGGAGCTCGACATTGAGCTTGACCTTCTTGCCGCCACGCAGGACATACACCTTCAGTTCATCGCCCGCTTCTTTCTTGGACAGGATCTTGTTGAGCAGCGCGCCGTCGGCTTCATCGCTGCCATCGATCGAGACGATCACATCGAACTCCTGCATGCCCGCGCGGGCGGCCGGGAGCCCCTTAATGACGCGCTCGACCATGATGGCCCCGCGGTCCTTGGGCAGGCTCAGATGCTTCCGTAGTGCTGCGGAGGGTTCGCCGAGGTAGAAACCGAGCATGACCTTGGGGTGCTGAGCATCGGCTATGAGTTCGAACTGGTGCTGGTGTTGCTCACCGTCACCCGAGACCCATGCCGTGACTTCGTGGTTGACCTCGGGGAAGTGATGCCCTTGGGCCTGGTGGGTCTGATGTGCTCGGTGGGAGAATACTTGTGGGGGCAGGCTGATCTCGTAGAGTACTACTTCGCCGTCCTCGCCAACGAAGCGGACAAGCTCGCCGTCGAACTTCACGCGATCGAGATCGAAGTCTTCCCCGTCAACCACCGCGGAAATCACACGCCCGTCGCTCAGCTCGATGTCATAGACATGGTCGTTATCGCTCACTTTGATCACACTTGTTGATGTGCTCTTGGTGACCTCTTTGGGCTCTTCATGGATCACGATCTCACGAATTTCTTGACCTTGCTTCTCGTTATCCTTGGAGCGATCGAACTTGAACTGGGCCGAGGCGACCGAGCTGGTGAGCCCGGCGGCCGCGATCATCAGTGCGACGATGGTGGTGGATTTGAGTGTTCGATTTGGGGTCGATGAGTTTGCGCTGTATTGTGTGTTGTGTTGCGTAGTCTGTTTCATGGTGGTCCTCCTTGGGAGCCGGCGTGGTTGTGGTGTTCGGTTTCTCGAAGAACCAAGATGCGCCGGGTTTGATTGGTTGTCATCAAGTCGAAGTTTTCTGAGCGAATTCTGTTGAGAATACGGATTAAATACTAATAACGGACGGAGGCGGGGCGTTCGTTTGGTGAGAGCCGAACGGGCACCGGGGTGACATTGCCCGCGTCATCGCGGACCTCGCGGTAGGCGTGGTCCATGATCTGGCGTTCGATGATCTGACGGAGATAGAGCACCTCGATCGAGCCGTCGGGCATGGCGCGGGTCTCGATAACGATTTTCTCGGGCATCTCTCCGACGACCTGGCCGGAGCTTTGTCCTGAGTTCATGTATTGATCGAAGGCCTGCTCGGGCTCGGCTTCATCGAGGAAGGTTTTGGCCCCCGAGATGATCGGGTTGTTCACATCGATCAGGCCGGCAACCTGGGACGAACTCTCTGATGCTGATCGGTTGGCGGACCATCCGAAGCCCCACACCAACAAAATCGCGGCCGCCGCGGCCCACCCGCCCCAACGCGCGACCAGGTCTGTGCGCGAACGCATCACGCGATCGCACATCAGCCCGCCCGGCAGATCGACCATGTCGGCGCACCCGACTAGGTGCTCCATGCGATCGGTGAGTGTTTCGTGGGCGTGCTGGGTCTGGGCGAGCTCGCCCCAGATCGTCGGATCGCTGGCGGCTACGGCTCGGAAGGTCACCCAGTCTTCGCTGGTGGCGACGCCGTCGATAATGCGGGAGATGAGCACATCTTGCTCATCGCCCGGCAGCGCGACGATGGGCTCTGCTCGGCTGGCTGGATCGTTTGGATTTTTGTTGATCATAGGTTTGCTCGTAGCTTTGCTCATGGCGTTGTTCTTATGTTCGTTGTGGGTACTCATCGTGCACCTCCGAGAGCCGCAGGCGTGTGGTCTCTTTGATGGGTGGCCGAGCCTGGTGGGTCTTGCTGGGCGAGGAGTTCTTTGAGCATCCGTCGCCCGCGGGCGATGCGGGTCTCGATCGTGGTCGTCGGCAGGTCGAGCACATCGCCGATCTGCTGGTAGCTCATCGAACGCATACACCGCAACAGCACCGGCTCTCGATACCCCACGGGCAGGCTCATCGCGGCTTGGTAGATCCGCTGGGATTCGTCGGTGTCGCACATGATCGTGTCGGCCGACACGGGCGATGCTTGTGTTCCCTGCTCGCGTCCGACGAGCCTGAGCATGGATTTCTTTCTGCGGGTCGTTTTGCGCCCTTCTTCGCGGGCCGTGTTGGTCGCCACGGTGCGGAGCCAGGATTTGAAGGCCTTGGGTTCTTTGATCGACGAGATCTTTCGGCAGACCTGCAACGCGACGACCTGGAGCAGATCCTCGAGATCAGCCTCGCGGGGTTTGTGCGCAATCAAGATCGCCGCCACCCACCGGCGCGAGTGCATCCACAGACGATTGAGCGATTCTCGATCGCCAGCGATGGCCGACTCGACCATCGCGTCGAACCCCGAGCTGTTTATGCCAGAGGTTATGCCTTGTTGCTCAATCCCCATACGCGACCCGTGCTTGCTTGTTGTGTTTGGCTGCCTTGCCTGATTAACCCTTGGTACGCTCGGCTTGCTAAGATGCTTGGCCGATGCCAACCTGTCGGTGTTTACCGATTTGGACACGAATTGTTCCAGAATTCAAAGTTTGTCCAAGCTGGGTGTGTCCAAGCTGGTCCGTCTCAGACCCGGAGCCGAATGTTCAAGAAATCTACCCCAAGCCAGCTCCCCGGGCGTGATGAGCCCGATTCGTTCGAGTTCTCGGACGAAGGGTTGATGTCGTTTGGGGATCATCTTGAGGACCTGCGCAAACGGGTGTTTTACTCGATTCTGGGCGTGGTGCCCATATTCATCATCGCCTTTGGCTTTGGGCGTCCGCTGCTGCAGATGCTCATCGAGCCGGCCCGGGACGAGCTTTCCAAGGCCGGTCAGGGCTCGCAGCTGCTGGCGACCGGACCCTTTGAGACCTTCGGAGCCGTGATCCAGGTCGCGGTGATCCTGACAATCCTGCTGGGTTCGCCCTGGCTGCTCTACCAGCTCTGGCTGTTTATCTCGCCGGGGCTCTACAAGCACGAACGGCGGGTGGTGCACCTGCTGATCCCGTTCTCGGGGTTGCTCACCGTTTTGAGTGTGTTGTTTCTCTACTTTGTCATTCTGCCCGTGATCCTGGCGTTTTTCATCGGGTTCGGGGCGAAGGTCAGCAGCGAGGTGGCTGTCGCTACGGCTCCGGTGGCCGAGGGGATCGTCTTCCCGATGATCCCGGTGCTGCACGCCGATCCGATCGATCCAGCGGTTGGGGCGATGTGGATCAACGACGCGCTCTTGCAGCAGCGGGTCTGCATCGGGTACGAGGACGGCAAGCCGATCATCAGCGTGATGAACCTGACCTCGAATATCGGGATCGCCCAGCAGTACCGGATCTCGGAGTACATCAAGACCGTGCTCAACATGGGGCTGGCCTTCGGGGCGGCGTTCCAGACGCCCGTCGTCGTCGTGATGCTCGGGTGGGTGGGGATTATCAATCCGTCGATGATGGCCCGGTACCGGCGCCATGCCATCGCGGCCAGCGCGGTGATCGGGGCGTTTATGACGCCGGCGGACCCGCTGTCGATGCTGTTGTTGGCTGGGCCGTTGTACCTGCTCTACGAGCTGGGGCTGTTTATCCTGCGGGTGCTGCCGATCGAGAAAGTCATCGGCCAGGCCCAGCTGATCGGGTCGCAGGACCGCTCGGCCGTGACGGCTGAAGACGCCGGCGATGGATCGAGCGAAGACGAGAACACGAAGTCGTGACACACATGAACGACCCAGACCCACAAGCCGCTCAGACGCCGCCTACGGCCATCGACCGCGCGATGATGGAGCGGGCCATCGAGCTGGGCGAAGTGTCGGCAGCCGCCGGCGAGGTGCCCGTGGGCGCGATTGTGTACGAGACGCAGACGGGCACGATCCTGGCCCAGGCGCACAACACCCGCGAGATGCACAACAACCCGGCCGGGCATGCCGAGTTCTCCGCGATCATGCAGGCGTGCGAATCGATCGATGACTGGCGGCTCAACCATTGCACGCTGGTTGTCACCCTTGAGCCGTGCCCGATGTGCGCGGGGCTGATTGTCAACTCCCGGATTGGTCGGGTGGTCTACGGGGCGTCGGACCCCAAGGGGGGCGCGGTGCGGACGCTGTTCTCACTATGCGACGATCCCCGGCTCAACCATCGGTGCGTGATCATCGAAGGGCTCGAGCAGGCCCGGTGCAGCCAGCAGCTCACGAACTTCTTCCGGGATCTGCGCAAGCAGAAGTAAGCGAACCGAGTGCACGCTGAGCACAGAGAGTTATCATGGGCCTGTCCACAACCTGTGGGGATTGCCTTTCCCGGACTCGCTGACTGTCTGTTGGGCTTGATCCGGAAGGGTCTTCTCTTAATAATCAATTAGATAAAGAGTTGGTGGTGGTGGTAATTAGAGCGCCTATTTGCGGGATAAGTCTGCTTTTATGAATGTAAAATCATGCGGACAATGTATTTAGGAGTGTTCCGCCATGGTTTGCAGCCTGTCGGTTGTCTGTCGATTGCGCTCGGGTTGATTGAACTGATCTGGGTGTCGGTTGTCGCGGGTTGATCGGTTGGTTGATGGCGACAATTGCTACCGAGCGCAAATGCCGGGTTATCCACAGCTTGTTCACGGCGCAGTTGGGCGCGCTTTTGGCTTCATCAAACCTGCATCGAGTCTGAACAATCCCGAACACCAATCGAAAATTCGATAACGCGGTGGTTGGGTGTCGAGGGCTTATTGTTGACGGAATACTCAAGATGAACGCAGGCGGGACTCGAGTGTGCGGACCTGTTCGAGGAGTTCTGGGTCGCTCTTGCACTTGGTCGAGATCGTTTTGACGGCGTGGATCACCGTTGTGTGGTCGCGCCCGCCGAAGTGGGCCCCCACTTCTTCGAGCGAGTGCTTGGTCTTGTGGCGGGCGAGGTACATCCCGACCTGGCGCGGGTGGGCGATGGACTTGTGTCGGCGTTTGCCCAAGAGGTCCGAGCGTTTGATGTGGTAGAAGCCCGAGACCTCGGAGATGATCTGCTCGATGGTTGGGCCGGTGCCGGTGATGGCGGTCGAGGCTTTGAACTCCGAGCCCAGCGCCCGCTGGGTGAGCGCGAGGTCGATCGGGTGCTTCTCCATATTGGAGACCATCTGCAGCTTGGTGATCGCGCCCTCGAGCTCGCGGATGTTGTTGTCGATGTGGTGGGCGACCTCGGCGGCCACCTCATCGGGCAGGTCGAGCCCGCGGTTGTGGGCCTTGCGTTTGAGGATCTCGACGCGGGACTCGAACCCGGGCTTGTCGACCTTGACGACGAGCCCCCACAGGAACCGGGAGATCATGCGCTCTTCGAGCTCGGGGATCTCTTCGGGCGGGGCGTCGGAGCTGAGGATGATCTGCTTGTTGGATTGGTACAACGCGTTAAAGGTATGGAAGAACTCTTCTTGCGTGCGGTCGCGCTTGGCCAGGAAGTGGATGTCGTCGACGACGAGCAGGTCGATATCGCGGAAAGCGTGGCGGAACTCGACCATGCGTCCGTTCTGGACGGCGGTCATGAACTGGGTCATGAATCCATCGCACGAGACATAGTGCATGACCATGCTGGGGTGGCGTTGTTTGATTTTCAGGCAGATGGCTTGGAGGAGGTGGGTTTTGCCCAGCCCGACGCCGCCGTGGATGAAGAGCGGGTTGTAGGCGTGCCCTGGATTATCAGCAACCGCGACGGCCGCGGCGTGGGCCATCTGGTTGTTGGGCCCGATGACGAACTGGTCGAATCCATAGTCTGGGTTGATGGGCAGCGAACCGTCGTGGTCGATCCAGGCGCGTTCCGAAGCGACCTGGGCCGGTGCGGTGGATCTTGATGGGGCTTGGCTTGGCGGATTGGGCGTGGTCGGGCGGACCTGAATCTCGGGAGTCGGCGACTGATCTTGACCCTGCGGCTCATTACTTTTTTCGCCGGCTTTGTCGCTGATCGGGTTGCTATTTGGGTTGCCGGGCGTGCTCGATTCGGCTTTCTTTGACTTCGATTTTGATTTGGCCTTGGTCGATTGCTCGTTTTTGGTGGCCGAGACCCATTCGTCAGAAGGTCCGAGGAGGCGGACGCCGATGAGCTGGCCGGTGACGGAGCGGATGGCGTCGTTGAAGGCGTCGAGCCCGTTTCGGCGGAGGTAGTCGCGGTGGAGATCGGAGTGGGCGCGGACGCCGAAGGTGCCTGAAACGATGCCCAGCGGCTCGAGTTCTTCGAACCAGCGTCTGGCGACGGTCGGGTGTTCTACGCGGATGTGCGCAAGAACATCTTCCAAGACCTGGTGATCGTGGGCGGGCATGCGTGGAGGCTTTCAATCAAAGGCATCGGGGTGGAGCCGACGCGGTGAGCGTGAAGTGACAAATCAGCGAACGGCGTGTCCGGCTGAGCGTATAGATTAAACACTCGGGCGCGTGCTTGTCAACCGTTCTCTGCGAACTTATCCACATTGGTAGATTTGGACGGATAATTACTTTGCGCGATGGGCTGTTCGATCGGCGCGTGATGCGTTTGCACGCATGCATCGCTCATGGGTACGATGTCGATCGAGCGTATCGGTGTGGTATACTCTGCGTATGGATTCAACCACTTTGGGTGGGGTGTTTTACGGAGGATTGATCGCGATGCATGTGTTGTTTGTGTGTACAGGGAATACATGCCGATCCCCGATGGCCAAGGCGATTGCGGAATCGTTGATCGCGCGTCGTGCGTCAACGCAAACGGTGATCACGGTTGATTCGGCCGGGGTCGCGGCCAGCGATGGGCATCCGGCGACCAACGAAGCGGTCGAAGCGCTCAATGAACGCGGTATTGATCTGGGCGGGCACCAATCCAAGGGGCTCACCGCGGCGGTGGCGGCCCGGGCGGACCTGATCCTGGCGATGACGCCTTCGCATATTCAGGGGGTGGCGTTCCACGCGCCCGAGGCCCAGGGCAAGGTTTCTTTGCTCAATCCGAATCATCCGATCGGCGATCCGTTCGGGCAGCCGATCGAGGTCTATCGTGATGTAGCCGACGAGCTGGAGAGACTGATCCAAATCAAGATCGAGGAGATCTGTTCATGAGCGATACACATCCAATATCCGCCCTGCGCGTCATCATCGGGGCCGACCATCGCGGGCTTTCGACGGCCAAGCGGGTCCAGGACATGATGATCCAGCTCGGGCACAGCGCCGAAATCATCGAATCATGCGAGAGCGGATGCGATTATCCGGAGCAGGCGTATCTGGTGGGTCAGGAGATCATCTCGGGGCGCGCCGATCGGGGCGTGCTGATCTGCGGCACCGGGATCGGGATGTCGATCGCGGCCAATAAGGTCGATGGGCTGCGGGCAGCACTCGTGCACGACGAGCTGACGGCTCAGCTCTCGCGCTCGCACAACGATGCCAATGTGCTGTGCCTCTCAGCGGATCTGCTCGGTGAGCGCCTGGTTGACAAAATCGTCGAGGCCTGGATGAGCGCTGAGTTCGAGGGCGGGCGACACGCCCGGCGTGTCAACAAGATCACGGCTATCCAAGACGGGCTCGATCCACGCACGGTGCAAGATACGCAGAGTGCGTAAGCCGCTCGATGAATTGATGAACAGCCGAATCGAAACAAGCTCGCGCGTTACTGCGTGTTGATCTCTGTGCGCACAAACACGGTGACCTCGTTGAATCCGACGAGGACGCCGCCGGTGATCGCGGTGAGTGAGGTGGGCTGGCGATCGAGGATCAGGGGGATGGTGAGCTCGGTGGTGTCGAGCAATCGGGCGCTGCTGGGATCGAGCAGGGTGAGCTTGGTGACTGCCTGGTCCCCGTCTTCGAGGGGGAGCTGGGCGAAGATCGCGCGTGACTGGCCCCACGCGACATCGATCATCGGGCGCGCGGTGCTGATCGGATCGACGGCCAAGAGTTCGAGCTGTTGGTTGTAGGTACTGAGCCCGAGCGAGCTGGCGATGATGAACTGGTCGATGGTTGCGTGGGCCTGGATCCAGCCGTTGGGTGCGATGCGCCTGCGGGTGTCGATCGGCGAGCCCGCGACGACGCCGTCGGCGAGGTTGATGGGCCAGAGATCGGTGAATGAATCGAGCACAAGGAGTTGATCGCCGACCAGCCAGGCGGCTTGGGACTCGGCGAGGTTCTCGTCGCTGACCAACCAGTCGATGCTGCCGGCCTTGGTGTTGATCGCCACGACACGCTGGGTGGTTGCGGTGTAGAGGTTTCCGCTCTGGGAGACGCGGATCCAGCGGGGGGATTGCCCGAAGCGATCGATTGTTTGGATGGTGTCGCCGGTGCGTGGGTTGATGGCGGCGGCGATGGACATGGCCTGTCCTGCTTGCTGCTGCTGGGCTTGGTCGGTGTAGGAGACGCCGCAGATCGCGAGGACGCCGGCGTTGAGGTCCATGTCGTGGATGCGGTTGGCGGGCAGGTTCTTGAGCCAGAGCTGCTCGCCAGTCTCAAAGTCGATGCCCATGGCTCGCCCGATGCGATCGGAGACGATCACGGTGTGCCCGTCGGTGACGATCACAATCTGAGAGTTCGGGGCGAGCCCTTGGGCCGGGGTGATGAAGTGGGTGTCGCGCTGGGCGGCGAAGTCTGGAACGCGGGTCGAGTGCTCGCTGAGTTTTCTGCCCAGCTCATCGATGGACCAGATCGGATCGCCGGTGGATGTTTCGAGGGATTCGAGGAGCCCCGAGCCGGCAGTGCTGGCGCCCTGAGGCTGGAGCATCAGCACGCGCTGTTCGTCTTGCCAGGGGATCATGGGGGCTTCGTTGGATTGGGTTTTCTTGGACCAGAAGGTCTCGAAGACCTTGCCGCCCACGCGGACATACTCGATGCGTCCGAGCTGGGGAGCGTAGAGGATGACCCCGCCGCGATCGTTGCGGACGGTGGGCTTGAGGGGTGAGCCAGTGAGGAGCCTGGGCTGATCGTCGGCGATGAACGAGCTGCCCAGGATCGGGAGCTGGTTGGACGCGTTGGCCGACTGGGCGATCTGATCGGGCGTGACGACCTGCCCGGCCAGGCGGAGGGTGAGATTCGGGAAGGTGTCGAGGAGTTCGTCGGCGAAGGCACGGGCCTGCCCGGCGTCGGTTGAGGCTCGTGATGAGCCCCCGGCGATCATGGCCGTGATCGAGTGCTCGGCGAGCGCATCGACGACGGCTTGATCAATCGGGACGCGGAGTTGTTGCAGGGCGCGGGCCGCGTTGAGCCCTTCGTTGGCGGCACTGCTCAGCGATGAACGCTGCTGGCGGGCGTGGTAAACCTTGGTCGCATCGAGCCAGAGCGATGGGGCGATGCTCGACCAGGGGAAACGCTTGGCGAGCTGTTCGTATTGATTCGGATCGAGCCCGGAGAGATCGGTGCTTGTCGTAGCATCAGGCAAGGGTTCGAGGAAGGCGCGTTCGCGCTGGGCGAGCTGATCGAAGGAGCGGTACGGGGCGTAGCCTGACTTACGGAGGATCTCGGCGATGCGCCGCGTGGCTTCGAGCCCGGCGCGGACCGAGATGGTCGAGTCTTCCCACATCGTGGCGCTGAGTGTTGGCTGGTCGAGGACTTCTTGGTAGGCGGCGATGGCCTTGCTCGCAGAGGCATGGAGCTCGCGCCAGGCGCCCAGGGCGATGCGGTGGGCGACGACCTGCTGGTGGGATTTGGCCAGCGTCGAGAGGTGGGCGAGCAGGGAGGCTTGATGATCAGCCGAGGACCGGGCGGGGGTTGAGTCGGTGGGCTTTGAGCGGATCATCGCGAGCACAGCGTCGAAGAGCTGGTCGCTCAG
This sequence comes from uncultured bacterium, assembly GCA_963976625.1. Lineage (GTDB taxonomy): Bacteria > Planctomycetota > Phycisphaerae > Phycisphaerales > UBA1924 > UBA1924. Next base: position 121,931 of record CAXBLA010000005.1, read on the forward strand.
ATGCTGGCGTTGATCGATGGGCAGCGGCTTGATGACGCTCATCGCGCGTTCGATGGCGGCGATGGTTTCTTTATGTTTGTTGGCGCGGTGGGCGAGCTGGGCGAGGGTGATGGCCGAGCCAGGGTCGCGTTCGACGCGCTCGGTGAGGATGGCCGAGGCGGTGGTCCAAGAGAGGTAGCTCGAGATATTGGTCTCGTCGACGACGATGATCTGGCCGTCGAGTGCGAGGATGTTGCCGGCGGAGTCGAGCTCGATGCGTCGATCGGCCTGGCGGGCTTTGGGGTTGACGATCTCGACGCCGAAGGAGATGGGGACAATGAGTTGGTTGCCCGTACTCACGATGCGCCCGCGGATGCCAAGGGGGCCACCGAGGCTGTGAGATTGGAAGGTGGTCGCTGTTTCAAAGCGCTCGGCGCTGTAGTAGGTGATCCGGTTCTGGCTCACGCAGGCGATCAGGTCAGCGACATCGAGCAGGTAGAGCGATTCGCCCACTGGGTCGGCGTTGCGGGTGGCGATGGTTTGGCCGGTGTCTTTGTCGAGCTGGATGATCTGTGTGCCGTCGGTGGTGAGGGTGAATAAGCCGTGCTCGTTGACGATCGGGGTGCTGGTTGAGTACGAGGGGCGCGAGAAGCGTGCGTAGACATCGGGCGATGGCAGCGTGCGTGCCCAGCGGACGGTGCCAGTGGCGGCTTCGAGCGCGAAGGTGAGCCCGATCTGATCGGTCCAGTAGATGGTGCCGTCGTTGAGGATTGGGGACTGGGCGATCTGCCCGGACTGCTGGAAGGGCAGGGCACCGGCGGAGGCGATGTGGTGGATCCAGAGCACCGAGCCCGTGGCGGCGTCGAGCCCGACAACGGCGAGGTTGACCAGGCGTTGGTTGCGGTTGTTGGTGCGGGCGCCGAAGACGACGACGCCCTGATCGACGATGACCTGGCCTCGGATTGACGCGAGGCTCAGCGTGTCGCCCGGGGCTGATCGATTCTGCTTGGTTGCGTCGCCGGTCGGGATGTTGAGGCCGGTTGGGATGTTGAGATTGGTGACATCGACGCCCCAGAGGACTTCGCCCGTGTGGGCATCGATCTTGAGCAGTCGGTTGTCCGAGCGGAGCCCGTTGCGTGGGAGCCCGGCGGGGACATAGAGGTGATCGCCCACCGCGGTGATGGTGGTGGTGTCTTCGACGAGTCGGCCGGTGCGGACGCGGGCGTCGGGGGTGATCGGGAGGTTCTCGTTATCCTGCTGGGTTTGGAGTCTCCAGATCGTGCGGAGGGTGAAGCGATCGAAGCAGGAGATTGTGATGCCGTCGTTGGTGTAGAGTTTGTCGTCGAGGACGACGGGCGAGACCCACGGGGTGGGGATCCGGTTGGCGCCCGAGCCGGCGGTGTTGCGCGCGGGTGGTTGATAGAAATCGAGCTCGGCGTAGGGCGTGAGGTGGGCGCGGCCGAGGGACCCGGGGACGATGCCGTCGAGTGAGGGGCCGTCGAGGGTTGGTTGGTTGTTGTAGGAGTGATGTGTATTCCAGGTGAGCGCGTCGATTGAGGTGTGGATTTGGACAGCGGGCGTAAGTTTCGGCGGGCGGCCCTGGATAGGTTGCCCGGAGCGGATGGACCAACGGTCGGCGATATCCCACGCGGCTTGGGTGTTGGTGGATCTGGCCGCGAGGATTGCGAGCGTGGCGGCTCGTGCGGCGTGATCGGTTGCGTCGGGGTGGGATTCGAGTTCTTTCAACGCGCGGAGCCCGGCGCGAAAGTGCGCACCCTCGATGAGTGTCTGCGCCCGGTGGAGGGCGGCGGTGCACCCGGGCTCGGTGAGCCAGTTGTCGCGGGCGATGCGCTCCCACTGGCCTTGTTCGAGCATGGCCCGCGCGCCCGGGGTGGTGTCTTTGCGGTACTCGGCGAGCAGCGTCGGGTGATCGAGCACGAAGCGGTGCAGGCGCTGGCGGACGGTGATTGAGATGGTTGGATCGGCCGATTCGATCAGGCGATCGCCGAGCGTGGTGATGATCTCGTCGGTGAGTCGGGCGGCTTCGCTGAGGTTGTCCTGGGCGATGAGCTGGGGCAGACGGATGAGCGCGTCGCTGGCGATGGGCGAATCGGCGAAGTAGATCGGGTTCTCGACACGCTCATTGGCGAGCTGCTGGGCGCTGGCGATCGGGGCGGCCAGGCCCATGCTCAGCGTGATCGCGGCTGCACAGATCGTCCGGTTGGCCGTGATATTGATCTTGTTGTTCATCAGTGATCGGGCGATTGTGTGCTCCGGCGAGTGCTCAAGTTATGGATCGGGTGGATGCCCATAGTCTATACCGGTTTTGGGTGCGTCTGGATGCGTGCTGGCGATGGATCGGGGGCAGACTTTTGGTGTGTCAGCGGGCAAAGCCCAGCCGACGATGGGCGAGTGTGCTATTCTGGTGGTGATGAACACCACTCTTACATCGCCAAATGCTACTTCGAAATTTACTCGTCTACGCGGGCTCGTATCCGTCGCGGCAACGATTGGGCTGAGCCTGATGCTCGGCGGGTGCAGCAAGGCGCTGGCGCCGAGCTTTCAGGCCGTGGGCGTGCGGGTGATCGAGGAGCAGGACGCGGGCTCGGTGATCGAGTTCTCGATCGAGGCGACGAATCCCAATAAAGAGCCGATCCCGATGCGTCAGATCTCGTATGGCGTCGAGCTTGACGGAGTCGAGGTCTTCACCGGCGTGCGGAGCCCGGAGATGACGCTGCACACCTATTCGACCCAGATGTTCCGCCTGCCCGCGGTGCTCCCGGCTGGGGCGCTCGATGGCAAGGGCGTGGTCTCTTACACGCTCAATGGCTCGGCGCTCTACATTCCGCCGGGACGGTTGGCCGAGGTGCTCTTTGACATGAAGGTCAAGATGCCCGAGGCCCGGCTCGATCTTTCGGGCACGATCGACACAGGAAACTGAGACTTCTCCAGAACTTATCCAACAGTAATCTGGTCCTGATCGGTGGTGCTGATCAAGACTTTGATGTTGTTGTCTTGGCCGGCGAGCTTGCTGGCGAGCTGGTTTTGCAGGTTTTTTTGCAGGCGTGGGAGGTAGCCTCGCTCGGTGTTGGTGTGCCCGGCGAGGAGCACGCTGAGCCCGGATTGGCTCGCGGCCAGAATCTCGTGATGCGTCATCTCGCCGGTGATGAAGAGCTCGCAGCCTTCTTGCTTGGCGAGCTTGGCCAGCGACCCGCCCGAGCCGGGGACGACCCCGATGGTGCTGAACTTGTGGGATTGCTTGGCTGCCAGCGCGTAGCGGATGCGCGAACGATCGAGGTGGGCCTTGAGCCGATCGGCGATCTCGTCCATGGTCGCGGGCTGATCGAGCACCAAGCGACGCCCGACGCCGATCTTGCGGAGGGGCTCGGGGACCAGCTCGACGATGTCGTAGGCGGGTTGTTCGTAGGGGTGGAACTCTTTGAGGGTCTCGATGACGAGGGCGAGGGCGTGCTTGGAGCAGACCATCTCGATGCGGGTCTCAGCGACGCGTTCGAGGGTATCGATCTCGCCGATGGTTGGTTCTGCGCCTTCTTGAGGCATGAAGGTGCCCTCGCCTCGGGTGTTGAACGAGCAGAGCCGATAGTTGCCGATCCCGCCGGCGCCCGCGGTGCCTAAGGCATTGCGGAGCTCATCGACCTGCGCGCTGGGCACGAAGGTGATGACCTTGACTTCGCGGCTCGGGTCGCCGCCGGTGGAGGGTGAGAGCGCCCGGCAGTCGCCCTGGATGATGTTGGGTGTTGCTTGGTTGGGTTTGGCGCTGATGCCTTCGCAGAGCCAGTCGGTGACGCCGTGGATGGTGGCGTCGAGGGCGGTGTGGGGCGAGTAGATCGCGATGTTGGCTTCGGCGGCTCCTCGGATGATGCGCTCGGTGTGGGTCGCGTCGGTGAGGGCTTCGAGGGGATGGAAGATCGGCGGGTGGTAGGCGACGATGGCGCTGGCGCTCAGGTTGATCGCTTCTTGGAGGACGCGTTCGGAGAGGTCGATGGTCAGGAGGATTGGCCCGGTGATGGCGCGGTTGGGATCGCCGAGCTGGAGCCCGACCTTGTCCCATGACTCGGCGTGCTTGAGCGGGGCGAGGTGTTCCATCGCGTTGACGAGGTCTTGGACGATGAAGTTGTTGGTGGTCATGGGAGCCTCCTATGGAAGGGTGTCGCCAAGGAGTGGCGAAGAACGAATCATTCTAGGTACGCACGCGTCGTCGCTGGGGTGCGCTAGAGTTTGGAGATGGATGTTGAGAATACACAGAAAGATCAAATTCGAGTTTTTCGGACTTTCGTGCATGCGAAGGTGAACCTCGCGCTGGCGGTCGATCGGGTGGATGCGTCCAGCGGGATGCACCCGATCTGCTCTTGGATGCACGCGATTGATCTGAGTGATGAGGTGGAGATTGTTCGACGATCGCCGGGGTCTGGATCTGGGTATTCGATTGTGTGGGCCGGGACTGAAACTGGAGATTCGGGCGGAGACGAGCCGGTGGCTTGGGCACCCGAGGATGATCTGGTGAGCAAGGCGCACCGGGCGGTCGAAACGAAGATTGGGCGTGCGTTGGATGTCCAGATCTCTGTGCGGAAATCGATCCCGGCGGGGGGTGGGCTTGGTGGTGGTTCGGCGGATGCGGCCGGGGTGCTGGTGGGGCTCAATGAGTTGTTTGGTTTGAACCTCACGCAGAGTCAACTGGTCGGAATCGCGCTGGGGCTCGGGTCGGATATCCCGTTCTTTATTGATGGGCTGCAAGCAGATCGCCTGATCCCACGCCCGGCGCTCGTCGAAGGTGTCGGCGATCGGATCACGCGACTAAGCCAGAGATTCGATGGTGCCCCACTCACGCTGATTGTGCCCGGCTTTGGGTGCCATACGGGGCAGGTGTATGGGGCGTTTGATGAGCTGGTGGGCCAGGAGCCTGGGCGAATCTTGGATGAGGAGCGTGTACGAACGATTGCACGATCTGGGGAGCTGGATGCTTCAAGCTTGTTCAATGATCTTGGGCCGGCGGCTGAGTGCGTTTCTCCCGAGCTTGTCGAGCTTCGGCGTTCGATCTCGGCGATGCTCGATCATGTGCCCGTTCATGTGTCAGGGAGTGGATCGACGCTGTTTGTGCTCGGGGATGTGGGCGAGGGGATGGCGCGTGATATTGAAACGCACCACGAGGGATGCCGGGTGATCCGGACTTGTTTGCGATGAACCGGCGAGTGATCAAGTGCGTAGAGGAATACGAATCGGCGTAAAAAAATCGCCGACACTTGCGTGACGACGATCCGGAAAATGAACAGTTGGCGGAGTTTTAGATCGTACGGATCAGAGCCCGAGGTTGATATCATCGAGGAGTTCGCCAGCCGCGGCTGAGAGCTTCTCGTCTGTCAGATAGGTCTCGGAGCTGATCTCGGCTTTGACGCGGTTGATCAGATCGGTGCGCGGGGCCGGCTCGGACTGGAGCTGGCTCAGGTATTGCGCTACGCTCGAGAACTCGACCTGATCTGATGTCCGAGCCCCACCACGGCCCCGGACATCTTCAGCGTTCTGCGTTTGGATCGTTGACGCTCGGCTTGCCGGATCGGTTGTGATCCGCCCCGCTCGACGCGTGTTCGATGTGCTGATTGGAGAAATGTCACTCATAAAAAATGCCTCTTTCTAGTATCCTGTCAATACTTCGTATTGTGCCCACCACCGGACACCTACTACATGTTGTTGTTGAAACTGGTGTTCCAACCATCCCTTGAGTTGTGTATCGACGCATCATCTCGGATCACTGAAAAAACAATTGAATTTCGCTCATGTGCCGTAAAGCATGGATAGAAAATCATTTACAAAGTATAACACCCATCGGGACCTGCCCATGAAAATCATGAATTTCTCATCGATCTCCGAAAGTACCCATCACAAGGGAGTTTTTAGTTTGTTCGGGTGTGCGAAGTTTTTTGCACAGCCGATCAGCCAGGGTTCCAAAGCGGTGCTCTTTGCAGGACTTGCGGGGGTTTTGCTCGCTGGGTGTGGCGGTGACCAGCCACGCACTGAGCCGGCATCCCAGCCGAATCCACAGGCGAAGCAGCAAGCTTATACCGATCGGTCTGGCGCGGTCTTTGCGCCCGATGGCGCCCAGCGGAGTGCCAATGAGCGATCAGGCGACGGCTCGATCGATCTCGACGACCCGAGCATCAAGGGCTGGTCGATCGTGCTGGTGAATGCGGGCAACTCGATCGAGCAAGCGAAGGCCAAGCTGCTGGCGGTGCAGGTGGATGGCGGGCTCAAGGAGGCGTTTATCGATAAGCGCCCCGAGGGGTATGTGATCGCGTATGGGAGGTACCTGAATCGGACGGATCCTAAGGCGGTGGAAGACCTGAACCGGATCCGGGGGATCCGCAAGATGGGGATCGTTTTGTTCCCGTCGGCGATCATCACGCCGCCGACGAGTGATGACTTGCGTGGATCTAACGCGTCGTACGACCTGCGATTGGTCAAAGACCGCTACGGCGATCTGGCGATTTATACCCTGCAGATCGGGATTTATGGGCGGGCGGATTTTCAGGCACCCAAGGCCAAGGAGCTTGCCGAGTATCGGCTCGCGGCCGAGGAAGCGGTGCGGGAGCTGCGCAAGGATGGGGTGATGGCGTTCTATTACCACGCGCCGGCCCGGAGCATGGTGACGGTCGGTGTTTTTGGCGAGCGTGACTTTGATGCGACGACGCTGCCGCCGATGGAGTCGCGGATGCTGCGGGATATGCGTGAGCGTTTCCCGCATAATCTGGTCAACGGGCAGGGGGTCAATGAGACGCTGCGGACTGAGAGCGGGAAGATTACACGGATGCAATCGAGCCAGCTTGTCGGGATCCCGAACAAATAAATGCCAGATTCCGCCTGTTTCCGGTGTTTTTAGTTCCCGTTTAGTTTCCGGCGGGGTTCGAGAAGCCCTGGATCCAGATCGGTTCGATCCGCGTGGCGACCCAGAGATCGGACTCGGTGCTCGGGCGGGTCCAGTCGATTGTCCACCAGCTGTTCGATGGGAGCATGTCGCCATCAACGCGGACTTTGATCTGGGTGCGGGCGACTTGGTCGCCGTAGAGGCCGGCGCGGACTTCTTTGGACGCAGCCGAGTTGATGATCGGGGCGGCCCGGGTGCTGGCCAGGGTGATGATGCGATCTTTGCCGGTCTGAGCCGCGAAAGCGGTCTGGATATGGACCTGGTCATCGAGCAAGCCATCGAGGGCTTGGGCGTCGCCGGCAGCCGCGGCTTGGACGAGCATGGTTGAGCGGGCCTAGAGGTGCTCGTGGTCGGTGACGACCATCGAGCCGATGAGGTAGATGGCGCCGCCGGCGACGAAGCCGATCATCAGGGCTGGTAAGCCGACCTTGCGGGCGTGCTTGGTGTGGCGGAGTGCGCCGAAAATGATGATCCCGATGGCGACGCACGCGAGGGCTGTGATCAGTGGTGATTGGTAGAGGTAGATCTCCAGCGGACCCTGATCGGGGAGCGCGGGGAGGTCTTGATCGTTGAACATGATGTTGCTTTGCATGGCGAGGCTTCTTTGGGATGGGTTGTGGGCGGGAGTCGGCAGGTGCCCTGTATGGTATAGGGCTCGTTCGGGCGATTGGTTCCATGGAATATGGAGCGAACGGTGCCCAAGGGCCGATAATTCCCGGAGACTGAGGCGTTTGCGGGGGCGGTGCGCCCGCTCTGGATGAACGCCTCACACGCGGCGATACTGCACAACGCACCGGGAGCGTCTAGATGTTCGATGATCAGTTTAACTTTACCTTGGGGAGCCCCAACGATCACGGAGCCGACGGCGGTGACTTTGATCATGGATTTGACCCGGAGCTCTTCGAAAAGAACATGACGGCGCTGTCGTATCGCAGCCCGCAGGCGGCCGGCGCGATCCGCGCGGCTCGGGCGAGCGATGCGGTCCGGTTTATCGAAACCGATGAAGGCGTTGAGACGGTCGAACTCGACGGCGTGGCGATGGGGTCCAAGCGCCGGCCAATGAGCGAGGCTCGCAAGTTCGCGGGCAAGTTCGACGCGACCAACTCGGCATGCTGCGCCGTGGTCGGGTTCGCGATGGGCTATCACTGCCCGGTGCTGCTTGAGTCCATCGGCCACTGCGGCATCGTCGTGTGCTTCGAGCCTGATGTTGCCCTGCTGCGATCGGTGCTCGGGCGGTTGGACTATGCCGAACTCTTTTCGAGCGGGCGGTTCTATCTGGTGACGGACGCGCAGGACTCGGCGACGCTCTCGCAAATGTTCAGCGGGATCGAAGCGGTCGTCGGGCTGGGGGTGGAGATTCTGTATCATCCGCCGAGCAAGGCGCGCTTGGCGACGAGCGGCGGGCGGTTCGGCGAGGCGCTGGGCAATGTGATGCGCGCGGCGCGGACCCATGTGGTGACGGCGCTGGCCAACTCGCAGATCAGCTTCCGCAACCTGATCAACAACCTGGATCACTACACCACCAGCGCGGGCGTCGCGTCGCTCAAGGATGCGTGCGTTGGCAAGGCGGCCGTGGTCGTTTCAGCGGGCCCGAGCCTGGAGCGGAACCTTGATCAGCTTGGCGAGCCGGGCGTGCGCGACTCGGTGGTGATTATTGCGGTGCAGACGGTGCTCAAGCAGATGCTCGCGCGGGGGATCAAGCCTCACTTTGTGGCGGCTCTGGATTATCACGAAATCAGCAAAAGATTTTATGAAGGACTCACCGCTGACGATGTCGAGGGGATCCGATTGATCGTCGAACCCAAGGCCAACCCCGCGATCCTCGATGCTTTCCCGGGCGAGGTGGTGTGTGTGGGCGACGAGCTGCTCGATCGCATGCTCGGCGATGAGCTTGCGCGCGATATGGGCGAACTCGACAAGGGCGGGACGGTGGCGCATCTGTGCTACTACTTCGCGCGGTACTTGGGCTGTGATCCGGTGATCTTCATCGGGCAGGATCTGGGTTTCACCGACGGGCAGTACTACGCAGCGGGCGCAGCGATCCATCAGGTGTGGGGCGGGGAGCTGAGTGCTCACAACACGATCGAGATGATGGAGTGGCAGCGGATCGTACGGATGCGTGGGTTCCTGCGCGAGCGCACGGATATCCACGATCGCCCGATCTACCTCGATGAACAGATGTCCACCTACCTCGCTCAGTTCGAGGCGGACTTCCAGAAGGACACGCTCGCGGGGCGGACGATCATCGATGCCAGCGAGGGCGGCGTATGCAAGCAGCACACCCGCGTGATGACCCTGCGCGAGGCGCTGGCGTTGCACGGCTCACGCGAGCCAATCACGGTGCCGACAACTCGGCACGATCGGGAAGAAAAAAGTGAGCATCGCACGAAGGTGTGCGATCGGATCACGAAGGTGATTCAGGACTGCGAGCGGATTGTGTACCTGAGCGAGCAGACGATCGATCAGCTCGGGCAGATGATCAAGTGTCACAGCGATCAGCGCCGGGTGGGCAAGCTTATCGGGCAGGTGCAAAAGAACGGCGAGCAGGTCCGCGGGTTGGACTCGGCCTACGCCATATGCGAGGCGGTCAACCAGGTGGGTGTGCTCAATCGGATGAAGCGGGATCGATCGATCGAGATGGATGCGGGTGCTTCGGCTTTGGATCGCCAGCGCCTACAGATCGAACGCGACATCACCAATGTGCAGTGGACGCAAGACGCGGCCAAGAGCGTGGTGACGCAGCTCGGCGACGCGTTGTCGGTGCTTGAAGGGCGGGGCGAGAAGAAATCGAACAGCCACGCGGAGCCGATCTCAACAGAAATCAAGAGTGAGCCCGGTGCGTCGAGCTCGACAGTCGAAGGACGACGCGAGTGTGTGCATGTGTTGGTGATGGCCGATCCGGAGTTCGGGGGCTTGGGCACCAAGCGGGATCTCGGGCGAGCGGTGTTCGACGGGCACAATGCCCTTGAACTCACACTCGATCGGCTCGCACAATGCACCGCCATCGACGACATCACCATCGTCACGCCCGATCCGGACGCGATCCGAACACTGGCGGGGCATCGGGTGCTCAGTGGAGCAGTCCGTATCATCGGGGTTGATCCACAGCGGTTCCGTGCCCATGCGTCGATGGTCGGCTCGGCCCGGGTGCAATCGGGCGAGTGCTGGCGTGGGTCGATCGGGATGCTGGGTGTGTACGACGAGCAGTTTGAGATCGGCTTGGTCTCACAGGTCATGCGCGAGCACGCGATCGACGCGTGCGCGATCGTCGGCGCAGACTGGGCGATGGTTGATCCAAGGTTCGTCGACGAGACCGTGGCGCGGTATCGTCACCAGGACAGCGAGAAGCGGATCGCGTTCTCGCAGGCGGTGCCGGGGATCGGAACGATGGTGGTCGATCGGGTGACGCTCGATTCGCTTGCCCAGACATTGGAAAACACAGAAACCAAACGCCGAAACCATTTCGCGACGATCGGAGCGCTGGTTGGGTATATCCCGACGGTGCCTCAGTTTGATCCGATCGCTAAAGGCATGTGCGTCGAGATCGAGCCGGTGGTTCGTGACGCGGGTCTGCGGGTGATCGCCGACAGCGATGAGCGGATCGAGCGCATCGCGCGGGCGTACGCGTTGCTCGAAGAGAACGAAACAGAAGAATGGATCAGCAGCGACGCGGTCGCCTGCGTGCAAGCGATCGCTGACGCGAGCAAGCAGATGCGTCCCAAGTGTCCGCGCACCATCGTGCTTGAGACCTGTACGGGGCGCATGATCGGCGGCGACTGGGGCGCGTGGAAGCGTGGATCGATCGAGTCCGTTGAGCGCACCGTGCTCACGCTCGAAGATGCGCACGCGTTGCTCAAGGATGCGGGTTCGCTCCGCGAGGATGTCGCGGTGGTCTTTGACGGGGTCGGCGATCCGTTGATGCACCCGCAGGCGATGAGCTTTGCGCAGCTCGCCAAGGAAGACGGGATCGCGTGCGTTGAGCTGCGGACAGACTTGTTGTGCAGCGGGGTCGAGACCGAGGCCTTCTTTGAATCCGGGATCGATGTGCTCTCGGTCGATGTGCTGGCCGAGGACCGGGCGACCTATCAGGAGTTGACCGGGCAGGATCGGCTCGAGGATGTGTACGATCGTTTGCAGGGGATCTTTGATGCCATGGGGAACGATCAAAGCGAGCATCTGTGGCTGGTGCCTCGGATGACGCGGTGCGATGCGGTGTATGGCGATCTCGAACGCTTCTACGACAAGTGGCTCATGCTCTGCGGCAGCGCGGTGATCGATCCAATGACGAAGCAAGATGAAAAGCAGCGGATCAACCCCTTGCCGATCCCGGCGGCGCGTCAGCGCCACCTCGACCGCGCCACGATGCGGATCCGGTGCGATGGGATCGTGGTCGATCGCTCTGGTGAGCCGATCCGATCGATCAATGCATTTGAGCTGGGGATCGAGGTTGCCTATAAGCGGATGTGCGAGGCGTTGAGCTCGGTCCAGATCGAGCCCAAAGCGAACACCCGACGCACCGAAGAAGAACACGCGGCATGAATCAAACAGAGGACACAAAGAATGCGGTCGCGATCGTGCTCGCCCGCGCGGGCTCGAAGGGTTTGCCCTGGAAAAACTCGGCGATGGTCGCCGGGCAGGCGTGCGTGCAGTGGACGATCGAGGATGCGCTGCAATCCAAGAGTGTTGCACAGGTAGTGGTGTCTTCGGATGATGCTCAGGTCAACGAGATTGCGGATGCGATGGGATGCGCGGTCGTTGATCGTCCACCAGAACTTGCACACGACACGGCAACAATTGATGACGCGGCTCGCCATGCGTATCAGGCGATTGGGTCGCCGAAAGTACCGATCGTGATTCTGTATGCCAATGTGCCGGTTCGTCCGGCCGGGCTAATTGATCAAGCGATCGATCGGCTTGTCACCACCGGCTGCGACAGCGTGCAGAGCTATGCGCAGGTCGGCAAGCACCATCCGTGGTGGACGGTGAAGGTCGATGAAGCCGGGGGCGTGACGCCCTGGGAGGGCGAGGTGCTGTATCACAACTGTTTCCGCCGCCAAGACCTGCCCAGCGCCCATGTGCCCGATGGCGGGGTGATCGCCCTCACCGGCGAGGCGTTGATGCGAACCGTTGGTGCGCCCGCTGGGCCCCACTGTTTCTTGGGCAACGATCGACGCGGGATCATCACTGAGCACGGGGCCGTGATCGATATCGATACGCGGATCGATCAGATCGTGGCCGATGCGGTCCTCAGAGAGCGAGCGGTCTATGCAGATCGGTGAGCGGAAGATCGGGGTGAATCACCCGCCGTATGTCATCGCCGAGATTGGTGTGAACCACGACGGCGAGGTTGCCCGCGCGCTCGAACTGACCGATGCCGCGGCTGACGCGGGCGCGGACGCGGTGAAGCTGCAGTTCTTTGAGACCGATCGCTTGATGAGCAAAGCCGCCAAGCTTGCGGCCTACCAGAAGAACGCCGGCGAGACCGATCCGATCGAGATGCTCAAGCGATTAGAGCTGGCCATCGACGAGATGGCGTTGATCGTCGATCGTGCGCACGAGCGGGGCATCCACGCGATCGTGACGGTGTTTAGCACGGAGCTGGTGGAGACCGCCGAGACCCTGGCGTGGGATGCGTACAAGACGGCGAGCCCGGACATTGTGAACTGGCCGTTGCTTGAGGCGTTGATGGCGACGGGGAAGCCGATGATTGTGAGCACGGGGGCCAGTGAGCTTGATGAGGTGGTGCGGGCGGTTGGGTGGCTTGCTGACGCGAAGGATCGTTTGGCGGTGTTGCAGTGTGTGAGTTCTTACCCGGCTCCTGAGACAGCATCAGGTGGGATACTCGCAATCGCAGACGCAACCGGTCTGCCTACTGGATTCAGTGATCATCAGCTCGCTACCCGGCATGCAAATATACCCGTGGCGGCAGGTGCATGTATTCTTGAAAAGCATGTGACTGACGATCGGACAAGGAAGGGGCCTGATCACCAAGCATCCATTTTGGTTGGTCAGCTACCTAAATACATCCAGAGTGCACGGCGGGGTGTGCAAGGTAGGGCGTGGGTTACATATCTGAAGGATCAGAATTCTGAGACGATTGAAGTCGCTGCAGCAAAAAGATGGGCCAGAGAAGTAGAATTCCCTGAAGCCGAAGATCGATTTCTTGGGTGGCAAGTTGCTCAGATTGAATCAATGAAAGAGGTTCTTGATTGCGAACGAGATGTTCGGGAAGTCGCTCGCCAATCCGTTGTGAGCATGAAAGCGATACCTGTAGGCACAGTCATCACCCGCGAGATGCTCACGATCAAACGCCCCGGCACCGGGATATTGGCGTACGAGATCGATACAGTCGTTGGCCGAATCGCCACGCGTGCGATTGAGGCGGATGTACCGATTGTGCAAGAGGATCTTGAATGTCTGAGCAGCTCAAAAAAATCATGATCGTCACCGGGACCCGCGCGGAGTTCGGGCTCTTAAGACCGGTCATGTACGCGGTGCATGGGCAGGACAACTGCGAGCTGCGCGTGGTCGTCGCGGGTTCGCACTTGGTGCAGCCGGCGGTGACTTTTCGCGAAGTGAAAGCGGAGTTTGGGATCGCGGACTCGATCCCGATGCAGACGGCCGGAAAGGTCGGGCGGTTGGCCGATGTTGAGTCGCTGGGCAAGGGCATCTCGCGGTTCGGGCGATCGTTGGAGATGAACGATCCGGATTGTGTGGTGGTGCTTGGGGATCGGATCGAGGCTTTCGCCGCGGCTTCGGCAGCGAGCATCGGCGGGTATCCGCTGGTGCATATTCATGGCGGCGACCGGGCCGAGGGCGTGGCGGACGAGGCGATGCGCCACGCGATCACCAAGCTCGCGAACCTGCATTTCCCCGCGACCCAAACGAGCGCGGACCGGATCATCCAGATGGGCGAAGACCCGTCGCGTGTGCATGTGGTTGGTTCGTCGGCGGCCGATGGGCTCGACGAAATACCCAGTATGGGCGATGCGGCGTACAGCGAGCTCGGCTCACCCGAGGTCGTCATGCTGATGCACCCGATCGGGCGCGAGGATGAACAAGAACAACGCGCGATCGAGCAGGTGTTCAAGGCCTTCGAGGATAAACGGCTGCTGGTGCTGCATCCGAATCTGGACCCCGGACGACGCGGGATCATGAACGCGATCGAGTCGGCACCGATCGATGTGCTCGTATATCCGCAGCTCGTTCGCGGGCAGTTCGTGGGCTTGCTCAAGAGGGTAGCTGATGGCGGCGGTGCGCTGGTGGGCAACTCGTCGGCCGGGCTGATCGAATGCAGCGTGATCAGGTGCCCGAGCGTGGATATCGGCGATCGTCAGTCCGGGCGCGAGCGGTGCGACGGGTGGACGGCACATTGCGATGAAGACTCAGCTTCAATTCGCAAGGCGTTCGATCAGATCACAGACGATCAGGCTCAGCGGGGATCGCATCCCTTCGGCGATGGGCACACGGGCGAGCGGATCGCCGAAATCTTGGCGCAGACCGCGTTCGATGCCCCGGGGTTTGTCCGCAAGCAGAACGCCTTCTGAGCCCGATTCTGAGCTCATTCTTTTTGATCCAGTTGAACGAACCCGTCTCTGGCAGCATTGCGGAGGTCCGGTCGTGTTATCGGGACTTGCTCGTACTTTCTGTGCGCGGCTCTGGTGCTCATCAACCCGTTTCTGTCCGGATTGTGTGACCATCACGAAAGTTGCTGGCCGCTGGCGCCGATGTCAGGGCGTACACAGAATCCACACTCGGGAGCGTAATGAATGTCTACTACTCAGGAACAGCGTGAAACATCCGTCGCCGGTGCACTCAAAGAGATCTCGCATATCGCGACGCTCCCAGAAGTCACGCTCAAAATCATCGAGCTCGTCGAGGACCCGTCGAGCTCGGCTCAGGACCTCCACGAGGTGATCAGCAACGACCCGGCGTTGTGCTCACGCATCCTCAAGGTCGTCAACTCATCGTTCTACGGCTTGCCCGGTCAGATCGCTTCGATCAACCGGGCGATCGTGATGCTGGGGCTCAACGCGGTCAAGAACATCGCGATCGCTGCATCGCTGGCCAAGCTCTTCCGCGGCGGCGAGCTCACCCCGTTCTTTAGCGCTAAAGAACTCTGGGACCACTCCAACGCGGTCGCGATCGCGTGCAAGATGATCTCTGATCGTCTCGGGCTCGGGCTCGGCGACGAGGCATACCTCGCGGGCCTGATCCACGACATCGGGATCATGGTCGAGATGCAGTACGATCGCACCAACCTGATCGACGCGCTCGATCGTTGTAATGCAGATAGCTCGGGCACGCCGACGGTTTCATTGCTCGATACCGAGGAAGAAATCTTCGGTGCCAACCATCAGGACTTCGGCAAGGGGCTCTGCGAGAAGTGGAAGTTCCCGGCACCGTTCGTGGCGGCCGCGGGTTTCCATCACAACCCGACCGAGGCACCAAGCGAGACCAAAAAGATCGTGTACATCGTGCACGCCGCGGACATCATCGCTTCGATGATCGACGGCGGGTTCAAGCTGGATAACCCGACGCTTGAAATCCACAAGGAAGTCGTTGATGATCTCAAGCTGACCGACGCGATGATCACCGATCTGGTGACCAAGCTGGTCGAAGAGATCAACGCCGCAACCGACTAAACAAAACACACATGCTCGGAGAGCGCATCGGCCGATTGTTCTTCGCGGACAATCGGTCGTTTTTATTGAACGCGATCGTTCCAGAACTGCATGCGGGCGTAATGAGTCATGTCGAACGATAACGGCGTGACGGTGATCTTCCCCTCGAGCAAGAGCGGTACATCGGTGCCTTCGTCTGCGCCATAAAAATCCAGCCCGCTGCCCGAGGCCCAGAAGTACCGATCGCCGTGGGGCGAGGAGCGCTCGTCGTAGCGGTCGATCATGGCGTGGGTATTCATCGGACAGACCACCACTTCAGCGTCCTCAACGAGTCGACCTGTCGCGGGGATATTGATCGAGAGCATCTCATGGGCGCTGGGCAATCCACCCGCGATGAGCTGGTCGATGACGCGACGCGCCACGCGGGCGGCGAAGTCGTAATCCGGGTTCGGGCGATCGGTATCAAGCTCGCGATCGAGATGCAGCGAAACAGCAATGGCCGGGACACCCAAGAAGGCGGCTTCGATCGCGGCGGCCACCGTGCCCGAGTAGAGCACATTGATCCCGCAGTTGGCTCCGGCGTTCATGCCCGACACAACAAGATCAGGGCGCGAGCCTTGGCCGTGGGCTTCTGGATAGAGGTTGGTCAGCGCGAGCTTGGTGCAGTCCGCGGGTCGCCCATCGACAGCCGTCCCGGGATGCCCGTTGATCTTGGTTGGCCTGGTCATCAACGGCGAGTGGTAGGTGATCCCGTGCGAGGTTGCGGACTGAGCCGTGAGCGGGGCGACGGTGAAGACCTCGCCCAATGCATCAGGATGGTGGTCGGACCCAACGAGCTGGGCGTGGAGTGCTTCGATGCCCGGAGCATCGATGCCGTCGTCGTTGGTGAGGAGAATGTTCATGCACAAGCGTAGGTCGCAGCGTACATGGATGCCGATCTTGTAATCGAGGGATTAGATCCCGCGTTTGGTCGGGTTGATGACCATGTTGTCGCGTCCGCAGATCAGCACATCGGCGATCTCGATCGCTTCTTTGAAGCTCTCCTGGGCGGCTGCTCGATCGGCGCATGTGGGCAGGACCTTGCCCTGGTCGATGTGCTCGCTAGTGGGGATGGCGTCGCCGCAGATGAGCGTGGTGCGTGCGGGCTCGCTGATGATCAAGCCGCACATGCCGGCGGAAAAACCGGGGAGCGGGAAGAGATCGACCTCATCGATAATCGAATCGGGCGCAGCGGCGCATCGCGAAAGAATCGCGATGTCGTGCTGGAGCACCTCGAACATCGTCCGTTGGTCTTGCTCGAAGGCTTCGCCGGCTTGCTCGGCGAGTTCTCTCGTGTCGGCCAGGCGCGCAAGCGATTGGGCGATGGGGATGCCGACGGTTTCGCGTTCCTTCTCGCTGATCAGCCATTTCGCTTTGGTGAAGAGCTCGATCCCGCCCCGGCATTCCGGGTGGAAACTCGTCAAGAAGACATGCGTGATCTCGTCGGGGGAGATCCCGGCGCGTTCGCCGAGCCGGGCCTTGAGCGCGGGGGCGGGCAGGCCCGGGTCAACGATGATCTTGGCATCGCCCGACTGGATCAGCGTGGTGGTCGCGTGCCCGGTGCGCACCGGGTGACGCTCATCCCACAGCGGGTGGGCGGCCAGCGTGCCGATCGAGAGGATGCGGATATTGATGCCCTTGGGCGTGCTCTTTGACATGCAGCAAGGATAGGCGAGCGGGGCGAATCCCAGAGGCGAATTTAACTGGTTTCGCCGATGATCATCGCGGCCCCGACCGTGTTGTTGGTCTGCTCGTCGACGACGATAAAGCTGCCCGTCGCCCGGCACTGGCGGTAGGGATCAAAGAACAACGGCTTGGTTGTCCGCAGCGAGACCCGCCCGATCTCGTTGAGCCCCAAAGACTCAACGCTCTCGTCGCGGTGCAGGGTCTCGATGTCCATGCGGTAGTGCAGGGATTTGATGATGCAGCGGACCTCGTTGGAGGTATGGCGGATGGTGTACTTCTTGCCCGGCTTCATCGGGGTGTCAGTCATCCAGACGAGCATCGCGTCGATGTCCTGCCCGGAGATCGGTTTGTTGTTGGGTCGGCAGAGCATGTCGCCGCGGGAGATGTCGATGTCGTCTTCGAGCTGGATCGACACACTCTGAGGCGGCGTGGCGTACCGCTGCTCAACCCCGCCGATATCGATCGACTTGATCTTCGATTCCATTCCCGATGGCAGCGCGACGACCTCGTCGCCGACTTGGAACACGCCCGAGGCGACCTGGCCGCCATATCCACGGTAGTCGTGGTACTCGTCGGACTGCGGACGCACGACCCACTGCACCGGGAAGCGCGGATCGATCATGTCGCGATCGCCGGCGATGTGCACCGACTCAAGGTGATGCAGCAGCGACGGGCCCTGGAACCAGTCCATGTTCTTGGAGCGGTTGACGACATTGTCGCCGGTGAGTGCTGAGAGCGGGATAAAGGTAATGTCGTTGATCTCGAACCGGGCGGCGAACTGCTCGAAGTCTTCCCGGATCTTGTTGTACGCGTCCTCTGACCAATCGACCAGGTCCATCTTGTTGACGCACACGACCAGGTGCGGGATGCGGAGCAATGAAGTAATGAACGAGTGTCGGCGGGTTTGTTCGATCACGCCGTGGCGTGCGTCGATGAGGATCAGCGCGAGGTTGGCCGTCGACGCGCCGGTCACCATGTTGCGGGTGTACTGCACATGGCCCGGACAGTCGGCGATGATGAACTTGCGCTTGGGTGTGGCGAAGTAGCGGTACGCGACATCGATCGTGATGCCCTGCTCGCGCTCGGCGCGAAGACCGTCGGTCAGCAGCGCCAGGTTCATGCGCTCGTCGCCCCGGCTCATCGATGCGGACTCTGCGGCTTCGAGCTGGTCCTCGAAGATCGATTTGGAATCGTAGAGCAGGCGTCCGATGAGCGTGGACTTGCCGTCGTCGACGGAGCCGCAGGTCAGGAAGCGGAGCAGGTCCATGTCGAGGTACGCGTCGGTCGAGAAATCCATGCCCGTGTTGGCGTTTGGATCGGCCGAGAAATCGGTTGATGGCGGATGGTCACTCATGTGCTAGAAGTACCCTTCCTTCTTGCGGTCTTCCATCGCGGCTTCGCTGTTCTTATCGTCCATGCGTGCGCCGCGCTCCGACGCACGAGCCGCGGCGACCTCCGCGACGATCTCTTCAAGATTGCTCGCGGGCGAATCCGTCGCGGCCGTGCAGCTCATATCGCCCACGGTGCGGAACCGGACAGTGCGCTTGGTCACGCTTTCGCCCTCGCGCGGGCCGAACGGATCGTCGCCCACGGGCACGAGCTGTCCTCGGCGTTCGACGACCTCGCGCTCGTGCGAGAAGTACAGATCGGGGATCTCGATCTGCTCGAGCATGATGTACTGCCAGACATCCATCTCGGTCCAGTTCGAGATCGGGAACACGCGGATGTTCTCGCCCATCTGGTGACGCCCGTTGTACAGGTTCCAGAGCTCGGGGCGTTGGTTCTTGGGGTCCCACTGCCCGAAGTCGTCGCGGAAGGAGAAGATGCGTTCTTTGGCGCGGGCTTTTTCTTCGTCGCGCCGAGCGCCGCCGAAGAGCGCATCGAACTCGTATTTCTCGATCGCGTCGAGCAGCGTTGGGATCTGGGCGCGGTTGCGCGACGGGAACGGCCCGGCGTCCTCGACCGCGTCGCCGCGATCGATCAGGTCCTGCACCTTATGGACGATCAGGCGTTCGCCGATGTCCTCGACGAGTTGATCGCGGAAGGCGAGCGCTTCGGGGAAGTTGTGCCCGGTGTCGATGTGCAGGAGCGGGAAGGGGAACTTGGCCGGGCGGAAGGCTTTTTGGGCAAGGCGCACCATGACGATCGAGTCTTTGCCGCCCGAGAACATCAACGCGGGCTTCTCGAACTGGGCGGCCACCTCACGCATGATGTGGATCGCCTCGGCTTCGAGCGCTTTGAGATGGGTCAGGCGGTAGTGTGCGTTCATGGTGTGGGCCGGGGTGCTCTTGAAACAGGCTTGTTATCGGTCGTTTAGCGGCGACTGTCGGTATGGTTCCTATCGACCGATCCGCTCGAAAGAACGAGCGATTTGGTGCGATCGGGCCCATGATTGAGCAGAAGTATAGACCAAAATCCGTGTGGCTCTGGGTGAAAATCAGGCCGGTGCATTGATATGCCGATATTGTTGGGCATTGGTCGCGTCTGTGCGATCGAATCGAGCATGGAGCCAACGATGACGAAGCCGAAACCTGAGCAGACATCATCGAATACATCGACCAACATCGTCTGGCACGATGGCGATGTATCTCGGAAAGACCGCGCTAAAATGCTCGGCCATCGCGGCTGCACGCTCTGGCTCACCGGGCTCTCGGGTTCTGGCAAATCAACCGTCGGCGTCGCGCTCGAGAAAGCCCTCGCCGATCGCGGCGTGCTCTCCTATCGACTCGACGGCGACAACATCCGACACGGGCTCAACGCGAACCTTGGGTTCTCGGCCGACGATCGCCAAGAGAACATCCGAAGAGTCGGCGAGGTCGCCCGATTGATGGCCGACGCGGGGCTCGTGACGATATCGAGTTTTATCTCGCCCTACCAGGCTGATCGTGATCGCGTCCGCCAGATCCACGCGGATGCGGGCATCGAGTTCATCGAGGCCTTCATCAATACCCCGATCGAGATCTGCGAGCAGCGCGACCCCAAGGGGCTCTACAAAAAAGCCCGATCCGGAGAGATCAAGGGCTTCACCGGGATCGACGACCCGTACGAATCACCGACGAATCCAGAAATCGTCGTGAACACCGGTGAGCTTGATGTCGCTGAATCTGTGGATCTGTTAATTCGTGACCTTGCCGAGCGTGGACTTATTCCCAAAGAGTGAGCATCAATAGATACGCATCACTCGGCGGATGAAGTACGCAGCCACAATGAAGAAGAGTCCCAGGCAACCCAAGAGAGCCAGGCTGGATGGGGCGCCGAGTGATTTGAGGATATCGATCGAGGGCAATACGAGCTCGTGGCTGATGAACATTGGTAATGAGAGGATGCCGCAGGCTGCCAGGATCGCGATACCGATCGAGACGAGCCCGTCTCTTGAGCTTTTCTCGAGAAGCAGGATCATGATTCCTAGGAGAACGAGGATCACTCCGTAGTACCCGATGATCATGGTGACGGTCGGGGTGCCCAGGGTGAGCCAGCCTTGGGCATGACCGCTTATGAAAGTCGCGACGACTGAGAGCACGATCAAACCAAGTCCAAAAGCAATGTACTTCCCGGCGTGCTCTTTGATACTGTGCACGGTCTGGCGGAATAACGCGCCCGCGGCAACCCCGAGCATGACGGTTCCGGTCATCAGGAAGTAGTTGTACTTGGCGAACAGCATCAGGCTGACCAGTTCCGCGAATCCATTTTTGTATGTTTGATGATCGACCAATCGTGCGAGCGCCAGATGAACCGCAAAGCACAGCGCGGCGATGATCAACGAAGAGGCCACTCGGTGTTTGGTTGACCTGAGCAGGCGGTGCCAGAGCGGGATGCTCCAGACCGCGAGCAGGTAATACAGCAATACCGAATAGAGCAGCACGCTCATCATCGGGACCGCGAGCTCGGTCTTGGTGATCTTGATATGGGCGAACTTAAAGGCACCCAATGCAACCATTCCTGTTAAGATCATTATCGTGGCAAGGCGGATGCGTTTGAATACCCCAGATGATTTCTGATCCATCTGGTGCATAAAGAAATACCCAACCCCGAGCCCGAAGACGATCGCGAAGCCGGGCGTGCCCATCCGGTTGATCGGGTTGAGCAGGGTGTTGATCCGATCGGACGAAACAGGCAATCGCTCCCAGAGCCCGGGCGAGAAATGAATCCAGATCAGCAGCAGCACCAGGATCCCTCGGACGGAGTTGATCGTGTCGCTGGCAATCCGCTCGTTGGTCCGGGGGATGCGGGCGGCTGTGTGTTCTGCGTCCTGTGATGCGACGATCTGGGCGATGGTCTCGCCGTCGAAGATCCGTGCGATGGTCGCCCGGTCGATGTGCATCCGTTCGAGCGAGAGCATGAGTGCGATCGAGGAGAGTGAATCGCCGCCATGTTCATAGAACGAAGTGTGCAACGAGACTTCATCATCTTCGAGCACGCTGCTCCACGCGGACACCAGTTTGGATTCCAGATCATCATTGCTGTTGCTTGAGGCAGAATCGGTCAGGGCTGTCGGTTGTGTGGTTTTCTTTTGGGCTCGCTGATTCTCGAAGAGCTCGGTGAGCTTGGAACGCTGGACCTTTCCTGATCCGGTCGTCGGCAGCGCATCGACAGGCATCAAGTGCAGGGCTTTGCCCACACTGAGCCCTGCATGCTCAAGGATTTCGCTGGCTGTTTTCTTGAGCCGTATTTGGTCGAACCCGTTTGTTTGTACATAGCTCAACAGCACCCCGTCGCCCCGGTTCTTGTCAGGCACCCGGGCGATCGCGATCCCTTCGGAGATCTGGAGCTGCTCGTAGAGTTTGTGCTCGATGGTTTCGGGGCTGAGTTTTATGCCCCCGCAGTTGATTAAATCGTCGGCTCGCCCCTTGTAGTACAGGTATCCGTCGCGGAGTTCGCCCAGATCATTGGTCTGGAGCCAGCCTTCATCATCCGTGATCGGTTCGATCCCGTACGGGGTGAGCACACCCATCGCGGTGTGGGGGCCGCGGACTTGGATCCGTCCGTCATTTCCGATCCGTGCGTCGGTCTCGCCGGTGGTTTTTCCGACAGATTCGAGCGCTTCGCCCTGTGTGTGTGTGATGTCGAGGAAGGTCGATCGCGAGGCTTCGGTGAGCCCGTAGTGCTGGATAATCTGTGCGCTCGGGAACAATGCGCGGAGCTGTTCTTTCTCATCGCGGGACATGTACTGGCTGCCGATCTCGATCCATCGCAGCTTGGCGCCATGATCCGCGAACAGCTCGGGGAAGCCCAAGAGCGTGCGCAGCAAGGTGGGGACAGCCGAGAGCGCGTTGATCTCGTCGTCCTTGAGCATCTCGGCAATTTCAATCGGGTCGAATCCGTTCGCAGGAATATAACAGCTCCCGCCCACAGCTGCGCACGCGCGGACCCGGGCGAGCCCAAACGAATAGCTCGTGGGTATCCCAATATACTCTTTGACGGATTTATCGAGCTCCATCGCGTCGTTCACACGGGCCACGACATCAGCGAGTGCTCGGTGACTCAGCGCGATTGCCTTGGGGCGTCCCTCGGTGCCCGATGAAAATGTAAACTGGGCGAGCGAATCAGTATCTGAAAAAGTGGTCTTTGTGTGATGGATCCAGCCGGTGCCCGGGTTCGGCTCGATGGTCCGTTCTATTTGTATATGGTCGAATGTCGAGCGCTGATCCTGATGCCTGAGGATCACAAAAGGAGTTTGTGATTGATAGAGCGCGAGCACTTCTTCGACAAAGCCGATCGAGTTGGTCGCGAGTACGGCGACCACTGCCTCAGGATGCTGATGGTTCTTCACTGAGAATACCCCTCTGGTTCACCACATTCGTCAGGTGATTTCGATCTTCTACCCGCACTGCTTTGCTCATGGGTTTGTGCACGCCCGTCCGTGGTATAATCAATGGTCAGACAACACCGCATTCGCCCGTTCATCGGCGTTTAAATGCTCTTCACCAAAGAAAATGAGGATATCATGGCGAATCTCACCGAGTATGCAGAAGCGGGGCGTCAGGCCGTGGTGGCGGCGTCGATCGTCTGCCGAGAGATCCAGAACAACCTCGATGCGGTCCGCACGATCACCAAGGATGACAAGAGCCCCGTCACCGTTGCGGATTACGCGGCTCAAGCCGTGGTCGCGATGGTGCTCAAGGAGCACATCGGCGAGTTCGTGATGGTGGCCGAGGAATCTTCGTCGTTCTTGCGTGATGAGGATAACGCCGCGATTCTGTCGGCTGTGGTCGCCGCGGTGCAGGAGGTCTGGGACGATGCGACCGCCGATGATGTGCTTGATGCGATCGATCTGGGCGCGGGCGACACCTCGCACCACAAATACTGGACGCTTGATCCGGTCGACGGGACCAAGGGTTTCCTCCGCAACCAGCAGTACGCGATCGCCCTCGGGTTTATCGAGGACGGCACCCCCACCATCGGGGTCATGGGTTGTCCGAACCTGGCCGTGGATATGTCCATGCCCTTCGATGAGCGTGACGATCGCGGGTGCTTGTATTACGCGATTAAGGGGCAGGGTGTTTGGGAGTCGCGCTGCGATGATGGCGAGGCCCCGGTGATCCACATCACCCGTCTGGATCATGTCGAAACCGAAGAAATCTCAGTCTGCGGCTCTGTCGAAAAAGCCCACACCAACATGAGCGATACCGACCGGATCCTCGACTGGATCGAAGAAAACGGGCTCGGGCAGGCGGGCGAGCCAGCCCGGCTCGATTCGCAGTGCAAGTACGCGGTTGTTGCGCGTGGTCAGGCCGATGCATACCTGCGTTTGCCGGCCCGCAAGGGTTATGTTGAGCGGATCTGGGATCATGCCGCGGGATGCTGTATTGCGTGCGAGTCCGGGGCGTTTGTGACCGATATTTTCGGGAAGAACCTCGATTTCTCGCACGGGCGTGGGCTCGAGGTGAACAAGGGGATCGTGTGCGCCCCGCCGCGGGTGCACGGGTTGATGCTGCGGGCGATCAAAGAGCTTGGCATCGGCCAACTGACCGATTGATCAATAACTGATCTACACACAGAAGAGGACACCTCCTGTTGGATAACTGGGAACCCATCCTGACCGGATCGCTGCTGGTGCTCATGGTGGGCACGATGGCGATCGGGCGGTTCGCGCCCGACATCATCATGATGGGTGTGCTGCTGATCCTTTTGGTCTTCGGGATTTTGCAACCAGACGAGGCGATCCAGGGCTTTGCCAATCAGGGCGTGATCACCGTCGCGATGCTCTACATTGTGGCCGCCGCGATGAAAGAAACCGGCGCGATGAGTCGGCTCACCGCGACCATGCTCGGCAGGCCCAAGAGCGAACGCAGCGCGCAGGTGCGTCTCACGCTGCCCGTCGCGTTTTTGAGCGCGTTCATCAACAACACGCCGATCGTCGCGATGTTCCTGCCGACTTTGGCCGGTGTGGCGCGCCGGTGCAAGATCGCGCCCAGCAAGCTGTTCATGCCCCTGTCGTTCGCGTCGATCCTCGGCGGCGTGTGCACACTCATCGGCACCTCGACCAATGTCATCATCGCCGAGCTGCTCGACAACGAACAGGTAGCCGCCAACGGGCAGGCGGTGAGCGAGAACAATCCGGCGCTGGGCTTTGGTATGTTCACCCTCGCCAAGGTCGGCTTGCCGATCGCGTTGATCGGGTTGGGGTATATTCTGATCTTTGGGCGTCGATGGCTTCCGGATCTGCAGAACCCGATCGATCAGGTCCAGAATCAATCGCAGGGCTATCACGCGGCGTTGTTGGTCAAGGCCGAGAGCCCGATCGTGGGCAAAACCGTCGAAGCAGCAGACCTGCGCAACCTGCCGGGTTTGTTCTTGTCTCGCATCGAGCGTGAAGACGATTCGATAGTCGCGGTCTCGCCGAAGGAAGTTATCTGCGCCGGCGATGTGCTTGTGTTTGTCGGGCAGCTCTCATCGGTCGTCGAGCTCCAGCAGATCAAGGGGCTGGTGCCCTCGACGACGGACACACATGAAGCCGACCATAACGATGCCAAGCAGACCCAGTACCGCCCGAACCTGCGTGTGGTTGAAGCGGTGGTCTCGAACAACTCGTCGCTGATCGGCATGACGATCCGCCAGTCCGAGATCCGCACGCGCTACGGCGCGGTGGTCGTGGCGGTGCGGCGCCAGGGCCAAGAGATCCCGGGCAAGCTCGGCGAGATCCGCCTGCGCCACGGCGACACGCTGCTGCTCGAAGCCCCTCCGGGGTTCTCGGTGCGCCATAGCTCGACGGACGATTTCTATCTGGTCAACGAGCTCGCCACTCCTGCGGCTCTGCGACACGATCGGGCGTGGGTCGCCGGCTCGATCCTCGCCCTGCTCGTCGTGCTGATTACCTTCGGCGTGTTCAAACCCATGACCGCCGCCATGCTCGCTGCCGGGCTCATGATCCTCACCCGCTGCTGCACCGGGCCCCAGGCCCGCAAGGGGATCGATTTCCAGATCTTGACCGTCATCGGCGCGTCGTTCGGCATCGGGCAGGCGATGATCAACACCGGGCTGGCGAGCGATATCTCGCACGCGATGGTCTCGATGTTCGCGTCGCTTGGCCCGTGGGGGCTCCTGGCGATCATCTATATCCTGACCTCGGTCTTCACCGCGACGATGACCAACAGTGCGTCGGCCATCCTCATGTTCCCCATCGCCATCGGGATCGCGATCGAGCAGCAGCTCAACCCGATGCCGTTCATCGTCGCGATCACCGTCGCGGCCAGCTGCGAGTTCTCGACCCCGATCGGGTACCAGACCAACCTGATGGTGATGGGGCCGGGTGGTTATCGCTGGCGCGATTACACCCGGTTCGGCGGGCCGTTGACGATCATTTGTGGGGTGGTGTGTGTGCTGCTTACGCCTTGGATGTTCGGCGGGTTTTAACAAATCGGGTGCGGTCTATCCTCGATATGGCCGAGAATATGGTCAAAGATGAACCGGATCGATCGTGCGTCGTATGATTCGAGCACGATAACGACGCGAGAGGACGGCTGAAACCGTTTTTTTAGACAGGGGTCGACATTGAAGATACTTATAACTGGCGGCTCGGGTTTTATCGGGTCCTACTTCCATCGAGACCTGGCAGCGCTCGGCCATGAGCTGGTGACGATCGATCTGATCGATCCATCAGGGCAGGCCGCGGATTCACCATTTACCAAGGGCGATATCCGCGACCCCAAAGCGCTCGATCGCGCCATGGAAGGGGTCGACATGGTGGTCAACCTCGCCGCAGCTCACCATGACTTTGGGATCGAGCACGATACCTACTACTCCGTCAACGAGCATGGCTCAAAGATGGTCTGCGATGCCATGGATCGCGCGGGTGTCAAGCAAGTCGTGTTCTACTCCACCGTTGCGGTCTACGGCGATGCCAAAACCCCACACGAAGAAACCGCACCCACCGCACCCAACTCGCCGTACGGCGGCTCGAAGCTCAAGGGCGAAGCGGTATTCAACACATGGGTCAATCAAGGTGACGGACGCAAGGCGTTGATCATCCGCCCCACCGTGACCTTCGGCGTGCACAACTTCGCCAACATGTACTCGCTGATCCGCCAGATCGATTCGGGCAAGTACGCCCGCTTCGGCCAGGGCACGAACATCAAATCGCTCAGCTATGTCGAAAACATCGTCCATGCGACGCAGTTCCTCCTGGGCATGCTCGACGAGAAGCCCAACCGTGAGATCGAGCCCTTCGAGATCTTCAACTACATCGACAAGCCCGACCTGACGAGTACCGAGATCTCCAATGTCGTCAGCGCGTGCCTGGGCAAGAAGCCCGCCCCGGCGATGCCGTATGCGCTCGGGATGCTGATCGGCTTGCCGTTCGATGTGGTGATCAAGCTCACCGGCAAGAACCTCCCGATCTCGACGGCCCGCGTCAAGAAGATGTTCAAAACCGAGACGAAGTTCGAAGCCGACAAACTGCTCGGCGTCGGGTACCAGCCCAAGGTGCCGCTCAAAGAGGGCATCGATCGCATGGTCCAGTGGTATCTCGAGTCGGGCAAGAACGAGAACGCCCAGTGGCACCAGCCGCCGGCCGAGCCGGTGATGAGCTAAGTGATGACGAAAGCAGGCCCGAAAAGGTCAGTTTTTTTAGTTGAGCAGCTCGTGAAAAGCGGACGATCCTTCGATGAGGGATCGTCCGCGAAAGGCCTTTGCTAAAAAGACCAGAGGGGGCACTTGGTTGTGGTTCCGTGTGCGTTGAGTTTTACGGGCAGCCTTCTGCGAACGCATCGAGGAACGCGGAGACATCGAAGAAGTCGTACTCGCCGTTGTCATCCAGGTCCGCGATCGGGTTCGATGCGCCGAAGGCATCAAGGAAGTCGCTGACATCGAAGAAGTCGAGCTCTCCATCGCCGGTGAGATCCGCGATGCAGGGGGCGGTCGTTGCTTTGGTGACGGTGACATTGTCGATGCCAATCTCAAAGTCGGTAAACCCGAAGAAGAAGCCCGGCTGGAGTGTCGTGAACACGATGGAGTCAACACTCGCGAGGATGTCGGCGAATGTCACGCCACGCGGGAGGATAGGCTCGAAGGTGTCCGGGGCCTCGTCGCCGTAGCCAGCCCAACCCTCCGGGATCTCGGTCGAGTTGGGATCGAAGGTCACCGAGAAGGTAGTCCATTCAGATTGCACATCAGCCGAGATATCGGGGAACTTGAACCACACGCTTGTCCACGGGTAGCCATCGATGGCGTTGTCCACATCGCGCAGTTCAACAAGCCAAGGGCGAGAGACATCCTGGCTAAAGAAGAACACCCGATCGACCTTCACATCGATCGAGATGGTCACCAGATCCGCATCGGTGTAATCGCCGACGAATGCTTCGTTGGTGTCGTTGAAGAAGGTGATCCCGAAGTTGTTGAAGACGGTGTACATGTGGGCGTCGTCGTTGCCGCCGGTGGGCCGGATTTCGGTCGTGCCCCCCGGGCCTTGTGAACCGATCCACCCCTCAGCACCGTTGTCGAAGGTCACGGTGCTGGTGCCATCGCCAGCGGTTGCTGAGCTACCGGCGAGGGCGACGAGTGCGAGGGTGCCCCATGCCGAGCGCCTGATGAGTTGGTCAAACTTGATGTACATTGCTTAATCTCCTTGGTGCTCTTCGTAAAGAGCAGGCTTCATGTGGTTGAGCCATCCAAAACAAGACAGCTCAGGGTGTTCAGTTCTGTGCTCCCGCCCTCCAGCACAGGCCGGGCAAGTTCCCAGCTTTCCTAGATATAACCGAGCACTGGACGGGTTGCAAGGATGTTTCTAGGAAACAACACAGAAATATCGTGCATTGGGGTCCAAAGTCGTGTAAAATGGATGAAATCATTGATTTTTCTCGAAAAACAGCCATTGCATCCGACCACGACCAAGCATCTATAGAGAGCAGACGCCGAAGAGTCCTAGGAATCACCATGAGTTCAGTGAATCAAACACCCGAAACAGGCTCGAATCTGATCGATTCAGTCTCCGAGCCCCGCATGGAGACGCTCGAGGTCCGGATCCATACCGCGGGCGATGAGCTCCAGAGCGGGTTCATCAAGGTGCTCAACCAGATCTCCTCGGGCGATAGCGGCCCCCAGCGGCTCGCCAAAGAGCTCGGCGTGGACAAGGTCCTCGCGTCGCGCATCCTCAAAGCCGTGCGCGCGCCGGATCCGATGTCCGTGATCCACCGGGTGCCCGGGCCGGAACCAATGCGACGCTTGCTCAAAGCCTCATCAAAGCTGGGTGTGAACCCCGACGATGTGCGCTTCGCCAACGGCGCGATCGATCGATACGAATCGCTCATCCGCTCCGAGATCGGCGATCGCAGCGCGCTCGAAACCATTCTCAGCGCGTGGGTCCCCGAAGCCCGGCGTGAGTTCGAGCTGCGCCGAAAGCAAGCGGCGTTTAGGGCGATGAGCCAGCTCAAGGGCGCACAGGCCGATGTGTACAGCGAGGCTGCAATATTTTATCCCAGCGCCGACGGCGAGCACATCGACATCGTCTGGATCAAAGCCGTCATCGGGCTCCATCGCTTGCGCCCGCGTGTGCGCGTCAAGTTCACCTCGCGCAGGCAGGTCGAGGACCAGACCGGACGCAAGACCTACACCCTCGATGGCCAGCCCGTTGATGGGCTCTCGAGCGCGGCCCTCCATGCGTACAGCTCGACCCCCACCCCTGAGCTCGATATCCAGCACGCCGGCGAGACCATGCACTACCTGCTCAAGGACGATTCGTTCGGCGTCTCTTCATCGATTGATCTCGTCACCTGCGAGGTCAACCGGGGCGAGATCCCCCGCTACATCCCCGACGATCGCCATCGCAAGGCGTGGGCGTCGAGCGATATCAATATCCCCTCGCGCCGGATGCACTTCGATATCTTCGTCCACCAAGACCTCTACACCCGCTCGTTCCCCGAGCTGCTGATCTACGACACCACGATCAACGGGCAGGCAGACATCAACGATCCATCGCGTGAGGTTGATCAGCTTGATCTGCTCGAATCCATCGAGAGCCTGGGCGCCGGGCTCGACCGGTTCGGTTCATCGCATGTACCCAACTACCGCACCATGCTCAGCGAGGTCTGCGACAAGCTCGGGTACGACGGCAGCACCCTCCGCGGGTACCGGTGCATCTCCGACTATCCGATCTACGGCTCGCAGTACGCGATGACTTTTCAGACTCAGGACAAGCCCGACTCAAGATAGGGACTGATCCGCGAGGTACTCATCGAGGAACTCGCCGATCGGACACCAATCGAACGAACCGAGCAGGTTGTCGAAGCGGGCGTCGCACTTGCCCAGGTTGTTGTAGTGGCGGAACTTGTGAGATCGCTTGAGCCCATCCATCTTGGGCTGGCCCGGATCGACCTCCCACGGATGGATATAAAATATGTACGGCTGGTCAGATTTCAATATCCGTTTGACGCCCCACTTGAACAATGGGTACGGGAACAAACGAAAGTACCCGCCGCCGGCCCACGGGATACCTTTTTTACCGACCTGCAGCACCGAGACACAGACCTCATGAAACCCTGGTCTGATCTCGACGATGGGTTTGCCCGAGTCCATCCCCTCGAGCTTGCCGTAGCGATCGTGGGCGACGGTGGGAAAGGCCGACGAGTCGTAGGTGAGCCCGAGCTCTTGGAGGATGTCGATCGACCAATCGGTGATCGAGAATGACGGAGCGCGGTAGCCTCTGATCTTGGCCCCGGTGATGTCCTCGACGATCCCGATCCCGCGTTTCATATCTTCGCGGAACTCGTCTTGTGAGAGGTTGTAGATCAGATCGTGCCCGTAGCCGTGGCTGGCGATCTCGTGCCCCGCTTTGGCGATGCGTTCGATCAGTTGGGGGCATTTCTCGGCGACCCACCCGAGGATGAAGCAGGTGCATTTGACGCCGTGGGTGTCCATGAGTTCGAGCATGCGATC
>CAXBLA010000006.1:0-125282 GCA_963976625.1 uncultured bacterium
GAACCCGGCTCGGCGAGCCGGGCCACCGGGGAGGGGCTGGAACCCGGCTCGGCGAGCCGGGCCACCGGGGAGGAGGGGGCGTAGAGGGCGGAGAAGTTGTATTTTTTGAATCGCATGTCTTGTGTCTCCGTATGGGATGTGTTGGAGACGGGATTTAAAAAGCCGCCTCCGTTATGGGGGCGGCGGGACGGGTTTGTGCGCACGGGATGGGGTGTTTGGGGCGGGGTACTTGGGCGTAAGTTGTTGGGGGGGAGGGGGTAAAAACTGTTTTGGGGAGTTGGGGGATTTTGGGCGGGTGGGAAGTGTTTGTGCGCACGGGGTTGGTGATGCAGACCCGAAGGAGGTGAGACCTCCGTCGGGGGCACCCGGCGTTTTAATTAACTGAACGATGTTTGTTCGCCTGACTAATAAATTCAACACTAGGCCACTGCCCCTCATCCGGTGGGAGGTGAATCCTGCCTAGACATGATGCAAATCTATCAATACCCCCAGCTAGCCGACTACTTTTTAACACATCCAACTTTTTCTCATTTATTTTCATCTGGTAATCTGTGTTTAAATATATCAACCCTGCATCATAAGCACGATGATATGTCGGGGATAAAGCCATACCGTTAGTGACATGATCAGCGCTCCCTTGTACTACCACAGGAACAATATGCGCAGCCTCAACAAGATTTAACTGCATTCGCGTCACAGCACATCGATTTGCATACGCAGTTACAACCATATTCCTAAAGTTTGCATCACGGGAATAGCGACTAACTCGTTCAATTATTTTCCGTCTCTTTTTGCCCAACACTTCGAGATTTGACTCCGGAACGGGCCTGCTTCCCGAAGCAAGCTCCAGCGCACTCATGGCGTGTGCATTTTTGCCATATCTATGCATCTCACTACTATTACATATATAGGCAAACAAATGATCAGGCCTAATCGCGATGGCGATTTCCCCATTCGCTTTCTTATCGAAAGCAAGGCCAGACTGAATTGACCTCACCAATGCATCTCTACCTATCTGTATTGAAGGTGATCCAACTGTAAAGTTCTTGTGGTGATCCAAATCAAATCCAGCAAATACTTCAAGCTCTGGATTATAACCCAGCAACACAGTGTACCCATTTGGATTCAGATCGAGAGGAGGTTTTACAGAAGTCATTTGTATCCGATATTCATTCGGATCCCGCGTCGCCCCGCCATGAGTTACTGTCCATATATAAATCCATACCGACTCAATACCATTTGGACTAGCCAAAGCAAAAGTCCTAGGATGCGCCCTTTTATTACTGGTCAACACTACAGAATGACCCAGCAAGGAACACGCATCAATGATTGATTCACAAATCTGACTTGGGCTTATCGCAGGCATACCTAACCTCTACTATTGTTTAGATGTTTTTTTCTTCCGAAACCGCCCTCCCGCTTTGTCGAGCGGCGGACTTTCAGCACTATTACTCCAAACGATCGCTGGGTGAAATGCCTTATAAAAATTCTCGTCAGTATAGTTTTTTGGAGAAGAAGCATACTCCGACTTGAATCTCCCCATTGCTCCTTCAACATATTCTTCAAGCATTTCACTGCAGACCCATTTTCGTTCCAAATGATCACAAACCTCTCCCGTTGAACAACTCCCCGCAAATGGGTCGATAACTAGATCACCTGGATCTGTCAACATTCGAATAAAATACTCTGGCAATTCGGAAGGGAATCTAGCAGGATGAGGCTTTATATCCATATCCTTACAATACCGCTGATATCCGGTATTACTCTCCGTGTGCGGAAGCGTTATAAGATTTGGCGGTATAGCCGCACCATTATCAATGCTAAACTTTTTAGATATGTCATGGCCGCTTGGCCTCATTTTTGCCGTATAACCATTTTTTAACAGCCCCTTCATCGACTTGCTATAAGGAGCGAGCACTCTACGATTACTCGCCTTCGGCCATGGAGTTTTCGATAGCCACCAAACACAATTTACTGCATCCTTAACCCGAACCCTTCTAATTGTAACCCACTCTGCCGGAGTAGGTAGCTTTGACGGATTCCACCAATAAAACTCTTGGGCCAGATGAAAACCAAGCTCTTTACAAAGCATGATCAACAACTCATAATGATACAAACTTCTAGTGGGCAACCCAGCATTCCAAGCCCCTCCAATATCTATCACTAGCGATCCAGAATCGCTTAGTAAAGAATGAAATAACTCTCCAAATGGCTTAAACCACTCAACATAATCGTCGGCATGCTCATTTCCATAATCCTTCTTCCGGACTAGACCGAACGGAGGGCTAGTGACGATCAGATCTGCAGTCCCTTTTTTAACTTCCTGCGGAAGAGTATCCAAAGAGTCGCCTAGCAATATTTTTCCATATTTAGTTTTGTAGTATTCTTTTGAGCGAATATTTGTGACTGCCATAAATTAAACTTTCGTATGTATGAAACAAAGGAGTGTCTGAAGCAGCTTTGCTATTGCTCGCGGATAACTCAAAAGACCGACTGGCTCAAACTTTAACCGTTATCCCATATGCTCAATGATATCACTCGCGAATTCTGAGCATTTGCGGAGGGTGGCGCCGTCCATCTGACGCTCGAAGTCGTAGGTTACCATCTTTGCACCGATTGCGCCGTTGATTCCCTTGATAATCAGGTCTGCGGCTTCGGTCCATCCCATGTGGCGGAGCATCATCTCGCCGGAGAGGATGAGTGAGCCTGGGTTGACCTTGTCTTGGTCGGCGTACTTGGGGGCGGTGCCGTGGGTGGCTTCGAAGATGGCGGTGCCGGTGTCGTAGTTGATGTTGGCGCCTGGTGCGATGCCGATGCCGCCGACGCATGCGGCGAGTGCGTCTGAGATGTAGTCGCCGTTGAGGTTCATGGTGGCGACGACGGAGTAGTCTGCGGGGCGGGTGAGGATCTGCTGGAGGAATGCGTCGGCGATGACATCCTTGATGATGATGTCCTTGCCTGTGTTGGGGTTCTTGAAGGAGTGCCATGGGCCGCCGTCGAGGGGGGTGGCGCCGAAGAGCTCGCGGCTTACTTCGTAGCCCCATTCCATGAAGGCACCTTCGGTGAACTTCATGATGTTGCCCTTGTGGACGAGGGTGACGGAGTCTCGGTTGTTGTCGATGGCGTACTGGATGGCAGCTTTGACGATGCGGGTGGTGCCTTCTTTGGAGGTTGGCTTGATGCCGAGGCCGGAGGTGTCGGGGAAGCGGATTTTGGCGTAGCGGTCTGGGAAGTGTTCTTTGAGGAGTGCTTTGAACTTGGTGTTTTCGTCGGTGCCTGCTTCGAACTCGATGCCGGCGTAGATGTCTTCGGTGTTTTCGCGGAAGATGACCATGTCGGTGAGGTCTGGGCGTTTGACGGGTGAGGGGACGCCGTCGAACCAGCGGACGGGGCGGAGGCAGGTGTAGAGGTCGAGGACTTGGCGGAGTGCGACATTGAGCGAGCGGATGCCGCCGCCGACGGGGGTTGTGAGTGGGCCCTTGATGCCGACGAGGTACTGGCGGAAGTCTTCGAGTGTGCTTTCTGGGAGCCATTCGCCGGTTTCGTTGAATGCTTTTTCGCCGGCGAGGGTTTCGTGCCAGTGGAGTTTGCGCTCGCCGTTGTATGCTTTTTCGACCGCGGCGTCGAATACACGGACGGAGGCGGCCCAGATATCGCGCCCGGTGCCGTCGCCTTCGATGTAGGGGACGATGGGGTTGTTGGGGACATTGAGCTTGCCGTCGGTCATGGTGATTGGTGCTGCGGTGGTGGTCATATCGAGTGTCCTTGGTAAAGGTGGTGTGTTTGGTTGTGTGGTCTGTTTGTGATCTTTTGGCGCGTTGGGCGGAAAGTCTTGGTGGGGCCGGTAAAAAGGTGTTGTTTGGGCGGAAAACTGGAGAATCGGGTGTACGGGGATTGTCGGTTTTGGTAGGCTGGAGGCTGACTATCTGGAGGGAACCCGATGAAAACGACTGTGTTGTGTGACTGTATCCGTTCTTGGGGCGTGCTGATCGCGCTGATGGCTTGTCTTGCTTTGAGCCCGGCGGTGGCTTGGGGGCAATCGAGCAGCTTTAGCTATCAGGGATCGCTGTCTGAGGGTGGTGGGCTGGCCGATGGGATGTACGATCTGGAGTTTGGGCTGTATTCTGCGCTGACTGGGGGGAGCGAGCTTTCGACTTCTGAGTCGCTTGGGGTGCAGGTGCTCGATGGGCTCTTTACGACGGTTGTGGACTTTGATTCTGCCCAGCTTGAGTTTGGGCTTGATTGGTATATGGAGATCCGGGTGCGCCCTGAGGGCGAGGCGAGCTATACGGCGCTCAATCCGCGTGTTGCTCTGGGTGTGATCCCCAACGCGGTGCATGCGGAGGTGGCTGAGGTCGCGCAGACGGCCCTCACCGGGCCCTTTGCCCCTGCAGACAACACGCCGGGCTCATCGAGTGGCGTCCGCTCGCAGACCCAGGCCTATGAGCTGACAGTTGACAATCGACGCGACACCAATGTTGTCGTTCGCTATCCCATCGAGATCACACGCCGCGTCATCAACGACCCCTTGGCGATTAGGGCCGCCCAGTTCGATTCGATCTCGATCGAGGTCGAGCGGCCGTACGCTTCCAACTCGAACTGGGGCGATTACCTCCGCGATCACGAAGAGGATGTCAGCCTGGAAATCATCACCGAGGTATTCCGCGGCGACTCCGCCGAGTTCCGTTTCATGCAAGGGCGCGTGAGCGGGCACCGGATCGAACTCGATCCGAGCTCCGCCTTCCCAAACCAAGCCCTCACCGAGGTGCTCACACTCAGCTTCGGGCAGCCCATCGGTTCGCAAGGGCAGAATCCGATCGGGGGCATCGTCTCGCGGACCACCTCTGGGTTCTCAGACGGCGGCCCGAACACCGCAGCGCCATGGCTCGGTGGATACGACAGCCTCCGCCCTGGGCGATACACCTACTCGTTCAACGGGTTTGTCCCGGAC
Source organism: uncultured bacterium (assembly GCA_963976625.1). GTDB lineage: Bacteria > Planctomycetota > Phycisphaerae > Phycisphaerales > UBA1924 > UBA1924. The sequence goes on from CAXBLA010000006.1 coordinate 4,952, forward strand.
GAATCGAATGCGGGCTCATTGCCCGGCGAGCAGCATGACACGGAGCCATACACCGGCAGGATCGTCGGCGAAACCATCCCGAGGCCGCTGACCATGCTGCACAATGTGTTTGTGGATTCGAACAACACCATGTGGGATCTCTTCGCCTTGGGCGCTGAACACAACGGGACCCTCTCGCTGCTCGACAACAGCCAAGTCATCTGGCAGCCCGTCCATACTCCATCCACTGTCAGTGTGCTGAGCGGATGGACACTCGACCGGGCCGACGATGGCGGGCTCTTTGAGGCTTACCAGATCGATTACTTTACCGAGCCATTCAGGCCATAACCCAACACCGAGAAACACGCCACACATGAAACCACCACGCAACCTGTGCGCATTGCTCGCCCTTCCGCTGATCATTTCTTTGGGCGGGTGCGTCGCGGGGAATCCGCAGACCAGTCCGGCCCAACCTACACGCTCGGTCGCGGATCGGCTCGAATCTGATGTGCGTGTGCTCAGTGAGCGGTATGCTCAGCGGAGCGCCAACAACCGCGACCAGCTCAACGACAGCGGCATCTGGATCGGGCAGCGGTTTGCGTCGATGGGCTACGCGGTGGACACCGAGCCCGTCCCCACGGCCGTCGGGCCCAAGGGATTCAATGTGATCGCGGAGATTACGGGCACGCTGCACCCGGAACAGATCGTTGTGATCGGGGCTCACTATGACACGGAGCTCCATACCCCGGGGGCGGATGACAATGCTTCGGGCGTGGCGGTCATGCTTGAGCTCGCGGCTCGGTTTGCCCGGGCTCCGCAAGCACGCACGATCCGATGGATTGCGTACACCAACGAAGAGGGCTCCAACTCCGCAGGCGGGGCGATGGGGAGCTACACCAATGCCACGGCGAGTAAGGCGGCCAACGAACAGATCGTCGCGATGCTCTCGCTGGAGATGCTGGGGTATTTTTCTGACGAGCCGGGCTCGCAGCGCTATCCGTTCCCGGCGGAGATGGCGAATCAGCTCGGTATGGACCTGCCGACGGTGGGCAACTACATTGGGGTGGTTGGGCGGTTGGTTGATCGCCCGTTGCTTGAGCAGGTTTCGTCGGCCATGAGCGGCGCGGGCACGATCCCGGTGACTCAGGCGGCGATCCCGCCACTGGTGACGGCGATCTATCGTTCGGACCACGCGAACTATTGGCTGCGTGGGTACCCGGCGGCGATGATCACGGATACCAGTGAGTACCGCAATCCGCACTACCACCGGAGCACGGATACGGCTGACACGCTTGATTATGTGCGCATGAGCAAAGCCGCGGATGCGCTTGAGGCCGCGGCTCGCTCGTTAGCGAATGATTGAAACTCCATCTTTCTGTCGGATTATGAGCAGCCGGCGCCGAACGAATCGAGGAAGGCCGACACATCGAAGAAGTCGAATGCTCCGTCTGGACCGGCCAGATCCGCACGCGGGTCTTGGTTGGCGAAGAGATCGAGGAAGGCGGAGACATCGAAGAAGTCAAGCTCGCCGAAGGGCTCGGCGAAGTCTGCGCTGCACTCGCCTTGGTCGAAGAGGGCGAGGTCTGCTTCGGTGATCTCGTAATCGCCGTTGAGATCGGCGGCGATGTTAAACGCATCGTCGGCTTCGACCAGCCCGATCTGCTTGACGAGCATGGCGCGGTCGTCGCTATCGACGACGCGGTCGCCGTCGAGATCGCCGACGGGGTACGGGTCGACGCGCTGGCCGCTCATGATGGTGATGCCCTGCGACTGGTTGCCGAGCCCGGTGCGTGATTGGAAGAGGAAGGTTGCCTCGAAGGTGTTGATGGAGGTGATGCGGACGCTGCCCATCAGGTTCTGGTTCTGGCTCAGCGATGAGCCGGGGAAGGTGCGGAAGCGTGTGTCGGAGGGTGTTGGGACCACCACGCGGAAGCCGACGCGTGTTGGGGTCTCGAAGCTGCCGCGGTAGAACTCGCCGTCGGCGTCGGTGACGCGGAAGCTCGGCCCGATGACTGACACGGTGGTTTGTTCGGTCTTGGAGCTGAGGATGTCGGCGGTCTCTGGGTTCACGGATTGTGTGAGCGTGGTGTACTCGCCCGAGAGCAATGATGAGCCCGCGGTGGCTGAGACGAGCTGGAGGGGGAAGTCCACATCGGTGTAGGGCGCGCGGTTGTTGTTGAACACGAAGGTCGAGCCGGCGAAGGATGGGTTGAGGATGTAGTTGTCGGCGTCGGAGTATTGCCCGTCGCCTGGGGCGTTGAGGATATCGACGGCGCCTTCGGGGGTGACGATGGCGTTCCACCCGCCGCCGACGATGTCGGCGAGGCGGTAGCGGTTCTCGCCGGTGATGGGCATGGTGGTGAACCATTCGGTGCCGGGGAAGCCGCCGGTGAAGCGGTTGAAGTACACGCCTCGGGGATCGAGATCGGTGACGCCTGGGCCTTCGGTGCCTGGTGCGTCTTGGGCAATGGCTGAGCCCACCGTGCCGGCGATGGCGGCGATCGCGAGGAAGCTCTTGAGTACTGACAACGACTGGATCGAACGGGTGGACTTCATGTGGATACTCTCTCGGATTGGAATTGAACAGGTGTTTGGTGGACAAAGCACGCCCGGAATCGGGCGTGGTGGATGGTCGATGAGCGTTTGGTCGGCTGAAAAACACGACGACGCCCAGTCCGTACGCAAGTAGAGCGCGAACACCCGCAGGATTCTCGATATTGGGCGGAATTTGGGAAGAATTCAGGGGTTTTCGGATCGTCCGAGAACTGTTCTCAAACCTGAGAATTTACTCACACCGCGACCTCGCCCTTGATGTGTGGGTGGGGCTGGTAGTCCATCAGTTCGAAGTCTTCGTGGGTGAAGGCGAAGATGTCTTTGACGCTTGGGTTGAGCTTCATGGTTGGTAGGGTTCGGCACTCGCGGGAGAGTTGTTCGTCGACTTGGGGGAGGTGGTTGAGGTAGATGTGGGCGTCGCCGAGGGTGTGGATGAATGCGCCGGGGCGGTAGGCGCAGACTTGGGCGAGCATCATGGTGAGCATGGCGTAGGAGGCGATGTTGAATGGCACGCCGAGGAAGAGGTCTGCGGAGCGTTGGTAGAGCTGGCAGTTGAGGAAGTCTGGGCCGCCGTCGGTGGCGCGCTGGACATTGAACTGGAAGAGGCAGTGGCAGGCGGGCAGGGCCATTTGGTCGATCTCGCCCGGGTTCCATGCGGTGACGATGTGGCGGCGTGAGCATGGGGCGTTCTTGAGCCCGTCGACGAGGGTCGTGATCTGATCGACTGCTGAGCCGTCGGGGGCGGACCATGATCTCCATTGTGAGCCGTAGACTGGGCCCAGGTCGCCGTGCTCGTCGGCCCATTCGTCCCAGATGCGAACGCCGTGCTCTTTGAGGTAGGCGATGTTGGTTTCGCCCTTGAGGAACCAGAGGAGTTCGTGGATGATTGAGCGCAGGTGGAGCTTCTTGGTGGTGACCAAGGGGAAGCCGGCGTGGGTGCCGTCTTTGATGAAGGCTTCGCGTGCGCCGGGTGCGTCGTTGGAGAGGAAGTAGCGGGATTGGTGCCCGAAGATTGCGATGGTGCCGACGCCGGTCCGGTCATCGCAGGGCGTGCCCTCGGCGAGCACACGCCTGAGAATATCGTGGTATTGAATCATATCGAGAGAGGATATCCGAAAGCCCGAAAAGATGCGAGAACCAATCGCGATGATTCTTGTGCCTGTTCATTTTTTTGGTGGTACCACATGTATTCCCTGGTTTGAGCGTGCGCAGAAAAAAGCCTCATCAGTGGACGAGGCTCTTGAGGTTTGATCAGTCTGTGTTGAACTTGGTGGATCGATCAGGCGGTGATCGCGGTGACCTTGGCTGCGGTGTAGCGCTGGCGGTGGCCGGTCTTGCGTTGGTAGGTGCTCTTGGTGCGGAACTTGTGGATGAAGAGCTTGTCGCCCTTGACCATTGGCTCGGTGATCTCGAGGGTGACGGTTGCGCCCTTGATGAACGGAGCGCCGAGTGTGGCATCGCCGCCGACGGAGCCCATAACGAGGACCTTGTCGACGGTGATGGTGTCGCCTGCTTTGGCTTCGCCGCCGTTGTAGAGGTCGATCATGATCTGGTCGTTTTCAACGACTTTGCGCTGGCCGCCGGATTCTTCGATGATTGCGTATGTGTCTGCCATGGCTGGTGCTCCTGGTGCTCTGATCAGCTGCCGCGTGAGGTTGGGGCGGCCCGGATTCGGGTGTTCTCCATCGAACATGCCGCTTTGGCCCGTCTCACATCGGGGTGAGGATGATAGGCAGGCAACTTGGCTGAGTCGATCGCTCTCAAAATCCCTGTTCTTGCCCCGGATCGTGTGCTGTGGCCCACGAATAGGCTTTTTTTCGGTAAGATCAGGCATGATGATACAAGAAGTCCAGCAGGAAGCAGAGCAAGCCGCCCAGCAAGCGGCACAAGACGCCCCCACTATTGAGCTCGCCCCCGGGCTGGTTGACGGGTCGGCCTTCAAGAGCGCCGATGGGATTATGGAGATGGCGACCACCGTCTGGAACACCCAGCTGTTCTCGCTCAACGACCAGCCGATCACGGTGTCGCAGTTGGTGGTTGCGTTCTTGGTGTTGATTATTGGGGTGTTCTTGGCCCGGTTGATCTCGGCGCGGATCGGCAAGCGGGTGCTGCCACGGATGAATGTCAACGCGGGGGCGGCGAGCGCGATCCAGACGATTCTTTATTACGCGATCTTGCTGTTGACTGTCCTCGTCTCGCTGCAGATCGCGGAGGTTCCGCTCACAGCGCTGGCGTTCTTTGGCGGGGCGATTGCGCTGGGCTTTGGTTTCGGATCGCAGAATGTCATCAACAACTTTATCTCGGGGTTGATCTTGTTGATCGAGCGCCCGATCCGGATCGGCGATTTGGTGACGATCAACGATCAGCAGGGCGTGATCGCCGCGATTGGGGCTCGGGCGACCAAGATCGAGTCTTATATGGGCTCGACCTTTGTGGTTCCCAACTCGATTATCCTTGAGAACTCGGTCACCAACTGGAATATGCCGACCTCTTCGATCAAGAGCGTCGTTGGTGTCGGGGCGGCGTATGGCTCAGACACCGCCAAGGTTCGTTCGTTGCTTGAAGAGGTGATGAACAATCATCCGCTGGTCTCCACATCCAAGGAGAACACGGTGCTGTTCGTGAACTTCGGCGACTCCTCGCTGGACTTTGAGATCCACTGCCGCATCCATCCCAAGAATGTGCAGGAGGCCAAGACCTTTGAGAGTGATATCCGTTTCAAAATCGACGAGGTCTTCCGTGAGCACGAGATTGAGATCCCGTTCCCTCAGCGCGATCTGCATGTGAAAAGCGGGCTTCCATCGAACGATGCAGCGAAGCCCGACTGAATGGATCGGTGATCAGGAAAAACCCAAGGATCAGGAAAACTCGAGTTTACTTGTCGCTGAGCGCCTTGGATTTTTCTTGGCGTTGGTTGCGGCGGCGCATCGACTCGTTGAGTTCGATCTTGCGGATGCGGATTGATTTGGGGGTCAGCTCGACGAGTTCGTCGTCCTCGATGTACTCGAGTGATTGTTCGAGCGAAAGATCTTTGGGCTGCTTGATTGAGACGGTTGCGTCTTTGTTGGCGGCCCGCATGTTGTCAAGCTTTTTGACGCGTACGGCGTTGACTTCGATGTCGTTGCCGCGGTTGTGCTCGCCGACGACTTGGCCCGAGTAGACCTTGGTGCCCGGGGAGACGAGCATGACGCCGCGTTCGTGCAGGTTGATGACTGCGTACTCGGTGATCTGCCCGTCGGCGGTGTTGACCATGACGCCGGCGTGGCGTCCGGGGCGCTCGCCGGTGAGGGGGATGAACTCGAGGAAGGTGTGGTGCATGATCGCTTCGCCCTGCGTGGCCGTCAGGATGCGCCCACGCATGCCGATGAGTGCACGCGAGGTGATCTTGAAGATGCAGTGGGTGATACCGTTGCCGCGTGGGTCCATGGAGACGAGTTCGCCCTTGCGTTCGCCCACGATCTGCATGACGGCGCCGACCGAGTCGTCGGGGCAATCGATCACGAGTTCTTCGAGCGGCTCGCACTTGACGCCGTCGACTTCGCGTTCGATGACGATCGGGCGGCCGACGGCGAGTTCGAAGCCTTCGCGGCGCATGGTTTCGAGGAGGATGCCTAGGTGCAGGAGCCCGCGCCCGGAGACGATGAACTCGTCCATGGTGCGGCCGCTCTCGACGCGGAGGGCGACATTGTGCTCGAGCTCGCGTTCGAGGCGGTTCTTGAGCTGGCGGGAGGTGACGAACTCGCCCTCTTGACCTGCGAATGGTGAATCGTTGACACGGAAGGACATCGAGATGGTGGGTTCGTCGATGGTGACTTCGTCCATGGCTTCGGGGTGGTCGGGGTCGCAGATGGTGTCGCCGATGTCGATGGTGCCGAGCCCGGAGATCGCGCAGAGGTTGCCCGCGGAGATTGCGTCTTGGTCGACCTTGGAGAGGCCCTCGAAGCCTTGGAGGGTGACGACCTTGGCCTTGACTTCTTGAGTTTTGCCGCCTTCGAGGTGCTTGACGATCACGACGGGCTGCCCGGCTTTGATCGTGCCCTGATAGACGCGCCCGACGCCGATGCGTCCGACATACTCGGAGAAACCCAGTGTTGTAATCTGCATACGCAGTGGTTTTTCGATGTAGACATCTGGATGGGGTACATGCTCGATGATGGCTTCGAACACGGGCTGGAGGTTGGTGCCCTTGGTCTGGCCGTCCCATTCGTCGATGGCCCAGCCGTCGCGGGCTGAAGCGTAGACGATGGGGAAGTCGAGCGAGTCGTCGTCAGCACCGAGCGAGACGAGCAGGTCGAAGACCTCGCCGATGACGCGATCGGGCTCGCCGTCGGGGCGATCGCACTTGTTGATTACGATCAGTGGTTTGAGCCCGGCTTCGAGTGCTTTGCTCATCACGAAGCGTGTCTGGGGCATCGGGCCTTCGTAGGCGTCGACGACGAGGATACAGCCGTCGGCCATTTGGAGGACGCGTTCGACCTCGCCGCCGAAGTCGGCGTGACCCGGGGTGTCGATGATGTTGATGCGGTAGTCGGTGTCGTCTTGTGCGTGGTAGTTGACGGCGCAGTTCTTTGAGAGGATGGTGATGCCGCGTTCGCGCTCGAGGTCGTTGGAATCGAGGATCAGGTTGTGCTGCCCGCCTTCGAGTTTTTCGAGTTCGCCCTGGCGGAAGTTGCCTGATTGTTTGAGCAGGTTGTCGACGAGCGTGGTCTTGCCGTGGTCGACATGCGCGATGATCGCCACATTGCGGAGCGAGGAAACATTGGCGGCTGGTGATGAGGGGGGCATGAGGCTCTCCGGGGTGCGCAGGGACACCTGGGCGTATCGATCTGGTTCTGTTGATTGGTGCGCCACGGCGCGGGTATAAGTGTATCCATGCTCTTATCGGAACAGGGCTGATCGCCCGATCCCTTCGCTATTTTCACTGATCGACCGAGCCCCACCACGGTTTTGACCCCATGGGGCTCTGCGGGCTTGGATGGATGGTTTGTGCCCCTCGGGCGCGGCATGTTGTCAGCAGGCAGGGCTGCTATGGCTGTGCCCTGCATGTGTGAGAACATCCAAAGAACCGAACAGTGAAAGAGATGAACCATGGCTCCACGACTTGCTACCAAGCTTTCTCTCAACAATCTCAGCCTCCTCTGCCTTACCACGGTCATCCTCGGGGCCGGCAGCGCCCATGCCGATGTGATCTACCAGCAGGACTTTGAGGGCTGGAATAACAACGATGGGCTCTGGTCGATCGACACGAAGGCGGATCTCGGCGGGGCGTACAGCACGGTTCTCGGACGCTTCGGGGCCCAGAGTGTCCGCCTGAATATCCAGGCCACGGAGCTCAATGTCCCAGGCTATGGGCAATCGGGCGGCGGGTCGCCCGGTGATTCTGGCGATGCGGTGTACCCGGGCATCGAGATCACGAGCATCCCAGGCACCTTCCCCAAGCAACCCGGGGTCTCCATGCTTCCGCCGGAGGGACAGGGCAGCACATCGCACCCCAACGATCCGACGAAGCTGCTGATCGATGTGAGCGATATCAATCACCCGAGCCCGAAGCAGCCCGGCAACGATGGCCCGCCACGCTTCGCTGCGGGGACTTACGCGGTGCACTTCGATCTCATGCTCTTTGATTCATGGGACGGGGACTGGGGGCAGTTCGGGATGGACTCCTTCGCGGTGGAAGTCAACGGCCAGCGGCTTTTCGATGAGCTTCTCTTCTCGCACCTCACCGAACGCAACTTCAGGGCGGCTGACGAGATCCCCGAGCTGAACGCGTTTAACCCGAACTGGGTTGACAACATCTACCGCGACATCACGCTGTTGGTTGAGCTCGAAGAAGCCACCGATGCCCTCGCCCTTGATTTCATCGGGACCACGAACCAGGACATTGACGACGAGAGCTGGGGGATCGACAACATTCTGGTTGAGCAGATCAGCACGCTTACGCCCGCGGCCGTGCCGACTCCTGGCTCGTCGCTCCTGCTTTGCTCTGGTCTTGTACTCGGTGCCAAGCGCAAACGCTGATTCATCCAGGTCAATCACAGTCAAATTCGGTCAAACTCATTGATCCCGTGGGGTTGTGCCGAGGTTGGACAGGTGCTCGAACCGGGTGAACTCGATCCGCACCGTGCCGCGCACGCCCGCCTGCATCCGTGTGATGTCCCACTGGACGCGCTTGAAGAGCTTGGAGATTGCCAGATCGAGCCCGGAGCCTGAGCTGAGCAGGTCGCTGGCTCGGCTGGGGTAGAAATAGCCGCTGGAGATCACCCCGGTCCGCTCGGTCCTGTCTGGGATGGCATCGAAGCTTTCGATCGCTTGCTTCATCCACTTCACGCGCTCGGCGGTGTCGGCCGTTGATGGCCCGATCGACGCGATCATGGCGTCCTTGCTCCGGTGACGCGCGGAGATCCATGAAAACTTGGGATGCCCGCCCGGCCATGCTGATCGGCTCGATTCGCCCGAATCGGTGCCTGGTGGGTCGGAATCTTCTGATCCGGAAGATGGGAAATGATGCGTCCGTACAGCGTTGGGGAATCGCCCTTGGTAGTCCGGGCTTTGCGTGGGGTCATCGGGCATGAAGAGCCCGTGGACGAAGTCATCGACGCGTGCGGGGAGCGTGTCTTGGGCTTGTTCTTGTTCTTGGTGCTCGGCTTTGTGATCGACCTCTACGAGGACGGTGAGCGCCGTGGAACCGTGCGATTCGCTTTGTTGAGGATGGTCTTGGTTGTCGGTCAGCAAGACCAGCCCGGCTTGGGTGGCGCTTGTTGCGTTGTCCGATTGGCTTTGTTCGTTGCCACCGAACTCGAAGAACGCGCTCATGAGATTGCGCTCGATTACGAGGCTCGGGGTCTGCCCCAAGGCGACGGCCAGGATCGCATCGTCGCCTGCGGCACTGAGCAAGCCAACGGGGGCATCGCCCATTGCGTGTGGGATCTGTATGTCAGACGCCAAAGAGATCACGGCTTGGGGGCCGTCGAGGGTCAGCACCCCCACTGTGGCCGATGAATGCTCGGGGTGGAGCTGGGTTTTGGTTTGGGATTGGGTTTGGTTCTGGGGAGGCGATTGCTTGCTCATCCCCCCGAGCACGCGGTTGTTGTGGATCAGCCAGGCCGCGAGCCATTGGGGGTGCTCGTGCCCGAGGGTCTCGATGAGGGATTGGTGTCGGTCGACGAAGGATTCTTTGGGTTGATTCTGTGGGGTGTGGAGCTGGCGCGAAAGGGTTTGGTCGAGCAGGGCCGAGCCCTTGTTGGGGGCGAGCAGCATCATTGGGGCACGCTGGGGTGCGGCTTCGAGCAGGATCAGCTCGTATCGGCCCTTTTCGATGGCGTAGACAACCTGTCCGTGCGCTAGGCGACGCTTGATCGGCTTGAGCTGGGCGCGGAGCTTGGCGAGGTAGGCGCTGTCGATCTCGCTGAGCACCACCCAGTTGGTGTCCATCGTGTTGGCGAAGTTGAAGAGCGAATCGGCGCCCTGATCGATCTCGTCCCAGATGATCACCGTCCGCTGGGAGAGGAGCCCCTTGATCGTTGATTCAGCGTCCGCGTTGAAGGCGCCCGCGAGGGCATCGAACGCGCCCATCGTCTGCCCGAAGAGCCCGGTGACGCTCATCGCTTTGCGGACGGATCGCCCGGTGTCGTTGAGCAGAAACTGCTCGGCTGGGTTGTTGAGGACTACCGCGGCATCGACATGATCCGGGATGGATGCGAGCATCGCGAACGGGGCGTTGAGTTCTTTGGGCTCTTGGGGCTCAACAAATCCCGCATGCGTCTGGCTTGGGAGCACCATGCCCATGACCAGCAGCACTGCACCGGAAAACAGCGCACACGCCAACTGATTCCTGTGGAGTGGGCTGGGGCTGGGACTGCGGGATTGAAAGAAAGAAAACACAGCGGCGATCCAGAGCGTGCTCAGGGCAAGGCCGAGACATCGACCTCGTCAGAAGAACGGTTCGAGTCTTGATTGTTCGTATCAGAGTGCTCACGCAAGGCATTGGATGCCGTCGCCCAGCTGCCCAGCGTGTCGGCCGCGAGGAAACGGCGCTGGGGGAATCGGGCTCGATCAGTATCAAAGGTGTTCGCGAAGTGGAACGAATGGTCGTGCCCGTGCTCAACGACATAGACGGTTGCCACGCCGCGGGTGAACCCGACGAATCGGATCTCGTAGGCCTGCTCGCGGGCCGCGTTGGCGATCTGTGTGGTGGTTGTCGTATGCGTGATCGTGGTCGTGTGAGTTGTTGTGGTGCTGGTCGTGTGCATGCTCCCGCGCACGGAATCATCGAGCCGAACGGTGAAGTTTTGATCAGTCCGTCCGGGCATGTTGGACATGCTTGGCATGGGCAGCAACGAGGCGACCGACTGGCCGATCTCGGTGACTTCTTCGGTGATGCAATCAACGAATGTGTTGGCGTCGTGCTCCATCGCCTGTTCGACATCGAGCACGGGTGTCTGGTGGGCCGCGATCGTGGTCAGGCGTGGGTACATCTTCTGGAGCCCGGCGACGGTCATGAGCGTCACCAGCAGACCGGCCGCGATGCCCAGACGCCCGACGCGCACATGCGTGCGCCAGGCCGCGGGGATGAAGCGGCGGTGGCGGTCGGCGCGGGTCAGGATGGCATCGGAGAAATCGGGCGTGGAGATCGGCATCTGCAACGCGTTGATGGCGTCGGAGGTGTCGAGGAGTTCTTGTTTGCGGATGGGATCGTAGTTGAGGGCGTGTGCGATCTCGCGCTGCATGTCTTCGCAGAGCTCGCCGTCGATGGCGGCGTCGATGAGGGACTCGGGGATCCGCCCTGGCGCGTCGTTGCGCATGTCCGGGTGCGTCGGGCAATCGTCCGCTGGCTGACTTGTATGGCCGATCGGCTTTGAACGCTTCCGGCCTTTCATAACGCCACCCCGGCGAGCTGCTCGCCTAGGCGTGTCTTGTCTTTGAACATGAACCGGAGGCGCTTGCGACCGCGGTGCAGGTGGCTCTTGACTGTGCCCTCGGGCATCTCGAGGTGCGAGCTGATCAGGGCGATGGGCCAATCGAGCTGGTGGAAGAGGATGATGATCTCGCGTTGCTCTTCGGTCAGTGACAGGAGTGCTTCTTGGAGCGCGTCGTGCTGGACCTGCTGGCGTTCGTCGCTGAAGACGGTTGACTCCGTCGAGCTGTTCGAGCGGCCTTGTGAGCGGCCCATCGAGCCGACGAAGTCTGTGTCGTAGACGGGCTTGTTCTTGGCGACGGCGTTCATATAGAGACGACGGGCGATGGTGAAGAGCCAGGTCGAGAAGCGGAAGCGGAAGTCGAAGCGGTGCAGGTTGCCCAGCACGCGGACGAATGCTTCTTGGACGATGTCTTCGGCGACTTCTGGGCGGCCCGACATGCGGAGGATGTAGCCGTAGACGGAGCGTTGGTGAGCGCGGATCAGATCCCCGGCGGCTTGGCGCTCGCCAGCGATCGCGCGTTCGATCAGATCTCGTTCTTCGCTCCGGTCCATAGGGGCTCCTGGTGTGCGTTGCACGGCTGAGCACGCTCAACCATACAAACAACGAACGACCAAACGGGCGTTCTACTAGACTATACCACGCCCAACGCGGGCAGTTGCATGCTCTTTCTTCGGTATTGGGGCAGAAAGTAGCCAATTTTCACTGGATCACGGTTTAAGGGCCCCTGCATAGCCAGATGAAGCATCCAAAAACGGCAGCCCCGACGCGGTGGTGTGCGTCGGGGCTGCGGGTTCGAGCGAGAGATGATGGCCGCTCTGGGGTAAGAAATCGTTTGCGAGCGGGTGTGACAGGCACCGGCTCGCGGTGGGTTGAGGCTGGCGGATTTATGCTGCCTTGGCGACTGGCTTGGCTGCGGTCTTGGCTGCGGCCTTGCCCTTGGTCTTGGTTTTGGTTTCGGTCTTGGCTGCGGGCTTGCGGGTGCGGCCGACGGTGCGTTGGTCTTCGGTGGCACGGACGGTTGCTTCGTCGATCATGCGATCGACGAGTTCGAGCGGGTGTGATGCCCAGAGGTCTGCGCCGATTTCTTCGGCCAATCCTTCGGCACGGTTGAAGACCCCCCCGCCGACGACGATCTGGGTGTTGGGGCACGCGCCGATCTCGTGGAGTGTGTCGATGAGCACGCGGATGTCTGGGAGGTCGGCGGGCTCTGAGCAGAACATGAGCAGTGCGCTGGGCTGTGTGCTTTGGACGGTTTCGCGGATCTCGTCGATGGGGACGGCCCCGCCGGCGAAGCGGACTTCGAACCCGGCGGCTTCGAGCAGGTCGACGCCCATCTGGGCGCCGAGCTCTGAGCTTTCGGATGGGCCGCAGCATGCAAAGACGGTGCGGTTGACTGATTCGGCGTCGGACGATGCGAGGAGTTCTCGTGAACACTGGTCAACGAGCACACGCAGGAGTCGGGTCGAGAGGTTGTACGCGAGGCTCGAGACCTGGTCGTCGCGGTGGAGCTTCTCGATCATTTCAAAGGTTGGCCAGAAGAGATCGGTGAGCAGGATTTCTTGGGAGACCCCGGCTTGGGTTTGTTGCTCGACGAGTGAGCGTGCTGCGTTGCGGTTGCCGGTGATCAGTGCTTCGAACAGACGCTCTGTGAGGATCTCTGCGTTCATTTTTTCAACTCCAGTTTCTTCGTTACCTCGCACGAGTGGGCGGGCGTTTGTGTGTGCTGCACACGCCTTGTGTGCCATGGCCAAGCTATCGAGTAAACGACAAGGCTGACAAAAGGGCAGGCGAGTGCAATGCGCACGAACTGCCCGCAATGGGCTTAACGGTGTTTAAACGGGGTTATTCTCGGACACAGGGCGCACAAAGGACAATGTGGGTCCGAGAAGTCCGCTCGATGCCCGGGCGTTTTCACTGCTTGTTCGGGGGGAGTTGACCCTGCTTTGAAAGCGCATCGCTCGGATCGAGGGGGAATCTCGCTGAGCAATGGAGCGAAAATTTACTCGCTGGCGGGCTTCACTGCGCGGTAGAGATTGCAGATCCCGAGGGTCATGGGCTTGGAGGAGATGTCCGTGAAGCCGGCATCGGCGACCATCGCGTGCATCTGCTCGCGGGTCTTAAAGGAGGCGACGGATTTGGGCAGGTATTTGTAGGCCCCGGAGGTATCGCGGGAGATCCAGGTGGCGGTGCGGGGCATGATCGAGCCACAGTAGAAGTCGTTGAACCAGCGCATGGGCCCGAAGCTCGGCTGCCCGAACTCGAGGATCATCAGTCGGCCGCCCGGACGCAGGACGCGGAAGAACTCGGCGATGGCTTTCTCGGGGGCTTGCACATTGCGGATGCCGAAGGCGATCGAGACGACATCGAAGGACTCGGACTCGCAGGGTAAGTCTTGGGCGTCGGCCTGCGTGTACTCGATGCGCTCGGTGATGGCTTGGTGCAGCTTGGTCCGCTTGTGCTCGGCGATCTCGAGCATGCCCGCGGTGAAGTCTGAGCCGATGACTTTGGATGCTTGTGTGCGTTTGGCGAAGGCTTGGGTGAGATCGCCTGTGCCGCAGGCGCAGTCGAGGACGGTTTCGCCGGGTTGGACCTGGGCATCGAGGACTGCCCGCTTGCGCCATGCTTCGTCGCGCCAGAGCGAGTGGACCCGGTTGTTGAGGTCGTACGAGCGGGCGATCGCGTTGAACATCGCCTGCACCTTGTCGTGCTTGTCGGCGTTGGCGTGCAGGGAATCGAGCTCTGAATCGTTCCAGGCGGGCTCTTGGTCAACATTGATGGTCGGCTGGGTTTCGGTCATGGGATAATCATGGTAGACTTGCACCCAGCGAAAGGAACCCCCACCATGCCAGCAGCCCGCGTCCATACCTTTTATACACGACTCTTTTATACACGACTCTTCAAAGTGATCCTCTGCTCGATCCTCGGGTTGTTTATGCTCTCGCCGATCGGGTGCTCGACGAACCCGGCGACGGGCAAGCGGTCGTTCACGATGTATTCTTGGGATTGGGAGAAGCGGGTTGGGGCCGAGGCGGCCAATGGGCTCGCCGAGCAGTTTGGGGGCGAGGTCGAGGAAGTCATCCCATCACGGTATGTCCGTGATGTGGGGATGAAGCTTGTTGAGGGCATCGAGCCGGGTGTGCCTGAGCTCGAATGGGAGTTCACCCTGCTCAACTCAAGTGTCATCAACGCCTTTGCGTTGCCTGGGGGCAAGGTGTTCTTTACGCGTGGGTTGGCGGAGAAGCTGGACTCGGAAGCGGCGATGGCCGGCGTGCTCGGGCACGAGATCGGGCATGTCACCGCTCGACATGGCAACCAGAAGATGAGCCAGCAGTTCGGGTTTAATCTTGGGCTCGCGGCGAGCAATGTGATCGTCGGGGCTTCTGATAGCGACTCTGATCTCCGGAAGTATGGACAGATTGTCGTCCCCGGTGTCGCCATCGGGGGGAATGTCTTGATGCTCAGCTATGGGCGTGGCAGCGAGAACGAAGCCGACATGCTCGGGATGCGTTATATGGAACGCGCGGGGTATAACCCGGTTGGGCAGCTCGATGTGATGGAGGTGCTCTTGGCGAGTTCGAGCGGCGCACGCCAGCCCGAGTTTCTTTCGACCCATCCGTATCCGGAGTCGCGCATCGAGGACATCCGTGGATTGCTCTCGAGCACCTATGCCCATACGCGGGGCAACCCGGCGTATGTGTTCAACCGTGAGCAGTACCGGCGGAAGATGCTTGAGCCGCTGAGTGATCTGCCGCCCGCACCTGATACACAATCGACCACCAGCATGTCGACCAACCCGGTGTTTCCCCCCGCGTTGTGGTGTTCGCACTGCGCGGAGCAGGTCAGTCTGGCTGATTAAACCTGTTTAGCTCCCGCTCCAGAACCGTTCCCAGTTGGCGTGGGCGAAGCCGGCGAGGTCGGTATCGTTCCAGCCTTGTGCCCGCAGCGCTTCGGTGAGCAGCGTGAGGTTTGTCGGGGTGTTGATTCCTTCGGGCAAGCCGTCGGCTCCGAACCCGCCGTCCATGTCTGAACCGAGCCCGATGTGCGCCCGCGAGTTGGTGAGCTCGCAGACATGCTCGATGTGTCGGACGCAGTCGGCGATCGGGGCACGCTGCTGCTTCCCTTTCTTAGTCCCTTTGGGGTTCATGCCCGGGGTGATGAAATCCCCGAGCAGATTCAGCCCGATCACCCCGCCCCGGCGGGCGATCTCGACGATGGTTTCGTCGTTGAGGTGGCGCTGGTTTTCTTTGCTTGTCGGGTCCCCCATCAGCGCCCGGCTGTTGGAGTGCGAAGCGATCACCGCCCGGTCGGTCAATGACAGCAGCTCGTCGCTGGCCCGCTGAGAGAGGTGCGAGAGATCGTGGACGACATTGAGTTCGTCCATGCGCTTGGCGAGCTGGCGCCCCAGATCGGTCAAGCCATTGCCCGGCTTGGTGTGATCGGTCCCGTTGCCACCGGCGTAGCGCGACTGGTGCCACCAGGCCATGCCGATCGCGACGACGCCCAGATCGACCCAGGCTTCGAGCTCGTCGGGGTTGGTGATCGGATCGGCGCACTCGACGAGCACACCGAGCTGCAAAGGGGGCTGCAGCGGGGCCTGCGATATTGAGCCCGGATCAGCTGGCTCTTCGCCACGCTTTGGTAGACGCGAGATCAGCCCCGCGTCGAACCATGTGCGATAGAGCAGCAGCTGGCGCATCCCCGCGCGGTAGGCCGCGTCGGCGTCATCGAAGGGGTAGGTGTACGCCCCGGATTCTGAGTCTGTGTTCGTGGGATCGATGGCCTCGGTGAATACTGTGCCCAAGCACTTGGTGATCTTGCCCTCGCGCATCGAATCGAGCGTGATCGACGCGGGCTGGTACCGCCCCCGGCAGTCGTCGAGCGTGGCGTGCATATCGCGCCCGTTCTCGGCTAGGTACGCAAGATCAAGGTGGGCATCGAACCAGTGCATGGTGAATCCAATCTGTAAGATCATCAATCAAAGAAAAAACCGGATCAGCACAAGGCTGACCCGGGATTGTATCGGCTTGGGATGTTCGGATCAGATTTAGTATTCGAGCACGCGTGGGAGTGTCTTGGCCTGGGCGACCCACTTCTCGACATCGGCGCCCGAGGGCACGCGGCGGGTTAGGTTCTTGGCGTCGTTGACCTCGACCATTTTGGCGGCCAGGTTCTCGGCGTTGCGCTGGGCCAGCTCGGGCACGGTGTCGACTCCCGAGGCTTCGAGGAGTTCGGAGTACTCCGAGCCCACGCCCGAGACCCGGTACAGGTCGACCATGTTGGCCCATTTGAGGATGTGTGTCTCGGAGATATCCGCTTTGTCCGCCAGCGCTGTGCGCTGTGCCCTGGTCTTGCATGCTGCGAGCAGCGCGTCGGTGTCTTCGATGCCGGCGTTGCGGAGCTTTTCGCCGAAGGTTGGGCCGATGCCTTCGACATCTTCGATCTTGTAGTTTGCCATGTGTGTTTCCTCTCGAAAAAGTAGTGAATGTGTCCCTGCAGTATTCTAGTGAAAATTCATAGCCCACCGGCTGAAAGCCCCCGTCAAAAATATGCTTAACACCTGTTTTGGGTGTTCAAACAGGCCGGCGGATTGATCTATCTCTGAAATTATTGGTATGATTCACCCAATAAGCCCTTGCCGAGCGTCGATCGACGCGAGGCCGTGCCTGATCTCAGGACGCACACACAACCACACACAGCCAAGGACCCGCGAGCATGAACCATATCTATAGACGCCATCGAACCAACAATCGCCCCGCCAATGTGCTCGTCGGATGCCTTGTAGCGATCGCGATCGTGGTGATCCTTGCGATCATCGCGGCGATCTATGTCGGGATGACCTGGCGCGGGCATCTGTCGAACATCGCCAAGCAGGGTGTCGTCGCGACCCTTGAGAGTGCCCAGATTGAACAGGCCGAGCACGACGAGATTATGGTGCATGTCGAAACGCTGATGACCCGCTTTGAGAACAAGGAAGTGACCATCGAGCAGATGACCAATGTCATTGACAAGGTGGTGCACTCCGCTGTGCCGGCGGCCGCCATGGTCATCGCGATTGATCGGATCTACATCGCTGAATCGGATCTTGAAGATGCAGAGAAGGACCAGGGGCGCATTGAGCTCGCTCGCTTTGGGCAGGGGCTCTTCGATAAGACCATCCCGGAAGACGCGCTGCATGATGTGCTCGCCTCGGTCACGACGACCACGCCAGACAACGATGACATCCGCCTGAACCTCACCCTCGGGTCCAACGGCCAGCAGGTGACGGCGCTGCGGTCGGCAGACGAGGTTTCGGGCGATGAGCTCCGCGAGTTGATCGCGACGGCTAAGGCCAAGGCCGACGAGGCGGGGATCACGGAGACGCCGTCGCCGATTGATCTCTCCGACGAGATCGGCACCGCGATCGCCAACGCCCTCGAAGAGGACCCGAGCGCATGGATCGGGACGGACCTTGACGAGGATGATCTCGATGAGGACGATCTTGATGAAGATCAAACACCTGTTCCGGCCGCTGACCCCGACGGGCCATAAACCCGCGCTCGCCTGCGAGCTACAATCTGGGCATGCCCGGACCATCTGGAATCTCAACCAAAGCCCTCGGCCTGATCGCCGCGGGCTTCTTAACGCTTGTATTTATCATCATCATCTTCGTGTCGATGAATCAGACACCCGCCCCCACGAAGGGCACACGGGATTTCTTTCCTGATGATGACACCGAGATCCCCAACATCGGGGACACCCAGACGGGCGGGGCGATGCTCGTCACGATGGTGGATAAGAACGACCCGACCCGGGTGGCGGGCACGCTCAAAGCCGATCGCTTCGAGCCCATCGGCGAGAGGCGTCGTCGGCTCGATCGCCCGGTGTCGTGGATCTACATGAAGGACGGGCGTGCGATCAAGGTAACGGCTGACTACGCGACGATGCTGATGCCCGATCCGAACCAGCCGCCGGATTCGGGGACGCTCGAGGGCAATATTCTTATTCAGGCGTTCGAGAGCGACGACGATACGCAAGAGCCGATTTTGGTCGCCCGGTTCGATGAGCCTGTTGAGTTCGAACGGCGGTACCTGCGTCTGCGTTCGCCAGGTCGCTTTGAGATCAACTCGGATCAGTTCGATTTCTCGGGTGCTGAGCTCACGGTGATTCTCAATGAGCTCCGCGATCGGGTGGAGCTGATTGATGTCGGGCGGGGTGACCAGATTGTGATCCACACGGCGGCGGCGAACAAAGCGGGTCCATCAGCGAACCAAACAGCGCCGGCACCCGGACCCGTGACTGAACCAGAGCCTCAAGCCGTCGCGGCCAACTCGCCTGACACGATTGAAGAGCCAGCCATCGAGCCTGCCCCTGCGATCGCACAAGCGGCCGATGAGCAGGCGACCGATCCGATCCGTGCCGTGGAAACACCAGTCGAAGACGCCGCGGTCGCCAGCAACGAACCAGCGACGACAACGCCGAGCCCGAGCGAAGCGATTGCTGACCTCTTCACCCGCTACCACATCACGCTTGATGACCAGGTTGTCACGCGGATCAATCAGCGCGGCTCGGGCGCTGGGCATGCCACTTCGGATCGGCTGGAGCTTTGGCTCGCGCTCGAGGGCGGGGCGCTGCCTAGTGATGCGATCCGGGATATTACATTTGCGAAGAACGCTGAGCCGGAACAAGCGGCACGCTTGGAGCGGGCACAGCTTGAACGATTTACGCCGAGCGCCCTTTCGCTGACCAGCTTGCTCATCCAAGACACCGGGCTGCCAACAACGACGCCCGATCCGATCGTGATTCGGGATGGGAATGTTGACGCCAGCGATGATGCCAGCGAAGACATCGTCATTACTTGGGCTGGCAAAATGAGTGTCCGCCCGATCGATGGTGACCTGCCGCCGCAGCTTGTCAACGATCACCTCACGCTCGAACTGCTGGCCGACGAGGGCTCGCGTGTGCGCTTTGAGGTGCCTGAGCAGGGCTTTGTGGGCGAATCATTCGCGGCCAGCTACCACGCGACCCGCGGGGTGGTTTCGCTGGTCGGTACAGATGCTGATGAGATCAATCTGGCGGCCGAGGGCTCGGGCTCGTTGTTTGCTCGTTCGCTGGGTGCGGATCTGGCGACGGGGCGGATCACACTCGATGGGCCGGGGCGGATCGTGTCGACACCCGATGGCGATACAGATCCAGCTGCCATTGCCAGCATCAACTGGACCAAGAACGCGGGCTTTGATCTGGCGATGACCGACGAGGGGCTCAGCGATCGGCTCACGGCGGCCCGCTTCAATGGCACGGTCGAAGGCAGCCAGGGCGAGAGCAGCTTCGCGGGCGATGTGGTGGATGCCAAGTTTGATCCCAATCTCGAATCTTCACGCTCGCTCACTCACCTGCACATGGTCAATGGGCGGCTTGCCAGCGCGGGCGATGAGAACATGCTCGCGGGCGATACGCTCGATATTGACTTTGCTCCGAGCACAGGCAGTGGGCAAGGCTCGATCGAGCCGACGAAGCTAGTTGCCGAGGGGAAGGTCAACGCGAAGACGATCGACTCGACACTCGAAACTGAGCACCTGATCGCGTACATGCATCGCGATCTTGAGGATCAGCTCAGCGTCCGGACTGCGCAGGCCCGCGAGAATATCCGCTACACCGGGCCCAACCGATCATCGGCTCGGGGCGATTCGCTGGATCTCGATGGTGCCAGCGAGACCATGACCTTGCTGGGCGCACCGGCGCGTCTGGCGCAGGGCGGGTCGAAGGTCACGGGGAATCATATAGACTTGGACGCCAAACGGCGGAGCATCGATGTGCTCGGGCCAGGGTCGTTCGATCACGACATCATCATCGAGGCCACCCCCACCAGTGTCGCATCGACGGGGCATATCCGCGCGACTTGGAAGGGCTCGATGCGTTTCGATGACGCGATCGGCTCGATCGTGTGCGAGGAGCAGGTCCATGTGATCTCGACGCCTGATGCGTACACGCTCGACACGCTCGATGCCCACCGGGCGACGATTAAGCTCACGGCCAAGCCGGCCGAGGATCGGATCACGGCTCCGAATGCCAATCCGTTAGCCATCGCCCAAGATGACTCGAGCCGCGAGCTGATCTCCGCGCGGATCTTCGGGCACGCGCCTGCTGGGAAGGCGCCGGTGCCGGCGAAGATCGAATCGCGCAGCTTCGCGGCCGATGATCCGGAGCTTGTTGTGGGGTTGATTTTCCTTGAAGGGCCGCAGATTTTGGTGGACAATCAGGCCCAGACGCTCGATGTGCCCGCACCGGGGACACTCTTGGTCATGGACCGCGAGCAACAAGACGAACAAGTAAACCAAGGCCAGAACCAGAATCAGGACCGGGCCAACACCGGCGAGATCACTGGGTTCACCTGGCAGGGCGACATGCACCTGAACCGCGCGTTGGGCACCGCCCGCATCCGCAAGCAGGTGCAGGTCCGCCAGGAGAACATCGCGACGGGCAACGAGGTCGCGCTCAACACCGATCAGCTCGATGCACGCTTTGACATTGGTCAATCCGGGGCGATCACCGATGGCATCCAGTCGCAGGGCACCCGGTTGCTCGGGGCCGATGCGATCGGGTCGGTGCGTTTCCGTTATGAGGGGCGCGAGCTGTTGGCCGATACCACCAGCTACGACGCGATCAGCAACTCGCTGTTTGCCTCAGCCGTGGGCAGCAAGCTGGTGACGCTCTATGACGATACACAGCCCGGCCCGATGTCCGCCAAGACCATGCGCTGGGATTTGGAGAAGGACCGGATCGAGATCAACGCACCGACCCCATCGCGGACCTTTGGCCAGCCTACAGACTAGGTCGGTTCACAGATTGTAGAGAGAATGCTCGCGCGTTTGACTGGGGGTCAAACGGTTTACGAGCTGGTCCGGTCGACCACGCGGTAGGACTCGCGCTCGCCGCGGCCACGCAGGGGGTAGTCCTTGCGGAGCGGGTGGGCGGGGTAGTCTTCCCACATGAGGATGCGGCGGAGGTCCGGGTGGTCCGTGAAGCGGATGCCGAACATATCGAATACCTCGCGCTCGGCCCATTCGGCGCTGCTCCACAGGTCGCAGACCGAATCGAGGACGAGTGCGGGGTCGTTCTCGATGCCGTCGGTTGGGATGGAGGGGTCGAGGTAGACCTTGACATAGAATCGATCGTCGCGGCTGTAGGCGCACAGGTTGTAGACCACGGCGAAGCGGGCGGGCGTCTTCGATGGGTACCCGAGGTAGTCGATCCCGATCACATCGGCGAGGAAGTTGTATTTGCAGGCTTCGTCGTCGCGGAGGAAGGCGAGCACCTTGTGCAGATCGCCGGGCGTGACGACGAGGGTCGCCTGGCCGCGGAACTCGATCGCTTGGAGCTTGGCCGAGGGGAACGCGGCTTTGACGCGTTGGAAGGTTGGGTGTTCGAGTGCTTTGCTGGCCATCGGATTCCTCGTTTGTGCATGCCTGGGTGCTGGCGGATCTTAGGTGGGCTGAGCCCGCAATCAAAGCCCGGCCCGGATTGATTCGTCCGATGAGTCCTGCGTCAGAGCAGCTCCAGATCCGCCGGATCGAGCACGACGAGGGTCTGGATCGAGTCGATGAGTGGGCGGAGCCGATCGACGACCATTGTGGCGTCGAGGCTCCCGCTGCCCAGCGATGCCTGCGACGGGTTTCCGGCTTCGTCTGTACGCAGTGAGCGGATCAGCAGGGCCGAGGCTTTGTCGCACCCGAGGCAGAGCTCGGCGATCCGGGTCAGGTGATCCTCGGCGTCCTTGATCATTGAGCCCGTCAGCCAGCCCACGGGGTCGAGCAGCAGCCCGCAGCCCAGATCCGCGCTTCGGCTCGCCCATGACATGGTGCAGATCGCGTCGCTGAGCATCCCAGCAGCGCTGGGGCGGATCAGCAGCTCGGCTCCGTGTTCGTTGGCCCATGCGTCGAGCTCGGCGAGTGACTCGTCGAACTTGGCCCATCCATCGGGCGACCAGCCGGCAAGCAGGCGGGCCGGATCATCGGTGGGCGAGGGGTCGGCGCAGTGGATCACCAGGCGGAGCGTGTCCGGGCCTGCGGGGATGGCTTGGGCCATGGACTCGACTGTCGAGACCGGGTCCCCCACCGATGCATGGAGGATCGATGCGTAGACATCGCCGGACTTGGCATCGCGGATCTGTTGCTCGGCTGGGGAAGCTTGATTGGGTGCGCAGAGAACACAGTGCATCGTCGAGTGTATGCGTTTAAACCATCGCGATCAGTGCATCAGATAGGCGAACGAGCATCAATGCGAGGAAGACCGAGCCGGTGATGGTTAGCACCGGGTGATCGAAGAGCATGGAGCGAGGGTAGCGCTGGACGAGGCGCTGGGCGGTGGCCTTCTGCGGGGCGAGCGGATCGGCGTAGAGGAAACACTTGAGGTCCATGGTCAGCATCTCGCGATCCGTGAACGGGCGGAGCTTGATCTCGGTGATGCCCTGCTCGCTGGCGGTGAAGCGGGCGTCGTGGTCATTGCGGGCGCTCATGCGGAGTGTGCGTGGTTGGTGGGTGCGGACATCGTGTCCTTCGACTTCGTAGAACGGCATAGAGTGGTCTCCGTGTGTGTGCAGCACAGCCTACCACACCCACACGAACGCTGCTGGATATCAAAAAACGGCACACCCTGTTTAAGGGTGTGCCGCCAGGTCAACAAACTTTGATTTGATCAGTTGATGGATCAGCGTCGACGGCGAGCGCCGAGCAGGCCGATTGAGCCGAGCCCGATGGCCAATGCCCCCGGAGCCGGGACAGGGGCTGCCCCGTCCACGCTCACATTGTCGATCGAAGCGCCGTAGGCGCTGGCATTGAGCCCGGTGAACGCGATCGTGCTCAACTCTTCAGTTGCCACGAAGGTCCACGAGATGTGCTGCCACTTTGGATCGCCCGAAGAGGCTTCTTGGGTCTGGTAGTCGAACGAGAAGGCTTCGCTCTCGCCGGCTGCGCCGACGCTCATCAGCTTGGGTGATGGTGCGCCGAACATGTTGGCCGAGAGATCGAACTCGACGGTGTAGATCCAGCCGATCGTGGTGGCGATTTCTTGCGAAACGCCGCCGCCAGCGCCGGCCATGTTCAGATCGAGGGTGTGATCGCCATCGGAAGCTTCCCAGAGCGAACCGATGTAATCGATCCCGTTGCCGAACACGGTCCAGCCGTCGAGGACGGTGCTCCCAGCGCTCAGCGATACCCATGATGGGACCGCGAATGAAGAATCTTCAAACGAGCCGTTCGTGATCAGGTTGCCATGGGCCACGCCGGCGGAAACCGCCAAAGCCATGCCCAATATATACTTGTGTGTCATTTTGCCCTCCAGTAGAGTATTTTGAGTTGTATCCCACCACAAAGTACATCCATCCGATAAGAACGCCAGTTGATTTGAAGTTTTGCATCAACATACGCCGCCACCCCGCAGCGACCCGCGCAAATTCCTCCCTACTCATGAACTGGATAGGGATGGCGCAGAAAAAAACACCCTGATCAGGGTGCTTTGATATCCAGAGGATTGGATTCGTCGATTAGCTCCGGCGACGGCGGCTGGCGGCGATCCCGCAGAATCCGAGGGCCATCATCGCGGAAGGGGCAGGGACGCCGCCCACTTCGTTCACGGAGACATTGTCGATCGCGGCGCCGAATGCACCGGCGTTAATGCCTTCGAATGAGAGCGTTGTTGACGCGTCATTGGCGGTGAAGATCCAGGACACGCGCTGCCACTTGGGGTCCGCAGCCGAAGCACCGATGGCGACATGGTCGTATTCGAACTCTTTTGCCTCGCCGGCGGCACTGATCTCGAGGATCTTGCCGTCCGGGGCGTTAAACATGTTCGCGGAGAGGTCAAACTCGACCTCGTAAGTCTCGCCGATGATGGTGGAGAAGGTCTGGGCGACCCCGCCGCCGGCTGCACGCATGTTCAGGTCAACCGAGCGTTCGCCATCGGATGCAGCCCAGAGGCCACCAACATAGTCCACACCGGTCCCGAAGACGGTCCAGCCGTCGATGGCGGTGCTTCCGCCTCCAAGCGAGGCCCAAGCCCCGCCGAGGAAAAGTGGTGATTCTTCAAATGATCCGTTTGAAATCAGATCTGCCTGGGCGATCCCCGCCCCCAGAGCGATTACGCCGCACATTACAAACTTGCGATTCATAGCTCGCCTCCGTACATATTCGAGTATTGAGTTTTCGTACACACCTCAAATGTACAGCGCACAGATTGCGCGGCCACCCGATTGCGAATTCGGGCATATAGATTCCGCGATAAAGGTCCTGTTTTCTGGCATTATGAGACGACCGTTGCCGTTTTTGAGCAGAAAACAGTGATATTATCGCGCGTCGACAACGCCAACGGCAGCGTGCTCATATCGCATCCAATCGTTCAAAATGTAAAGATAGCGAAAGCCTACGGGCTGCTCCAGCGATCAGACCGACAACACCGTCGTCGTGTCTGATGCTCAGGCTCAGAATACCTGGCAATGCGTTGATATCAAAAACGCACACCCGAGATCTGGATGTGCGTAGGAAAATGATCGGCGTCTTGGGAAACTCAGCCCTCGTAGCGACGACGGCGTGTGGCCAACAGCCCCACCATACCGAAGCCGGCCAGTGCCCCCGGGGTCGGGACGCCGGTGACCACGACATTGTCGAGTGCGGCACCGAATACGCCGCCGGTGATTCCCTCGAACCAGAGGTTGGTGCTGCTGCTCGTCGCAGTGAATGTCCAGCTCATGCGTTCCCACGCGGGGTCGAGCTGCGTCGAGCCCGCGGCGACATAATCAAACTCAAAATCCTCCGAGTCACCCGCGGCATTCACACGCATGATCTTGGTCGATGGCCCACCGGCCATGTTGGCGGACATATCGAACTCGACCGTGTACACCCAACCAACCGTGGTCGCGAAAGTCTGGGCAATCCCCCCGTTCGGGGTCACATTGTTGATATCGATCGAGTGCAGGCCGTCTGACGCGGTGATGTAGGTCCCGAAGTAGTCAACGCCACCACCAACCGTGGTCCATCCTTCGATCGAAGTGTTCCCGCCGCCGAGCACGCTCCATGTGCTGCCCGGGTTGAGGCTCGACTCTTCAAAGGAGCCGTTGACGATGAGGTTGGCGCTCGCAGCGCAGACGAAAGATGCTGAACATGCAAGACAAACGCGAAGTGAGTTCATGTGGTAGCTCCAAAAAAATGGCATACACAAGCCATCGAAAACTGGCTGAAGAGCAAGTTTACCCCAAAATTTGGGGGGCGTCCATGCAAGAAATGCCCACTTGAAGGGAATTTTTTAGGTTTTGAACACAATCGGTCCGTGTACGCCCATCGCCTCGGGCTTGCTCGGCTCACACACTGACCACGCTCGGGGTGTCCGAGGTGATCAGTTCGGCCTGGGTCTTCTCAATGACTTCCTCGGCGCTCACGCCGGGGGCGAGCTCGGTGAGGCGGAATCGATGCTGCTCGTAGTCCATCTCCAGGACGCACAGATCGGTGATGATCATGTCGATGCACCGCTTGCCCGTCAATGGCAGCGTGCACTCCTTGAGGATCTTGGGCTCGCCCTTGCGGTTGCAGTGCTCCATGGTGACGACGACCTTTTTGACGCCGGCGACGAGGTCCATCGCGCCGCCCATGCCCTTGATCATCTTGCCGGGGATCATCCAGTTGGCGATATCGCCCTCTTGGGAGATCTGCATGGCCCCGAGGATGCACATGTCGATGTGCCCGCCTCGGATCATGGCGAAGGACTGTGAGGAGGCGAACGAGGCCGAGCCTGTGCGGGCGGTGATCGTCTGCTTTCCGGCGTTGATCAGGTCCGGATCGACCTTGTCCTCGGTGGGGAAAGGCCCGATGCCCAGGAGCCCGTTCTCGGATTGGAGCCAGACATCCATGCCGTCGGGGATGTAGTTGGCGACGAGCGTCGGCATCCCGATCCCGAGGTTGACGATGTACCCGTCCTGCAGCTCTCTGGCTGCCCGTTTGGTGATGTCTTCGCGTGATAATGGCATGGGCAAGTATAGGGAGAGGGAAGTGGCTCGCCCCAGCCTCAGGGTTTCGTTTTCTTACCCTTCGACTTTTCAACGGGCTTGCCCCCCACTGTCAGTGTGGCCTTGGTGCCCTTCTTCTTGGGTAAGAGTGTTCGCTTGAGCATCCAGAGTGCACCGATGGCGATGAGTGTCACGACCCAGAACTGCCAGTCGTTGATCGGCATGATTACGCCCCCCCGAAGATCAGCACGCTCTGGTAGGCGATCAATGCGCCGGCGTAGGCGACGAGCGACATCCATCCGAGTTGGAGCATGGCCCATTTCCAGCCGCCGGCTTCTTTGGCGGTGACCACCAGTGTGGGCAGGCAGAGCGAGGCGAGGACATAGAAGATCAGCAGCGACCAGCTTGTTGCGGGCGTGAACATCGGGGAGCCGTCGTCTTTGGTCGCGTTGGCGATCGACCCGAGCACGGTCTCGTCCTCGACATCATCTGACCCGGCGACTTGCACGGCCATCGTGGAGACGAAGACCTCGCGGGCGGCGAACGACGCGAGCACGCCTACGGTCAGCTGGCGGTCGTAGCCCAGTGGAGCGAACACGGGCTGGAATCCTGAGCCCAATCGACCGAGCATGGAGTTCTTTGCGGCGTTGCGGGTGTCGAGGGCGTCGGCTTCGTCGAAGAGTGCTTGGGCTTGCTGGGATGGCTCAGCGTCGGGTGCGGTATCGACCATCGCGTCTGCCTGGGCTCGCAGATCGATTGATTCTTGCGTTGGATCGCTGTGGGGATAGGCCCCGAGCCACCAGAGGACGATGGAGATCGCCAAGATCATCGTGCCGGCCTTCTTGAGGAAGACCATCCCGCGATCGAAGGTCAGCAGCAGGGCCGACTTGAGGTCCGGCACGCGGTAGCTGGGCAGCTCAAGGGCCATGGGGCGCGACTTGCCACGCAGGATCGTTCGGCGGAACAGCAGCGAGGTGAAGAGCCCGGCGGCGACGCCCAGCACATAGCACATCGTGAACGCGAGCGCCTGACGCATGGGCTCGCCCGGGAACAGGATGGTTGTGAGCAGCACATAGACCGGGATGCGGGCGGTGCAGCTCATGAACGGGGCGACGAGGATCGTTGCGAGGCGATCGCGCCGATCGGGGATGGCGCGGGCGGCCATGATGCCGGGGATCGCGCAGGCGTGGCTTGAAAGCAAGGGGACGAAGGCGTGCCCGGACATCCCGAATGGTCGCAGGGCCCGGTCGATAACGAAGGCCGCCCGGGCGAGGTAGCCGGTGCCCTCGAGCAGCGCGAGCATAAAGAAGAGCAAGCAGATCTGAGGCAGGAAGATGACCGTGCCCCCCACGCCCGCGATCACGCCGTCGACCATGAGGTCGTGGATCGGGCCGGCGGGGAGGATCGCCCCGACCCAGTTGCCGGCGCTGCCGAACCAGAGATCGATCCAGTCCATGGGGTAGGCCGCGAACTTGAAGATGGTCCAGAAGAGCCCGGTCATGATGGCGACGAACGAGAGCAGCCCGAGCACGGGGTGGGTGAAGGCGCGATCGAGGCGATCGGTGAGCGAGTCGTCTTGGTTGCCTGCGCTGGCGGCGGCGACTTGTTCGTAGATGGATTGGGCCCAGCGCTCGATCCCGGCTTGGTCGGTTGGTGCGGAGCGATCAGGGATCTTGGCGCTGGTGAGTTGCTCGACGAGTGTGTCGAGCCCTTCGCCGGTGCGGGCGCTGCACAAAACGACTTTGCACCCGAGGCACTCGGACAGCTTGTCGGCGTCGATATGGATGCCTTTGCGTCGGGCAGCGTCGATCATGTTGACGGCCACGATCGTTGGCAGTCGGCGTGATAAGGACTCGCCGACGATCGAGAGGTTGCGCATCAGGTTGGTGGCGTCGATGACGACGAGCAAGGCGTCGGGGACGCGGGCGGTTTCGCCGGCGGGTGCCAATGAGCCGTCGAGTAGTTCTCGGCAGACTCGCGATTCAGACAAATCCAAATCGAGCGAGTAGATCCCGGGCAGGTCGATGAGCACGGACGCGATGCCTGCTTGAGCATCTGTGTTGGCTTCGGCGATTGAGATTGGCAGCTGCACATGGGCGACGCGGGCTTCTTGGGTGGTGCCGGGGAAGTTGGAGGTTTTGGCGCGGATGCCGGCGAGCCGATTGAACAGCGTCGTCTTGCCGACATTGGGGTTGCCCAGCACCGCGATCGCATGGCGCGGGACTTGGCGGGTCTCCGTGTGCTCTGGCTTTGTATTTTTGGATGGGGTCGATGAGTCGGTCGGTGGCATCGCGGCGGTGCTCTCTTGATCGGTCGCCAATTTCGGCGAGTTTCGAAAGGGCGTGAGCCGATTAATCGTCGATGCGGACCATCACACGCGAGGCGATGTCTTTGGCGAGCCCGATTCTGCACGCGCCCGAGAGCGAGACGATGCACGGCTCGCCCAGGCGGCACATCTGCACCGACGCATCGGGGCGCAGTCCCATCGCGCGGAGCATCGAGCACTCGTCGGGGTGCGCCTGGGTGCAATCGATCCGCCCGGTCTGTCCACGCATGAGCTGGGTCATGGGGATCGACTTGGATTCGATCTGTGTGCTTGGCTGGGCACTGGGCTCAGCGGGTTGGCTTGACATGCTTGGTGCTTCGATCATGCTGCTCATGACTCCCCTTGATGGCTCGATGACCACCCTGAGTGGGCACGAGACACAGGGATCATATTCCAGTTGAGACCGATTCGCAACAGCAGATGTGGATTTATGTCGCTGAGCTGTCGTTTTCAGCAGAATCCGTTGGCTCGACGGGCTGGAATGACATGCAATAGCCTGCGCGCCAGATCGGGAACATGACTTCGCAGCGGAAGCCGACGAACTCTTGCGGGTCCCAGCCGACCCGGCTAAAGAGGGTCTGGGTGAGTTCGCTGTGGTTCGGGTACGACGGGGTCGAGGCGTGCCCGATGCCTTCGCCGAGCAGTTCGAGGCGCGGCGGCGAGGGGTAGCGGGTGATCCAACGCTGCCCGCCCGGCGAGGTCAGGTTTGGGTACCAGAGCTGCGAATCGAGCTTGGGACGCACGGTGCGTTCGAGATCGCGGTGGAGATAGATATCAAACAACAGTCGGGCGCAGGGGCAGTTGACCAGCGACCAGACTTCGTCCAAGGTGAGCTGGCCCGATTTGGGATCGCGGTATGGGTGGTTCGAGCGGGCGGCGGTGATGACATCGAGGGTTTGTGGGCCAGAGAAGTTGGCCGGGTCGATGACCTGGATCAGGTTGTCCGAGGTACCCTGCGAGGACACCGTGGGCAGCGGATGGGTGGTGAACTCTTTGAGCAGGGCCTCGGGCGTGTTGCCCATGGGCTTAGAGTCGTCGAGGTAGTCAATGGTTCGGTTTTCTGGGTCGTCCCATTGCAGCGTGTCGCCCGCGCGGATCACGACGGGCATGCCGCCGGGGACGACGGTGGTTTGGTACAGGCCCGAGGCGATGGCCCGCTGGAGGACATCGGGGTTCTCGGGCGATTGGCGGAAGGCGTAGAGGCTGATGCTGGTGGCGGCGCTGCGCCCGGTGACGCCGACGGCTGATTGGAAGAGCTGCTCGCGGGCTTCGACCCCGCCCAGGCGGGATTCGACATCAGGCGAACCGATGGCGTTGATCCGGGCGGCGAGCTTGGTGTGCGAGCCGGCGAGGGAATCGATGAGCTGCCCGAACTGCTCGACGCCCACGGCCGCCAGTTCGATCGAGGCTTGTTCTACGCCGGCGCTGCGCATCGCTTCGAGCATCTGCTCGAGCCCCTTGACGCCCGGGAGCTTGACGAGGGTTTGGGTGTTGGGCGATTGGTCGCGCAGGGCGTGGATCACGCGCTGGCAGGTGTTGCGGACGATGTCGAGGTGCTTGGACATGCCGGACCCGGTTTGGGCGGGTTCGGGGAGTTGAATGACGAGGCTCGAGAGGTCCGCGTGCAGGCGAGCGGCGACGCGATCGCACAGGGCGCGCTCATCGGCGGTGAGCGGGGATGGCAACCCCCTCGATTTGATCTTCGGCGTTGAAACAGAAACATCTGGCATCACACGAACAGTACCCCGAATCCCGGGGGATGTGTGGGCTGGCATCATGGCATTTGGCCCAAATTCTGAACGGTGCATGCGGGTTCCTCTTTGAATTGTGTCCTCCGAGCGGCATCTGTGGCTCGGAAACGGGGATTTGATGAATATGTGTAGAAAATATCTGATTTCAGGGTTGATTTCAAGTCAGTTTTCAATATATTCAAGTGAAGGCCCGATCAACCGATCAGATGCCTCTGTGAAACCATCGTTGAACACCATTCTGGATTCGCTTGCTCAGGAACCACTCAGAACATATATAAAAGGACACGCCATGTCATACACCACCCACGCCTCAACTGACACCAGCAGCACACCGATTACTCGGGGCATCTCGATGCCCCAGTCAGTCTCGAAGCTTGCGATCCTCGGGCTCGTGCTCGCCAGCGGCAGCGCGATGGCCCAATCCGTTGTGCACCTGCCCGCACTGGGCAACAGCGGCGCGATTGCCAACGATATTAATGACCACGGCGATGTGGTCGGTCAGACCTCGATCACGGATGTCCAAGGGGTCTACGCGGTGACCTGGGACGCGAACCATGTCGCGACCAGCTTGGGCGCGATGGACGGGCACACCAAGAGCGAGGCGCTCTCGATCAACAACAACGGCCAGATCGTCGGCTACTCCGAGGACGGCATGACCCTGCGGATGGGCACCCTCTGGGACGGACGCGGCGGGATGGTCGATATCCACAGCGCCATCGGCTCCATGGGATCTTCGATCCCCTGGGACATCAACGACCACGGCGTGATCACCGGGCAGGCGAGCATCACCCCCGGGTTTGCCAAGGGCTTTGTCTGGGATCAGACCAACCCGGTCGAGGTCGCGGGCACGCCTTCGTTTTATCAGGGCGGGTCGAACCTGTCGATCAACAACAGCGGCGAGATTGTCGGCAGCGCGTTCTTCTTTGGTGATCCGGACGATGTGGTGCTCGCAGTCCCCGATGATCGTGGCGGGTACGCGTTCCCTGACTTTGGACCAAGCGGGTTCAACTTCTCCAGGGCCACCACGATCAACAACAACTCGATGATCGTCGGGCACTCGACGGCGGAGTCCACCACCGGCACATGGAATGCGGCGATTTTCACGACCGATACACGCGAGCCGGTGATCACGCTGGGCACGCTGCCCAACCTCGATACCTCCGAGTCGCTCGATGTCAACGACAACGGGATGGTCGTCGGGTACGCGTGGGACGGGACCGGCAGCGGGTTTGATCCGCGGGCCTGGGTCTGGGCCGACGGCGTGATGTTCGATCTCAACGAACTGCTCGATGAGCGTTCCGACTTCGAGATCCTCTCGCGGGCGAACGCGGTCAACGCCCAGGGCGACATCGTCGGGTTTGGTCGGCTCAAGGACGGCTCGACCGGCGCGTTCCTGATCGAGGGCTTCACGATGCCGACGGCCTGCGTTGCGGACCTCAACGGGGACGGCGAGCTCGACTTCTTCGATGTCTCCGACTTCCTCGATGCGTTCGGTGCTCAGGACCCGATCGCGGATCTCAACGGCGACCGGAGCTTTGACTTCTTCGATGTGTCCGACTTCCTCGACGCATTCGGCGCTGGCTGCCCGTAAACCAATCGGGCGTAGCCCGCACACCGAGTCATTCACATTCATCTTTTTCCAAAGCCCCATATCCTAAGAAAGGTATCCCTATGTCCTCACACAAGTTCACTTCCTTCGCCGCACTCTCGCTGCTGAGCGCCTCGGCCCTCGCCGGCGGGTACACCGGGTTTGAATCCCTCAGCGAAGGGGTCAGCGGCCCATCGTTCACCGATGGTGGGATCACCTTCTTCGGGCTCAACAACGATTCCGGACTCAACCCGGACGGCTCGCTCTTCGGGCCCGGCGAGTACGGAACCGATTTCCTTGTCGAGAACGCGACACTGGCGATCAATGATTTCCCCGATACGCTCAGCGGCTCGAACGCCTTGTCATGGGGGCAGTCATGGGCATGGATCCCCGGCGAGAACCTCTCGATCAACATCGTCTCAACCTTCTCGATGACGACCAACTCGATCGAGACGGATGGGTCGCTCGATCTGCTCTACTTTGAGAACGGGCCTTGGGGCGGGATCACCCTCGAGCTGCTCGCCACGCTCAATGGCGAGGTCGTCAACTCCGACTCGATCCTGATCTCCGATCGCGGCGGACGCGACAACCTGATCGGCGATCGGCTCAGTGTCTCGGGGATCGAGTTTGATACGCTGACCGTGAACGCCCGTTTCGACGATGGGACATCGACGGCGTTCGCGGGCTTGGTGGACAATGTTTCGATCACCCCGGCACCGAGCACCCTTGCGGTGATGCTCGCGGGGACGGCGATTGTCCGCAGACGACGAGGTTCGTGCACCCTGTAAGATTTTGGGTACGCCGTGTCTCTTCTGGGGCGCACAGACTCTCTCTAAATCGCACGGAGCTCTTCGGCACCCCCTCGCCTGAGCTTCGTGCGGTTTTTTATGCGCTCAGTCTCTGTCGCTGTGCTTTTTGGGCTTGCGGACGAGCCAGCCGACCATGAAACCGATGATGGCGAAGATGAGGTAGAGCAGGGCCGCGGGGGCGGTTGCTTTCCAGAAGAACACATCGATGGAGATTGATTCGGAGTTCTGGAGGATGAGAATCAGGAAGATGATGGCCGCGATGCTCGAGGCGATGAACTTGGGGCGTGTGTAGATCGGCTTTTTCTTGTCGGTTGGAGGGGTTGGCGTGTTGTTTGGCTCATTCAATGTTCAGCTCCGATCGTATAGATTCGGCGATCAATCGCCCGTTGGTTTGAACCGCATCGCCGATCAGGCGTCCAACAGTCCACATCGGCAAAAGGGCAGAAACGATCCCGAAGAGTAACACCCCGAGATTCAGAAGTATCTTGGTTATTCTGAGAATAAATGACTCTCGATCGGGCTCGATCGAGGTACTGAGAAACCGAGTACCTGTGCCTGAGTTCCAATCTTCGAATGAAGCGTTGACATTCCAACCCGTAGAGACTTGGACACTCGCAGTGCCGAAAACCCCGGTGAGCATGATGAAGACCGCACACCAGATCAGGAGTTTCGCGGGTTCGGTTTCTTTGAGAAACCGGAGGATGAGGAACTGCTTCTTTCGCAACACAGGTGCTTCGGGTGTTTCGCTCATGACTTGGCTCTGTTCTCTATCGCGTCGGCGAGCAGGCGAATCAATCCCCATACTGCGAGCATCATCGCAGCGATTCGCGTGAAGTAAGAACAGGCCGAGAAAAATTCAACGAGTTGAATTGATCCGGTTGGTTCTGTTGTTGTCCAAGACCGGCCATGGTGAACTGTGTGCATGACTTCCTTTGCCCCCGGCACAAACACGAGTGCGAGTTGCGCTATCAGTGATGCGAGAATAAAAACACCAAATGCAGTGATGAAGATCACCGAAGGTTGTTTGTTTTCTAAGAAACGCGAACCAAACGAAAACGCTTTGAGGCCAAAGCCCCTTAAGGAGCTCCAAGTCTCACGAATAAAAGCCCAAAGAGCCTTCCCTGCTTGGACGGTTTCACTTTTAGAACTTCTACTTTGATCGCCAGAATCCATATCACTCATTCGGTTATCCCCCGCTCACTGTTCGTTGCTCGATCCGTTTCTCGGACACGGTCTGGACGACGCGATCGACATAGTTGCCGGGGGTGTGGACATCGTCAGGGTCGATCGAGCCGGCGGGGACGATCTCGTCGACCTCGGCGATCACGAACTTAGCCGCGGTGGCCATGTCGGGGTTGAAGTTGCGGGCGGTGCGGTTGTAGACCAGGTTGCCGAACTCGTCGGCCTTGGCTGCTTTGACCAAAGCAATGTCGCCGAAGAGCCCGGTTTCCATGATGTATTCGCGTTCTTGGCCGCTGTTGGGTGCTTTGAAGGTGCGTGTCTCTTTGCCCTCGGCGACGACGGTGCCGACACCCGTGGCTGTGAAGAAGGCCGGGATGCCTGCGCCGCCCGCGCGGACGCGCTCGGCGAGTGTGCCCTGGGGGTTGAACTCAACCTCGAGCTCGTTGTTGAGGAACTGGCGGGCGAACTCGTCGTTCTCGCCGACATAGCTCGAGATCATTTTTTTGATTTGCTTGGTCGCCAGCAGCAGGCCCAGCCCCCAGTCGTCGACGCCGGCGTTGTTGGAGACGCAGGTGATGTCTTTGACCCCGGTATCACGCAGCGCGATGATGAGGTGTTCGGGGATGCCGCAGAGGCCGAAGCCCCCCACCATGCACATCATGCCGTCGTGGACGATGCCCATGTCGGCGAGGTCTGCGAAACAGTCGTTGGTGGTGTTGCGTACTTTCGATGCCATGGGCGTGCCTTTCGGTGGCGGGGTCTTGTGATGAGTCTGTGTGATTAGCCAGTGTCAAGGGATTGTATTCGTCCGGACGGGTCCAGCTACTTGCTGGTTTTTCGTCCTGCGAAGAGCCCTTGTTGGTCTGGGCTGGCGGTCGGGCGGACGGAGAGGTCGTCGAGCTCGCGTTGGATGTCTTCGAGGGTCGAGAGCTGGAGGTGCTCGGTGGCGAAGCGGATGTAGGCGATTTTGTCGACATCGCGGAGCTTGGTCATGACGCGCTCGCCGACGATCTGCGAGGAGACCTCGCGTTCGAACTCGGCGTGGAGTTCTTCTTCGACGACCTCGGCGAGGTTGAGCTTGATGTCCTCTGAGATCGGGCGCTTGCCGCAGGCGTTGGAGACGCCCCGCATGATGTTGTCGAGGGAGAAGGGCACGCGGGCGCCGTCGCGTTTGACGACCATCAGGCGTCCGGTGGGCTCGACGCGTTCGTAGGTGGTGAATCGGCGCTCGCACTTGAGGCAGTGTCGTCGGCGACGAATGACTGCCCCGCCCTCGGTCGAGCGGGAGTCGATCACTTTGTCCTGGTTGTGGCTGCAATACGGGCAGATCATGTACAAACGCCTCCGGTGCGTGAATTATACCGTAGATGGTATAGGTTTGCACCAGAGGCGGGATTTCGGCACCATATAGGGGGCACTATTCGAGTGGTTTATTGATTGAGCGCGTCGTCGAGGTGGATGTACTCTGACTCGATGAGTCGTCCGAGTAGGTATTCGAGGCGTCTTTCATCCTCGTTGACCTGCTGGGCGAACTGAGCGGCGTTGCGGACACTCGAAGCGTGCTGCTTTTCGAGTTCTTGGGCTTTTTCTTCGGACACTTCGGCATTGTTCTTGTAATCTGCCAACGCACGCTCTGCGTAGAAGGCCTTCATCCGGAAGCCGTCGCGTCGCTCGGAGTTGATCGCGATGCTCTGACGGAGCACTTCGCGCTCTCTGATGATCTCCTCGACGAGTTTGCTGCGGCGGAGATTCAGCTCGTGCTCTTCGGCTTGCTCGCGTTCGAGGCGTTGTTCTTCGCTGTGCTTGATGACCGCGTTGACCTCGCTCATGATCCGGTGGGCCTGGGCGTGGATTTTGGGCGGGGCGGCGATGATGAGTGCCCCGTTGAGCACCTTGATCGAGGTGTACTCCAGGTCAAACTTGACCTCCAGCAGGCTGCGGATGGTGTCGGCGTACGCCTCCTGATCGCTGTGGCCGAGGATCCACTCCGGGGTCGGGTAAACCTGCATTTCGATAAGCTGGCGCTGGTACTCATCCCCGGATTGCAGCGAAATGGTTTTGTCATTGATCGAGAGGTTGTAGTTCAAAGTTGAGTTTCTCATACCCGCTTCGAGATACTCGATCGCCTCTTTCAATGTGAACTCGCCTTGCATTTTCTCCAAGCTGACCCCGAGGAGTAAGCTCATCTGTGGCCCGCGCGCATGATCACTGAGTTCCAGCTCATACCCGAACGCGTCGGCGATCTCTGTGAGCAGTGTTCGTCTCGTGGCGATGCCAATATCGAATGTGTGGGTCGGCTCATCGACCACAGGAACGGCTTGGTTCTTTTCCATCGCGACGAGCGCCGGGATCGTGCCCGGGATCGTTTGGTTGGTGGGCGGTGCGCTCTGGTTGTTGAGCAGGCTCATCCCCCCGATGGATAGCCCGGCGATGGCGATGGTGATCATGGCGATGTTCATGGTTTTTCTCCTTGGGTGTGCGTGTTGGTGTGCTTTGGATATCAGTTTGGCGAGCTCTGCGGTCTCGCCGAGCTCGGCGATGGCGATGCGGATGGCTTCGGGCTCGGGCTTGCCGACGATTAAGAGATCGTCGATGCGTGAGCGGAGGTGGTCTTCGAACTCGTCGCGGACTTGGGTCCGTTGTGATTCGGGGATCGCGAGCATGCCGGTGAGGACATCGAGCCACGAGGAGATCGAGTCCTTGGTGCCCGGGGGGTGTGCAGATTGGAAGTCGGCGTGGCTCATCCGGCTGCATTCTCTTCAAGGTGTGTAGCTTGTTGTGTCGGGGAGACGAAGCCGTTGAGGATGGATTGCATCTGGGCGTGGAGCTCGATCCGTTTGGCGAGTTGCTTGTGCCCCTTGGGGCTCAGGGTGTACCACTTGCGTTTGCGTCCTGTTGAATCTGGATCTGCCCCGGCGGCTTTGACCTCTTCCCAGTTGGTGGTGACGAGCCCGAGTTTTTCGAGCTTGGTCAGCAGCGGGTACATGCCCGAGGGCGAGAGCTTGAAGTTGCCCTCGGATCGGGCGGCGATGTCCTTGCTGATCGCGTAGCCGTAGGAAGGGCCCTGGGCGAGCACGGAGAGGACGACGAGTTCGGAATGGTCTTGCTTGAGTGTGAGCATGGTGCTGTATTGTACGGCACGATGATATATCAAGTTTCGATATATCAAATTATTTAAGAGAAATTTTCATTTTCTGATTGAAGAAAACGAGGCCGGCTCGTATTCTTATTTTACGAAATGAGAAATCAAATGAGCCAACTCACCGACATCGCCCACGCGCTCTCTGACCCGAACCGCATCCGCCTGCTGTCGGCTTGCCTCGATGGCGAGCGGTGCGTGTGCCAGCTGGTCGAACTGATCGACCTGTCCAACGCGTCGATCTCCAAGCACCTGGCCACGCTCCGCAACGCGGGCTTGCTCACGTCCCGCAAGGAAGGGAGATGGGTGCACTACCGCGTGCCCAGTGAGCCCGAGCCGATCGTCGGCGACGCGCTGAGTTGGGTGCGGGCCCACGGGCTCGAAGACGAACAGATCCAAGCAGACCGAGACGCACTTCGGACGATTGATTCGATCGATCCGATCGACCTCGCCCGGATGCAGCGCGAGGGCTGCTGCACCAGTACCGAAACCAAAGCCACCATTCAACCAGGAGCATCAGTATGACCAAGACAGATCCAAAGAATGACCAGATCCGTGAGCAGATCCGCTCGGACTATGCCACCATCGCCACATCGAGCTCTGTGACGCGCGATCAGCTCACGGGCGATACCCAAGCCACCGGCAGCTGCTGCAGCGCTGGGGCGTGCGGGGTGACGAGTTCGATCAACCCCGAGGACTTGGCCGAGCAGATTGGGTATTCCAAAGAAGAACTCGAAGCGTTGCCCAGCGATGCCAATATGGGGCTCTCGTGTGGCAACCCTACGGTGATCGCCGCGCTCAAGGAGGGCGAGACGATTCTTGATCTGGGCTCGGGCGGCGGGTTCGATATCTTCCTCGCAGGACCCAAGGTCGGGGAAACCGGGCGGGCGATCGGCGTGGACATGACCCACGAGATGATCGCCAAGGCCCGCACCAACATCGCCCACTACCGAAAGAGCACCGGGCTCGACAATGTCGAGTTTCGTTTAGGTGAGATCGAGCACCTGCCTGTCGAGGACTCGTCGGTGGATGTGATCATCTCGAACTGTGTGCTCAATCTGTCGATGGACAAGCAGCAGGTCTGGAACGAGATCGCCCGGGTGCTCAAGCCCGGCGGGCGGGTCGCCTTGTCGGACATCGCGCTGCTCAAGGAACTGCCCGAGGAGGTCAAGTCGATCGTTGAGTCCTGGGCCGGGTGCGTGGCTGGCGCGATCCCGGTCGAGGAGATGCGCGAGCAGATGGTCAACGCGGGGCTCGATGGGATCAGGCTCACGCCCAAGCCCGATTATGTCCGGGCCCTCACCGCGGCCAACGATCCGTTGTACGCCAAGGTCAGCGAACTGCTCCCGGATGGGCAGTCGGCGAGCGATGTGATCACGAGCGTGGACATCTTGGCCAGCAAGCCAGCCGAGAGCTGTTGCGGCTCGGAATGCTGCTCATAAGCCGAGCCGGCAATGACTGCCTAGAATCTTCAACGATGTTCAGCACCACGACTACCACCGGGACCACCACGAACCTGCGATAGGCCGGCTGGATATTGTTGCAAAATTGCACCTGACGCCCAGCCAACGCTGGGCGTTTTTCATAGGATGAACCCCCTACTGACCACCGAGCCGGGGCACCCCCCCGGCACAACGAGCACAGAGAGAAACGAGCACGGACATGCCCAACATCACACTGCCCGACGGCACCATTAAATCATTCGACCACCCGATCTCGGCCTACGAGGTAGCGATGACCATCGGCGAACGGCTGGCCCGCGCGTGCGTCGGGTGCCTGATCGACGATGAACTCTCCGATCTCTCGACCGTGATCGAGCGGGATTGCTCGCTCTCGCTGGTCACTGAAAAAAACCGCGACAAGCAGGACGACCCCAATGCGCTGAGCATGCTGCGTCATTCCACGGCTCATGTGATGGCCGAGGCGATCCAGCGGCTGATCCCGGGGGCGCAGCTTGTCTATGGGCCGGCGCTCGAGCAGAGCTTCTATTACGACATTGCTTTTCCTGAGGACCGCCCGCTGCGTGAGGGCGACTTTGAGGACATCGAAGCGGAGATGGCCAAGATCGTCAAGGAGGATCGCCCGTTCACGCGTTACGACCTTGAGTACTCTGAGGGGCTCGAAAAGGTCAAGAGCGAGGGCTCGAAGTACAAGCTCGACAACGCCCATCGTGCGCACGAAGCGGGTTCGTTGTCGCTGAGTTTCTATGCGACGGGTGAGCCGGGCAAGGATTGGGAGGATCTTTGCCGGGGGCCTCATATTCCGAGCACGGGCAGGATCGGGGCGTTCAAGATCATGACGCTCGCGTCGAGCTACTGGCATGGCGATGAGAACTCGGACCGCCTGACCCGCGTGTACGGGACTTCGTTCTTTAACAAGAAGGACCTCAAGGCGCACCTTGAGCGTTTGGAAGAAGCCAAAAAGCGCGACCATCGTGTGCTGGGCAAGAAGCTCAAGCTCTTTGCCATCGACGAGACCGTCGGGCAGGGGCTGATTTTGTGGACACCCAACGGCTCGGTCGTCCGCAAGGAGCTCCAGAACTTTATTGGTGCTGAGCTGACCAAGCAGGGGTATCACGAGGTGTTTACGCCGCACATTGGGAAGCTGGATTTGTACAGGACTTCGGGGCACTTCCCGTACTACGCTGAGTCGCAGTTCCCGCCGTTGATCGAGCGGGATCATATGGTGCAGCTCGCTGACGAAGGGTGCAGCTGTGCCCAGCTCTCGAACCATCTTAAGACCGGCGAGATCGAGGGCTTTATGCTCAAGCCGATGAACTGCCCGCACCATATCAAGGTGTTCGACTCGCAGCCGCACTCGTATAAGGATCTGCCGGTGCGGCTGGCCGAGTTCGGGACGGTGTACCGCTGGGAGCAGTCGGGCGAGCTCAACGGCATGACCCGCGTGCGTGGGTTCACCCAGGACGATGCGCATCTGTTCTGTACGCCCGATCAGGTCGGGCAGGAGGTGCAGGGGTGCTTGTCGCTGGTGAAGACGATCTTCAATGTGCTCGGGATTACGGAGTATCGCGTGCGTGTGGGGCTGCGTGACCCGGATTCGGGCAAGTACACGGGTGACCCGGCGAACTGGGACAAGGCGGAGCAGGCGTGTCGTGATGCAGCCGAGACCTTGGGCGTGGCGTTCAGCGAAGAAGCCGGTGAGGCCGCGTTCTATGGGCCCAAGATTGACTTTATTGTGAAGGATGTCATCGGGCGCGAGTGGCAGCTGGGCACGGTGCAGGTGGACTACAACCTGCCCGAACGCTTTGACCTGAGCTACATCGGCCCGGACAACGAGAAGCACCGCCCGGTGATGATCCACCGCGCGCCGTTTGGCTCGATGGAGCGATTTATTGGCGTGTTGATCGAGCACTTCGCCGGCGCGTTCCCGGTGTGGCTGGCGCCCGAGCAGGTGCGTGTGCTGCCGATCTCAGAGAAGAGCAATGATTATGCGCACGAGGTGATGAGTGCGCTCCATGCCGTGGGTATCCGCTCGACGATGGATAATCACGACCAGCGTGTGCAGGCGAAGATCAAGAATGGTTCGGAGATGAAGATCCCGTACCTGCTTGTGGTCGGGCCACGGGATGCTGAGAAGCGTGCGGTGTCGGTGCGTGCGTTCGGGACGGAGAAGGACCTTGGTTCGTTGCCGCTTGATGAGTTTGTCTCGGCGA
Source organism: uncultured bacterium (assembly GCA_963976625.1). GTDB lineage: Bacteria > Planctomycetota > Phycisphaerae > Phycisphaerales > UBA1924 > UBA1924. The sequence continues at coordinate 45,838 of CAXBLA010000006.1, forward strand.
TCAGCGAGGAGTACTCGACCAAGGGACGCAGCACGGTCAAGGATCGGTTTGCGACGGCGAGCGTTTAAGCCGCTCGGATAGTATCTTTGAATCCGCTGCGCCCAGCGGCCGTATACTCTGGGCATGGTGGTGTGGATTGTGATTCTGTGGTTGGGGGCGTCGCTGATGGCGTGCTGGAGCTTTTCGCTCTTTGTGCGTTTGGTCTCGGAGCTCTTTGCACGCAAGCGGAAGCGGTTGATCGCCCAGCGGAGCCGACGGGCGTTGTGGGTTGGGTTCGGGCTGATTGTTGTGTGCGCTGTTGTCGCGGCGGTGTTTGGGTACTTGGCGTATACCAATGCGGCGAACTATCCGGAGACCGAGCAGTACGCCGCGCCGGTGTATGCGATCAGCGGGAGTTTGGTGCTCTTTGGGTTGATGATGTTCGTCGGGGCGAGCATCGGGGATCGGCCACGCGGGCGGGTCCGCTGCCCCAAGTGCTGGTACGACATGTCGGCGGCCAGCGGGCTCCAGTGCCCCGAGTGCGGACGCACGGCCAAGAGCATCAAGCAGTTCTCGAAAGCCAAGCGACGCAAGTGGGCGTTTGTGCTCGGGCTGATGCTGATCGGGACGGGGGCGTATGGGGTGTCGGTGAGCCGACGGGTGGTGGAGACGGATTGGCTGGCGGCCGTGCCTTCTTGGTTTTTGATGGCGGGGTGGGAATGGTTGCCGGAGGATTGGATTCTTGCGGAGAACTCGGCGTACTACTCGACGCTTGAAGAGCGGTTTGATGAATATTGGTGGCACGCCGATGAAGGGGGTTGGATCCAAGGAGAATGGATATCTGATGCTCGCATACGGAGATTTGGGCGGAGAATCTGTCGGGGATTGCTCGATGACCAAGAGTCTCGATGGGATACGCGACGGCTTAAGTTGATCGCATCTATTGGAAACTTGGATGCTCAACTAGATGGCGAGTGGATCGGGCCGCCTATCAACGCAAACGAACTCTTGTCTGCTTGTGTAGAGGACTCCATTGCTGCGCTCACCGCAGACAACCCAACTCTGGTTCAGCTTGAGACTTTGGATGTTCTCAGTACTTCTGTCTTTTCATTCTATCATGACTCGATTCATCCCTATGACCTTGCGAAGGGTTGGATCGTCAATCGCTATAAGGCTGCAGGGTTGGGCATTGATGAAGAATTCGACAGCGAATGGGACCTCATCGAATCGCCTATTGTCAAATCTGAACTACATCAGCTGCTCTCTCCATATCGCGATCGCATACTCAACCAAGCCTTCATTGAAAGACTGACATTTGTAGACGATTCCATCTCTACACCGGCGTTTATGATTGCCTATGACGCAGGGCATCTTGACGATTTTCAGCATCTGTATCTCAACCCAACATCAGACCCTTTGCAAATGAGCCCGTTGGACAAAGCGATTTCAATTGGGTACTACTCGGATACACTATCTGACAAGGGGTTTAGCCAGCTTATTGAATCGCTTGGCGAACTGCTCCGCTCGGATGTACCAAGCGACCAACTCCATGCGCTCAATGTGCTCTCCATTTGCCAGCGGTCTACCGAGCTCAACGAACAATCAGAAAACGCTCCCTACAACGCACTGATTGAGCTTGCCATATCGCTGACCATCGACAAGGCAGGCTCACCACCTGAGGACACGGCATGGTTTCCATCTTACAACAATCTCGCCTTGAACTTACTCGCTCAGCACGATGTCGATGGTGACCGTGCATTTCCGCTTCTCGCCAAGCAGCTGCTTGGCAACCCCGATGATGCTCCATACGCCTATACCGGGGACGACCCATTCGGGGACACGACAAACATTGAGGCTTGGCTCAAGCACATCGCTCCGCTCGCAACTTCCAAAGACCATGTAGTCAGGTACTGGGTCATTACGAACCTACCTGTCGCCCTCGGGTCGCCATATGATGACGAACTCGATCAGATCGCCGTTCGAATGCTTGATGATCCGGATGAAGAGATCGCAGATGAAGCCCGGTACAAACTCGAGGCCCGATTTGCTGACATCTTGATCTCGCCCTGATAGTCTATCGATCGCCGTTGAGGCGGGCCTCGGCTTTGGCGATGATCTCGATGGCTTCGTCGGGGTCGTCGGTGATGTGGACGAGGTCCATGATGTCGTCTTCGACGGTGGCGTGGGCGATCAGGGAGTCGCGGATGAACTGTTCCATGGGCTTCCAGAAATCGCGTCCCATCATGATGATCGGGAAGCGTTCGATTTTGCCGGTCTGGATGAGGACGAGGGTCTCGAAGACTTCGTCGAGGGTGCCGAGCCCGCCGGGCATGACGATGAAAGCGTCGGAGTATTTGACGAGCATCACCTTGCGGACGAAGAAGTATTTGAAGTCCACGAACAGGTCGAGGTATGGGTTGGGGAACTGCTCGTGGGGCAGCTCGATGTTGCACCCGATCGAGAGCCCCTTGCCCTCGCGTGCGCCGCGGTTGGCGGCTTCCATGATGCCCGGGCCGCCGCCGGTCATGGTGGCGAAGCCGGCGTTGGCGAGCTTGTTGCCCATGGCTTGGGCGAGCTGGTAGTACTCGTTATCCTCGGCAAAGCGGGCGGAGCCGAAGACGGTGACGCAGGGGCCGATGAAGTGGAGTCGGCGGAAGCCTCGGATGAACTCGATAAAGATCTTGATCGCGGTGCCGAGCTCTTGGCGGCGGAGGCGTGGGCCTTTGAGCAGTTGGTGCTCCGAGCCTTTGGGCGGGGACTTGCCCCACTCTTCTTGAGTTGCTTGTTGAGTTGCTTGGGCTTGGTCGGATTGGGATGGCTTGGGTGCGTTGTCCAAGCACAAGTTTAGGCTGGATTGCTTCATCAATACACCCCCACTGGTACTCCACATGTCCGCCTGAGGCACGCATAGGATTGGTAACGGAAGGATCGCCCCCATGAACACACGATCGAGCACACCATTTACACTCAAGAACGAACGGGGGCTTGAGCTCTTGGGCGATACGCATCGGCCGACGGGCGAGCCGAGCGCGTGCGTGGTCATGCTCCATGGGTTTAAGGGGTACAAGGATTATGGGTTCATCCCGATTCTTGCGCATGATCTGTGCGCTTCGGGGATGGTCGTGCATCGGTTCAACTTCTCGACCTCGGGGATGACCAATGAGATCGCGACCTTCGCTCGTCCGGATTTGTTCGCGCTCGATACCTGGACGCGTCAGGTCGAGGATGTGGTGCGTGTGGTGCGGGCTTTTGGGGACGGGGAGCTGGCGGGGGCGGGGTTGCCGGTGTTTGTGATTGGGCATTCGCGCGGGGGCGCGACTGCTTTGTTGGCGGCGGGTCGCCATGGCGATGAGCTTGGGCTTGCTGGTGTGGTGACGATCAATGCCGTGGATTGTTGTACGCGGATGTCGAAAGAGGATCAGGATGAGTTGCTTGCGCGTGGGTCGTCCACCACGCAGAGCGCCCGCACCAAGCAGACGCTGACGATCAACAGCACCTGGCTGAGCGAACAGCTCGACGATCCGGAGGCGCACGATATATTATTGCAGGCATCCAATATGATTTGCCCGGCGTGTGTGATCCACGGGGATGCCGATCAAGCCGTGGACCAGAGCGCGGGGTTTGCGATTGCAAACACAACGAAAACGGAGCTGATCTCACTCAAAGAGGGGAATCATGTGCTCAATATGCCCAATCCGAGTGGGATAGATGAACCCCGCTCAGCACAACTGCTCAAGGCTGGGGGGTCGATCTGCCGATTTATAGGACATCACATCGGTACGGATGTTAGTTTCCACCCAACATCGTGAGGGTTGACTTTCGTCCTGATAGAGGACACCATTGTAGATCATGCTTCGCGTGCAACTCATCTCAGCCGGGCTCTCTATGACGACACTGTGTTCGTTGGTGCATGCCCAGCAGGCGATCTCGATTGACGATGACTTCGTTCTTCCAGAAATTATCTTTGATACACAACCGGTTGAACAACGCCAAAGCGCAAGCACGCTTGAATCGTTTTCGCATCAGCAGCTCAGCGAGATGCGATCGAATGGGATCGACCCATCGTGGATCGCCGCGTCATCGTCCACACGCTTTGAGCTGCCGCGGTTTGATCCGCGCCTTGGGCGCGACCATCGGCTCACGCAGAACGATCATCCGATCTATATTGAATCTTGGGTGACGCGCCGTCAATCCGATCGCGGCGTCCGGCTCAATGATTCGCTGTCATTCTCCGTCGGTCGCACGACGGAGCTGCGCGACGGGAACATCTCTGGGAGCGCGGGCACGCTCAAGGACAACGGACAAGACGACAGTTCGGGCGAACGCATCTCGAGCCTGACGCAGGACGAGGGCGAGTACGATGTGTACGACCTCTCGCTGGAGTGGGACGCGATCAACGCGGGGCCCGTGACGATCTCGGTGCTCTCGGGGCTCAAGGCGATCGAAGCGAACATCGGCAAGCGCGTGACTGTAAACGGCGACACTCGAATCGACACCACCCACCGCTTCGCGGCTCTGCCCATGGTGGGATCGGGTGTGCGATGGGAGATCAGCGATGCGCTGTCATTCTCGAGCGCGGCCCTCACGCATCCGATCGAGACGGGCGACGCCCTGATCGACTTCAATGCGTCGACCGATCTGCGGATCTCGAGCAATATCGATTTCAGCGCCGGGTACCGGATCATCCGCTCGTCGTTTGAGGTCGGGTCGATCGACACCGATGTCCATCAGGAGGGGCTCTTCGCCCGGATCCAGATTGATTTCTGAGCACTGCTCAACCCCTGTACAAACCAGCAAGTTCAACCGTAAACGCAGGGTTATGCCTGCATCAACTCGGCAAGGATATCGAGCCCTTGGGTGAGCTTGGCGCGGTTGGTGGCGAAGCTGATCCGGAAGTGGGTATCGCGGGCGGAGAATGCACCGCCGGGGATGGTGAGCAGGCTGCGCTCGATCGCGCGCTCGGCGAACTGGGTGCCGGTGATGCCCAGGTGTTCGGGGACTTTGATGAATGCGTAGAACGCGCCGCCGGGCATGGCGATCTCGGTGAGTGCGCCGAGCTTTTCGAGCACGAGGTCTCTGCGGGATTGGTACTCATCGACGAACGCGGACATGTCGGTCGTGAAGCAGGCTTCAACGCCGGCTTGGAGCGGCGCGGGGGCGCAGACGAAGGTGTACTGCTGGAGCTTGGCCATCTGTTCGATGATGGCTTTGGGTCCGGCGGCGTAGCCGAGTCGCCAGCCGGTGCAGCCGTAGGTTTTGCCGAAGCCGCGGATGAGCAGCACATCGTCCTGCGCGCCATCAATCCGAGCGGGACTCGGGCAGCGCGGATCGGACGGATCGCCGACGCACGCGTCGGTCGTCGCGTCGCTGAAGACGAACTCGTCGTAGATCTCGTCGGTGATCAGCAGCACGCCCTTGGCTCGGCACAGCTCGCGGAGCTTGACGCATTCGTCCTTGGACATGACCACGCCGGCGGGGTTTGACGGGGTGTTGAGGAGCACGAACTTGGTCTTGTCGGTGATCAGCGGCTCGATGCGATCGGCCGTGAGCTTGAAGTCCGGGTAGGTATCGACCGTGACGGCCTTGGCGCCGCAGAGCGTCGCCCAGTGCGGGTAGGCGACGAAGTATGGATCGGGGATGATGCACTCGTCGCCCGGGTTGAGCAGCGCGAGGAATGCCAGAACGAGTGCGCCCGATGTGCCGGAGGTGATGAACGAGACCGGGCCATCGTGGTCGGGGGTGTTGACGGTTTTGACATCCCAGCCCAGATCGTGCTTGAGCCAGGTGTTGACCTTGGCGAGCAGTGTCGGGAGACCTTGGGTGAGGGTGTAGCCGTTGACATGGTTGTCGATGGCGTCGATCGCGGCTTGGCGGATGGGCTCTGGGACGACGAAGTCGGGCTGACCGATCGAGAGGTTGATCGGATCGTCGAGCGTGGCGGCGAGGGCGAAGATGCGCCGGATGCCTGAGGCGTCGATCGCATCAGCGCGATCAGAGATCATGGAATCGAGATCGAAGCCGTCGAGTTTTGCAGCGGGGTTTCCGAGTGGGCTTGAATGGGTGGTCATGGTTCAATCCTGTTCTCTGATGCGCGTCGGATGTGTGGGGACTTATTTACTGGGCATATACAAAATAACAGGCTCCGATGAAACACCGAAACCTGTGATCGTTTGTGCAACGCGGGCGATTAAACACCGGGAACGGTGCTCGCGGCGTTGACTATTCTTTGACCTTGGTCTTTGGCAGCGAGTGGGCGGTGTTCTTGCCTTCGATGAACTTGCCTTCGTCCTTGAGTGCGGCGATGCGCTCGGCGCGGGTCATCACATTGCGGACGGTGGTCAGGTTGCCTTCGGTTTTGAGTGAGGAATCGATGCTCATGGTGTGCTCCGGGTAGCTGCTTGGCTGGTCTTGGGTCTTGTTTGTCAGGCCGGGCTCGGTGCCCCGACTCAATGTTCTGCTGTTCGATCAAATTATGGATCAAACTTTTCCCAGTTGGTCTGGGAGAAATCCGACGCCCCGCGTTGCTCGGCTTGCCAGCGGGCACCCAGATCTGCGATCTGGCGTTGGTGCTGCATCCGAGCGCTGCTCATGGCACTCCACTGATTTCCAGGGATCGCAACCCCAAGGGAATACAGTGTATAGCGGGAGGGATTGTTGGCACCCCGAGCTCCAGAATCCACTACAGGGACCCCGATGACTGCCACTGAGTGTGAATACATGAACGATACCGCGTTTGCGGCTTGTTCGGCGTTGAGGGTCGCCAGCACGAGGTAGTTGAGCCCGGGCTCGCGGGGGTCGCTCGTCAAGAACCCCGAGGCGCTCAGGATCCCGGCTCCGGTGGGCTGTTGGGCTGTGCTGTTTGCTTGATTTGGGGCTGAGTTTATAGTTGGGTTCGTATTTGGCGTGTTCTGAGTTGGTCGGTTGACCACCGGCTGATTCACGATCGGATCTGGCTGGGTGCCTGTATCCATCGGGCGGACGACCGGCTGGTCATCGACGAGCTGGCTCATCTCTTCCTTGCCGGCCTTGTTGCCCCGCTGGTAGCCGATGGTCCATGCGCCGATGATCAGCGCGAGGGCGATGACGATCAGGGCGTAGAACATTGGGGATGACAGGCGGATGCCCGAGTCGCTTTGTGTGTCTTCGTCGAACATCGCGGCGGCGGCGGAGCGCTCTGCTCGTGATACCCCGCCGGAGGTGTCCCATGCGGTCTGCTTGGTTGGAGCAGACTGGGTTGACGATGCCGCCTGTACATGGGGCAGCGCCTGCGGCTGCGCGGGGCTCTGGGCCGGCGCGGCTGCGGCGTCAAGCGATGGGCTCGATGGAGCCGGGCTTGTTGGGGCGTTTGAGCTCTGTGGTTGGTTTGGTTTGGGCGTCGGCTTGGGCGCGTGCGGGTCCTGCCCACGCTCTCGCATGAGATCAAACAACGGCGGCCCTGAGCGACGATCGGTCATGGGCAATAGTATGCACGAAATCCGTGTCGAAGTACACCCCGCCCGGATACTTCGATCCAAGATTGACGCTATACTCGCTCGATATGGCTATTCACGAAGATGACATCATCACAATCACGCCCAAGTCCATGTCCTCATCGGAGGCGATGTATGTGCCTTCGATCGTCAAGGGCTTCGGGACCACGATGCGCCACTTCTTTACCTCCTTCGGGCAGGGCAGGACGAGCCGAACGCTTCAGTATCCTGAGCAACGGCGCGAGCACTACACGCCCGAGCAGGGCGGGCTTGAGCCGTCGAACTTCCGCGGCGTGCATCGGTTGAATAAGGACAGCGCCGGGCGCGTCAAGTGCGTGGCGTGTATGATGTGCCCCACGATTTGCCCGGCCAACTGCATCCATATCGAAGCAGCGGAATCGCCTTGGGATGATCGCGAGAAGTACCCCGCGAAGTTTGAGATCGATGAGCTCCGCTGTATCTTCTGCGGCATGTGCGAAGAGGCGTGCCCGGTTGATGCGATCGAGCTGACCCCGATGTACGATGTGGTGGGCAAGTCACGCCAGGAGATGGTGTTCGATAAGAACAAGCTGCTGCATATCTACGATCTGACGATCGAACAGAAGCCCATGTAAGCCGAGCGGCCAATCGCTTGATCGAAAAAGAGAAGCTGAATGCCTCGATGCGGAGCACATGCCCCGGATTGAGGCTCTTTCATTGCCCATTGAGCAAAGAGTGCCCAAAACAGTTGAGTCCCAATACGATCTGTACACGAAAAAGCAGGCCCAATGATTGATTGAGCCTGCTTTGGATTTGTTTCGATCGAAGAATCTTCGATTGATTGTTTGGTTTTATCGACGGCGACGAGTCGCGACGATACCACCCATGCCGAAGAGTGCGAGTGCACCTGGAGCTGGGATGGAGAAGCCGACGCTCAGCTTGTATGCGAACTCTTCGCCGTGGCCTGCGCCTGCAGCGTCGAGGCCGTCAGCAAGTTCGTCTGAACCGAGCGAGCCAGAATCAACATCACCGAAGCCGGAGAAACCGACGTAGTAGGTTCCGGCTGCGAGGTTTTCTATCTGGAGGGCGGGCATCAAGCCAGCGCCATCGTCGTCGCTGAATGCGATCACATCGCCGCCAGCGGTCACGATCTGCATGATGCCGTCGCCGGTGCCGAATGCTGAGAAGAACGCGAGGTCTGCGTCTACATCGAGCGTGAAGCTGAACCAGTCAACATCGCTTGCACCGAGGTTCGCGCTGACAAGCACGGACTCGTTGGCTGCGTTGTATGAGCCAAGGTCGTTTGCGGTCGCGAGTGTGTTGTTGGCTTCGGATTCACTGAAGAAGCTGCCTGCGTATGCAGTGCCTGCCAGTGAAACAGTTGCAATAAGTACTGCTAGTTTTTCCATTGTTCTCTCTCCTTCTCGTTCAAATCCTGTGATGTCCGGCGGAAAAGCTCTCTCTTTTCAACCCTCTGGTAGACCGAAAATCACGATCGTGCAAATGTCCAAAGAACCTTCGGTACAGATGTCGATAAACTATTATACAGAAAAACAGCCAGCTTCAAGATGAAACTGGCTGTTTTTGTTGAAAATTGTTGGCTGTATGGGCATTTTGCCCGAATTGCCGATTTTTGACTCGATAACCGAGTTTTTTATAAGCGATTAGCGACGACGGCGTGCGATCATCAGGCCGCCCATGCCCAAGAGTGCGGTGGCACCAGGAGCAGGAACGATCGAGAAGCCCACATTGAGCTTGTAGGCGAAGCTTTCGCCATGCCCTTCACCGGTGTCCAGGCGACCATCAGCGAGCTCGTCGGTCCCGACGGAGCTGGAATCCACATCGCCAAAGCCTGAGATCCCGATGTAGTAGGTGCCGGCGGCCAAGTTTTCGATCTGGATGGATGGCATGAGCCCGACGCCGGAGTCATCGTCGAATGCGATGACATCGCCGCCGGTTGCCACGATCTGCATCAGCCCGTCAGCGCCTGCAGCGGAGAAGATGGAAAAGAACGAGAGTGAGGCATCGTTGTCGAGCGTGAATGAGAACCAGTCTACATCGCTGGTGCCCATCACACCATCGAGCACCAAGTTGCCCCCGGGCGCATCGAAAGTGCCCAAGTCATTGGCCATGGCGATGGTGTCATTGTTTTCTGACTCACTAAAGAAGTTGCCGGCGTGCGCTGATGCGGCCATCGCGGCAACTGTACATAGAACTGTATACTTCATGTCTTCTTCTCCTCTAGAAGCTGGATGTTGCTGCGCCGAAGCACAGGTGGCGAGGCTTCCCTCGAATATACCTTGCACCACATCTACGAAAATACCATAGATTTTACAAAATATTGAGCGAAATAATTACAAATCATTCAAAATCAGGTGTGGCTCTGCACATTCCCTTGACTGGGCGGACCAATCCCCCCTGTTTTCAGGTTTTTTAGCAAATTGGTGGCACATCGTCCAATATGGATGTACATCTATGGAGCGAAGGTCAGGAATCTTGTTTTCTGACCTCTTCTATGTGCTTGATCGGGACCAGATAGTCGATCGAAAGCACTCAATGGACGGTGTTGACCCACGACTTGTAGGTGCACACGAGTTGTTTGTGTGCAACGGATCAGAGAGAGGCCGCTCGGTGGGTGTAGAACCCGGCGGCCTCTTTCATTTTTTGTATTTTATTACATTTCATAGCCCCATAATCAGGGCGTTTGTTTGCTTGGTTTACCGCTTAGGTGCATCGAGGCGGGTATCAGTTTGTGAGTTTGGTCAGACTGACCGAAAACTCCCCCGCTGCGCTTCCAATCGCGGCTTGCCATGATTCGCCAGCATTTGGCTCTGGATAGATCACCGAACGCGAGGCGTTGACGATGACGCCGAGTTCGCCAGCTGAGAGCGGCCCGCCAACTGCATCGGTTCGGGTCATCGGGCGGACATCCTCGACGGTGCCTCCTTGGGCCCCGACCCCGGGGACGAGGAACATGGCGTTGGGCATCAGTGTTCGCAGCCTTTGGACATCCTGGGCTGATTTCGTGGCCCCTACGACTGCGCCGAGGTTGCTTAAGCCGCGTTCACCGAGTGAGGATTGGCCCATCTCGGCGATCATCGAGCTGATTCCGTGGGCGACGCATGAGCCGTCGTGGAGCTCTTGGAGCTGGACTCGATCGGAATCGGGGTTGCTGGTCCGGGCGAGGGCGAAGACGCCGAGCCCGGCGTCTAAGAATGGTTCGATCGAGGACGGGCCCATGTATGGAGAGACGGTGATGAAGTGGGCCCCCATGTCGGCGGCTCCGACGGCGTAGTGGGTTGCTGATGAGCCGATATCGCCGCGTTTGGCGTCGAGGATCACGATCAGGCCCAGATCGCGGGCGTGGGCGATGACTTTTTCGAGGATGGCGTAGCCCTTTGAGCCGTAGCGTTCGAAGCAGGCGCTCTGGGGCTTGACGACCGATGCTGATTCTTTAATCGCGTCGAGGATCGCCAGGGAGAAGGTTTCGATGGCTTCGAGTTCGGGCAGCGCGGCGAGGTTTCTGGGGAGCTTGCTGTAGACCGGATCGATCCCTATGCAGGCTGGCGAGCCCGCGGTGTCGATGGCGTGGACCAGCTGATCGATCGGCGACTTGGTTTGGGGGGCGGCGGACGCGGTTGTATTGGGCATCTGTACGGTCTCCGGCGAAGATGAGCACTACACTTTAGCAGCGATGAAACAGACACACACCCCAATCAATCTGGATCTGAAAAAAGAAGAATCGCTCACGATCGAATGGAGCGATGGTCGCTGTTCGAGCTACCCGATCGCGTACTTGCGTCGGATGTCGCCGAGCGCGGATATGCGTGAGCTGCGCAAGGCGATGGCCAGCAACCCGCTGACGATCCTGCCCGATTCGCTCGGGTCTTCTGGTGTGCTGTCGGCCACGGGCGCGGAGATGGTTGGGAACTACGCCCTGCGGATCTCGTTCTCTGATGGGCATGACACGGGGATCTACACCTGGGATTACCTGCGTGAGATTGATCCGGCCACGCGTGATGGCGGTTTGACCCCGTCGGATCAAGGACCGAGCCACAGCAACCCGCTGGGATTGGGGCCCAAGCAATGAACACCACCGATCCTGAGTTTGCCCTTGCCGAGCTTGACCTAGAGCCCTCTCGGCTCAAGCGAATCGCGAGAATCCGTAAAGCCACGCTGCCCAAGCCCAAGAAGCTCGAAAAAATACGCGAGCAGATTGAGGGGCGGCTCAACAAGCTGACCGACCCGATCGCGGTTGAAGGGCTCCTCAATCTGGATGTCCAAGAACTGGCGTTCGGCACCAGCAGCAGTGCGCAGCTCTACCCGGTCGAGCACGGCCCCACCGCTCAGCAGGTGGGAGCCGCGGGGCTCCATCCGTACCGCCCCAATGAGTATCGCCTGCTCTGGCTGCACGATGGGCGGACCTTTGAGGTTGTCCAGACGCAGAAGAATGCGGCGTACACGATCTACGCCGATGGGATTGATGTCGGGAGTGTGCAGGCCGTGGATCAGCGGATGATGCTCTGGGTGTTCCCGATCACCTCGGGCTGGCGGATCAGCATCGGCGGGGAAGAAGTTTGTACGGTGCGGGCCGCCAAACGCAAGCGGATGCGGGTGTCGGTGGAGTTTGTGGATGGTCGATCGCTGATTACTTGGATCGGGCCGGCCAAGTCGGCGTCTGGGCAGCAGATGCTCAAGCTCTTGCACAGCGCAGGGCTGCGCGAGGAGCGCCCGGGCAACTCGAACTGGTTCCTGCCCAGAGACGAGCACGACAAACCGATCGCCGACACGCTCGAAGATCGGCTCGCGCTCCTTGGTATGTCGTTACTCATGCGCACCGCATGTATGCCCAGCGGCGAATGATCCGCACCGGTTAGGAAACCCCGAAGCAGACCATGCCCAGCATTACACTCACGACTCCGATCCACCAGCTCCCGGGCATCGCCCCCACGCACATCGAGAAGCTCGAGATCTTGGGCGTGCACAATGTGGGGCAGCTCTTGGTGCACCTGCCCCACCGCCATGAGTGGATCCGGGCGCAGTCCGGGGTTGGGGACTTGGAGCCCGGCGTGATCGGCTCGGTTGTGGGCGAGGTGACGGCGACGAAGATTTCTGGGTTTGGGCGCAAGGCTCGTTTTCAGGCGGTGATCTGTGATGAGAGCGGGCGGCTGGACTTAGTGTTCTTCAATCAGGCATTTCTGGCGAAGAAAATTCACGCGGGGATGTATCTGCGGGTGCAGGGCAAGCCGACCAAGTTTGGGCCGGGGCTGCAGATGAGCAGCCCGCAGTTTTCGATTATCCCCTTCGACGAGGTCGAGTCGTTGGATATGAATCAGGACGACGAGTACCGCCCGGTGTACCCGGCGACCGACGGGCTGGGCTCGCCTCAGATCCACGCGATTGTGAAGACGGTCCTCGATCAGGGGTGCGCATTGCTCGAAGACCACCTGGGCGATGAGTACCGGCGCGAGCGAGAGCTGCCCACGCTTGGTCAGGCGTACCGGATGATGCACGCGCCCCAGAGCGAAGCCGATGTGCACTCGGCCCGGCGTCGGCTGGCGTACGACGAGCTGCTGATGCTTCAGCTCGGGGTGCACATGAAGCGGGCGCACCTGCGCCGGACGCTCAAGGCCCCGGCCTTGGCGCGTACGCCGGAGATTAACGAGCGGATCTTGGCGCGGATGCCGTTTACGCTCACGCCCGCCCAGCAGCGTGTGGTTGATGAGATCTCGCGGGATTTGAGCTTCGAGACGCCGACGAACCGATTGGTGCAGGGCGATGTGGGCTCGGGCAAGACCATTGTCGCGCTCGATGCGATGCTCTTGGCGATCGCCCACGGGCATCAGGCGGCGTTGATGGCGCCGACGGAGCTGCTGGCCGAACAGCATTATTTGTCGATGACCGCGATGCTCAAGGGCTCGACGGTGCGGGTGGAGCTGCTGACGGGATCGATGCCCAAGGGTGATCGCGAGGCGGTGGTCGCCCGGATCGGCGCTGGTGAGGTGGATCTGATTATTGGTACGCATGCGCTCGTGTCGGAATCGGTGGCGTTCCATTCGTTGGCGGTGGCAGTGATTGATGAGCAGCACCGGTTTGGTGTTGAGCAGCGGGCCAAGCTGCGGGTCAAGGGCGGGCAGTCGGTGGGCAGTGAGCATGACGCGGAGACGCCGCATGTGATTGTGATGACGGCGACGCCCATCCCCCGGACCATCGGGCTGACGATCTTTGGGGACTTGGATATTTCGACCATTGATGCGCTCCCCCCGGGGCGCACGCCGGTGGTGACCAAGCAGGTGACGAGCGACAAACGATCGACGGTGTACCGGTGGATCAAAGAGAAGATCGAAGGCGGCGATCAGGTCTTTATCGTCGTCGCGGCCATCGAGCCCGGGGGCAAGACCTCGGGTCAGGGCAGCGCCCCGGTGCGGGATCTGCGGACCCTGATGAAGGAACTCGAGGGCGGTGAGCTCAATGGCGTGCACATCGCGGCCCTGCACGGTCGGCTCAAGCGCGATACACGCGAGCACATCATGCACCGGTTCCGCGCGGGCAAGATCGACTGCCTGATCGCGACAACCGTGATCGAGGTCGGGGTCGATATCCCCAACGCAACGGTGATGGTGATCGAGGATGCTGATCGATTTGGGCTTGCCCAACTCCACCAACTCCGCGGGCGCGTCGGGCGGGGCGAGAAGCCCGGCGTGTGCGTGCTGATCGGGAACCCGAAGACGGAGGATGGGATCGCCCGATTGCAGGCGATGGTGGATACGACCTCGGGCTTTGAGCTCTCGGAGAAGGACCTGGAGATCCGCGGGGCGGGCGATGTGTTTGGGACGCGCCAGAGCGGGGCGCCACCGTTTAAGGTGGCGGACCCGTTCAAGGAGATCGAGCTGCTGCAGATGGCGAGGCGAGACGCGGGGCACTGGATTGCGGAATCCCCCACGCTCGGGCGTCCTGCCGATGCGCTGGCCAGGCGGCGGCTGCTCAAAGCCCATGGGCAGTGGCTCGGGCTCGGCGATGTGGGCTAAGGGACTGATTTGGGGTGATCTGCCACTGAATTGTGGATAGCTTGAGCACCTATCTCATAATCATACTTTCCCCAAATCCACATGATTGTGGCCCCTTGATTTTGTTCTGGGGACAATTGACCAGGCACACTCAAATTTGTGGCAAACCCCGCTTAGTTTGGCTCAATGGGGGTTCGTTTGGGTTTTTGTATGCGGCCGGGCACCGAACAGTGTGATAGACTGTTTCTTATGAAATTTGACCAAACCTCATCGACCGCCACGATTCCAGCCACGCCAACCGACGATTCAGACGGGGTGAATCCGATGGATTTCCACGACCGCCTAACCATGGCCGCCGGGCAGGTGTCGTACCGCAAGCTTGGGACGCTGACTGAGACGCACCCGGAAACCGTCCGCAGGTACATGCAGGGGCACGCGCCCAGCGCGACCTTCTTGACGAACCTGTGCCGGGTGCTGGGGATCTCCGGCGAGTGGATGTTGACGGGGCGTGGGCCGATGAAGGTTGCGCAGATGAAATCGCATGCGCTCAATCAGGCGGATCCGTCCGAGCTGATGACGGCTGTGGCCAATACGCTGACGGACTTGTGCGATCGCATGGACCGGATGGAGCGTTACATCCAGACGCTCGAAACACGGGTTCGTGGCTCGATGGCTCAAAGCAGTGTGCAGATGCCCCAATCAGGTGATTCCATAAAGATGGGTGACGGATCGGGTATGATCAACTCAACGCCATCAGCTCTTGATGGCGACGAGCGAGATCATGGAATCAGCAAACAGTCCATCGAACCCAAGAAACCCCGCGCCAAAGCGGGCGGCGGCACCAGTGCCCAGCGGGTCCGATCAGCTGTCGCCAAACGATCATCTTGAGCTGTTGGTCGAGCTGATGCGTCCGGGCTCGGTCGAGCTGGCCCGGCGATGGGTGAGCGCGTTGATGCTCGCTCCGGCGTCCGAGCGCGAGGCGATCGTGCAGGCGGTCGAGGCGCAGATGGTTGAGGACTATCCAGAACCGGGCGATGCACACTCGTCCTGAGCCCGGCGGAAAACTCCCCTACAGTTGGGTATGAGTTTTCAGAAACACGCCTCGGCCGTCTTCCATTCCATGTCACAGATGCTTGAGCTGACCGGGGGCGATAAGTTCCGGGTCAATGCCCACGCCAAGGCTTCGCGGGTGATCAAGGATTTGACGATTGATATTGAGCCGATGGCGAAGGCCGGCGATCTCAAGGGGCTTGTCGCGATCGAGGGGATCGGCAAGGGCACCGCGGGCAAGCTCGTCGAGCTGGCCAACGATGGAGTCATCGCGGAGTACCAAGAGCTGAGCGAGCAGGTCCCGACGGGGGTGATGGAGGTCTTGGGCATCCAGGGGCTCGGGCCCAAGACGGTCAAGCTGATGTGGGACGAGAAGGGCGTGGAGTCGATCGCGGATCTCAAGAGGATCATCGCCGATGGGAGTATTCTCGAACTCCCCCGCATGGGCGCCAAGACGGTCGAGAACATCAACGCCTCGATCGCCTTCCTCGAATCCAGCGGCGGGCGTCTGCAAATCGGCATCGCCCAACGCGTGGCCGATCGCTTTGTGGAGCTGATGGGTGCGCTCAAAGGCACGCAGCAGGTCGCGTACGCCGGGTCGCTGCGCCGGGGCAAGGAATCCATCGGCGATGTCGATATCCTGATCGCGACAAAGAAACCCGAAGAAGCACGCGAAGCGTTTACGACCTCCGAGGGCGTGATGCAGGTGCTCGCCAATGGTGAGACCAAGAGCTCGATCCGCACGGCGATCGGCGGGTCGTCGAGCCGATGGGGAGCCGACGACAACGCGGCGGTGCAGGTCGATCTCCGCGTCGTCGATGCGTCGTGCTGGGGGGCGGCGTTGATGTATTTTACCGGGTCGAAAGAGCACAATGTGCGTCTGCGCGAGCGGGCGATCAAGATGGGGATGACGCTAAACGAATATGGGTTGTTCAATGACGATGGGAAGGATGAGACGCCGCCACAGTCGAGGGGGGTTGACCCGGTGGCGAGTGATACGGAGGAAGCGATTTATGCGGCTCTAGAGTTGCCGTTCATCCCCCCCACCATGCGTGAGGATCGGGGGGAGCTGGCGTTGGCCGAGCCGAGGCCTGTGATTCAGCTTGTGGATATCAAGGCCGAGCTGCACTCGCACACGACGGCGTCCGATGGCAAGATGAGCATCGAGGAATCGGCGCAGATCGCCAAAGGCCGTGGGTTCCACACGCTGGCGATCACGGATCATTCGCAGTCGTCGGCGGTGGCCGGCGGGCTTAAGCCGGATCGTTTGCGTGAGCACATCAAAGAAATCCGAGCGGCCAACGATCGCATCGAGTGGATCACGCTGCTGGCGGGTTCGGAGGTCGATATTTTGGTCGATGGGTCGCTGGATTATGATGACGATTTGCTCCATGAGCTGAGTGTGGTGGTTGCGTCGCCGCACGCGGGGCTGCGGGCCAAGCCCAAGCAGGCGACCAAGCGGCTGCTCAAGGCGATCGCCCATCCGATGGTGCACATCATCGGGCATCCGACGGGTCGGCTCATCGAGCGGCGCGAGGGGCTCGAGCCGGACATGAACGAGCTGATCGCGGCCGCTGTGGAGCACAATGTCGCATTGGAGATCAACAGCCACTGGATGCGCCTGGATCTGCGCGACACGCATGTGCGTGCGGCGGTCGAAGCCGGGGCGTTGATCTCGATCAACTGCGATGATCATCATCCGAGCGACTACGACAACCTGATCTTCGGCGTGCAGACCGCCCAGCGCGGCTGGCTCACGCCCGAGCAGTGCATCAACACTTGGGACGCGGATCGGTTGCATGGGTGGTTGCGGTCGAAGCGGTGAGCGATCAACTCACATGCCACTGAAGATGGCGGCCCCAATAAAAAATGCGATGAACATGAACGAAACGACTAACAAAAACACTGTTACACAAATCCAAAGAACGCGATCTTCTTTGTCGAGCCTTGATTGCAGACTCTCGGTCCAGACCATTAGCGTCTGTTCGCACGAGCACTCTGGGCAGGTGACCGAACCAGACTCGATGACGAGGCCGTCGAGCGAGTAATCGCAGTGATCGCATGTGAGGAGCTTGCGATGTGCAGCGTTGGGCTGGCGAGGCGGGTCGTTCTTCATGGTTTGATCATATCATCATTGTTGGCTCTGCTATTGCATAGCCGGTGCCCTATGATCCTTCGGCTGCGGTCACGGCCCTGAACATCTGGGAATGAGCTTTGGGAACACAGGCGGGACGCCTGTGCCACTGGTCATTGTCCTTCCTTTCTGCCACGAGTGGCTGGAGTGATGCATGTTCGATCGAGTATCTGATGGTTTTAATAATGTCTTCCGCAAGCTGAGCGGCAACGACGCGATCTCGGAATCCAATGTCCGCGAGGCGATGGACGAGGTGCGCAGTGCGCTGCTCGAGGCGGATGTGCACTATGAGGTCGCTGAGGATTTTTGTGCCAAGGTGATGAGCGATGCGACGGGACAGCAGGTGACCAAGGCCGTCAAGCCTGGGCAGGAGATGATCTCGATTGTGCACAATCGGCTGATCGAGCTCTTTGGCGGCGAGCCGGGGGCTGAGCAGCAGCCGACGCCTCCGGGGATCATGCGGCTTTCGCCTGGGCCGACGGTCATTATGATGTGCGGGCTTCAGGGATCGGGGAAGACGACGACTTGTGGCAAGCTCGCGGGGATGCTGAAAAAACAAGGTCGATCGGTGATGCTGTGCGCGGCTGACCTCCAGCGGCCGGCGGCGGTCGAGCAGCTTGAGACGGTGGCGAACCAAGCGAACACTGAGCTGCCCGGCGGATCGCAGGTGCATTTTTATGGCGAGCCGGACAAGTGTGCCCAGTATGGGCAGGCCGTGGGCGTGGCGGTGAAGGTGTGCCAGAACGCGGTGAAGGCGGCGAAGGAACAGGGCGTTGATGTCTTGATCTTGGACACCGCCGGGCGTTTGCATGTCAACGACGAGTTGATGGGCGAGTTGAAATCTGTCCGAGCGTTGGTGCAGCCGCACCATACTTTCTTGGTCGTCGATGCGATGACCGGGCAGGACGCGGTGAACAGCGCCAAGTCGTTCCACGAGAAGCTCGAAGTCGACGGCGTGATCCTAACCAAGTTCGACTCCGACACGCGCGGGGGCGCGGCGTTGTCTGTCAAGCAGGTGACCGGGGCACCGATCCGGTACATCGGGGTGGGCGAGCATCTCGATGCGCTCGAGGTGTTCCATCCTGAGCGGATGGCCGGGCGGATCTTGGGGATGGGCGATGTGGTGTCGCTGGTCGAGAAGGCCCAGCAGGAAGTATCCGAAGACGAGGCGGCGGCGCTGGAAGCCAAGATGGCCAAGGGCGAGCTCGACATGGACGACTTCCTCAAGCAGATGAAGATGATGCGTCGCATGGGCTCGATGAAGTCGCTCATGGGGATGCTGCCGGGCGTTGGATCGGCGCTCAAGGACATTGATATTGACGAGAAGCAGTTCGATCGGACCGAGGCGATGATCGAATCGATGACGCCGCAGGAGAAGAAGAAGCCCGAGCTGATCAAGGTCACCCGCAAGCGCCGGATCGCCAAGGGCTCGGGCACGAGCGAGAACGAGGTCGGGAAGCTGACCAAGCAGTTCGGGATGCTCAGCAAGATGATGAAGTCGATGGGCGGGATGGGCGCTGGCGGCAAGATGGCCGCGGCCAAGGCGATGGCTGGCGGCATGGGTGGCGGCGGTCTTCCGGGGATGGGCGGCATGGGCGCGGGCGGGTTCTCGATGAAGAAGTCCACGAAATCAGGCTCGATGGGCGGGGGCAAGAAGCGTAAGCCCAAGGGCAAGAAGCGGCGCTGAGCCTGTTCGTACTCGGACACTGCCTCGTATATTCTCGGACGCGATCATTCGTGCATTGATACAACCCGAACGCCTGTGCAGCTTCTGTTCAGGCTCGAGTGGTGTTTGTGCGCTTTGTTTTCTACATCTTGAGCAGGACCCTAGCTCTCTCAAAAGGATGTACGCGATGAAGACGAACGCTCGGAAAAACAACTCAAACTCTCGGATCATGCTCGGCGCCTTGGCTTTGGCGTCGGTGGCGTGTGCCTCGCATGCGGACATTGTATATAGCGAGGACTTTGAATCGGGGCTGAGCTTATGGACCGGCAAGCAGGGCGGGGCGCATAGCGGCTTGATCGTCAGCGACCCGCTCAACGACTTCAATAATGTGCTGAGCTTCAGCGGGCTCGTTGGCGGGGGCGACATGTTCTCTCAGGATCTGATCGAGCTCGGAGCAGATCAGTCGTATCGGATCTCGTTTGATTATCTTGGACTGCCGACCCGTCTCACGAGGGACAACGATTCCGGTGGTTATGTGGGATTCTCGGGTTCCAACACCAGTTCGCACAGCTGGCTCTGGGCGACGGGGAGTGCCTCGGGCGCGAGCGATGTGCTTGTTGATGACGGGCAGTGGCACAGCTACCAGTTCGACTTCACCACCGCGAACCTGGGGGTCGGGGACTCGGTGCGTCTGATGCTCGAGGACTTCAGCGGCTCAGGCGGCGTCAGCGGCGACGCGTTCTTCGATAATCTCGAAATCGCGACCGTGCCCGGTCCGGCGACCGCCGTGCTCCTTGGTGTAGGCGGTGCATTGGCTATCCGGCGTAGACGATAATGAAGGATCTCGGATCGAACCTACAACAGCCTGCATGGGCTGTTTTTTTATGCGCTGAATGCATGCACTCAATCAGATTCGGAATCGATCGGCAGCGGATCGGCGGCTCGGCCCTCGGCCCACTCTTTGAAGCGTGGCCAGAAGATCTCTTGGATGAGGATCTTGACGCAGGCCGCAATCGGGATGGCGATGAGCATCCCGAAGAAGCCGAAGAGTGCGCCGCCGGCGATCGAGGCGAAGAGGATCGACGGCGTGTCCATCCCGGTGCTCTTGCCCTGGATCTTGGGCGTGAGGATGTAGTCGTCGATGGCTTGGCCGAGGAAGTAGAACGCGGTGGGAGCGCCGATGACCCACCATATCTCGCCGCGGAAGCCGCCGTAGCTTTGGAGCCAGAGCAATGAGATGGAGATCGGCACGCCCACGAGCGCGAGGTACGGGACGATCGAGAGGAACGCGACGATCGGGCCCAGGATGAACGCTCCGGGGACGCCGATGAGGAAGAACCCGATCGAGAAGATGATCGCCTGGATAAACGCGATGGTGATTCGCCCGCGGATGAATCCCGAGATCACGAGGTCGAACTTCTGGAGTAGATGGATGACGGTGTCGCGGTTTTTGTCGGGGAGGAGGCTTGAGCCGAACTGCTTGAGTCCGATCCATTCGGTGGCGGTGAAGAAGAAAAAGAAGGCCGTGAGGAAGGCCATGAACCCGAACCCGAAGGCCGCGCCGACGAGTGAGAGGACGGCGTTGATCGCGCCCATGCCCATGCCGGCGGCTTTCTGGGTGACGCGTTCGCTATTGCTCCCGACCCAGCCGATGGCGGTGGCGCACGCCTTACCGAAGGGTGTGCTCTCGTTCATCGCATCGCGGATCTGATCGCGGATCCAGACCCAGTTGTCGGCCTTGGAGTGTGGTGGGTCAGTGTCCTCAGCGTCTGGGGCGGTCCAGCCCGGATCGATGGATTGGCGTAGGTTCAGGGTCGCTTGGTCGTAAGACACGCTCTTCTCTTCGTTGAACTCATCTACGATGGCTGTATTCACATCGGTGATGTTCTGGATGGTGTTGGCTGTGAACGCGACGAGCTGGCCGGCGGCGAAGGTGGCCCCCACGGTCGCGGGCAGCACGATCAGGAAGATCACGCCGGCGATGATGCCGATGACGGATGTTCTTCGCGTGATGCTGAGCTTGCGCATCGACCAGACGATGACGGGCTCGAAGAGGTAGGCGAGCAAGATCGCGAGCAAGAGGGGCACGGTGACGACGGAGATCCGCTGCCCGATCAGGAAGATCGCGAAGATCCCCAGCCCAAGGAGGATATCGCGGACCGGCTGCATGTGCCAGAGGTGGAGCGAGGCCCATGCGGGCGGGGTTTTCTTGTGGGGTGGCTGGTCTTGATCGGGCATGGGACAAGCATAGCAGATCGCGGACGCGCTTGCGATATACAGCTTCTATATACAGTTAGGCAGCAAACGGCGGACGACCGATCAGGTGGCTGAGCAGGCGGGCTCGATCGTATTCGATGGGTCGCCGAAGACATCGTCGAACTCGAAGACGGCGTCGAAGTCTTCGATGCAGTCTTCGTCGGTGGTGCGCATGAGCCCGACATCGACCATCGCGAAGATGATGTTGCCAAAGTCGCGGGTGCAGTGGATGCCCCACTTGTTGAGGACGGACTTGGCGAGCATGCCGTAGCGGTCGATCGCGAAGTCGCGTAATCCGATGCAGAGCTCTCGGCCGCAGACATGGCGTGAATCTTCGGCCAGCCCGAGCTCGAGCATGGTCTGATCCGCGGGGTTGCCGTGGACCATCTCGACGGTGTGGGCGAGCCCATCACGGATAAATGGGAAGCACGCGGGCGAATAGCCGCCGGCCTGTTCCATGACATCCTTGAGTTCGATTTGGAGTTCACTGCTCATAACACACACTCGCTGGGCGTTTTCCGACAATCAAACGATATGCACGGAGTTGGGCCGATGAAGGGTATCCCCGACAAGACCTTCGGGAAAACTGAACCCTTCACATGATCTTTTCGCATGGCTGGGGCGGGCGGATGCAGGATTCTGGGCGAGAATCTGGGCGATAAAAGGGGTTGAGCCTGTGTGACATTGGGTAAGCATTCAGGCCGGAGACCCGATGCAGACCCATTCGGGGGGTTCGTTGCTGTGCATTGCGCCGTTCCAGGCGTTGGGGTGTCCGGGCTCGATCGGCAGTGCAAGAAGCCCGAGGGGGACGGTGTCAGTAGCGAGTAAAAACCGCTCTTCGTCGAGCCCGAGCGCGGCCGCGCCATTGGTCGTGCCCATCGCGAGCAGGGACTTGAGATCGGTCTCATCCCGGCGGGCGAGCAAGCGGATCTCGTCGAGGATGGAGATGCGATCGGGGGTGTCGAGGTTGACGATCGAATCGGTACCCAGGCACACACGGACGCCGGCGGCCAGCATATCTTGGTATCGGTGCGGGCCGAAGTGGGTCGCGGCTCCGAAGTAGGCCGAGGCTCTTGGGCAATAGGCGACAGCGGTGTTTGTCGAGGCGAGGATCTCGATTGCTTCATCGGTCGCGTCATTGACATGGGCGACGAGCATCGGGGTGTGTGCTTCGCCGGCGTCGAGGATCTCATGCAGGTGCTCGACGGGGTGGTGGCCGCGTCCGATGTGATCGAGGATCGAGTCGTCCCAGACGCCGAGGCGCTCGAGGAGTTCTCGCTGTGGGCCGGTGCCGGTCGCGATGAGTTGGCGTTCTTCGGGGGTTTCGGCGAGGTGCGTGCTCAGGGGCATGCCCCGTGATCGCGCGGCCGCGCATGCCCAGCGGTAGACCGAGCGATCGACGGTGTTGGGCGCGTGGGGCTGGAGCCCGATCTGGACGCCTTTGCCGGCGATCGATTTGGCGGATTGGGGATAGGTCTCGCGGAGGTAGTGCTCAATCTTCTTGATGGCACCGGTTGCGGTCTTTCCGATGCCGAAGAACTCGAGGTAGGAGACGCCGAGGATTGGGGACTCGGCGAGCTCGTGGGCGGGCGCGTCGGTGATGCGGCCAGCGGGTGCACCGGCGATGTCCCCCACAGCGATTGAGCCCCCGATCAATGAGTATTCGATGCCCAAGGCGACGGCCTGGCGGATGGTATGGTCGTCGTCCTTTCGATTCGCCCGGATGATGTCCACCCATTTGACGAAACCTTCGCCCGGATCATGGGGAATGGGTCCGATGTGGGAGAGATCGAGGTGGGTGTGGGCGTTGACGAGGGCGGGGATGAGGACGCGGTCGTGGAGTGTGAGCTCGGGGATGGAAACGAGCGTTGCGTCGGCTTGGGCCATCTTCTGGAGCTGGTTGTCGACCTGAGCGTGTTCGCCCGAAGCGAGGATCTGGTAGCCGGCTTTGGTTTCTCGGAGGACGATTGAGGCGTGCTCGATGACCCCGGATTGGGCGTCGGCGATCGCGGATGCATTGACCCGGATGGTGTGGTTGGGGGTAGGCTCCGACGGCTTGGGATGGACGCTCAGCAGGGGCTGCACTTTGTAGGGCATCCGTTGGGAAGCTGGTTGATTGGTTGGTTCTGGGCGTTGATCGGGCATGAGCGCAGATTGTACCGGGTGGGATCACAAATAGGTCAACGATTGGCCGTCGAGTTGTGATGGGTACGATATGATTGATACAGGACTATGAAACTTTCGCCGCTGGAGATCAGCGAGCGTGAACGCAGACCATCAGGCAGACCAGGAGCAGACCATGAAGATCACGAATCTCTCAACTCTCATCATCCCCGGGCGTCGCGTCGCCCTGACCACGACCTTGATCGCCATCGCGGGGCTGGGCACGGGGTGTGTGAGCCAGCAGGAGTACGACTCGCTCTACGAGACGAATCAGTCGCTCCGCAGCCAGAACCAGGAGCTGACCAACCTGCTCGGCTCGTCGGAGAACACGAACTCGCAGCTGCAGGGCTCGGCGGGCGACGCACAGGGCGTGATCCGCGGGCTCCAGAACGAGAACTCGAACCTCCGCAACGCGCTCACCAGCTCGCAGGGGGCGATCAGCGATCTCGAAGACCGGATGAACTCGCTGCAGATCGTCCAGCTCGACGCGGCGACCGATCAGGCGCTCAGCGATCTGGCCGATCAGTTCCCGGACATGATCATCTACGATGCTGATCGTGGGATGCTCCGCTTTGTCTCGGACATGACCTTCGGGTCGGGCTCCGACGCAGTGCAGGCATCGGCGAGCGACTCGCTCAGGCAGCTTGCCGGTGTGCTCAAGTCGGGCTCGGCGAGCAAGTACGACATCCGCATCGTTGGGCACACCGACAACGAACGCCCGAGCGCCAACACGCAGAAGCGTCACCCATCGAACATGCACCTGTCGGCGCACCGCGCGATCTCGGTGAGGGCGGCTCTTGGGCAGGCCGGGATCGAATGGGATCGCATGTCCGTCACCGGGTGGGGCGAGAACCGTCCGCTCGTGGCCAACAACAAGGGCAAGGGCACCAAGGCCAACCGTCGCGTCGAGATCTACCTCGTGCCATCGAGCAAGGGCAGCGTGCGGATGTCGGCTCCGGAGTCGAGCAGCACCCCCGCTTCAACTCAGGCGCCGGTGAACACCCGCCCGAAAATCGATCCGACGAAGTAAAGATCAACGATCACCATCGAAAAACAAACCGTGCGGCTTCCATCAGAGGCTGCACGGTTTTTTCGTGGCTGTATACGCTCAGTGTAAGGCTTAGGGTGCGGCGGTTCGCTTGGGGGCGATCGCGAAGAAGAAGGATACGAGCAGGAGCAGGAACCCGGTGGCCGTGGCGGGCAGGGTCCAGCCAGAGACACGCAGGGCTTGGCGTTCGTGCGTGATCGCGGGTGCTCGGGGCATGACTTTGAGGGCCGCCCCGTATTGCCAGGTGTATTCGCGGAGTTCATCATCGCCCCGTTGCGGGATTGGATCGCCCTTGAGTTTGGCGTTGTTCTGTCGGCGGGCGAGGCTCTTGCCGCTCTCTGGGTAGCGTTTGACCTCGTGGGTGATGGTGCCGTCGCGGTGGAACTCGTAGCAATCGAATCGCCACTGCTCGCGGTGGACATCGGCGGTGCTCGCGTTCTTTTCGTGCTCGATGCCCTCGAAGCGTGGTGCCTTGGCGGGTTCGATGCCGAAGGGTGTGCGGGTGATGATCCCGAGCCTTGGCTTGATCTCGTCACTCATGAGCTTGGCTTCGAACTCTTGCATCGACATGCCCGAGCGGTCGGCGAAGAGCGAGATGGTGAGCCAGTCCTTCTGGCGATCGTAGAGATCGGGCAGGGGCTGGACGGGGGGGACGGCGACATCGAGGACGAGTTCTTGATCGCCGAAGGTGACGACGATGACGGCTTTGTCGTCTCGGGTCTCCTCGACGACGGTCACCGGTCGCCCGGCGTAGGTGAACGAGGGGCTTGTTGCTTGGATGAAGGCGAAGAGCGGGTTGTCGTTGGTGTCGTTGTAGTTGGCGATGCGCTTGGCTAGCGAGAAGCCCGAGACGGCGATGAGCGCGATCGACACCACGACCAGCACCCACCAGAACACCCGGGACTCATGCTTTGAGGGGCTTTGCGCGGGTGTGGCTTGGTCTGACATTGTGTGCTCGATCTGGCGTGTCGTGAGGAACGCCGGCTTAGTGGCCGCCGCCGTGTGAGCCATCGGAGTGGTTCGATTCAGCCGCGGGGACATCGGAGAAGAGCCCGGGGGTGAGCCCGTGGCGTGGGTGGGACTCGTTGGCGGTTGAAACCTGGTCGTGGTGCCCGTAGCCGAGCTGCTCGAAGAAGTTGTGCTCGTCCATCGAGTCGCGGTGAACGGCGTGGCCGTCGTAGAAGTGCTCCCAGAAGGTGGCTTCTTGGCCCTTCTCACGGTAGTAGAGCAGGCCGTGCTCGTTCTCGTTGCCGTGCAGGCGTGAGTACTCGACGAGGCTGAGCCCGCCGGTGTTGATCTTGTTGGTGAGCAGGACGGAGAAATCCTCGTCGGCGGCTACGGCATCGAGCCCGGCGCTGGTGCCGCCTGCGGAGATCGCGGGCGCCTTGACGGGGTCAACCCAGTGGCGCGAGCCTAGGTCGATCATCGAGAAGGTGAGGAAGAGGGCGACGCAGAAGAGACAGAAGAGCAGGACGAAGGTGTTGAGGGCCTTGTCGTACTTGAGCTGCATGAAGAAGGCGGCGACGAGGATCGCCTTGACCGTGGCGATGGACATCGCGCCGGCGATGTTGATCCACTTGGGCAGCTTGATCTCGAAGGCGGTCTCGACCCATTGCTCAAAGTTGTAGAACCCGACGGTGAGCGCGGTCAGGATCAGCAGGGCCGCGAGGATCCCGACTTGCATCTTCCAGTTGGCGATGAAGTGCTCGTGATCGCCGTGGGCGTCGTGGGTTTGGGTGGTTGGTTGGTTGCTCATGGTGTGGTCTCTTCGGGTCGTGAAATCATGTGGTGATCGGTTGCTGATTGATCGGTATGAATCAGTGAATCAGGTACAGCAACGGGAAGAGGAAGATCCAGATCAGGTCGACGATGTGCCAGTAGAGGGCGGAGTTTTCGACGAGGGTGTACTGTGTGGGGCCGTAGGCTTGGTGACGCTGGGCGTACCAGAGCACGACGCCGAAGAGGATCGCCCCGACGATGACATGGAAGGCGTGGATCCCGGTGCCGACATAGTACAGGGACCACCAGAGGGGCTCGTGTACATCGTGGGCGTTTGGATACGAGAAGAACGCGCCGGGTGCTTTGCCCTGCGGGAGCTTGGCGAAATACTCAAACTTCAGCTTGATGAAAACAAAGAGCAGTGCACAGAAGATGGTCACAATGATGTTGATCTTGAACCAGAACTGCTTATCGAGCTGGGCCAGACGCACGGCGTTGGCCGCGGTCCATGACGAGATGAGCAGGACGGCGGTGTTGCCTGCCCCCATGCGCCAGTCGAGGTAGTGTGAGCCGTTGGCCCATGCTTCTGGGTAGAGCATGCGGAAGATGGCGTATCCACAGAAGATCCCCGCGAAGAGCAGGACTTCGGTCGAGAGGAAGAGCCACATCCCGAGCTTCGCGGCGTCGAACTCTTCGTCGCCCGAGCGCCAGTGCGGCTCGTGCTTGCGGTTGCGCCAGTGCTTGGGGCTCTGGAGGATGCGTGCGGGGACGCCGGAGGTGTTGGTGTCAATCGTGGTCATGGTTTCGCCCTTTGTCGTTGCCCTTGGGCATCGGTTGGGAGGTCATACGGTGCTTGTCGAGCCGGGGTCGGCTATGGGTCTGGGTCTAGTCATCCGATGCGTCGGAACCGGTCAGTGAGAGCCGGGATTCTCGGGCATCGGGTAGTCCTTTGGATCCCAGTGCGGCGGGACGACCTTGTCGAAGTCGTATGGGCCGTGGGTGACGAGGGGTTCGTGATGGAAGTTGTGCTCGATCGGTGGGGATGTGCATTCCCACTCGAGGGTGAGCCCGCCCCACGGGTTGGCCGGTGCCTTGGCGCCCGCAAACAGCGAGTGGACAAAGACCGCCAGGTGGATCAGGAATCCGAGCAGCAGCAAGAGCGACCCGTAGGTCGAGAGCTGGTGGAGGAACTGGAACTCATCGACATAGTTGGCGTAGCGACGGGGCATGCCCTGTGTGCCCAGGAAGAACTGGGTGAAGAAGGTCAGGTTGAACCCGAAGAACACGATGACGGTCGCGAGGATCGCGCCCGGCTCGTAGTACATCTTGCCGAACATCTTGGGCCACCAGTGGTGCAAGCCGCTCATGAACGCGATCACGGTCCCGCCCATCATCACATAGTGGAAGTGGGCGACGACATAGTACGAGTCGTGCAGGTGCAGGTCGGTCGCCAGCGTGGCCAGCGGCAGCCCGGTGAGCCCGCCGATCGAGAAGGTGAAGAGGAACATCAGCGAGTAGAGCATCGGTGTGTTGAGGACGATCGAGCTCTTGTAGAGCGTCGCGATCCAGTTGAAGATCTTGATCGCTGTCGGGATAGCCACAAGGAAGGTGAGCCCCGAGAACAGGATCGCGGCCAGCTCGCCCATGGCGGTAAAGATATGGTGGCCCCACACGAGGAAGGACACGCCGGCGATACCCAGCGAGGAGAACGCGATCGCGCGGTACCCGAAGATATGCTTGCGCGAATGCACGGCGAGCACCTCGGAGATGATGCCCATGCCGGGCAGGATCATCACATACACCACGGGGTGGGAGTAGAACCAGAAGAAGTGCTGGTAGAGCACCGGATCGCCGCCGAGGGCGGGATCGAAGATGCCGATGTGCATCAGGCGTTCGAACATGAGCAGCAGCAGCGTGATCCCGATGACGGGTGTCGCCAGGACCTGGATAATCGAGGTCGCGTAGAGCGCCCAGATCATCAGCGGCATATCGAACCAGCCCATTCCCGGAGCCCGGAGCTTGTGGACGGTCACGACGAAGTTCAAACCAGTGAGGATCGAGGAGAACCCGAGGATGAAGGCGGCCAAGACCATCAGCACCACACGCCAGTGGTCGGCGTCGGTCGTGGTGGAATACGGCGTGTAGAAGGTCCACCCGGTATCCACGCCGCCGAGCAGGATCGATCCGACCCCGAAGGTGCACCCGAAGAGGTAGATGTACCAGCTCATGAGGTTGAGCCTTGGGAAAGCCACATCCTTGGCCCCGAGCATAATGGGCAGGAAGAAGTTGCCCAGAGCCGCGGGGATCGCGGGGATAATGAACATGAAGACCATGATCGCCCCGTGGAGGGTGAACGCACGGTTGTAGATCTGTGTGCCCGACAAAGACTCGGCCAGGCCCATCGCGCCCAAGAGTTCCTTGAGGCTCTCGCCTGTGGTGACCTCGGTGGTGACGGTGTCGAGCGTGGTTGGATCGACGGTCTCGGTGATGGTGGTCCGGATGGGATCGAGGAGCTCGTAGCGCACCGAGATCGCGGCCATCCCGCCCAGGAAGAACATGAAGAGGACGGCGAAGAGGTACATGACGCCGATCTTCTTGTGATCGACGGTCGATGCCCATTGCCAGATCTTGGCCATCATCCCGGGAGGGCCGCTGAAATAGGAGCCTTCTTCGTGGTGGGCTGTGTGTGTATCAAGCGTACTCATGAATCACTCCCGGCTTCTGTCTCTGATTCGGTGGTTTCGGTGTCAGCCTCGGTGTCGACAGCTTCGCCCGCGTTCGGGTTGCGGTCCGAGAGCGTTTTGATGAAGGCGATCAGGTTATCGATGTCCTCGTCGCTGAGGATGCCCTGATAGCTGACCATCGCGGGGGCGAACCCGTTGACGATCTTGGCGTTTGGATCGAGGATCGACTCGCGGTAGTAGTTGTCGTCACGCATGACGCTGGTGCCATCGGCGAGGGCGGCTTCGTAGCCGAATCCGAACTGGCCGTCGGCGTTCTTGACGGAGTTCCAGGTCGGGCCGACGAGGCGGGTGCCGTCGATCTGGTGGCAGGTCTTACAGACCTGGTTCCAGATTTTCTCGCCAGCGTCTCTTGGCGAAAGCTTCACGCCCCAAGCAGCCATGCGTTGGTCGTAAGTTTCTTGCGGCACGATGCGGATGGTGGCGGCCATGCGGGAGTGGTCGTCGCCGCAGTATTCAGCGCAGAAGGCCCACATGTCGCGTCCGACGATCTCGGTGACCACGCCGTTCTCATCGGTGTAGTTGACGGTGTCGTTGGTGGTCAGGGCGGGTGTGCGGAAGTTGAACCCGGTGTAGCGGTTGGGGACGACATCCATCTTGGTGCGGTACTCGGGGATCCAGAAGGAGTGGATCACATCGGTGGACATCATCCGGAGCTTCACATCGGTGTTCTCGGGCACATAGAAGATCGGGTAGTCGAGCCCCTTGCTCGTGGTGGTGGTCATGGTGCCTTCATTGACATCGGTCTGATACGACAACGGCTGGTACTCATTCGAGGTCGCGCCATTGGGGTAGGTCGCGACCCATGACCATTTGGCGCCACGGATCTTGAGCTCGAGGGCGTCGTCTGGTGAGACGACCTTGGCGGCGTAGCCCTGGAAGCCGTAGATGAACATCACGAGCATGCTCGAAGACGGGATCACGGTCCAGAGGATCTCGATGTGCAGGTTGTGGTGCGGGCTCGGCTGCGCGGGCACACCGGGGCGCCGGCGGTACTTGATGACGAAGTACACCATCAGGGCCATCACCACGATGAATGAGAAGATCGAGAACCAGGTGATCATCAGGAAGAGCCCATCGGACCACGCCGCCGCCTCGGAGGGGGCTGGCTGGTCGCCGAAGAAGATCTCTTGGAGGATATCTGGTTGTGCGCTTGCGAGCGTTGGCATCATGACACATGACCTGTATGTGCTCGGGCGAACGAGCCCGAGGAGGTTGTTGATGAGTGTGAATCGTTATCGTCCTCGTCGCCGTTGGCTTCGAGCCCGGCTGCGAGTTTGGCTTGGTACAGGCGTCGGCGGACGCGCTCGCCCATAAAGAGCAGCGTGAGCCCGATGATCAGCAGCACTAGGGTGAGCAGCGCCCCCACTTGCATGACCCGGAAGGCCTGGATCGAGTACGCCCCGGCGAGTGGATCGAAGCGGTAGCAGAAGTGCAGCAGGCGATCGCCGAAGCTCTCGGCGATTTTGCCCTCTGATGCATCGAGCAGCGAGAGCTTGAGTTCTTGAGGCGGGTAATCAAACCCGTGCATGTACCGCGTGACCATGCCCTCGGGCGAGAGGATCATCAGCGAGATCGGGTGGGAGAAATCACCGTTGTCGAGCGGGTTGAACGCGAAGCCGATCGAGTTGACCAGTCGTTTGATGTTGACGGCGTCGCCCGTGTGGAACTTGATCCCGGCCCGGGCTTCGGGCTTGTCGCCCTGGTTGTACTCGCCCAGGAAGTTGGTGCGTTCGCCCAGGGCCATCGAGGTGGTCTCGGTGTTGTCGAAGCTGACGACCAAGAGGCGGAAGTCTTCGCCGGCGGTGTAGTCGAGTTCGTTGAGCGAACCCACCAGCTGCGAGAGGACCACCGGGCAGACCACGGGGCACTCGTAGTACACCATGACGAGGATGACCGGGGTGTCGCCGTCGAAGTAGGTGCTCATCTCGACGGATTCACCGGCTGAGTTGGTGAAGGTCGCGTTGAGTGGCACGGCGTTTCCGAGTTGCTCGGTGACGACGACGCCGTTGAGTTCCTTGACCTCGTCACGATCGAGCAGTCGCTGGGCATGGGCCGACGGCCCGATCAACAGCACGCTCGCGAAGGCGAGGAGCAGGCATGCTTTCGCAGACCGGCTTGCTGACTGGATGGATCGCGTGAATCGGTTCATTTGATTAATCGTTGCTGTTCTGCGCGTACTCGGCGATGACGGTGTCCATCGCGCGATCGATCGGTTCTTCGATCATGGCGAAGGTGTCTTGCTTCTCTTCCCAGGTCACTTGAGCCGCGGTGGTCGTCTCATTGATCATGGACTTGTAGTTGCTCATGTAGTTGCGGAAGTACACCACCAGCACGATGATGACGAAG
This sequence comes from uncultured bacterium, assembly GCA_963976625.1. Classification (GTDB taxonomy): domain Bacteria; phylum Planctomycetota; class Phycisphaerae; order Phycisphaerales; family UBA1924; genus UBA1924. The sequence goes on from CAXBLA010000006.1 coordinate 77,398, forward strand.
AGCACGCCCAGCGTCATGACGATGATGGTGACGCCCATGGCTTTGGCGCTTGCCTGGGCGCCGTGGGCGAGTTGTGGTGCACCTTCTTCTGCGGTGTGCTGGTGCCAGTTGTCGTTTCCGTGTTCGTCAGCGCTCATGGCTGTACCCTCCGGGGTGTTGGTCTTGCGGGCTCTTGCCCGGGTTGACGGTGGTTTTGTTTTTGCCGGGCTTGGAGATGATCGTGGGCCCGGGTTGGTTTCGATTTCGGTTTCGGTCTTTGGTTTCGGTTCGTTTACGATTGCATTCGTTGCTCACGCGTGTTTAGACATAGTTCTTATGGTGCAAACACTCGTGGAGCATCGGGTCCTTGATCGGCAGCAGGTTGCTCTTGGGGATCTTGAGGGCGACGAGCCCGACGAAGATGCCCAGGGCGCCCACGACGCCGGCGATGTCGAGCCAGATGCCCGCGAGCCCCGGGTCGGTCGCTGATACGGACGGGTTCATGTAGACCATGGGGCGGATAATCCAGACCATATCCATGATGACCATCAAGAGCATGTAGCCCCCCATGCCGCACAGTAGCGCGGTGGTCCGTTTGGTGTTGCGCCAGATCAGCAGTAGGAACGGGAACCCGAAGTGACCCAGGGTCATGACGATGAAAAGCCACTGCCAGCCGTGCTGCTGGCGGTTGGTGTACCAGGCGGTTTCTTCCGGGATGTTGGAGTACCAGATCAGGAAGTACTGCGAGAAGCTGATGTATCCCCAGAACACGGTAAAGGCGAAGACGAGCTTGCCCAGGTCATGGTTGTGTTCTTTGGTGACCAGCCCGTTGAGCTTGCCGGCCCGGCGGAGGAGCGTCGAGACGATCGCGATGGCCGAGACCGCTGCGAGCCCGCAGGAGGCGAAGAAGTACACGCCCCACATGGTCGAGAAGAAGCGGTAGTCGATCGACATGAGGAAGTCGAAGGCCGCGAAGGTCATGGTGAAGGCGAAGACGGGGATCCCGAGCCCTGCGAGTCGGCGGGCGTTGCGTCCCAGCGAACGATCGCCGGTCTCGTCGCTCTTGCGCGACCAGGCGAGCAGGAGCTGGGAGATCGAGATCCACGCGATGGCGTAGATGACCACGCGGATCACGAAGAACTGCGGGTTGAGGTATGGTGCTTTGACCTCGAGGAGGTGGTTGTATTCTTCGCTGTGCCCGAGCCATTGGAGGAGTTCGCCGCCGCGGAAGAGCTCGATGCCCACGATCGCCAGAAGCATCAGCACCGGCACCCAGACCATGGCCGCGATGTTTTCGAATTGTCGGCGGAGGGTGATCGCCCAGCTCGCGTTGAGCGAGTGGAACACGAGCACCCAGAACAGGCAGCCCAGCGAGATCGCCAATACTGTGAAGACCCCGACCTCAAAGGCCGCCAGCGCGTGGCGGACATTGATCGAGAACGCGCCGGCGATGGTGACCACCAGCCCGACGAGCCCGAGGAACAGTGCGCCGTAGGCAAAGGTCCGCACGCTCGATCCTTCGATCGTCGTGTTGTCCTTGCTCATGCGCGGGTCATTGGCGATCTTGTCGAGCCGGGCCTGCCAGTCGGCGTCCGAGACGCCCGTTGAGAGCGGCGCGGGGTGGTTGGGGTGTCCTGATGGAGTCGTGACTTGGGTCATCCTTCACCTCCGTCGTTGGTCGTCGCGAGGACGGGTTCCTCTGTGGTTTGATCTATTGGGCTGGTTTGGCCGATCCGGCGTCCTTTGGCATCGAAGGCCGTCTGGAGCGTGCGGATGTAGGCGACGATCGCCCAGGCGTCCTGCTGATCCACGGCGTGCCCATAGGCGGGCATGCGGTTGGAGCCGTCGGGAGACCAGAGCCCCTCGCGGATGATGTGGAAGAGGTAGCCGTCGGAACCGAACTCGCCGGCCCGGTCGCGGTACTTGGCGTCGAGCAGGTTGATCGGGCGGACATTCATCAGGCGACCGACGGTGCCCGAATCATTGCCCAGGGCGTCGAAGCCGTGGCACATTGAGCAGTAGATGTTGTAGCGTTCTTGGCCGCGTTCGAGCAGGGCACGGTTGACCTCAACAGGCATGCGCTCGACATACTGGGGTGTTTCCGATCCGGTCGAACCCGCGACGAGCCCGAAGTAGTAGGTCTCGTCGTCCTTGAGCTTGTCGGCCCGGTCCTTGGCGTAGTCATGGGCCCACTGATCGTCGCTGTCGGGGATCAGCGACTCGGCGCCGAAGGCGACGGTGCCGTCGACTGGCAGGCGCTGGGACTTGCCGTCCTCGAAGAACTGGGTGCCGCTCTGAGGCTTGACCTTGGGCTGGTCGTCGAGGTCGGGGAAGAACTGACGCGGTGGCGAATCGGAGCGATCGCCGCGGCAGCCGCCGAGGACTGAACCCAATACAACGAGCCCGAGCATACATACGCGTGCGCCCGTGATCATTGTGGTGTTGGTGTTGACTGAATGGATCATGCTGAATCCTGTGGGTCTGTGTTTCGTACGGTTTGGTACGCGTTTAAATCAAACGGGTGATCGAATCCGGTTTAGCTCACATCCTCGATGAGGGTGATGTCCGAGCCGCCGGCGGCTTCGAGGAGCTGCTTGGTCTTGATGGGGTCGAAGTTGGGGTCGTTGGCCTCGATCGCGATGAAGAAGCGATCGTTGCCCACGCGGCTGAAACGCTCGTGCGAGAACAGCGGGTGGTGGAACCGGGGGAGCCCGTTGAGGGCCAGCATCCCGAAGATACACATAAACGCGGTCAAGAGCACCGCCAGCTCGAACATGATGGGCACGAACGGCTGCCAAGCTTCGAAGGGCTTGCCCTGCACCACGGTTGGGTACAGGAAGTACGAGGTGCCCCACTGCAGGAGGATCGCGATGGTCAAGCCGGTGAGGGCTGCGCCGCCGGCCATGAGCGGGAGCTTGGTGGTCTTGATACCCATCGCCTCTTCCATGTCGTGGATCGGGAACGGGGTGTGGACATCCCACTTCGAGTAGCCCGCGTCGCGGACCTGCTTGGCGGCCTTGAAGACCTTGGGGGTCTCGGAGAACTCGGCGACCATCCCGTAGACCGCGTTGCCCGATTCGGTAACGAACTTGGGCGCGGGCTTGCGGATGAGCATCGGGAAGTAATCGGCGGCGAAGGCCGAGGCTTCACTGAGTTTGTCTTTGATATTCATATCCAGTGTCCCCTTTCTTAGTGGTGGTCATCCGTATGCGACTGCGGCATCACGATCTTGAGCTCGGACAACGCAAACACAGGGAGGAACTTGAGGAACAGGAGGAACAGGGTCATAAAGATCCCGCACGAGCCTACGAAGGTGAGGATGTCGACCCAGGTCGGGAAGAACATGTGCCACTCGCCGGGGAGGAACGCGCGATGGATCGAGGTGACGATAATCACGAAGCGTTCGAACCACATCCCGACGGTGACCGCGGAAGCGACGATCCAGATGACGAGCGGGTTCTGGCGCAGCTTGCGGAACCAGAAGACCTGCGGGAAGACCACATTACAGATAATCATGGTCCAGTAGGCCCACCAGTAGGGCGCCTTGGCGGGGTTCACACGGTTGTTGGCGAAGACCGCGAACTCGAACTCGTTGGCCCCGTACCAGGCGATGAAGAACTCCATCGCGTAGGCGAACCCGACCATCGTGCCCGTGAGCAGGATGATCTTGGCCATGTTTTCAAGGTGACGCAGGGTCAGCAGGTCGGAGAAGTTGGGCAGGATCATCCGCAGCGGGATCAGCAGCCAGAGCACCATGGCGAAGCCGCCGAACACCGCACCGGCCACGAAGTATGGCGGGAAGATGGTGGTGTGCCAGCCCGGGATCACCGAGGTGGCAAAGTCAAACGAAACGATCGAGTGCACCGAGAGCACCAGCGGCGTCGAGATGCCCGCGAGCATCAGGTAGGCTTTTTCGTAGCGATGCCAGTGACGCGAGGAGAATCTCCACCCGAGTGAGAGCAAGCCGTAGGCGAACACGCGGATCTGATCGGGCTTGGGCATGAAGCTCAGCGCGAGCCCGTCACCGATGGGCATGGGCATCTTGAATCCACGCGAGACGCCCTTGTGCAGACGCAGCGAGGCGCGATCGCGGAGGGTCGCCATATCGGGGATCATCCCCATGTACCAGAAGAGCAGGGATACGGTGCCGTAGGTGGACACCGCGAACACATCCCAGAGCAGCGGCGATCTGAAGTTTGGCCAGATGCCGTTGGAGTTTGGAAGCGGAGCCAGGAACCACGCCATCCAGGCGCGGCCCACATGGATGCCCGGGAAGATCATGGCACAGATCACCGCGAAGATCGTCATCGCCTCGGCGGCTCGGTTCACCGCGGTTCGCCAGTTCTGCTTGAGCAGACACAGAATCGCGGAGATCAGCGTACCGGCGTGGCCGATACCGATCCAGAACACGAAGTTGGTGATGTCCCACGCCCAGTCGACCTGGTTGTTGAGCCCCCAGACGCCCACACCGGTGATGATCAGGTAGAGGATCATGATGTTGGCGATGCCCGCGACCGAAGCAGCGACCGTGAAGGCGGCGAGCCAGATCTTGGGCATCGGTGCTTCGGCGTAGCCACACACGATGTCGGTGACCTCGTTGAAGGAGCGATCGCCGAGCACCAATGGTGCGCGGACGCCCGGATCCTCGGAGAGTGTCCCGTCGTCTTTGGTGCCAGGAATCGTCGGCATACGGCGGGCCGTGGGCTGTCCGGAGACCACACCCGCGGCTTTGTATGTCGTTTCTTGGTCTGGATGCATGTCACTCATTGCTGTGTCAACTCCATGGATTGAAGCGTGGAGGCTGATGATTTCGGTGAAAGGCGATCAGTCGATCGCTGCTGTGAGAAGCCGCTGCTCATGAGAGCACCTTGAGACTCATCGAGTATCCCTGATCAAAGTATTGTTTGGCCCGATCGATGTAGGTCGCGGAGCCGTGCTCTTCGCCGTGGGGATCGGGTGCGTGGTTGTCGTGGTCGTTGCCGTGGCCGTCGTCATGACCGCCACCGTGTCCTTCACCATGGTCGTCACCGTGCGAGCCGTGGGAGAATGGATCGTGCTCGATGTGGCGGATGTCTGGGTTCGGGTTGCGGACACGCATCATGTAGGTGGTGCGTGGGCGGGTGTTGAGGTAGCCCAGCAGCAGGTAGCTGCGTCCGGATTCCTTCTCTTTGGACACGCGAGCGTTTGGATCGAGGATATCACCGAAGCTGATGGCGTCGCTTGGGCACGCCTGCTGGCAGGCGACATTGAAGAACCCGTCGGGGATTGGTCCGACCTGGTCTTCGTCCTTCCAGATGCCCTGGATCTTGACTTCCTGGCGGGCCTGATTGACGCGCTGGATACAGAAGGAGCACTTCTCCATCACGCCGCGGGAGCGGACGGTGACATCGGGGTTGAACTGCATCTTGCTGATCTCGTCAATCTTCTTGCGAAGGCGAGGGGGGATGAAGTTCTGGTTGAATGTGCGATCCTTGGCGACGGTTTCCTCGAACAGCTCGTCGGCCTTAACCGAGGTGTAGTTGGGGTTGAGACCGCCGTTGAACTTGACAGGTGCGTAATCGAAGAAGTTGAATCGACGCACCTTGTAGGGGCAGTTGTTGGCACAGTAGCGTGTGCCGATACAGCGGTTGTACGCCATATCGTTGGTGCCCTCGTCGCCGTGGACGGTCGCGTTGACCGGGCAGACGGTTTCGCAGGGTGCGTTCTCGCAGTGCACACACGCGACGGGCTGCAGGAGGATCTCGTCGGGGTTGTTGAGATCGTCGCCCACGAAGTAGCGGTCCATGCGGATCCACTGCATCTCGCGGCCCTTGGCGACCTCGCTCTTGCCGACGATGGGGATGTTGTTCTCGCTCTGGCAGGCGATGGTGCAGACATTACAGCCTGTGCAAGCGTTCATGTCGATCGACATGCCCCACTGCGGGCCTTGGGCGTAGCGTGCAGGTAACTTATCGCGTTTGAGCGCTTCGTTGCGGTGCGTAGGGCTTGTGTCCGGCTCTTCGTAGGAATCATTGAGCGGATTCTTGTAGATGCTGACATTGGCCGGGGTGTGGCTCAGCTCGCCCAGACGCTCGGCGGCGTTGAGCGTCGAGGTCTCGTTGCCGTAGATCACATCGGGGACTTCGACGGTTTCTTCGGCGTACTGATCCCACCATGGCTTGTCGATGGCGCGGACCAGCGAGTGACGGCCTTCGAGCGACCAGTGGTTCTGGGTCGATGCGATGGTGTAGGTGCCGCCGGCCTTCTTGATGCTCGCGCCGCGTGTCACCATGCCGGTGTTGGCAGGCTTGATCGTGTAGGTGTTGTGCCCGACCTTGTAGCCCACTTTGCCGACGAGCTCGCGTCCGTACCCGAGCTTGATGCCCAAAGTATTGTCGGCCATGCCCGGCAAGATCCACGCGGCGCCGGTCATGGTCTGCCCGTTGAGCTTGACCTCAACCAGCTGCGCCTGAGGCATCTGCTGCTTGGTGTAGGGGTTGAACTCGTCCTGGTGTGAGTGCTCGGGGAGCACGCCGAGGGCCTTGGCCGTGTTGGGGCTCATCAGGATGGGGTTGTCCCAGACGACGGATGGGCCGAACTCGGGGAGTTCTTGGAGCCAGCCGTTGTTGGCGCACTGGCCGTTGTTGTTGTTGGAGGTGTAGAACACGACATCCATCGAGCCCTGCCCGGGCGCGACATTGATCTTTGATTTGTGGGCGGCTGCGAGCACCGCGTTCATGCTCACCGATCTGCGGCTGCCCGCGTCCTTGCCGGCGACCACGCCGTCGTGGAGCGCACGCTTCCATGAGCGATCGAATGCTTCCGAGCCAACAGCACCGTTGCCCATCAGTGCCCAGCTCTCGCGGACGAGCTCGTAGTCGTCCTTGGGTTCGCCCATGAGCATGGCGAGGAGCTCGATGTCCGAGTGTGCCGGCTCGTAGAGCGGTGCGATCATGGGCTGGACGATCGAGAGCGAGCTGTCCGCCCCCATCGCATCGCCCCACTGCTCAAGATAGTGCGTGCCGTTGAGCGACCAAGTCGAGATATGCTCGGTCTCGCTCATGCCCACGCACATGGTGACGGTCGTGCCTGCCTTAGCGAACGCGTCGGCGAAGTTGAGTTCGCCCGGTGCGTCGTAGACTGGGTTGGCGTCGATCGTCACGAGGGTGTCGATCTGGCCAGCGTTGAGCTGGTTGGTCAGCGCGGCGAGCTCTTCGTTGGCGTTGCCCGAGAGCTCAGGGGCCATTTCGCGGACGGTGACCTGCTCGCCCATCGCGCCGATGGCAGAGTTGATCGCCATGCACAGGGCCCAGTCGTCGCCCGAGAGATCATCGCCGGGGACAACTACTGAGTGCCCGCGATGGTCGACGAGGTCTTGGGCGATCGCCGCGATGTCTTCGCTGGTCATGCCCGGGACTGCCGTGTCGGCGATCTGGTTGCCCACGCCGGCGATGGCGAAGACGGCCTTGGCCAGTGCGAGCGTGAAGTTGTGCACTTCGGATGGCGAGACGCGGAAGCGGTGATCCGCCAGGGCGCCTGCGCCGGTGGGCTTGGACTCGATGCTATAGAGACGCGACATCGGGTCGCCGCCCTTGAGCACCTTGCGGGTGGAGGCGAAGGTGCGGGCGTTCTTGAGGGCCTCAGCGCCAGAATCGGTGAAGTCGGCGTTGATCGAGACGACGCGCTGCGCGGAGCTGAAGTCGTAGCTCGCGGTATGAGCAGACCCGAACGCAAGCTTTGAGCCGTCGATCGGGCCGCGGGACTCGGCGGGGTTCCAGTGGACGATGGTTGCGTTGTTCCAGCGGGCCTTGAGCGCGTTGAGCATGCGCTGGCGGGTCGGGCTGGATTTCTTATCGACGATCAGCGCGAGCCCTTGGCCGTTGTTTTCATCGAACTTGGCGAAGTGCTCTTGTTGCCAGAGATTAAAGTCGTCCCAGGTCGCGTCGAGCTTGCCCTGGATGGGGTTGTCGTAGACGGGGAACTTGAGCCGGTCTGGGTCGTAGAGCCCGAGGACGCTTGCCTGGGCGAAGGCGCTGGTCTTGCCCTGGTTGTTTGGGTGCAGCGGGTTGCCCTCGACCTTGGTCGGGCGTCCGGTGTGGGTCTCGATGAGCAGGCCTTCAACGCCGCCGCCGGGCAGGGCCAAGGCGGTGGTGTAGTAGAGCGCTTTGCCGGGGATGATGTCCTCGGGAACATTCTTGGAGTAGGGCAGGATCTTGTAGTCCGGGCGACGGCACCCGGGCATGGTCGCGACGCCGGCGATGGCGAAGCCCGCGCCCATGATCTTGACGAAGTTTCTCCGGGTGGCTTCGCCGAGCATCGAGGCGCCCTTTGGGAACTCACGATGAACAAACTCGGTGAACTCGGTCGTCCCGGCGAACTCTTCGAGCGAGCGCCAGTACTTCTTGCCGCTGACCTGCCCGAGCTCGATGGTCTCGTCGGGGCGGGTCGCTGGAGTCTCGTTTTTCCCCTTGGTTGAAGGGCATTGATCGAGGTTGCTCATGGTTTCATCTCTTTCATCACCCGATCACGGGTGGGTCGTCTACGAACATGAAGTGTGCTGTATTCGTTGCGAGTGCTCTGGCTTTAGAAGTGGCAAGCCGCACAGTGCTGGGGAGGGTTCCGCTTGAGGGTCGCGGTGAGCTCTTGAGGCGTCTGCCCTTCGTGCACGCGATCAGCGGTCGGGCGAGGCTCGAGTGCTCCGTTGTCGCCGACCTTGTTGAACCACTCGTTCTGCACCCAGAACAGATCCGTGACCTTATCCTTGGGCACCAAGTTGTCCTCGGGGTTGCGGTGGCAATCGAGGCACCAGCCCATCGAGAGTGATTCTTCTTGGACGACGACGGGCATCGCTTGGATCTGGCCGTGGCATGAGAAGCAGCTCACGCCAGCATTGACATGGGCGTTGTGCGGGAAGTTGGCGTAGTCGGGCACGACATGGACATTGCGCCATTCGATCGGCGTGTCGGTCGCGTAGGCGTCGCGGATGAACTGAACCTTCTCGTCGGTCGCCGATGCGAGCTCGACATTGAGCTTGTTCTCCGCGTGGCAACCCATGCAGGTGCTCACGGCTGGGACATTGGCGTGCCAGGACTCTTCGACATGCGTGTGGCAGTATCGACAGTCAAGCCCGAGCTTGCCCGCGTGGATCTGGTGGTTGAACCCGGTGCTGGGCTGCTCGGGCATGTACCCGACCTCCCAGAACTTGGGGGTCGCGTAGTACCAAACCCCGGCGATGACCAGAATCACGAACCCGTGCACGACAAAGAAAGCAAGCGTCGGCAACGCGTTCATCCACTTTGGAAAGATAGGTTTCAAGGTGATTACTCCGCCTATAGAGGAGACCGGCTGAACCAAAATCGTGTAATCTCGAGTGAGACCACACCTACAAGAACAAAAAGCCTAGCATCTCAAACGACCGGATGCTGTGCGCCTGAGCCGAAATTGTGTTCGTTTTTTACCGAATCAAGACGCACAAGAACGATCTCACAAGAATGCCTAACTGCGACTGAGTATCATCTGCGCCCAAGGCATACACCCAGAAAGCCCAAACCATGACCAATCAAGAACTTCCGAACGACGCTGCTCCTGCCTTGTCGCCCGCCGGGGCCGTTGGATCTGCGCTCACCATCGGGTTCGGATCGGCGGTCTTCATGTGGATGCTCGCGTGGGTCTTGCACATGCCCGGGGTGCATGTCGATGCCAAGCTCGCGGTGCCCGCTTTGATGGTGCCGCTCTTTGTCATCACCCTGTGCTGGTCGCGCCATGTGGCGGCTGCCCATCGGCTCAAAGCCGCTTTGATGGGTGGCTTCGTTGCTGGGCTTGTGAACCTGCTGATCCTTGGTTCGCACATCGTTGAGCAGCCCGAGACGACCGACCAGATGGCCGATCAGGCCAACTCGTTTGCGCCCAATGCGTTGATGACCGTGATCGGGTCAATGGTGCTCTCGCTGATTGTTGCGGGGATCGCCGGGGTGCTGGCGGGGGTGCTCACGAAGAACAAGACAGAGATAAATATCTATACGGCAATCACTTGGCGTTCACGCTTCGCCTGGGTGACCGCGTTGACTTATCTGCCGTTGATCGCGGTGGGCGGAGCCGTCACCAGTACGGATTCCGGGCTTGCGGTGCCCGATGCCGTGACGAGCTACGGCGCGGTGTCCGTGCTGTTCCCGCTGCAGCTGATGGCCGAGCCGAGGATCTTCCTCGAGCACTCGCATCGGCTCTTCGGGACGCTCGCGGGGCTGACCACGCTGGTGCTGATGGTCCGCGTGCTAATGGGTGAGCCACGCAAGCTGCCCAAGCTGCTCGCGATCGTGCTGTTTGTTGCGGTGTCATTGCAGGGCTACATGGGGATCATCCGCGTAGCCGAGCAGAGCACCTTCTTCGCGATCATCCACGGCGTGTTCGCCCAGCTCGTCCTCGCGTGGGCCCTGGGTACCGCGATTGTGCTTTCTGACGCTTGGACCAACGCCGCGCCCAGCGAAGAAACCGCTATAGCCGCCAAGAAGACACGAAAGACCATGCTCATCACCGTGATCGCCCTAGTAATGCAGCTTGCCATGGGAGCCGTCACGCGACATCTCCATTCAGGGCACGCCATGATGGCCCACATGGGCTTCGCCTTTGTCGTGCTCATGCTCGTCATCATCGGCGGGTCGCTCGTCATGCGGACAGGCAAGACCGATGCATCGGGCAAGGCGATTCGTCCGTTTGGCGCACTCCTGCACGGCTTGGTCGTGCTGCAGGTGACGCTGGGCTTTGCGGTGATCGGCATGGGCTGGTCGAGCGAAGAGCCGACCGAGCTGCACACGCATGAGAATCTGAGCTCCGCCCCACCGATCGAGGCTAGTTCTCTGGTCACGACCGCTCACCATCTGATTGGTGCGTTGGTGCTCGCGGCGGCCGTCGGGGCGTTGGTCTGGGCGATTCGGCTGGCAATTCGCCCCAAGGCCCAGTAATCTGGGGGCTCGATCGCCGAAGAACACGCTGAGCAAGGCCCAGACGCTGGGCTATCGGCTACGGGTGCAATATCCGCTGTGCGGATGCGTTGTGCCCATCGGATAACCTACGGAGCAGGCTATGAACCACACGCAGGAAACGACAGGTCAGCCCCGGGGTGATCGCCCGATCAAAGTCAACACCTCGCTGATCCGCATCAAGGACGAGGACTTCGGCTATCCCGAGGCACGCCATCTTTTGCTCCGCGCCGGATTCGGCGGCACGGACGAGCAGATCCGCACGCTGGCGAGCTGGGGGCCCGAAGCCGCGGTCGATCATCTCTTGAACTACGAAGATATCCCGGTCGAAGCCGATTCACGCACAGCGTTCGATCACAACATCATCCGCCCGCCTACAGATCTTGAGCGCAGCTCGCTAGCGGCCGCTCGCAGAGCGATGGACGAAGCGAAGATCTCGCAGTTCCAGACCATGCGCAACCGGGCCAAGGCAACCGATCGCAAGCAGATGCGCGAGATCCAGGTCTGGTGGATCACACGGATGATCCAGTCGCCGCGCCCGCTCGAAGAAAAGCTTACGCTCTTCTGGCACGGGCACTTTGCCAGCAGCTTTCGCACCACCGAAGATTCGTACCACATGTACGCCCAGAACCGGATGCTGCGCGCCAATGCGACGGGCAACTTTGGCGATCTCCTCCGCGGGATCGTCCGCGACCCGGCGATGCTCCGCTATCTCAACAACAACCAGAACCGCAAGTCGAGCCCCAACGAGAATCTCGCGCGGGAACTCCTCGAGCTCTTCTCGCTGGGCGAGGGCAACTACACCGAGAACGACATCAAAGAAGGCGCCAAGGCCCTCACCGGGTACACCTACAGGGACGACGCGTTCTACTTCAACAAGAACACGCATGACAATAACTCCAAGCGGGTGCTGGGCAGCCAGGGCAACATGGATGCCGACGGTTTGGTCGATGCGATTTTGCGCTCCAATGCGTGCGCGTACTTCATCTGCGCCAAGTTCTATAAGTTCTTTGTCGCCGATATCACGACGGATATCAGAGAGCTCGATGGCCCTGAGCGCACCGTGGTCCGCAACCTGAGCAAGGCCTTCCAGAGGAGTCGATACGAGATCAAGCCCGTGCTCCGCAAGCTGCTTTTGAGCCGACACTTTTATGATCCATCGGTGATGGGCGACAAGATCAAGAGCCCGATCGAGCTGCTGGTTGGCGCGATCCGCACGCTCAATGTGCCGACACGCAATGTAACGACCTTGAGCGGCGCGATGGACAGTATGGGCCAGAGTCTGTTCATGCCTCCGAGTGTCAAGGGATGGGACGGCGGGCGTTCGTGGATCAATACCTCGACCATGTTTATCCGTCAGAACACACTGGTGTACCTGATCTCTGGGCGTCAAGCCGGGCGCAAGGCCATCGATCGCTCGAACTACGACCCGACGCGCCTGGTGCCGGCGATGAATGACCCGAGACTCGATGGTGACCCGCCGGCCAAGCAGATCGCCAATGAGCTGCTGGACTTGGCGCTAGGTCATCGCCCGCCCGGAGCCGCAGAGCAGTTGGTCAAAGCGGCGAGCGCCGTCGACGAGCCCAACAGCCCCGAGGGGATCAAGACGATGCTCTTGCTGATTACCTCGATGCCTCAGTATCAGCTGTGCTAAACAGATCACTTGTCAGCCCGGCCCATGCGAGCCTACGGAGAACGCGATGAACCTACACAATGATCCGAGCCAAGCCAACGCGTACACCCGGCGTGCCTTCTTGCATTCCTCGGCGGTGATGGCGTCGGCCGCGCTCACGGTGCCCTCGTTTATCCAGTCGTCCGCCTTCGCGCTGCCCACAGCCGCGCCGGGGCTCTCTTCGATCCCCGGTGTGAACGAGGACAACATCCTGATCATCATCCAGCTCTCGGGCGGCAACGACGGGCTCAACACCGTCGTGCCCTTCCGCGACGATGCGTACCACCGCCTGCGCCCGTCGATCCGGCTCAACGCCACCGGGCTCCATGTGCTGAGCAAGAACGGCTCGAACGGTGCGGGCGATCTGGGGCTCAATGGCGCGATGACGGGCATCCGCGAGCTCTATGACGAGGGGCAATGCGCTATCGTCCAGGGCGTGGGCTATCCGAACCCGAATCGTTCGCACTTTACCTCGACGGACATCTGGCAGACGGCCGACACCTCGGGCACGGGCGACGGCTGGATCGGCAAATACATCGACGCCCAATGTTGCGGCTACGGCAAGGGCGCCAGCGGTCAGCCCGATGGCTCGCACTCGATCGAGCCCCCCATTGCGATTGGCAATCAGGCTCCGCTGACACTCATCGGTCGCCACATGATGCCGGTGGCCTTTGAGTCGCCCGATCTGTTCGAGTGGGCCGGTGGGAAGTACTCCGAAGAAATTATCAAGAACCACCACGCCCTGACCGGCACCGAAGGCGGAGATGATGGCGAGCACAGCCATGACTCTAACAACGCTTTCTTGCAGCGCACCGCGATGGATGCACGGGTGTCGTCGGAGACCATCCGCAAGGCGGTGTCTGCGGAGCCGTTGATCAAGTATCCAAACTCCAAGCTCGCCAAGCAGCTGAGCATGATCGGATCGATGATCCGCGCCGGAATGAAGACCCGCGTGTACTACGCCTCGCACGGGAGCTTCGACACCCACGCCAACCAGCTCGGCGGGCACGCCCGGCTGCTCGGGCAGTTCTCCGACGCGGTCAGCGCCTTCCAGAAGGACCTCAAGGCCCAGGGCAACGATGGGCGCGTCACAACGATGTGCTTTAGCGAGTTCGGGCGGCGCGTCGCCCAGAACGGATCCAACGGCACCGACCACGGGACAGCCGCCCCGATGTTTATGTTTGGTTCCAAGGTCAAGGGCGGGTTCCACTCGCGCCATCCGTCGCTGACGAGCCTGGATAACGGCGATCTCAAGTACACCGCGGACTTCCGCAGCGTGTACGCCGAGGTGCTCGACAACTGGATGGACGCCAAGAGCCGCGATGTGCTCGGCAGCAGCTACCGCCATCTTCGCGTGCTCGATACATAGTCGAGAAACGAGATCATCAAGTTCTCGCGATCAGTGTTGGATCGATATCAGCTTCGGAAAGATGCCCGGTATTCAACTGGGCATAGGTGCCGCACTCCGGACATTGGACGGCCCGATCGCCTTCATGCTCTATAGGCGTTAACCCGATGAGCGAGTAGTCGCATTGAGTACAAGCCGTGCTTTCAAGTTGCTTACGAATACATTCGTTGAGCCAGATGTCCCGAGCATATAACCCGACCAGAGCAGGCACCCAGAAGAATCCAGAAGCAATAAACAAGAACCCACAGACAACAATCCAGAATGGAAAAATTGTTCCTTGCGATTCTAACTGAGACTCAAAGTTAAAAACTCCCCAAGCCACAACCGCCCAAGTCAAGATCGAGATCGGGAGCGACAGGAGGACCATGACCATTCCTACCCATGCATTTTGGAGTTGGCGAGCCCTCCGAATGTACAGCTTGCACACTTCATCATCGAACGGGTCCAGCTCCGGAAATGCGCGCCAGATTTTCCGGCTCAGGATTCTCACGGCGATTCATTCAGCAGGGCCGCAGGATCGACTTCAAGACTCACCCGCATCTGCTCGGAGACCTGCAGTTCCGCTGGTGGAACGGTCGGCGGCGCGTTTGCTGGGATCACATAGGCCAATTCGTTGGCGTCCCGCCGAATGAGCCCGAGGCGACCATCTTTGATCTGCCAGTGCTCGAGAGCAACATAGTATCCGCCTTGGTCATCGTATTTGATCGGTGTAAAGACCTGCTCGGGTGCGTCGGGATCGCTTCGATCGATCTCGTTATAAATAATCACAAGCTCAAGCGAGTCCTCGCTGATGTACTCATCGGGGATCGAGATCAGCACGCCGCCCGGCCAGTCGAGCGGGTCGATTGCTCGCCCTTCTCGGCGTGCATCGACCGCGCGGGAGACCTCGTCGGCGTCGCGCCCCGCGAGCCATTCGCCCAATGCGTTCGCGTTGCCGGTATCCCCAGCGCCCGCGCCGTAGGGCACCGCGTCGGCCATCAGACGATCTTTGTCGAGTGAGACAAAGATCCACACCATCAGCAGCGACACGATCGTGATGGGCAGCAGCAGCCAGATCGTTAACGCAATATTCTTCTTTTTCATTGAGAGCCCCCGATGCGGATACACACGACGAACACAAAGACGCCGCCCTCGTCAACCAAGATCACATCCTATCAAAAAAACACAGGCAAAAAGCCTGTGCTGTTCAAGAAACTTATAAGTTTTTGAGCAAAAAAACTCATCAGATATATGTGATTAGCTTTTCCACTGGGCGTAGTTCTTGGCGACCTGATCCCAGTTGACGACCTCCCAGAAGGCGCCGATGTAGTCCGGGCGGCGGTTCTGGTAGTTGAGGTAGTAGGCGTGCTCCCAGACATCGAGCCCCATGATGGGCTTGTGCCCGAACATGATCGGGGAATCTTGGTTGGGGGTCGAGCCTACATGGAGCTTGCCATCGCTGTCGAACCCGAGCCAGGCCCAGCCGGACCCGAAGCGGGTGGCCGCGGCGTTGGCGAAGGCTTCTTTGAACGCGTCGAACGAGCCGAAGGTGTCGTCGATCGCCTTGGCAAGCTCGCCGGTCGGTGCCCCGCCACCACCGTTGCCGGCTGGTGCGAGGATCTCCCAGAAGAGCTTGTGGTTGGCGTAGCCGCCGACATTGTTCTGCACGGCGGTGCGGATGTCCTCGGGGACCATCTTGATGCGTCCGAGGACCTCGCCAAAGCATTTGCCCTCCCACTCGGTGCCTTCGAGTGCGGCGTTGGCCTTGGCGATGTAACCGGCGTGATGCTTGGTGTGGTGGATTTCCATCGTACGGGCGTCGAAATGGGGCTCGAGGGCGTCGTACGCGTACGGGAGTTCGGGGAGCTCGTAAGCCATGATGTGACTCTCTTTCTCTGAGGCTGAGTGAAAAACCCACCTGCATGGGTGGGGTGATTCACTCAGAAATTGTGGACGAAATGTGAACAGGGCGCACCAAAATAGACACAAATCCCCAATTTTTTACAAAGTTGTCAGGGATGGGCTTGAAATGGGAGTTGCTGGTTGCTACTTGCATTTGATTTGTGTATACTGGCGGCCCGTGTGAAGGCAAACGGACGGCGCGACCAGGTCAAGCCGAAGGATGCCCGGAGAATGACACTAGGCCCGATCTTATCGGCCGTCAACCTCCTCGCAAACGCCTTCAAATGGGGCTCTTGGTGCCAAGGACGACACCGAGAGCGGAGCTTCGCTGGAGATTGAGTTCTTCAGCTATCAGCTTTGAATCTGACCAGGATGAGTCGAAGCGAGGCGCGTATTGGTGCTGGCGTGTGCGTTTTGAGGCTTTCCGGCCACAAATCACACCAAACCAGAGCAATTGCACAGATCGCTGAGTCGGTGATGCTTTTTCCCGGCTGACATCCGAAGAAATTGTGTGATTCTTGTGTTTTTCAACCATCTGAATCGAAACTTTACACCAAGGGCGCTCGTACCTATACAAAGCGAGTGCACTCGTTTGAGCTTGGTCGAGTCGTCGGTTCGCCAAACACACCAATCGCACTCGTTACGCAGTCGATTCGAGCGGGAAACCCCGCTTATCCGTCTGAGGCCCAACACGGTCCAGAACGCGTTGTGATAGCACCGGTGATCTGAATCCTTTGATTCCACTGATTACCTGCTCATCCAATCAACGCCTGGCCAACGAAGCATGGGCTTTCAGGCAACCGTCGTCCCCTCGCACACTGGATGTGCTTGGGCATCACATGTAGGAAATGGGATTGACGCCCGCCAAGTCTGCCTTTTGGGGCTTTGCGAGCGTCGAAGACAACTCGATTGATGCCGGACACTGCTGGCTCTGAAGCTGACGCCCCCCGTGGGTGGTTTGAATCAGAAAAAGCAATGAAGGTTTCAGGCAAGTTGTTGACGGTTGAATGCTTGCGGGTCTTTTCCTAAGAAGGCCCAATGAGTATTCAAAGTAGATCATTCACGCTTTACGCTTTTGCTGGTTCAGATCGAGCCGGACCCAAGGGCCGAAGCGTTGGGAACCACAGATTAGCCGTTGCAGGATCGTGACGGCGGAGACAGCATGATGCAAGCAACAACCAACAACCCGAGCCCACTCGAGCAGATGCGTCGCAGGCATCGCGTCGGTGTGTCACGGACCTCGACGCGTGCGGGCAAAACCGCGCGTCAGCTCTCGCATGAGGACGAGCGTTTGCTCACCCAGATCCTCGCCAAGGAGCAGGATTTCATCGACTCTGAAGTCTTCTACGAAGAAGACGCCGAGCAGAACATTTACGAAGATGCGCCCGATATCGCCCTCCCCGACACCACCTGGTACCACCCGGTAATGGATGATATTTCGTCGATTACCCGCACGCGGACGGTCAAGTCGTCGCAGCAGGTGATCCTGACGGGTGCCGAGGAACGGGTGTTGTTCCATCAGTTCAACTACTCGCGCTACCGCGTGTACAAGCTGCAGATGGATGCCTGGGCCCGCCCAGACAAGAAGCCAACGCCCGAGCAGGCCGACCAGCTCTTGCACTGGTTCCGCAAGTCCGAGCGTATCCGCGAGCAGATCGCCGAGACCAACCTCGCCCTCGTCTTGGCGATGGCCAAGCGGACGCGGATGAGCGAGGTCGACTTTGCCGATCTCGTCTCCGAGGGCAACATGGCCCTGCTGCGTGCGGTCGATAAGTTCGACGCCGGCCGCGGGTTCAAGTTCTCGACCTACGCGTGTCGCGCGATCCTCAAGGCGTTCTCCCGTCAGGGCATGAAGTTGAGCAAGTACCGCCAGCGCTTCCCGACCGATTTCGATCCCAAGCTCGAGAAGTCGAACTTCCTCGAGACCAAGCGGGCCGACTTCGAGAAGGACACCGCCTCGGAGGTCCGTGAGATCGTCGTCGCCAACCGCGCCGACCTCTCGGATGTCGAACGCACCGTGCTCGAGCACCGTTTCGGGCTCGAAACCGGAGGCATGGAGAAACCCATGACCCTCGAACAGGTCGGGCAGATCATCGGCGTGACCAAAGAACGCGTCCGTCAGATCCAGAACAAGGCGATGGAAAAAATCCGCGTCGAGCTCGAAGCCAAGTTCCTCGGCACCGTCGACCAAGAGCCAGAACCCGTGGGTGCCAAGTAAGCCACGGCCAACTTGAACTCATCGAGAGCGGATCCGTAAGGGTCCGCTTTTTTCATAGGCCAATTCTCTGGCGAGCAGCCCGCCGATGGAACCTCACCACCCGTTGCATCGAACAGAAAACACCCGGGCTATTCTGCCCAGTGCATCGAGCACCTCTTTCGATGCCCAGATCAGCCTCGACCGCCCTGCGCGATCCTGCCTGGATCTTGGGATCAGTCAATCCCCCGAGTTGAGCCCTGATCTCGTGTGTATAATAGGGTTCAATTGACCATCTCCCGGGGCCCACACGCCGCGGGTCACCATAGACAAGGATTATGCAAACATGAGTGTGAACGAAGCCCCCGCCTCCACCGCCACCGCGGGTCATTGCGACCTTGACCCGGGCGTAGCCAAAAAAGACCCCCACGCCACCCGCTGGGGCGACTTCCTCAAAGCCACCATCCGCTTCGGGGCTTCCGACCTCATCATGAAGTCCGACCAGAAACCCAAGATCCGCATGCGCGGCACGCTCAAAGCCATGGATGTCGAACCCGTCTCGGCGGCTGAGTTCTTCAAGATCACCAAAGAGATCCTGACCGAAGAACAGATGAAGGACCTGCACAAGTTCGGATCCGTTGACTTCGCGTACAACTACGATGCCAAGCACCGCTTCCGTGTCAATCTCTTCCAGGCCCGGGGCACCATCTCCGTGGCGGCTCGAAACATCACCTCCGAGATCCTGCCCTTCGAGGGGCTCTACCTGCCCGAGGTCATGAGCGAGGTGGCGATGCAGCCTCAGGGCATCGTGCTGCTTTGTGGTGTGACGGGCTCGGGTAAGTCCACCACCATCGCGTCGATGATCGACTACATCAACGCACGCAAGAGCGTGCACATCCTCACGCTCGAAGACCCCATCGAGTACATCTTCGAGGACCGCAAGGCCACCATCAACCAACGCGAGATTGGGCTCGACTGCCTGGACTTTAAGACCGGGCTGCGTGCACTCGTTCGTGAGAACCCCGATGTGGTATTGATCGGTGAAATGCGTGACCAGGAGACCTTCGAAGCCGCGCTCCATGCTGCGGAGACGGGTCACTTGGTGTTCGGGACGATCCATGCTTCGTCGACCACCCAGACCTTCTCGCGTATCTACGGGCTCTTCCCGCAGGAAGAGGTCGATCAGGTCCGCAAGATCCTCGCGTACCAGATGCGTGCGTTTGTGTACCAGAAGCTGCTGCCCACGCTCCACGAGAAGATCTTCCGCATCCCCGCCCTCGAGATCCTGATCAACAACGGCGTCGTCAAGAAGTACATCCTCGAAGAACGCGAGGGCGACCTGCGCGATGTGCTCAACTCGATCGAAGCCAAGCAGATCGGGATGATCGACTTCAACGACTCGCTCGTGAAGCTCGTTGAGGATGAGTACATCCACATGCGGACCGCGATCGAGGCATCGCCCAATGTTGACGAGCTGCAGATGAAGCTCAAGAAGTTCAGCTAAGCCCGTTCGCGGCTCTGTTCTACGGGCCGGGAGGTCTCGGGTTGCCTTCAACTTGGGCCCGCCGATGATGGTGTGAGGGGGCGAGAGCCTCTACAATGGTGCCCCGGCGACTCAGTCAGCGCTCGGGGACACAGTTTCGGGCATCGCCCACCGACCGCGCGGCCTGGCCGCGCGAATGACGAACGACTTTGGAGAGGATACGACCGTGCTCGATTCCATGCTCATGACCATCGCCGAACCCATGGGCTCGGCCACTCTGGCCAGCTCTACGCTTGGCTCTGCTTTCACACTGGCCGCGGGCGAGACCTATACGCTTGTGTCTTGGTGGAAGCCCTTGATTTTGATGCTCCCCTTCCTCGGGTGGGCGTGGATGCTCTCGACGATCCTCGACAAGCACGCCAAACGCTTCTTCCTCGGGCAAGAGAAGTGGAACCTGATCCATATGGTCTTCGGGATCGTCGCCCTCGGTGTCGGATTCCTGCTCCCGATCGGCGGGATCGCGGGCATCGCGGCCGGCTTCTTTGGTGCGATCGTGGTCCTGGCGATTGACCTGGGCATCTTCATCAGCATCGCCAACAAGGACGAGCGCATCCCCGAGGCCTCCAAGCTCACGCTCGACTTCTCCGAGATGTCCCAGCGTCGAGATGATAAACGCGAAGCCAAGAAGCTGGGTGCTTCGGAGCTGACCATCGTCAACGCCAGCAAGATGAAGGTCATGCCCCCCGACAAAGATAGCCCCGCCTACGCGGTGCGTGTGGCGGCCGAAGAGATCATCATCAACGCCCACCGCGCTCACGCCTCGCAGGTGGACATCATCCCCGCCAACGAGAACACCTACGCCGCGTCGATGCTCGTTGACGGCGTACGCCAGGCCGGCGAGCCGATCGCCAAGGCCGACGCGATCCAGATCATTGACTTCTGGAAGAAGTGCGCCGGGCTCGATATCGAGGACCGCAGACGCAAGCTCATCGGGGAGACCACCGTCTCGAGCGAGAGCATCTCCAACATCATCGTCAAGATGATCTCCAGCGGCTCCAAGCGTGGCATGGTGCTCTCGATGATCTTCAATCCACAGGCCGCCGTCCGCCGGAACCCCGAGGACTTGGGCTTGTTCGACAAGCAGCTCGAAGAGCTCAACTCGTGGGCCGAAGAGACCACCGGCGTCGTTTTGCTCGCCGCCCCGAGCGACAACGGGCGCACCACCACGATGTACTCGATGTTCAAGCTCCACGACGCGTACACCTCCAACATCCAGACCATCGAGACCGAGATCGAGGACGCGATCGAGGGCGTCAAGCAGATCCACTTCGACGCCACCGACGAGGACGCCGATTTCGCGACCCTGGTTCGCTCCACGCTCCGGCGTGACCCGGACATCGTGGGCGTGTGCGATCTGCCCGATATCGAGACCGGCAAGAACATCGCCAACGCGGATCTTGATCGCACGCGGGTGTACCTTTCGATCAAGGCCGACAGCGCGATCGCGGCCATCCAGATGTATGTCCGGGCCGTGGGCGACGCGAAGCTCGCCGCTGCTGGGCTCCGGGGCGTGGTGGGCGAGAAGCTCATCCGCATGTTGTGTGGCAACTGCAAGGTCGGGTACGCACCGACCCCCGAGATGCTCAAGAAGCTCGGGCTGCCGGCCGACAAGATCAAGCAGCTCAATAAGAAGGGCGGGCAGGTGCTCATCCGCAACAAACCAGAGGTCTGCCCGGTATGCAACGGGGTGGGCTATATCGGCCAGACCGGCTGCTTCGGCGTATTCCCGATCGAGGACGAAGAGCGCAAGATGATCGCCGCCGAGAACTGGAACGGGCTGCGGACGGCGATGCGTAAGCGTTCGCTCCCCACCGTCCAGCAGGCTGCCCTCCGCAAGGCGGTCGAGGGGCTCACCAGCATCGAGGAGGTCTCCCGGATCTCCGCGGCGCCGGCGAAGAAATCCTCCGGCTCGAGTTCATCATCCAAACCCGTCGCGGCCAAAGGCGAATAAACCTTCGAGCTCACGAAACTGACACACTGACCGAGATACAGCTCGACACCGAGCATCCGGAGAACCACACCATGATCCTCAACATCATCGTCATCTTGCTCGTGCTGGGAATAGGCTACGCCTGGATGGTCCGGGGTATGTTCAACTCCTTGATCCACTTCCTGTGTGCCGTAGCCGCGGGCGCGATCGCCTTTGCGTTCTGGGAGCGTCTCTCGCTGATGCTGATCGAAGCCAGCCCCGAGAAGGGGTTCCTCTCATTCCTCGAGGGCGTCGCATGGGGTATCTCGCTGATCGTGCCCTTCGTGATCAGCTTCTTGCTCCTTCGTCTGGCGTCCGACAAGCTCGTGTCCAACAACATCAAGAACAACACCATCGTCGATTATGCCGGCGGCGCGATCTTTGGGGTGGGCACGGGCGTGCTCAGCGCGGGGATCTTGGTGATCGGGATGGGCACGATGCGCCTCTCGACCGAGTTCTTGGGCTACCAGCCGCTCTGGTACTCGACTGATCGTGCGGCGGCCGACGGAGCACTCGTCCGGAGCGATTCCCTGTGGATCCCGGTCGATAAGCTCACGGCGATGACTTATGGCTACCTCTCCAATGGGACCATGAGCACCGGCGAGCCGCTGGCCAAGTGGTACCCGGAGCTCGAGCTCGTCGGGTTCTCGACCCGCGTATCGCCGGGCAACGGCGGCGGACGCAACGCGATCAACCCCGATGACTTCAAGCTCCTCTCCATCTACACCGTGGGCAATGTCGATGGTTCGGAGAGTGTCCGCGATCTGCTCAAGGGCGCCGACACCAAGGCTCAGACCTACCAGGACATCAACTCTGAGAATGTCGACAACGGATACATCGCCGGCTATGTCGTTGAGTTTCAGGCGGGCGCCAAGGAACGCGGCAAGAAGGGCGGGCAGATCATCTACTCCAACGGCCAGTACCGCCTGCTCGTCGAGAACGAAGAGACCGGCAAGACCCAGACCGTCTTCCCCGTGGCGATGATCTCCGAATCCTCCACCACCGGCGCGTACGGTCGCTGGAAGTTTGACAGCCCGGACATCTTTATTACATCCGTTGGCGGCTCCTCACGCAACACCGTCGGGTTCGAGTTTGTCATCCCCAAGGGGTTCACCCCGATCGGGTTCTTCGCCAAGAACATCCGTGTGGGCGCTGAGTCCTTCCCCAAGCCCGTCGCGTACGCGAACACCGCCGCCCGCGATCGCTTGGTCCGCACGGGATCAATCCTCAAGGGTGAGGCGGACACACGCGAACTCGATAACTCCAACTCGACAAGCACTGGGCTGATCTCGTCCTCGCCTCGGATCGGGGAGATACTCTCGCTCACCGCCGCCAAGCGGGACTTCTCGGTCAGCGATCAGAACGAACTCATCGACGGTGAGGGCATCTACGACATCAAGACCGTTGGGCGACAGAACGCCCCGTCGGGGAGGAAACTCCGCGTGGAACGCTACGAGGTCAGCAGAGGGCAGGCGCTGGTGTTTGTTGATATCGGCCCCGAATCTGAGATCGGGCTCTTCAGCGAGCCGTTCAGCCTAGCCCCGTTTGATGCCCCCCTCCTGCTCATTGACACGAACGGCAACGAGTACGAGGCCGTCGGATTCGAGTACACCGACTCCAAGCAGTACCATGCCCGGCTCACCCGAGGCTCGACCCTGACCGGGATCCAGGACACCCCGAGCCTGAGCCGGAGCCGATCCGATCAGGAGCTCCGCCTGATCTTCATCGTCACCAGCGGCGTCAAGATCAGCAACTTCTCGGTGGGCGACACCGGGGTGGCCCAGTTCGTGCCCCCGTTTGATCCGGCTGGTTGATCTGGCTGGTTGATCTGGCTGGTTGATCTGGCTGGTTGATCTGGCTGAACGAACAGTCGCATACATAGATCTTGTTTTCAACGGGCACCCAAACGGGTGCCCGTTTTTTTATGGCAATCAGGCAACCTATCGAAAGTGCTCATAAAAAACCGGCCCATCTGAGCGATGGGCCGGCGATTATGCTTTGGATGATGAGCGACGCTTATTCAGCAGCTGCGGCTTCGGCTTCTGGTGCCTTCTCTGCGGGGGCGGCCTTCTTCTCGATCAGCTCACCCTCGTTGTCGAACTCCATCTCGTCGTCATCGGCGAGATCCAGCTCACGGTCGGCGACGACCCAGAGCTTGATGTCTGCTTCGAGGTCCGAGTCCACCTTGATGTGGATGTCGAAGCTGTCGATGCGCTTGATGGTGGTCGGCAGGCGGACTTCGCGGGGAGCGACGACGAAGCCGACTTCCTTGAGTGCGGTGGCGATGTCCTGCTGGGTGACCGAGCCGTAGAGCTGGCCCTGGTCGTTGCAGGCACGGATGAGGGTGAGCTCTTGGCCGCTGAGCTTGCCGATCATTTCTTCGCGCTGTGCCCGGCGAGCCGCGACCTGCTTCTCAGCATCGGCACGCTTCTCAGCGAGCGAGGCAATGAGCTCGTCGCTCGGGGTAGTCGCGTAGCCGAAGGGGAGGAGGTAGTTGCGGGCGTAGCCCAAGCGGACATTGACGATGTCGCCAACGATGCCGAGGTTGTCTACATTTTCGGTGAGCAGAAGTTTTACTGAGCGTGCCATAAAATGGTCCTTTCGCTGTCCTGATCCAGGCTTAATGACCCAGAGGAGTTGAGGAGCGCCGCACGGTGCGACGCCCCAACTAAGGTCCTGCCGATCCGCAGAATGGGACCGATCGGGAGAGGAGTGTAGGCGATCTACCCCGCCCTTATCCATTGCCAGAGCAGGAATTACGCCATCGAAAAAGCCCTCCGCACGCTGCGGGGGGCCCTTGAATGACTGGATTGATGCTGGCATTCTGATCTTAAACTGATCAGAACGGGATATCGTCGTGGTCGATGGGGGCACCGCCACCGCCACCGCCGCCCTGAGGACCGTCATAGCCACCGCCGCTGTTGCCGCCGCCACCACCACCAGCGTTGGACCGGGCGTAGCCGCCCCCTCCACCGCCGCCGCCGCCTTGGCCTTCTCCGCCTTGGCCCGAGTTGATGAACTGGAAGTTCTCGACCACGACCGAGAGCTTGGAGCGTTTGCCGCCGCCGTTCTTGTCTTCCCACTGATCGAGCTTGAGCCGACCTTCGATGAAGACGGGGCGTCCCCGACTGAGATACTGGGCCATCACCTCGGCGGTGCGTCCCCAGGCTTCGCAATCGACGAAGGTGACTTCCTCGCGCTGCTCGCCCGATTGGGTCTTGAACTTGCGGTTGACCGCGATCCCGAAGTTGCCCACCGCGGTGTTGCCCGAGGTGTGACGGATCTCGACATCGCGTGTGAGGTTGCCCATGAGCATGACTTTGTTGAAACTGGCCATCTGTATCTCCTGTCTAAAAGCCCTACTTGGGCGCTGTTTGAGTGTAGCCGATAACCAAACAGATTCCGTGTGCGAGCACACGGAATCTGCTGGATTTTCACGCTTGAATGGCTCAATCTTGGGCCCGGGGGACCCTCGATCGGTTTATTCGCCTTCGGTCTTTTCGGCGGGTTCGCCGGCATCTTCAGCGGTCGCTTCCGCGGCTGCTTCTGGTGCTGGGGCTTCCTTGACTGTCGTGACTTCAGAAGCGACCGGTGCACCGAGGTGGACCTTCTTGCTGCCTTCGCTGGCCTTGGCTTCGCCGGCTTCAGCACGGAGCTTGGCCTCGGTGACGAGCCCGTCCTGGTCGTTGAATGATGCGATCTCTTCTTCGGTCAGGTGATCGGCCGAGGTGACGAGCACGCGGAGGAGCTTGTCGGAGATCACGACATCGCGCTCGAGGTGAGGCACCATGTCGGCGGGGCACTTGATGTACGCGAGGATGTACACGCCGCGCTTCTGCTTGTCGATCTCGTAGGCGAGACGACGCTCGTCCCATTTCTTCATCGAGATGACTTCGGCGCCGGCGCGCTCGAAGAGTGAGTTGATGTGATCGATCAGATCGCCGAACGATGCGGCGGCTGTCTGGCTCGCGAGGAACATGGCCTCGTAGACGCCGGTGCGTGCTTGTGTTTCAGTTGACATTCTTATTCTCCATTCTGTGATTCGACCCGTGGTTGGGGCGAGGTGTTTTTGTTCTGAACTTCTATAGATGATGCTGGGTTCGTTGGTTCTGGCTTTGCTTCTGGCTTTGGCTTTGGTGGCTTGGGCTTCTTGGGCTTGGCGTTGAACAGGTTCATCGCCTTGACCGCCCCCTGATCAATCAGGCACTCGGTGGCGTCGGCCGCATGCTTTAAGCTGCGATCGACCTCCTCGTGCTCTTCCTTCATGAACTTGCTCAAGACCCAGTCGGACTGGTTCATGAGCTTGGGCACCTTGCCGACACCGATGCGGATGCGTGGGTAGTCTGCACCACCGAGCAAGCGATCGATATCCGAGAGCCCGTTGTGCCCACCCGCTGATCCGCTTTTGCGGACACGGATCGACCCGACGGGCAACGCGATGTCATCGACTAAAACCAGCAGGTCCTCGCTCGGATCGAGCTTGTAGAAGCGGACCGCTTCGCTGACTGATTGCCCCGACAAGTTCATGAACTTGGTCGGCTTCATCAGCAGCACCTTCTGGTCTTTGATGATCGCGTCGAGCGTCACCGCCTGGAATCGGCTCTTGGGGATCTGCCCGCCCGCGTGCCGATCGGCAAGCAGGTCGAGGGCCATGAACCCGGCGTTGTGCCGAGTCCGCTCGTACTGAGCCCCAGGATTGCCAAGACCAACGATCAGCTTCATTAATCTTCAGCCTTCTTCTCTGCGATGACTTCTGGGCTTGCGCCTTCGCCATCAACTTCGGCGGCTTCGCCATCGTCATCAGCAACAGCCTTCATCACGATCTGAGCGACAATCGCGCCCGGATCGGTCACCAGCTGCATGGTGTCCTTGGGAAGGGTCACCTCGCTGGCGTGGATGACATCGCCGACCTGCATGTCACTGACATCAACGATCAGGTCGCTGGGCATGTTGGTGACGGTGCAGTTGAGCATCAGCTCGGTGTTCGGGTGCATCATGATCGCGCCCGTGGTCTTGAGCCCCTCGGCCTCGCCCACGAACTTGATGTGTGCCTTGGTGTCCACACGCTCGTTCATGTCCACGCGAGCGAAGTCGGCGTGGATGATGTTGGTGCCCAGGTAGTCGTACCCGAGGTCCTTGAGCAGGACATACTGCTGGGTGCCTTCGAGGTCGAGCTGGAAGACCTTCTCGCCCTTTGAGATGTAGCCGATCGCGGTGTGCGCGTCGATGGTGATTGAGACGGGCTCTTCTTTGTGCCCGTAGAGGACGGCCGGGAGGCCGCCGGTGCTGCGTACACGCTGGGAGTATCGGCTCCCGGTTCGTTCACGCTTCTGCGCGCTCAGCGCGATGGTGGTGTCACTCATTTGTAGTTCTCCTTTTCTAAATGACTCTGTATACCGTGTGGTTGTACTTGTTGGTTTCTGTACTCAAAGTTAAGACTGCGTACGCGGGTTATCGCTTGGCCCCCGCGGTGCGAGCGAAGAGCTCGCTGATTGATTCGTTCTCGTGGATCCGCTTGATCGCCTGCCCGAGCAGCTCGCCCACCGAGAGCACGACGAGCTTGTCCTTGATGAGCTCGCAGCGATCGCCGGCGGGGATCGTGTCGGTGACGACGATCTTGGAGATCGGAGAAGCCGCGAGTTTTTCCATCGCAGGCCCAGCGAGCACGGCGTGGGTCGCGGCGCAGATGACATCCTTGGCCCCCTCGTCCATGACGAGCTTGGCGGCTTCGACGACGGTGCCCCCAGTCGAGATCATGTCGTCGAACATCAGCACGGTTTTGTCTTTGACATCGCCGATCAGGTGCCCGACCTTGATCGTGTCGCCGGTGAGGCGACGCTTGTTGATGATCGCCAGGTCCGCGTGCAGCAGGTTGGCCATCGCCTCGGCGACCTTCACATTGCCGACATCGGGCGAGACGAGGCACAGGTCCCCGAGCTCGTGACGGATGGACTGGAAGTAGTCAAAGAAAACAGGTGTTGCCGACAGGTGATCCACCGGCAGGTCAAAGAAGCCCTGAATCTGAGCCGCGTGGAAGTCGATCGCGAGCACCCGGTCGGCGTTGGCCGCGGTGATCAGGTTGGCGACAAGCTTGGCCGTGATGGGCACGCGCCCCTCGTCCTTGCGGTCCTGGCGCCCATAGCCATAGTACGGCATGACCATCGTGACCGAGTTGGCACTCGCCCGGCGGAGGCAGTCACAGAAGACCAGCAGCTCCATCAGGTTGTCGTTGACCGGGTCACAGGTCGAGATCACGACGAAGCAGTCGCGCCCACGCACATCGTCGTCGAGCTTGACGAAGACCTCGCCGTCGGGGAAGAGGTTCGTGCGGGCGTGCCCGAGCTCGATGCCCATCTCGTCGCAGATCCGCTGGGCGAGCCCCTTGGAGTTTCTGCCTGCGAATACCTTAATGTCTGCCATCAGCTGTTCCCTTCGGTTGAGGTTGTTTTCGGGCCAGTGTCTGATTGATTCGTTCGCTGTGCATCCTGTTGGCGTCCGCGGTAGATCGCGTCGACGGTCGCCAGGTGCTCGAGCGTGTTGATGCTCAGGATGTCCTCGGGTGGGACGGCGGAGATGACCTCGACGCGCTTCCCATCGTTGATCATGTGCTCGAAGACATCGGTGATGTAGTACTCGCCGGTGAGCTCGTTTCGGCTGACCTTCTTGAGGGCCTCGAACATCGCGTGGGCGTTCATGCAGTAGTAGCTCGGGTTCACTTCGCCGATCTTCAGCTCGCCGGGCGTGGCGTTCTTCTGCTCGACGATCCGCTCGAAGCGGTTATCCGCGTCGCGGACGATCCGACCGTAGCCGTCCGGGTCGTCGATCACGCTCGTCGCCAGCGTCGCGTCGGCGGTGTTCGAGCGGTGCTTTTCGAGCATGGTGTCGAGTGTCGAGGTGCGGATCAGCGGGCCGTCGCCGCAGAGGACGAAGACATCGGTGCCCTCGCGCATCTCCAGCGGGTACGCGTCCATCGCGCTGACCACGGCGTGCCCGGTCCCGAGTTGCTCGTGCTGTACGGCGTACTCGACCTTGTCGCCGTAGCTCGCCAGTGCCTCGCGGACGAGTTCTTGCTTGTACCCCACCACCACGACCACGCGGGTGCAGCCTGCATCGAAACACGCATCGACCACCGAGCACACCATCGGGCGACCGCCGACGGGGTGACAGACCTTGGGCAGATCGGATTCCATCCGGGTCCCCTTGCCGGCGGCCAGGATAATCGCTTCGAGTGCTTGGGTTGATTGAGTCATCTGCGATCGGCAACATGCGGGCATGCCGTGACATGTGGAGCAGGATCGAACACGCGGAGAGAGAAAATTACCCCACCGAGATTTGAACTTGGACCGACTGGATCAAAACCAGCTGTGCTACCATTACACCATGGGGCAGTGTGCGTATTCGATTGTCTTGTAAGCGTCGCAAACCCTTGTATGATCAAGGCCTGCGTGCGTTTCTACTCGCCTATCCGTGTTGCTCTGTCTCCGTGTCGGGATCGGGTGCTCGCACCAGATCGGGTGTTCAATCCGTCATTCTCGGCTTGAACACACCGGACACAGAGAGCGTCAGGGATGCAGCCGCAGCGTATCGCGAAGGGGTCTATCAAGAGCCCACCGCTTGGAACGGGATTCACTCGGCTGCGCAATCTTCTTAAAGCGAACAAACGCCCAAGGGATCACTCGAATGAACCCATCGATACGCCTCAACTGATCTCAATCTCTTCTCGCTTGATTTCTCATGCTCGAAAAGACCGCTCAGCGTCCGTCGTACCGGGTTCCGCAAGTCGAAAGAAGTGTAGGCCATCGAGCCGGCGGGTCAACTCGCCCACACCAATCCTGCATGCCAAACAAATATAGAAAACAAACTCACTCCGAGTCAGATTCCGAATCAATCTCAGCGCTGATCTCGGAGACCGTCTCTTCTGCAGACATCGCCGCTTCACCGATCAGCTGGTAGCAGGTCGCCATCAAGCCGATCAGCGGGAATGGCCCGTCGATAAACGGGCTCGGTCCCAATCGACGCAGCAAGACACAGTTCACCGTCGGCGGCCCGATCGGGGTGTCCATCTCATCGAGCTCGCGTCCGACCTCCCAGAACGAATCGATCGAGTCTTCCAGCGGAGCCGACGAGATATCCGAGATCCCGGGCACATGCTGGTGCAGCACCGGCGCCGGTCCGGGCCCTTGCACCCCCACCGCCCGCTTCTGGCGCAGCCCATCGATCAGCTCTTGGCCCGGCATCCCCCGCAATCCGAAGATCATCATCGGGTCATCCCCGAGACGCTCGGCGAGCAGCGATGTCAGACACACCGTGTGCTTGCACCATGGGTCTTCTTTGGTCCAGTCCGGGCACGAGCACTCGGGCGTGATGTCCGCAGGCTCGGCCGGGAAGAGCTTGAGCCCCAATGGAGCGAACACATCTTCGATATTGCTGGGCAGCTCGCCGGCGAGGAGCTTGGCCGCGTAGCGTACCTGATCGGCCATCGCGACAATGATCTTCTCCTGGGACTCGGCGCTGAACTCGTTGAGCCCGAGCGTCGCGACATACGGCTTATCGCTGCGTCCCTGGATGATCCCCTCGCACAGCGTGTCCTCGATGGTCAGGCGTTTGGTCTGCCCGAGCCGGGCGTACTCGATGCCGTCCTTGTATACATCGTTCTGAGCACCGGTCTCGGCGACGCGTAGCAGGCGCTGCATCACCCAGCTCGCGGGGGTCTCGCCGGCCTTGAGCTTGAGCTTGACACCGCCGCGCACGCGGCGCGGGTTCACCAGCGACTTACGCGAAGACCGGAACGACGCGTACTGCGGCTTGATCTTCTTTGGAGCAGTCGGCACCGAAGCGCTCAGTGCCGGGGTCGAGATCACATTGACGACCCGGTCCTCGCGTGGGGGCTCGGCGGGCGTTGGTTTCTCTGCGGTTTTCTTGCTCGAACGCTTGGTGGTCTTTTTGGTGGTGCTGGCTTTTTTGGTCGTTTTCTTGGCGGCTTTCTTTGGCGCGGCTTTGGCCGACTGCTGCAAGGCAGCGAGCGGATCTACTTTGGGTTCGGCTTTAATCTTCTTGGCCTTTGAACTCGGTTCTTGATCAGTCATCGTTCGTCCTCCCTTCACCCGCCTTACATGTCATCGGCGATGGTGTCTGCACGGAGGGTCAAGAGTTCACGCAGTTTGTCGGTACCCAGATCGGTGAGCCAACGCTCGCCGTGCCCGATGATGTTCTCGGCCAGCTCGGTCTTCGACTCGATCATCTCGTCGATCCGCTCTTCGAGCGTGCCCCGGACGATGTACTTGTGCACCTGCACGGTTCGCGTCTGCCCGATGCGGTACGCACGGTCGGTCGCTTGGTTCTCGACCGCCGGGTTCCACCAGCGGTCGAAGTGGAACACATGCGTCGCCGCGGTCAGGTTGAGCCCCACACCACCGGCCTTGAGCGAGAGCAGCAGGATCGGGTTCTTGCCCGTCGCGTCCTGGAAGGTATCGATCATCTTCTGACGCTTGCCCTGCGGCGTGCCCCCGTGCAAGAACAGCACATCCTTGCCCAGCTCGTTGCCCAGCATCGTGCTCAGGATATGCCCCATCTGGCGGAACTGCGTGAACACCAATGCCTGATCGCCCTCGCTGATCAGCTCCGAAACTTGTTCTAGCAATCGCACACACTTGCCCGATCGCATCGGGTCGATGGTCATGCCGAACTGCGGATCGTTCTCTTTGAGCATCTGCGCTGGGTGGTTGCAGATCTGCTTGAGCTTGATGAGGGCCGCGAGCACCAAACCGCGGCGGTGGATCCCTTCGCTCTCGTCCACATCGGTGAGCATCCGCTGGACGCAGCCCTCGTAGAGCTTGGCCTGCTCGGGCGTCAGTGCGCACCATTCCTTGCTCTCGATCTTGTCTGGAAGATCCGAGACGACAGTTGGATCGGTCTTGACGCGACGCAGAATAAACGGCGAAACCATCGAACGCAGTTTGCCCATCTTGTTCTGATCGCGATGACGCTCGATCGGCAGCGAGAACTTCTTGCGGAACCCCCCGGCAGACCCAAGGTACCCTGGATTGAGGAAGTCCATGATCGACCACAGCTCGGACAACCGGTTTTCCACCGGTGTACCAGTCAGGGCGATGCGTCTTGGCACCTTGATCCCGCGCACGGCCTGCGATTGCTTAGCGGCCGGGTTCTTGATGAACTGCGCCTCGTCGAGCACCATGCGGGCCCAGTTGACGGTGTTCATCAGGTCGTTATCGCGATGAGCGAGCGCGTAGGTCGTCAGGATCAGGTCCGCATCGTGGGCCTTCTTGGTGAACTCTTCGCCCTGCACACGATCGACGCCGTGATGGACGAGCACCTTGAGCGAGGGCGCGAACTTCTCGGCTTCCTTCACCCAGTTGCCGATCACGGACATGGGGACGATCATCAGGGTCGGGCCGACCTCGACGCCATCCTTCTTGGCTTCGATGCGTTCGTGCGTCATCAGCGCCAGCAACTGGATCGTCTTGCCCAGACCCATGTCGTCGGCAAGGCACGCCCCGAACCCGAAGCGTTCCATGAAGACCATCCAGCTCATGCCGCGGGCTTGGTATGGACGCAAGGTGCCCTGGAAAGTCTCGGGTGTATCGAGCTTGGGCAGCTCAACGGACGCCCCGCCGGTGTCGCCACCGAGTAGTGAGGCGACCCAGCCGGTCGCTTCGACCCCGGTGACGGGCAGCCCGGTCTGGGCGGCGTCGGACGCGAGGGCCAACTGCATGGCTTCGCCGAGTTCCATCTCGCCGCCAGGGTTCTCGCCGATGAAGTTGACCGCGTTCTCGACATCTTCCGGGCGCACCTCGACCCACTGCCCGCCGATGCGCACGAGCGGCGCGTTCTGCTGGGCGAGCTGCTCGAACTCGTTGAGCGTGAGGGTGGTGTCGCCGATGGCGATCTCCCAGTGGTACCCGATGAGCGTGTTGAGCCCGAGCTGCGGCCCGGCGGCATCCGGATCGCCGGACTCTTCGCCGAACATGTCCGTCGAGTCTGATTCGATTTTGAGCCGAGCGCCCAAACGCCCGGACTGCGATTCCCACCACGGCGGGCTCTCAACCGCGAACCCCTGCTCTTCAAGAATCGGCTTGATCTCCCGTAGGAACTGGTACGCTTCTTGCGAGTTGAGCAGTACTTCGATGGGCTCGGCGCTATCGAGCGCGTCTTCGAGCTTTTTATAATGACGGCTCGCCCGCCCGAGCTCGGCCATCAGCAGCTCTTGCGGGTTCTCGAGGGTCAATCCTTGGATCACCACGCGCTCACGCGAGATCAGCCAGATATCCGAGGCTCGCAGGATCACCTCCGGGTCGTCGATGCTCTGGATAAAGAAGCTCATCGACCACAGCACGGTCTCGTCGGGCTTGGCGATATCCGAAGGCAGGTTGTCGGCGATCGGCTCGGCGATCCGCAGCCCGAAACGCCAGGCGCTCGACTCGCCGCGATCTTCGAGTTCCGAGATCCATCGGCGGACCTTGCGGGCGATGTCCGCACGCTGGCCGGCAACGCTGGGGACTTCTTCGGTGCCATCGAGCAAGCCGTGGAGCCACGCGACCTGTGAATCGCTGTCCGCATCCGCGTCTTCGATCGTGTCGTACATGTCCTCGACGATCATCGTCGATCGGCAGCGTGCGTCGGTGATCCCCGCGAGGAACTCGGTGGACATGCTCCACGCATCATGCGCGTGCTCGTCGGCCGTTGCCCTTGCAACCGCCGGCATCGAACGCACAAGCTTGCTCACGCGGTTGGCCGTCATGTCGTCAGAGAGCCACGGGTGCCACGCGGCGGTCAGCTCGCCCTGGGCGTCCTGGAGCAGCATCGGCACCACACGGTGCCCGGCCATCAGGTGCCATGAGAGGCGCGAAGCCGCGACAAAGTAAGTAATCCCCGGCCCGATCGAATACGAAGAATCTTCTTCGAGCTCCGCACGCTCGATCAGCTCTTCGAGCACCGCGCCCACATCGTTGGCATCGATCTTGATCGCCGGCACCGAGAACTCGCTGAGCACCGCGGCTTGATCTTCGTCCGCGTCACGCCCCATCAATCGGGACATAATCGTGCTGGGGATCGGCTTGCCCTCAAACGACGGCAGGCGGAGCGCGATGGTCGAATCCTCGCCCTTGATCCCGACCGGGCGGGTCGCGAAGGGGTGCACGGGAGCTGCGTTTTCAGTAGAGCTTGTATCTGCGCCAGGACCAGAACCATCGCCCCCCAGGCTTTCGCACCAGAGGTGCAACGCACCTTGAGTCCAGTTGGCATGAATGACCATGGCCGACAGATCGGCCTCTTGCTGGGGCATGTCGATCACAAAGCGGCTCCATCGCGGCGCCCGCATCCGCATCAACTATGCGAGAGTATGCGCGAGCGGCAGGATTCTTCAGCGGGAATCGGTCGAAAAAATAGGAGAGCAGGGACTCGAACCCTGAACCTGCGGCTTAAAAGGCCGATGCTCTACCAATTGAGCTACTCTCCCATCGCTTGCCCACCACGCACTGCCAGAGCAGGGCGGAGTTGTCAAGAGAGTCATAGTACGCAAGAACTTTGTGTTTTCAAACCCACGAACACGACTTCCTGACGCATTTCAAGAGTTTTTCGACCTTGCTCATTCTTTGTTCTGATCCCCAGCGTGGCTCATGAGCACCTCCAGATGCCGACCCGATGCCCCCTGCTGAGCCCGCACGCACGCCTGAGCCCGCTGGCCCATGGCCGATCGGCGTCCCGGATCATCGAGCAGCCCCTCAATGACTGCCTTAACCTCATGCCGACCAACTACTTGGATCGCATCGCCATCGAGCAACACCCGCATCGCCTGATCAAAGTCTGAGTTCGCCGGCCCGATCAGCACGGGCTTGCCCATGGCCGCGGGCTCGACAGGGTCGGAGCCGTAGAGATCGAAGAATGACCGCCCGATGATCACGATGTCGGCCAGCTCGTATATCGCCGAGAGCTCGCCGATCGTGTCAAGCACGAACCGCGTAGCGCCGGGCTTCTGCTCACCAGTCGATCGCCGCACACACCCCGACACCGCATCGCCGGCTTCCTGAAACCGATCCACCTTCCGCGGGGCCATTAATAACTGGACATCCTCGGGCACCGCAGCGTGAAGCATGGCTTCCTCGCCCGGCCCGGTGCTCCCCGCGACGATTAATGGCTTGGACAGGTCAATACCCATTGCCGAAGCGATCTCGATGGCTTTTTCGGACGGCTGCGTATGGGCAGAGGCGTCGACCGCATCCCATTTCATCGTGCCCGTCACGCTGAGCCGATCCAGGTGGACACCCATCGCCGAGAGCCGATCGCTGTACTGCTCGTCTTGTGCGCACACAAAGCACAGTCGCCCAAAGGTCGAGCGGAGCAGGAACCGGATCTTGCGATACCCCTTAAACGAACGAGCCGACAGGCGCCCGTTGATGATCCCAATCGGCACGCAACGCTTTGTGCAAGCTTTGATGAAGTTGGGCCAGACCTCAAGCTCCACCAGCCCGACCACATCGGGCTGGACGGTGTCGAGGAATCGGCGGACCATCCACGAGCAATCAAGCGGATAGCGCACCACATCGCACGAATCGAGCGATCCAAAGAGCGACTGGGCATGGGCCAGCCCGGTGTCGGTCGTCGCTGAAACAATCACATGAGCCCGCTGTGACAACTCGGGCACCAGCGATCGCAGCGCGTTGACCTCCCCCACCGATACCGCGTGGAGCATGATCCGGGGCTTGCCCGAAGCACTTGAGTGTTCTTTGAGCATGGCCGACACATGCCCGATGCGCTGATCCCACCCGGCCCGCTTCTTGCGCATCACAAACGGAGCGGCTACCAAGCCAAGCGGGATATAGAGCAGATCAAGCACATTCACGATGCACGATCATAGGGATTTAAATGTCGAAGGCCTCGATGGCCAGTCCAGCGTACAGTTCATCGCCGACGACGGGTGATGGCTAAGCCGCCAAAGCCCAGTAGTGCCACACCCGATGGCGACGGGCACGCGAAGACGGATGCCCCATTGAGCAAGAGTTCGCCCTCGCTGCTGCTCATGAGATCGACCGTGCGAGCGACGAAGTCAACATCAACAGCCTGGAGCGCAAAGCGTTCAGGGTCCGGGTCGGTGGTAAAGCTGAAATCGATTTTGCCACAGAATTTCGGTGCCAGATCGATCTCGAATGAGCCGATCACCTGGCCGAGTTCTGAGCCTGCCCCGGGTGGAAAATCAAAGAGATCAGTGAACACCACAAACTGACCGAAAATCACATCCCCGTAGTTTCCGTTGCCGTCGTACTCGCCCGGATCATTGACGGTCGACCACTCCGCATTGGTCCAACGGATATCCGTAATGAAATCTGTGGCACCGGATGTAGCGAGCCCGAACTGCCCGCCGAGCAGGTGGGTGCCGAAACTTGAATCGCCAAGAATATCAATGGATATAGTCACCGCGTTTCCTGGATCAATGAAACCATCCCAATCAACATCCATTGTGAGCGAAAATGACTCCGCAGGCCCAGCGAACGCTCCCGATGAGAACACCGCAATCGCCGCCAATGTGACACACTTGTTCATCTCGTCCTCCTCTTTTGTCTGATCCATACAGCTTGACCTGTGGACCCACACATCACAACCCACAAACCACGAGCGGCTTCGATCCACACGCTGAGTATACAAGAAGCGATCGAATACGCAAATTCAATTTATTAAACAGTGCCAACAACTATTGTCTGATCAACAACTAACTGCTGTGTTCAATCTGGCCCACATCCTGCAGAAACTAGATCAAGGATCGCTGATACATCGAAGAAGTCAAAGATTCCGTCACCATTGATGTCTGCGGCGGGCGCTTGGGTGTTGAAATCAGCAAGAAAATTGCTGATATCAAAGAAATCGACGATGAAGTCCGCGTTGTAATCCCCGCCGCAAGTCACCGCTAGCATCAGCTCGCCATCCAAGTCGATCGTTTGGAGAACTAGCCCGGACGGGAGTGGCTCATAGGTCACGATCTCTTCAAACGCACCGATGAACGCGCCGCCGCTGACGATGGCCCAGACATCCCCAAAGCTCGGGGAAAAGGATTCCCCGAACCGGACATCGAGTGTGCCCCCGAGCGTGATCCGCCCTTGACTAATCACCTCGATCGCATCAAACTGCCCCTCATCGGTGCCCTCGATATCAAGGATTACCCGAGCTTCGGGCTCCATTACGAGATCGTCGAGCCCGAGCGTGCGTGATGACCCCGCCGGATCCAGGGTTCCCCGTAGATTAAACCGTCCTCGAAACTCAAATGGACCTTGTCCTCGCATAAATCCGTCGCCTCGGATCAGCTGATCAGGCCCGATGACCGAGTCCCCGAGCGTGATCACACGCGAATCAAATCCATCATCGACCGAACTGAGTTCGATTGTCCCGCTGCCGAGGATCTCGGCCTCGTTCATGATCAGCGTTCCAAACCCGATGCCCTCCTCGGGCTGAAGGCTGACCATGCCCTCGTTGATGAAGGCTTCGCTCACCGTGAGCGCCGCGTTTGAGCGATTCACAACGATCGTTCCCCGATTCGTCACCCCCTCAAAGTCGACATCCAATCCACTGAGCGAATAGAAACCTGTCCCGTTCGCATCGAGCGTGACCCCTTTGAGGATCGCCCCGTTGTAAAACTCAACTTCGCTGTCTTCGACGAGATAAATCCCATCGCCGCTGAATGTCCCCGACAACCTCATGGGCGCCAATGGGTTGTTGGCAATCAGCTGCCCACGATTGACAAATCCCAGCCCCCCGTCTTCCCCGACCACCTCTCCCGAGCCTTGGAGCAGGTAGCCACCGCTGAGCCCCGAGCCATCCATCGCATAGACCCGAGGCCGAAGGTCCTGGGTTGACCATGCCATGGTGAACACCGAATCGCCCGAGAGATCTGCGGAGTCAAACACCAGCGTGCCTTCATCAAAGATATAGTGATTCCCGTTGATCTCGGTGTTCCCGCGAAGATAAACCTCGCTCTCGTTCGTCTGGTTGACATTGGCCCGGATATCGAGATTGCCGTCATAGCGCATGTTGTTGAGTACCAGATCCCCGCCGGCAATGAGCCGCAAAGGTGTCTCCAAGTCATTCATAATTGTGCAGTTGTTGAGTTCAGCATTCCAGAGTGTGAGCTGACCGTCGCCGACGATGAATCGGCTATCTGAAAACTCTCCTGAGATGCGAATCGCCCCGCCATCGGCGATGTAGTCTCCGCCAATGTGAGGCCCTCCCCCGATGATCAGCTCTCGCCCCTCATCCACCCAAATCTGAGAGTCGCTGGTGATGGCTGTTGTTATCGTGCCCCAGCCGGAAATAGTCTGCGTCGATGGAAGCGTGAGCGATCCTTCTATAATGCCCCCACCATTTAGTCGGATCGATCCCTCGCCGAGGAGTACAGAATCAGGGTCACAAAACACAGTGGAACTCATGAGCGTCAGAATGCCGTTGTTGGTGCAAGCCCCCCCGAGATACAGCCGACCTGACGAGACCAGATCTTGATTCCAGATCACATCGACTAATCGAGTCCGATCGAAGCGAATGCTCCCGCCTTGTTCGTAAACAAGTTCGGCGTTATAGATTTCTGCGTAGTCTAAAAACAGAATACTGCCATCAGCAATCAGCTGCCCCCCCACAACCTTAGCTCGGCATTTCATGTCGTCGGTCGAGATGATGGCCGATTGGTTGACGATCTGCCCCCCATTTGGAGTGGAGATCTCCCCACCCCCAACAATCGACTGCCCTGGCCTGATCGTCATCGTGTGCTGGTCCTCGACGATCAACTCATTGATGCCGGGGACCATCACGATCTCGCCGTCCCCACTGACCACACAATCAGCCCCGATTCTCAGAGTCGCCCAGGCTGGACCATCCCCCCCGCCAACCACAATTTGATCATCGTTGATATAATCACCTTCGAGCGTGAACACGGTGTAGTTCCGGCTCAATGAGAGCAAACTGGGCGTGCTCTCAGGCATCGGAAACTCAACATCCCCATCAATGAACAGTGCGGTGTCATTACCGAATGAGATCGAATCCACATTGACCCGAGTGCCGCCCGAGATTTCGAGCGTTGAGCCGTCCCCCATACCCAGATGCCCGCCCGTGAGCGTCGTCGCGGGCTCGAGACGAAGCGTGTTCTGCTCGATTATGATCCGCCCGGTCTCGCTCTGAACAAAGTCAAAGCCCAGCACCATCCCGTGCTCTGAGGGCACATCTGCAAGGATCAAACCCTCATTGCGGATGTTGCCACGCACCGCGCCCGACCCATGGATCGTCTGCTCTGGGCCGATGGTGATCTGATGATCAAGGCTCAGCAGCTGCGCATCGTACGGGCTCGTCTGCGAGTTCAGCTCGATGACCCCCTGCCCATCAATCCGGAACGGCTCGCCGGCCCTGAGGATGCTGTTGGCTTGCACACCATTGTCATTCATCCGGATTGTGCCCTCGTTGACCAGATCGCCGTGCATGTACCAGTTCACACCCCCGTGAAGACGCAGCTCAGCTTGAGGATTCAATATACTGACCGATCCGATCCTAAGAAGTCGATCGACTTCCACCGCGTAGGCCTCAGACCCACCCAACCCCGCATGATCCGACAGTCGCCATGGGTATCCCGCGAGGCTCCCGGTGATTGTGTTGGCCCAGTTGGCTTCCTCAAACCACTCCCCGTCGACCGGCACATTCCACCAGAAAGAGTTCGTCGTCTGATGTTCCGAGGGCGTCTTGGGTTGAGCCAAGAGCTGGGCTGATGCGAACCCATCGGCCAGCGCCATCACACCAACGACAACACCACAAGACAACTTCACCCATGGTAAATCAGTCATGTATACATATCCAATATGAAAGCAATAACAGAAAAAAATGAGAACAAGAACCTTGCCACTGAAAAACAGCCATACACGAACGCTTAGGATCGAATCACATGCTCCACCCAGGCACGCTCAATTGCAGCACTGCTCAGCAATAAGTATACTGAGTCGGGCCCCTTGATTGAATAGTAATATCTGGATTTATCCCATTTCATGGGGGACCAACGAGCGCTTGGCGCAGCCCAAAGCCTGCATTTGTCCTCGCGGAACCCACCCGCTTGAGCCACAAACCACAACAGGGGTGACGCGCTGGTCACCCCCTGGGGATCTTCTAAAACGATCTCGCAACTGTGCTTATCCGGACAATGGGCGAGGAGGGACTCGAACCATCCCCACTGACAACCCTAAAACGCTGATTTCCACAAGGGTGGGCGCAGAATGCGGCGCAGTTGCTGTTGATTCAACCCAATCAAGCCACTCTGATCCCGTGCTCAACGAATTGATCAAGGCATGGCCCAGCCTGAGCGTTTGGGAAAAATGGCAGGTTCGGAGGTTCACCGATCACATTGCCGACCAAAATTTAACAACTGGTTGTGATTGACTCGCTCTATCCGTTCGTGTGAACCTTGCGTATTTTAGCCGGCTGGTACACCGGGCCCGCAGAGGTACAACTCACTCTGTGGCAAGCAAGTCCACAGGTTATCGATCTGCTCGTGAACCACCTGCGTATATCCGCTAAGCCTCATACTTTATGCAATCTAATGGTGATGATCCATGTCTGGCTCCATCTGATCGCCCCTCCGGTTCCGGATGTACCACCATTCGAGCCCGAAGATGAATACTAAGCCGATAGCAGAAGTGATCAGAACAAGCACATCAGATTGGGACTTCGAATAAACGAATGCTCCAAGCACTGCTACATCGAGACATATCGCCGTTAAGAGAATCGACCCCTTTGCTCCAACTTCATGGCGGAGATAGCGGTACACACCCCAGTGAATTGCGATGTCCATGAGGATATAGAGAATCGCCCCGAGTGATGCAATCCGCCCGAGATCGAAGAACACCGTCAACACGATTGCGATGACCGCCGTGTACACCAGTGTGTGCTTCTGAACCCGACCGGGCATACCGAAGTGTCGGTGCGGGACGAGTTTCATTTCGGTCAAAATTGCAAGCATACGAGATACCGCGAACATACTCGCTATCAATCCCGAGATGGTTGCCACCACAGCGATCGCGATGGTCAACCACTCACCCCACTTGCCCAAGACCGGTCGAGCCGCCTCCGCGAGCGACGAATCCCTTGCAGCGATGATCTGATCAACACTCAGGCTGCTCGCTACCGAAAGTGTGACCAATAGGTAGAGCACAGTGCAGATCAGCAGGCTAATGATGATGGATCGGCTTACATTCTTCTTCGGATTATCGAGCTCATCACCGCTGTTGGTGATCGTGGTAAAGCCTTTGTATGCGAGGATAGCAATCGCCACAGCAGCAAGAAATCCATGAACCGAGCCGACCGAAGAACCCCCGGATGATGACCCGCTGCTGCTCAGCGTGTCAAACGACAGGCCAGAGACCCAAAGTCCAATACACGCAAAAACAGTAATGCCCAATATCTTGATTAATGCGGTGATTTTACTGAGTCTGCCAATAAACTTGTTCCCAAGCACATTCACGATAAACGCAATCGCAATCAAACCAACTCCAAGAGCAGGAACAAGCCACGAGTCCGATTCTTTGCTGAAGATCCTCATCGTGTAAGTGCCGAAAGTCCGAGCAACCAGACTCTCATTGATCACCATAGAGAAATACATCATCAACGAAAAACCGGCTGTCACCACGCCCGGACCATATGCTTTTTGAAGAATCATCGCTATCCCACCCGCGGATGGATATTGATTGCATACTTTTATATATGAGTACGAACTGAATGCGACAACCACCGCCGCCGCAAGAAATGCAACCGGAAACAACCCCCCTGCAAGCTCCGCAACCTGCCCCGTCAATGCAAAGATACCAGCTCCGATCATCACACCGGTGCCCATTGCAATTGAACCGGTCAGAGACAGGCTGCCCGCTGAGTATTCATCGGAATGATCGTGCTCATGAGTAGTCTGATTCGTATCACTCATTTCTTGAGATTCCTTTCGTTCAAAATGAAGATGGCATTCAAAGCACCAGAAGCATTGCACCCGCCATCGCGGCCATGGTCAGGTCCTCGACAAGCGTCACCTTGGTCATCGGGAGATTCAAAGCTGTCCCAAGGCATGCGCAACGGATCGCTCGTTTATTGAGCAAAGCATTGAGCACACCCGCGGCTCCGATGAGCATCAACACAAGAGTGAGCACATTGACCGCCATCGGCATCAACGCTAGCAGATACGCGACGCCGAGCCCGAGCTCGACAAACGGATACGCCCAGCCCCACACGGGCAGCTTCTTGGCGATCAGGTCATAGCCGCGATAAGCCGACACAAATCCCGGCGGG
Organism: uncultured bacterium; assembly: GCA_963976625.1. Classification (GTDB taxonomy): domain Bacteria; phylum Planctomycetota; class Phycisphaerae; order Phycisphaerales; family UBA1924; genus UBA1924. Next base: position 119,303 of record CAXBLA010000006.1, read on the forward strand.
TCGAGCAGCTTAAAGAACGAGAACACCAGAAAGAACCCCGCCATAAAGTGACGCATCATCGGCTCGACCGCCCACGATCCATCCGCGTACGCGACCAATAGCGTCACCCCCGCGATGAACCCCACAATGAGGAACAACGGGTACAGGCTCTCTTTCATCTCCTCTTCCATGCCATCATCGTGTGTATGCGTGTGTTGAGTCGAGGGTGCCCCCGCCGAGTCATCGACCGGCTTCTCGGCTGGCTCCACGACCGACGCCGTGTAGTCACCCGCCGACTCGATCGCGGCGATCACCACCGATTCTTCGACTTCAGGCTCTGCCCGAACCTCCACGCTCCCAGACTGATGAGAGACTATTGCCTCACTCACAGTCGGGATCGCAAGGATCGCCTTCTGGATCTTGCCGGCACAGCCGCCGCAGTGCATCCCTTTGACATTGAAACTCTGAATCTGATGAGCCATTCAATGGCCTCCTTTGGAATGTGAATAATAAACAATCTCAGTCTTCATCATGCATCGCCATCCAAGCCGCATCGATCTTCTTGATGGTCGGCATCGGATCGGCTTCGAACTTGGGCACGCACATCGCGCAGCAGAACTTCACCAGGCGTCCAGCGTACACCACACTGATCGGATCGCCCATCGAGCCGAGCTTGCCGCCCGAGATTGGGCAGGTGCTCAGCGGGTACTGCTCGCTCTGCTGTTCGATAACCGCCGCGTCGAGCTTGGCGATGTATGCAGAAGGGTCTTTCTTGAAATCGCCCGTGCACATTTTGCAGCACAGGCGGACCAAGCGGTTGTTGTACACCAGCTCGATCGGGTCGCCCATCTCGCCGCCGAACGCTTCGCCAGAGACCACGCAGGTTGTCATCGGATAGAACGATCGCTGTGATTCGATGATCTGCTGATCGAGCTTGGCAAAAGAAGCCTTCAGGTCTTTCTCGAACCTCGGGACACACATCTGGCAACAGAACTTCACCTCGCGCCCCTCGTAGGCCTTGACGATCGGATCGCCCATACTCCCCAGCGCTTCACCAGAGATCGGGCAGGTGCTGAGTATGTATGAGAGATGAGTCTGGCCCTCGGCTGGTGCTGAGCCCTCCTTCATCTGAGCATGTTCGTCATGCATCCCGGGCTCTGAGCCCGCCAATGCCATCGTGACAAACGCATCCCGCTTGGACTCATCCCATGCGTTGAACTCATCTTCACAGCCCGGGCAGCAGAACCCGATGGTCTTGCCCTTGTAGACGCTAGTTCCTCCGGTGGCTTCGATGGGCTCTTGACCGATGGGGCACATCGCGTTGATCGGCTTCGATTCCTCGGCTTCTCCATGGGCATGATCGCCATGGTTCGCGTGCCCGGATTGAGCAAGGACTGGGCTCGAGAACAAAGCGCAACAAGCGCACAATGCGGTGAGGGGTAAACGGTTCATAACTAAACTCCTTTAGTTTGAGGTTTCTTGCTGGGCTTTTTCGAAAAACGGAACTTCCATTCCTGCGACCAGCAATACAGGATGGGAACGACAAACCAAGTCAGTGAGGCCACGGCCATCCCACCAAATGTCGGAATCGCCATCGGGATCATGATGTCTGAGCCACGCCCGGTGCTCGTGAGTACGGGGAGGAGCGCGAGGATAGTGGTCGCCGAGGTCATCACCGCGGCCCGGACCCGGAGCCGACCGCCGCCGACCACTGATCTGCGAATCGATTCAATCGAATCCGGCTTCTGCTCGCGCATCGACTGCTCAATGCGCGTCGCCATGATGACCCCGTCATCGGTCGCGATCCCGAACAACGCAAGGAACCCCACCCAGACCGCGACGCTCAGGTTGTACGGGCGGATCTGGAAGAGTTCACGCAGATTCGTCCCGAACAAATCGATGTCCATAAACCAGGGCTGCCCGTAGAGCCAGAGCATCGTGAAGCCGCCCCCCCACGCAACAAAGACCCCAGAAAACACCATCATCGTGACGCTGAACTTCTTGAACTGGAAGTAGAGCAGCAAGAAGATTGCTACCAGCGACAATGGCAGCACAATACTCATCCGCTTGGCCGCCCGGAGTTGGTTCTTGTACGCGCCCGCGAACTCATAGCTCACCCCCCCCGGCACCACCAGCTCCCCTGCACTGATCTTTGAGCTGATATACGCCTTGGCATCCTCGACAACCGTCACCTCCGCAACGCCGGGCTGCTTATCAAACAGCACATACGCGACCAAAAATGTATCCTCGCTCTTGATCATCTGAGGGCCCCGACGGTATTCCAGCGTGGCCAACTCACCCATCGGAACCTGTGTCCCGTCGGGCGCGGGCACCAGGATATCCATCAGCGTCTCGGGCTCATCTCGGAGTTCGCGGAGATAGCGTACCCGGATCGGATACCGCTCGCGCCCCTCGACGCTCATCGTCAGGGCCTTACCGCCGATCGCGACCTCGATGACTTCTTGCACATCTTCGATCTGGATCCCATAACGGGCGATCTTCTCCCGATCAATCTCGATTTCCAAGTACGGCTTGCCCACCACCCGATCCGCGAAGACCGCAGCGGGTTGCACGGATGGAACTTCCTTGAGTAAGCGTTCGAGCTCGAGCCCGAAGGATTCGATCGCTTCGAGGCTCGGGCCGTACACCTTGATCCCCATCGGCGCGCGGAACCCCGACTGGAGCATCACGATCCGGGTCTCGATTGGCTGGAGCTTGGGCGCACTCGTGAGCCCGGGCATCTGAGCGACCCGCGTGATCTCGTCCCAGATATCCTGTGATGATCGGATCTCATCACGCCATTGGCGGAACGGCTTGCCGTCCTCATCCTCGATCAGCTCGCCCGCCGGATCACGGAGATACGAACCGTCGGCGTCGACCGCGAAGAGCACCCGATGCCCCCCATCATTCATCACATACTCGTCGGCGTACTCGATCACGGTCTCGATCATCGAGATCGGAGCCGGGTCCAGCGGGCTCTCCACACGCCCGATTTTGCCGACCGATTGCACGACCTCGGGTACGCTCATGATGCGGAGATCGAGCTCCTTGAGGATCTCGGTTGCCTCACCGATTGATGCGTGGGGCATCGTGGTCGGCATGTACAAAAACGACCCTTCGTCAAGCGATGGCATGAACTCAGAACCCAGCCCCGGAACCGCGTGAGCCACCTTGACCAAACGCTCGTTCTGGCGGACGCCCTCGGGCAGCCAGCCCCAGACCTGGTCAAACCCGAGCCATACGGTCGATCCAAAGAGGACGATGAACACCGCCGGCGAGAGCGCCACGACCTTGTGCCCGAGCGCCCATGCCAAAATATGCGGGAACAAAATCCGGATCACCCAGAAAGTAATCAGCAACGCACCAACAAGCATCGCGATGAACAACGCATTGCCAACAACGCCCGGCCCGGGCCCCAGCGGCTCCCAGGACCCCGCCAGCACCACGAGCACCACACCCACCACCACCAGATTCGCCGACCACAACAACCCACGGGCGACCAGCTTGGGCAATCCGGGCTCGATCAAATAGAACACCCCGAACGCGGCGATGCACACGCCCCCGATCGGCTGGATCCAGATCGCGATACACACCCCGGCAAGGGCAAGAGCCGCGGATGCTACCGTTCGCACCGATTTGACCGGGATCCGGAAACCCATCAGCATCTGGGCCGCCGCGGGTAGAATCGTCAGCGCGATGATGATCGAAGCGACGAGCGCGAAGGTCTTCGTATATGCCAGGGGCTTGAAGAGCTTGCCCTCCGCCGCCTGCATCGTGAACACAGGCAGAAATCCAACAACGGTCGTCGCCACGGCCGTGAGCACCGCGCCCCCGACCTCCGATGCGGACCGGTAAACGACTTCCAGCCGCGGCTCGGCAGGATCCGCCTCATCGAGCCCGCGCAGGATATTCTCGGAGAGCACAATCCCCATATCCACAATGGTCCCGATCGCGATCGCGATGCCCGAGAGGGCCACGATGTTGGCATCAACCTTAAACACCTTCATGCCGATGAATGTGCCCAGCACGGTGATCGGCAGCATCGCCCCGATCAATAGGCTGCTCCGCAGGTGCATCACCATCAGCACCACCACAATGATCGTGACATACACCTGCTGCTCAATCGCCGAGTTGAGCGTCGAGAGTGTTTCTTTGATCAGCCCCGAGCGATCATAAAACGGAACGATCGTGACTCGCGACTCGGTCCCATCGCTGAGGGTCTTCGTTGGCAAGCCCGACGCCGTCGATGCGATCTGCGCTTTGACCCGCTCGATCGTTGCCATCGGGTTCTCGCCGTAGCGGACTACGACCACCCCGCCCACGGCTTCCACCCCACCCTTGCTCAGCACACCCCGGCGCTGGGCCGGGCCGTAGCCCACCTTGGCGATATCACCGATGAGGATCGGCTGCCCATCGCGTGCGGTGATCGCGGTCTGCTCGAGGTCTTCCGGTTTTTCGATGAACCCGATCCCCCGGACGATGTACTCGGCCCGGTTCACCTCGAGCGTCCGGGCCCCGACATCGAGGTTGCTCTTGCGCACAGCGCTGATCACCTGCCCGAGCGTGATCCCCACAGCACGCATCGCGTCCGGGTTGACATCCACCTGATACTCACGCACGAAGCCACCGATCGAAGCGACCTCGCTGACACCCTTGACCCCAGCGAGCTGATACTTGACCGTGAAATCCTGGATCGATCGCAGCTCGTCGGGCTCCCATCCGCCCGTCGGGTTGCCGTCCCCGTCTCGCCCCTCGAGCGTGTACCAGAAGACCTGCCCGAGCGCCGTCGCATCGGGCCCAAGCATCGGCACCACACCCGTCGGCAGCGTCCCCGCGGGCAACGAACCGAGCTTCTCGAGCACCCGCGATCGCGACCAATAAAACTCAACACCATCCTCGAACACCACATAGACCGTGGAGAACCCGAACACCGAGTAGCTCCGGATGTCCTTGACCCCCGGGATCCCCAGCAGCGCCACGGTCATCGGGTACGAGATCTGGTCATCAATATCCTGAGGCGATCGCCCCGACCACTCCGTAAACACGATCTGCTGGTTCTCACCGATATCCGGGATCGCGTCCACGGGGACCGGATCCCGGGGGAGATCGCCGATCTCCCAATCGAACGGCGCGACAAGGATGCCCCAGAAGATCATCACGAAGAGCAGGATCGCCACGACTAGCTTCTGCTCAAGACAGAAACGGATCACACGCCCGACCATACCCGGATTGTTGAGCTGATCAGTCATGGTCATGCCCCTCGTGCACTGGGTCTTGGACTGGATCAATCGACGGATTGATCGGGGTGTGGGTTTCTTCTATATCTCCGCAGCGGAGCATCGCGCTGCCGAAGTACGGGTTATTGATCTCTTGCCCGCGCTGGAGCCACTGGGCACCCTTGAAATCAAACGCCATCGGGCAGTAGGCCGTGTAGTGGGTTTCGCCTGATGGATTCCCAAACCGGCTTTGCAGCGACATGATCGCTATGGACATCTGCTCGAAGCTCAATCGCGCACCATCCATCGTCGTCATGGCTGGATCCAACCTGAGCTTGCCTCCTGCCCGTCGCCAGATCCCTAATGGTTCGCCGGAAAGCCCGATCACACGCACCGACTCCACCGCCCCATCGAGATTCTTCGCTGATTCGATGAATCCACCTAGATCATCGTCGGCGAGCCGTTCCTGAGCATCGAAGTACGCGGCGAACACCGCGCTCAGGTCCTCGATGAATCCCTCGGGGGCGGTGCTCTGCATCTCCATCGCGGACATATCAGGCATTGCCTGTGTCGAAGGTGCCTGCTCACCGTGCTGATGACCCGCACCACTCGCCCCGCCGTCGGGCATCATCATGCTCGGCTTGGCGAGGATCTGCATCGCGCTATCGATTCGGAACGCCCCGTTGACCACGACCTGGTCTCCCTCTATGAGCCCTGATCGCACCGTATAAAAATCACCGCCCCGTGCCCCCAGATCGATCGTCCGCCCCTCGTAGGTCGGCTTG
>CAXBLA010000007.1:0-113212 GCA_963976625.1 uncultured bacterium
CCGTCGATGGTGATGGAGCCAGCGTATTCAACATACGAGGGGCAGCCGCAGGTTGAGGAATGGAGGTGTCCGCCGCCGGGGCCGCGATGGCGATCGTATGAGCCGCCGGCGGTGGCGATGGATGCCCCCGCGGCCAGAGTGATAAGGGCGGCGAGGAGTGTTCGCTTGGTCAGATGGTGTGATCGTGGGGTCATTTTGGGTCTCCTTTTGATGTGGTCAACGGCGTATTGACCTGCTGGATGGAGACCGGCCTATGTTTGCGACGACTGACTTATGGACGCGCAAAGTAAATATTTGCACCCCGCTGAGGGTTCAGAAAGAGGGATTGCACAGAAATATCGCTGTTTTTCCTGTTTTCGTGTCAGAAAATGCATGTTGGATCGGTTGAACTCTAAGAAGGCTTGGTGCGAATAGACCATCAGCCTGATCCCAGCCCAGAGGAGCACACGATGAAGCAAACCCCGATCGATAGCCAAAACGCCCAGTCCATCAACGGGCAGATCACGACCACGATCGTGACCGCTTCGTCGGCCAACGAGCTCTCCCCCATCGAAGCCGCGATCATGGATTGCTGTAATACGCTCCACGAAGCGCACGATCGCAAGGACCACCTGACCATCCGCGAGGTGGGCGCCAAGCTCGAATCGCTGCTCGAAAAATACGACCAAACCGACGGCGAAGACCACCCCAACCCCGCGTGGGCCCGCGCCAACCAGCGTGCGTTGGCATTGAGCGCGATGGGCAAGATCGATCAGGCGATCCGGTTGGAACTCATCGCCCTCAAGTATGCGGATACACCACGACGCGAGGAGATCTCGTATGGGAACCTCGCTGATCGCTGCCTGCGTTTGGGCGAGGCGGACCGGGCGCTGGGGTTCTTTCTCGATGCGATCAATGCGAACCCGGAATCGGTCCCGGTGCTGATCACGGGTGCCCACTCGATGTTTGAGGCTGGGCACATCGAGCAGGCGGACACGATCTTCCGGACCTTCCTCGACAACCCGGACCTGCTTACACCGAGCTCAGAGCTCGGGGCGTACCTCGACTGCGATGTGCGGACCCGCAACTTATGCGAGCACCTGCCATCTCTCGGCGAGCTCTACACCCGGTGGATATCGATGAACGCCATGCGATCAGATTCGAACGGGGGCCAGTCATGAGAACCCAAGACCACGAACAGTTCTGGGATCTGTACGAACGCAAGGCCCGCCAGCCGATCGAGCGTGCGTGCCTGTACACTTCGCGGACCAAGACCGATTCAACGATGGACATCGCCGACATGGTCGCCTGGGTTGATTCGCGGGTGTGGGCGATGCTTGAGAAGGAGTCATGGCCGACTTTCCACGATGACCCGACGCCAGAGCAGGCGATCGAGCGGATCGTCAAGCATGCCCCGACGCTGGCGCGTTGGGCGTATTTGGGATTGTGCCGATCACATTTCTCGCGCCTCGAGAACCGGGCAAACTACACGGGCGGCATGTCGCGGGCCCAGCGTCTGTCGATGGCGTCATCAGTTGATACAAAGCTCGAAAAGCGTGAAGAGCTTGATTCGGCGATCGCTTCGCTGCGTAAGTCGTTGAGTGCCAACTACAAGCAGAAGCTGGCCGCGTCTTGGATTGATAAGGAGGACCGCTCGCGTGTAGCGATGGTCCTGGGGGCGACCCGCAGGGAGGACGATGCATTGATTACCAAGGTATCCGGAGAAGGCATGAAAGAAAACGCGGTCCAACAGATGCGTTCGCGGGCCCGCAAGCGGGCTCAGGAAGTGCTCAACGCGGCCAAGAAGCTGCCGTTGATTGTGGTCGCTGGCGTGGTGCTGGTCACGGTTTCGCTGAGTTCCAGCACCGTCGAGGCGGGCGAGCAAACCGGCGGTCGGCGATCGCTGGGTGCTCAGTATTCGAATGCCACGATGATTCTTGCACAGCCAGAAACGCTGTGCGAGGGCGAACAGACTGGCGGGCGACGCCGCTGATTGAGCCTGCCAAGCGAACCTCTTTCAAGAACCGGAAATATTCGGTTCTTTTTTATGGGCACGGAATATTCTCTCCGCCAAGTCGGTATGTCTTTGCATGAACAAAGCAGCCTTCTATTCGACCATCGCCATGCTCCCCGTGTTTGCCTACGCACCGCTGACCAGCGCCGCGTTGGAGCTCGATGAGCCGGAAGCCAAAACTATGAAAATTAAGCAACCCTTGCAGGTCAATGACCAGATGATCAGCTTTCGAGTTGATGACGCCTTTGATGGCGACAAGCAAGCGTCCATTGAGCTTGATGAGCTGCTCAAGGATGGCCCGGTCGTCCTGACTTTTTATCGAGGCTCGTGGTGCCCATACTGCGTCACTGAGCTCACTGCGATCCAGCAGCGCCTCGAAAAAATCACCGACACGGGCGCGACCGTCTTGGCCATTTCCCCCGAGGTCCCGGGTAAGACCGCGGATCTCAAGGAACAGAAAGACCTCGGCTTCCTCTTCGGGACCGATCACAACAATGAGCTGGCCAAGAAGCTCGCCCTGTGGTTTGAGCTCGATGAAGAGACCGTCAAACGATACAACCAGTACGGGCTCGATATCCCCGAATCCAACGGCACAGGCACCTGGGAACTCCCGGTCCCCGCGACTTATGTGATCGACACCGATCGCACCATCCGCTTCGCCTTTGTTGATGAGAACTACAAAGAACGCGCTGACTACGACGAGGTCTTGAAGGTGCTCAAGAAGATCCAGAAGGACGACTGATTCAACAACAACTCAACTTGCCCCCTCTTCGGCGGGTGCAGCACCATCGTGGTCTGCACCCGTCTTCTTTTTTGCGCAGTATCAACTTAGGCATGGATGATGGTGTCGAGCTGCTCGCGGAGGCGCTTTTCAGACACGGGCATCGAGGTGCGGAGTTCTTGGGCGAAGGTCGCCACGCGGAATTCCTCGACCATCCATCGCAGGGTCCAGTAGTCCTCGGCCACCTCGGCGGTGTGGGCGCCCTGATCGCGGAGTTCCTTGAGGCAGGTGGTCCACGCGTAGACCCGGTCGGCCATCTGGCCGTCGCGCTCTGGGCCGATCGAGCGGAGCTTGTTAAGCCGGATGTCCATCGCACGCAGGTACCGGGCGTAGCACCAGAGCCATCGCGTGGGCGTGGTGACCAAGCCATTGAACTCGAGGAGCGCATCGAGCTGGCCCTGCATGTCCCCCACCACCACGGCCCAGGCGAGCGAGTGGACCTCCTTGAGCCGATCTTTGATCTTCATGAGCTGATCGAGGATCTGGGTCAGGTTCGTGATGACACGCTGGGTCTCGTCGATCGCGTGGTCCCATGCGCCCAGCAGCTCGAGCTCGAACTCAGCTTTCGTGCGCGGGATGGGCTGATTGTCGCCCTTGGGATCCACGCACAGCAGGAGCCCGATGCGGGTCCAGATGATGGTGTCGAGCTGGGCGGAGACGCCGCTGGCGGCGGCGAGGATCTTGAGCCGATCGTATCCGGGCAGGTTGCTCAGGCGGATCCGTAGCTCGCGCTTGATCGCGAGCCCGAAGAGCAAGCCAAGCCCGGAGCGGGTGTGCAGGTCCGATTCCCACTTGGTCGCCAGCACCCGCAGCGAGACGGTGTTGTCTTCGACGACCAGCGAGGGGAAGCCGACAATCTTGGGCGAGCCCTTGCGGGCGAACTCGATGGTTTGGGGAAGCTCGTCGAACTCCCATCCGATCATGCCGGTGCGTTCGATGTCGGCGCTGGCTTCTTGGACGACCTCGCTGGCCTGCTTGGCGAACTTGCCCTGGAGCTCGCCGAGATCGCGCGAGGCGCCCAGGGCTTTGCCGTGATCGTCGATAACTTCGATGCGCGCGAAGAGGAACGACTGGAGCTGGTCGGAGCGGAAGTCGGTGGGCTTGATCGTGATGCCGGTGCGTTCGGACAGGATCTTGGCGAGTTGGGTCTCGATGGAACCGCCCTTGGGCTTGACGATCTGCGAGAGGTCGGCAGCTACCTGATTCGCATCGAACTGGCGACGCAGCCCCTTGGGCAGCGAGCGGACGAGGGCCTCGATCCGCTTGGGGATCAGGCCGGGGACGGCCCACTCGACCTTCTGGCGGGTGAGTTGGTGCAGCGCCGCGATCGACACCCGGATGGTCGCCCCGTCGTGGTCTTCGCCGGGCTCGAAGGTGTACTTGAGCTTGGAGACCGCGCCCGAGACCTCGATCGCGTCGGGGTGGGTCTCGGGGGTGACCTCTTTGGGCGCATACTCGAGCAGGTCGGACTCGGTCATCTTGAGGAGCCCGGAGCCCGCGGATTCGAGCTTCTTGGCCCATCGCTCGAAGGCCTTGGCGGCGAAGATGTCCTTGGGCAGCTTGTCATCGTAGAACGCGAAGAGCGTGTGGTGATCCGCGATCAGGTCGTCTCGCCGGGCTTTGGCCTCGAGTGATCCCAGGCGGGTGATGAGCTTGGCGTTGTGCTTAAGCGCTTTGGATGAAGTCCGCATCTGGCCGTCGACCAAGGCGTGGTGTATGAAGAGCTCGCGCGAGAGTACCGGGTCGATCTTGCCGTACTGGATGGTTCGGCGGGGGACGATGTCGAGCCCGAAGAGCGTCACCTTCTCGTCGGCGATCACCCGCCCGGACTGTTCGTCCCAGCGTGGTTCGGAGTGGGTCTTCTTGATCAGGTGCGCCCCGGCGTCCTCGATCCATTTGGGATCGACCGTCGCGACGGTGCGGGCGTAGACCTTGCTTGTGCGCACGATCTCGGCGCACATGACCCACTTGGGCTTGGCGCTAAACAGGGCCGAGCCCGGCGAGAGGGAGAAGGCCGAGTTGCGGGCGCCCTTGAACTCGTGCTTCTCGCCCTTGGTGCCGATGTTGGCCAGGAGCCCGGTGAGCAGCGCCCGGTGCACGGCGTCGGAATCATCGTGTCCCTTGGTGATTTTAAATCCCATGTCGAGGCAGAGGCCGCGGAGCTGGCGGTAGACTTCGCGCCATTCGTCGAAGCGACGAGCGGAGATGTAGACCTTCTCACAGGCCCGCCCGAGCTTGCGTCGGGTGAGGTCTCTTTGTTGCTCGTGGAACCAGTCCCAGAGCTTGATGTAGCCCAAGAAATCCGAACCCTCGGCCTGGAACTGCCTATGTGCCTCATCGGCGGCGTCACGTTTTTCGTGGGGGCGGACGCGGGGGTCTTGGGACGACAACGCCGACGCAATAATCAGCACATCGTGGAGGCAGCCTTCCTCATTGCCCGCGATGACCATCCGCGCGATGCGGGGGTCAACCGGGAGCTTGGCCATGATCTTGCCGAGCTTGGTGAGTTGTTCGTTTTCGTCGAGTGCGCCCAGCTCGTGGAGGGTGTCTCGCCCGTCGCGCCATTGGCGGTTCTCGGGGCGATCGAGGAATGGGAACTCCTCGGGCTGCCCGAGCTTGAGATCGGCCATCTGCAGGATCACCGATGCGAGGTTCGAGCGGAGCAGCTCGGGCTGGGTGAACTCGTCTCGGGCGTCGTAGTCGGTCTCGTCGTAGAGGCGCACGCACACGCCCGAAGCTGTACGCCCGCATCGCCCGGCGCGTTGGTTGGCGCTTGCCTGGGAGACGGGCTCGACGAGCAAGCCGTGGATTTTGGTGCGGGGGTTGTAGCGTTTCATCCGCGCCATACCCGGATCGACTACGGAGCGGATGTTGGGTACGGTCAGCGAGGTCTCGGCGACATTGGTGGAGATGATGATGCGGGGTCGGCCCGACGGGTTGAACACCCGCTGCTGCTCGGCGGCACTCAAACGGGCGTAGAGCGGGATGATCTCGGTGCCCTCGGGGAGGTGGTCGCGTTTGCGGAGTTCGTGGGCGGTCTGGCGGATCTCGCGTTCGCCGGGCATGAAGATGAGGACATCGTCGTGGCGTTCGTTGACGAGCTGAGCCGCGGCATACGAGGCGGCTTCATCGATGCGCATGCCGGTGTTGACATGCTCGGTCTCGTAGCGCATCTCGACGGGGTAGGTTCGCCCGGAGACTTCGATGACCGGTGCGGGGCCCTTGGTCGTCCCGAAGTGCTCGGCGAATCGCTCGGCGTCGATGGTCGCCGAGGTAATGATCAGCTTGAGGTCCTTGCGCGTCTGCAGCAGGCGGTGCATGTACCCGAGGAGGAAGTCGATGTTGAGCGATCGCTCGTGGGCCTCGTCGATGATGAGGATGTCGTACTGGCGGAGCTTGGGGTCTTGGCGGGTCTCGGCAAGGAGAATGCCGTCGGTCATGACCTTGATGAGGGTTTTGTCTCCGGTGGAGTCGGAGAAGCGGATCTTGGTGCCGACCTGCTCGGAGCCTTTGACATCGAGCTCGTCGGCGATCCTCGACGCGACCGAGCGGGCGGCGATTCGCCTTGGCTGAGTGTGCCCGATGAGTGCGCCCACGCCATAGCCGAGTTCGAGGCACATCTTCGGGAGCTGGGTGGTTTTGCCCGAGCCGGTCTCGCCGCAGACGATGACGACTTGGTTGTCGCGGATGGCTTCTTTGATCTCCTCGCGCCGGGTGCTGACGGGGAGTTCTTCTGGATAGGTGACCTTGGGGACCGAACGCAGGCGCAGGTCGTAGGACTTGATGGAGTCCTCGAGATCGCGGACGATCGAGTGCTGGATCTTGGCGCGGTGGTCGGGGTTTTTGGAGCGATCGAGCCCGCGGATTCGGCTGATGAAAAGCCCCCGCTTCGATGGCGGGCACTGCTTCATCAGCTCTTTGATTTCGGGTGGTTGATCGCTCACGGGGAATCGCTGTCCTGTTGCATCGTCCTGGTTCAATCAGCCACGGAGGGCAGCGACCATCTGCTTGGCTCTCGATGGGTCGATGGGGTTCTTCCAGTAGCCGTCGGCTTTGACCCATGAGCCAACGATCAGCGCGTCGGCGTGATCGCTCAGGGCCCCGGCGTTGTCGGGGGTGACGCCAGAGCCAACAAGCACGGGCAGCGTGGTCGCGCTTCGGACGGCTTTGACATCGACAAGCTCGGTGGGCTTGCCTGTTGAGAGCCCGGTGACGATGAAGCCGTCGGCTCCGAAGAACTCGCCGGCGTGGGCGAACTCGGCGATGTCGATGTCCCCGGTGATGGCGTGCGAGGCGTGCTTCTTCTTGATGTCGCAGAAGACCTTGACCGAGTCGGCCCCGATGCTCTTGCGGTAGCGCAGCAGCGGCCCGGCTTCGGCCTTGGCGAGCAAACCCTCGTCGGCGACATGGGCGAAGACAAAGTTCTCGCAGCGGATGAATGCCCCGCCCGTGCTGTGGGCGACGGCCAGGGCGTGGGTATTGCCGCCCGACAAGATCTGGACGCCGACCGGTATGCTCACGGCTGACTTCACGGCATGCACCACGCGGGTCATGCCCGCGACGATCTCTGGGCCCAGGTCGCAGCCGTGGACATAGGGGGCGTCGTGCATGTTCTCGACGATGATCGCGTCGAAGCCCGCGTCCTGGATCTGCTTGGCCTCGTCCACTGCTTGGGCGACGAGTTGATCGATGCTCTGGCTCGCGTAGGGCGTGCCCGGGAGCGCGCCGACATGGACCATGGCGATGAGGGCGGTGCCCTGAGGAGATGCGGGGATGATGTTTGCGAGGTTGGCGTGCATGGGGTGTTCTTTGTGGCCGGGGTTTCGGTGTTTGATGCTCGAAATCGCTGATTTCGGGCTTGCTGGGTTGTGCTTGGCGGTGTCTTGGCGTAAGTTATGTGCTCTGATCTTAGAGCCGAACGCCCGCGAATCAGCGTGCATTTGAAGGATTCTCACACCGATGACCAAAAAACAACACCTGACCGCGCCCGATCCGAGCGAGACCCGCTTCCCCAAGGGTGTCCCCTACATCATCGGCAACGAGCTGGCCGAACGATTCAGCTTCTATGGGATGAAGGGCATCTTGGTCATCTTTATGACCAGCTACCTGCTCGGCCCCGATGGCGTCGCGGCCAACATGAACCGTGAAGAAGCGATGACGGTGTATCACCTGTTCACGACAAGCGCGTACTTCTTCCCGATGCTCGGGGCGCTGCTCGCGGACATCTTCTTGGGCAAGTACCGGACGATCCTCTGGCTGAGCATGCTCTATTGTGTTGGGCATGGCTTGTTGGCATTGATGGACATCGCCCCGCACACGATGGGGATCGGGATGAAGCCGTTCTTGTTCGCGGGGCTGGCGTGTATCGCGATGGGCTCTGGAGCGATCAAGCCCTGTGTCTCGGCCCATGTGGGCGATCAGTTTGGCACGGGCAACAAGCACATGCTGACCCAGATTTTCAACTGGTTCTATTTCTCGATCAACATTGGTGCGGCCAGCTCGATGGTGCTCACCCCGATCCTGCTTGAATCCGTCGGACCATGGCTCGCCTTTGGTCTGCCGGGCGTGCTGATGCTCGTCGCAACGATTTTGTTCTGGATGGGGCGCAATGAGTTTGTGCATGTGCCTCCGGGCGGTATGGAGTTTTTCAAGGAAGTCTTCAGCAAGGACGGGCTCAAGGCGATCGTGAATCTGATCCCTCTGTTCTTGATCTTTGTGCCGGTGTTCTGGGCGATCTTCGATCAGACGGGATCATCATGGGTCTTGCAGACCCAGCAGATGGACAGCTATATCTTTGGGTATCAGGTGCTCCCGTCGCAGGTGCAGGCGGTGAACCCGGTGCTGATCCTGATCGGGATCCCGGTGTTTACGCTGATCATCTATCCGCTCTGTGACAAGGTCTGGAAGCTGACACCGCTTCGGAAGATCGGGGTTGGCTTTGTGATTACGGCGGGTGCCTTTGCGCTCTCGGCGATGATCGAGACCTGGATCGTGGCCAACTCGCAAGCCGTGATCACGGAGATGTGGACTGCCCTGGGCACGGATGTCACCGCAGAACTGACCATGCCGACCAAGATGGGGGACATGCTCCAGATCGCGAAGGAGCACGGATGGACAGCCGCGGAGATCGGGCCGTTCCTGACCGAGATGCCCCATATCAGCTGGCAGATTCTTGCCTACATCATCATGACCGCTGGCGAAATCCTGGTTTCGATCGTGTGCCTTGAGTTCGCCTACACACAGAGCCCGAAGAAGATGAAGAGCTTTGTGATGGGTATCTACATGCTCGGAATTTCGATCGGCAACTTCTATGTCGCGGGTGTGAACTTCTTCATGGAGAAGACGAAGGACGAGGCTGGGAATACGCCGCTCGATGGAGCCAACTACTTCTGGTTCTTCTCGGCGTTGATGATCGTCACCACGGTGATCTATGTCGTCTACACCCAGTTCTACAAGGGCAAGACCTTTATCCAGGGTGAGGGCACGACTGATTGCCCATCATGTGGCTATGACATCGGGAACCTTGGGAGCACGACCTGTCCAGAGTGTGGGTATGATGTCACTGGCATGCAGTCGGTGATCGAAGCCGAAGCGCAAGCCGAGGGGACAGATCCTCGATAATCCGAGTTGGCTATAAAATCAAAGCCCCCGTGCGGATGCATGGGGGCTTTTTCTATGGATAGGGTAAGCACTCAATAGCAGATGGACAGCGGATTCAGCTTGCGGCGGTTTGAGGCATTGATTGAAGCATTGATTTAGGCATCGAGTCCGGGGAAGAAGATGCCCCAGAACAGGGCGGAGGCGGAATCGATCACGATGTCGGCCACGGCGAACATGTAGGTGCCGATGAAGATGAAGAAGATGATAAACATGCCCAGGGCGATCCAGCGCCCGTTATCTGAGTGCATCATGCGTCGGAACGCGGGGTTGATGTCCATGAGGATGCGTCCGCCGTCGAGCGGGGGGACAGGGAGGAGGTTGAAGAGCATGAGCACGATGTTGAGCATCGCGCCCAGGTGGAAGAAGGTGGCGAGGTTCTCGGAGAGTGGGTAGCCGATGGTGACTGAGGGGATAATGAGCCCTTCGCACAGTGGCATCCAGAGCAGGAGCGCCGTCAGCGCGATGATCGCGAGCCCAAGGTTGGTCAGCGGGCCGGCGAGGGCGACGATCGCGTCGGCGTACTTGCCGCGCAGGCGGCTGGGGTTGACGGGCATGGCGCCCCAGGCGATCCCGATGACCACGAACATGAGCAGGGAGTACGGGCCCATGTGGACCAGCGGGTTCCAGGTCATGTGCCCGGCGAGCCTTGGGGTGTCGTCGCCGAGCTTGATGGCAACCCAGCCGTGGGCGAGTTCGTGGAGGCAGATCGAGAAGATCACCCAGACCGCCCAAGAAACAACCCACACTTGGCCGTTGATGCTGGGGTTACTCAGAATATCTGATATCCACCATCCACCACCCATGTGTGGGCTCCTTTGAGCAATAAGTTATTTGCAGAAGCTGCCCGAGGACAGCCAAAAGTTAGGCCTTCGCGGGCACAGCCGAGGAAGCTGCAACAGCCTGCTCAACGAGCTTGTCGAAGAGCTTTGGATCCTCGATAGCGATCTGCGAGAGCATCTTGCGGTTGAGGTTGTTGCCACTGAGCTTGAGCCCGTTGATGAACAGCGAGTAGCGTGTTCCACGCATGCGGCAAGCCGCGGTGATGCGGGTGATCCAGAGCTTGCGCATCTCACGCTTGAGCGCACGGCGGTCACGGAATGCGTAGCACCCTGCGCGACGGACGGCGATCTTGGCTTGGTACTTGTGACGGCTCTTTGAACCGAAGTAGCCTCTTGCCTGACGGAGAATTTTTTTACGGGCTTTGGTGCGTGCTGCACCTTTACGGACGCGTGGCATGTTTCATGCTCCAAGTTTGTCTGACGGAGATGGGATCGAACCCATTCTTGAACCCGGCAGACGGGGATGGTTGACCCGAATCAGCAACGGTGCTGATTCGATTTGTTGTGTAAAGCGATTTAGCTCTCGGCTGCAGCGGCGGCCTTGGCGGCACGCATCTCGCGTTTCTGCTCTGGCGACGGGTTGCGACGCAGTGAGGCGCGTGCTTGGTTGCGTCCACGCAGGCGGCGGAAGAGCAGCTTCTCGAAGCGCTTGGCTTCGGAGGCCACTACATGGCGGTCCTTGCGGAGCTGACGCAGGCGCTTGGCGGTCTTGCGTGAGGAGAGATGCTTGTGGTATGCAGCGCGGTGGCGGACCTTGCCGCTCTTGGAGATACGCACGCGCTTGGACAGACCTTTATGACTTTTATTCTTTGGCATCGCACTCGCTCCGGGCGGTTGATGGTTGAAATCGATCGATCGTGGGCCTGCATCCATTGCAGGGCCCGGTGTATACAGGAGGGAAGGATAGGCACCGTGTGGGGGATCGACCAGCCCGAAACTGGGCTTGGATGATAATCTGATCGGTTTTTGGACAGCCTGGCTGCTCTTTATCTCTCAATCGGCCTGCTTTTATGGGCCGACGAAGGCATCGGTCGGGCCTTCGGGGAGCTCGGAGCCCTTGATCAGCCCGATCTTGGAGCGGGCGGTGTGGATCACCTGCTCGATTTGTCGGGGCAGCCAGATGTTGTCCTGGTCGTTGATGACGGGGGAGGTGGTCCACTGGGTAGCGCCGTCGAGCATGAGCATGTGCTGGCCGCTGGCGTTGTGATTTGGGGAGTTGGCCTCAGGTATGACGGGCTTGCCCTCGCTGATCCGCAGGACGACCGGCGAGCGATCCGCGAGGAGCACCACGCGCACGGGCTGGCCGGCGGCCGTAGCCTTCATTCCCCCGGGGGGCATGATGCGGTAGGAGTAGGAAATTTCTTTGATCGAATTCCAATCCCAAGCGTCTGGATCGGGCTCGCCGGTGAGGGCGTTGGGGTTCGATGGGCAGGCCAGATCATCGAGGTTCGCGTTCTTGGTGCGGACGAGGGTGAAGAGGTTCGAGGAGTTCGAGCGTTCGGGGGTTGACCCGACATCCATCCATGTTGAAGAGCCGGTTGAAGACCCGGAGGAAGATCCGAACCCGGCGGTGGCCATCGGGAGCATGTCGCGGTTGGCCCCGGCGTAGAGCCCGAAGGCGTTGGCGTTGGCGTGCATGTTATCGAGGCACACGGCTTTCTGGGCGTTCGAGCGGACGGCGGAGAGGATCGGCATGGTGATCGAGCCGACAATCAGCAGCATGGCCGCCAGGGAGATCAGATCGGACCATCGCCCGGTGAAGGTTCCTCGCCCGGCGCCGGCAAACTCGAAATTGGACTCCTCGGCGTCTATGTGGCTCTGAATGGTACCCAGCGTCCGATTTACGAGGTCCTCGCTGGAACCTGTCGAGCTTGCTGTTGAACCGGTGAGCGTTTGGCCGAGTTGTTCGCACTTGGCGGCTCGTTCTTGGAGGTCTGCGTCGATGCCATCAAGGGTGTAGCCGTGCTCGATGTATTGGTCGAGTGCACGCTGGTCGGCCTGGGAGAGTTCAGGCGTTTGGCTTGCGGTGTCATCGGCGGCTTCGAGCCTGGATGCGAGCACCTGGATCAGGCTGATCCGTGAGGACTTCTGGAGCTCGGACGCGACGGGGGCATCGAGGAGGTTAAGCAGGTTGAGCACGGCGTCGTCGCGATCGGTCTCGGCGGCGAAGGCTTCGGGGGCATCGCCGAAGATCCGGTCGAGCACAGCTTGGTCTTCTTTAGAAAGCTCTGGCTTGGAGAGTTCTGGCCCGTTGTTCTGATTGTCTTTACTGGGGCTTTGATCTTGCTGAGACATGAACGATCCTCTGTACTTCAACATGTGTCTTTCAACACGGGTGTTCGATCAACGGGTTTGACTGCTCTACGGCTTTTCTTTCGCGACGGCTTGCCAGCTGCGGGCGAAGGCGGCCACCGCGGAGTGCATTCTTGATTTGACGGTCCCCAAAGGGATCCCCAGGTCCTCGGCGATCTGGGCGTAGCTTAATCTCTGGAAATACGCGAGCAGGAGTACCTCACGAAGTGCGGGCCCGAGCTGATCGAGTGCTTGTTGCACCTGCTCATCTCGGAGCGCCAGGTCCATGGCCGCGTCGGGAGGGGGGACATCCACCTCCAAGAGATCGACAAACGACGCGCCGGATTCTGACTTACGGATGGGGGCCGAGAGTTCGACCGTCTTCCGTCGCTTCTTCTTACGCAATAGGTCCCGTGCTTTGTTCGCGGCAATTGTAAAAAGCCACGGTCTAAATCGTCTTGAGGTGTCAAAGGTGGCGGCGGAGATGTGAACCTGGAGAAAGGTTTCCTGAAAAACATCCTCGGCGGCGGCCCGGTCCCCGAGCATCCGGGTCAGGAATCGGAGCAGATCATCGTGGTAGCGTTCGATGAGCTCCCGATAAGCATCGCGATTGTCGGCTCTGAGGGCCTCAAAGACCTGTTCATCGGTTGAAGATTGCCATTGGCTCACGGATGCCCCTCTGGGTCTTTGGGTGAAAACGACGCTGTTGACTGCTCTAGGGTACTTTATAACGCGAAGTTCGCACGGATATGCGAGAATGCTATTGGTTTATCGGCTTGATGAGGTCCAGACGCCGATAAGCGGTGAGATCGGCTCGTTGCTCTCTGAAAACAAATCCGGACCCAGTCAGGCGAAAATATGCCCGATCGGGTGTTGGAATGGGCAATAATTGGTCGGAATGTGCGTTGAGCAGGCAGGATGGTACCGGCATTGAGTTATTCGAATCGACCCAGCGAAGAGCCTGACGAGCTGAGCGGCCTTGTTGCCTCGGCATCGGAGGGCGATGAGTCTGCGTGGGTTCGGCTGGTGGATCTGTATAGCCGGCGAGTTTTTGCGATGGCTCAGAGCCGATTGCACGATGCAGAGCTGGCCGAGGAGATCACACAATCGGTGTTCGTGACCATCGCGACCAAGCTCAATGGGTCTGGACCGGGCGGCTCAGGGTACACCGAGCAGAACCGGTTCGAGCCTTGGTTGTTTCGGATCACGATGAACCGGGTGCGGGACTACTGCCGAAAGAGGTCCCGCCATGCCCGCCCGATGGCGCCCGAGCACTTCGCGAGCGTCGAGGGGGCTCAACAGGACGATCTAAACGATCGCGACGAACAACAGAGTCAGTTGAGTTCGCTGCGGAATGCAATGGACCAGCTGACTGACACAGACCGGGAGATCATCGAGCTCCGCCACCACGGGCAGATGAGCTTCAAGCAGATCGCCGAGATGACCGGGGTGCCGATCGGAACATTGCTCGCCAGGCACCATCGGGCACTCAAGAAACTCCGAGGCTGCATCGAGCCCGAACAAGACAGCAAACAAGACACCAAGCAGATCGACCATCCAAAGCAAGACCAATCAGAGGCCAAGCCATGAACAACAACTCCAACAACGAACACAACAAGCTGCATCTCTCAGATGATGCTGAGATTGCTCAGACAGAGACATTGCTTGATCTGCTTGCCCAGCAGGACCGATCGGCGGCTGATACCGGGCTCGAGGCTCGGGTGCTTGAGTCGGTGAGCAAGGCGATCGCCCCGCCGCCGTTGTCGATTGCTTCGTCTGATGTACCTGCGGCTACACCTGCAGCTCCATCCGCGTCACCTTCCAAGGCGTGGTCGTTGCGGTATGCCGCGGCGGCGATGCTGGCGATGGGCGCGACGGTCACACTTCTCGCGACCCAGCCATGGAGCACAAACAACACGATCAATCAAGGGGGCGACATCGCGTTGGCCTCGTTCGAGCAGGACCTTGACGCGTTCTTTGCCCTCGAAGAACTCGAAGACGGCAACCTGTCCGAGGCGGTCACCGAGTGGGAGATCTGGGCCCAGACGGTGGACACGGAGATCGACACGAGCCTGAGTGGCATTGGGTTGACTGATTTCCAATGGATCGATGATGGCGAGGATGGAGCACTTTGATGACACGATTGAACGCACCAACACACAGCACCCGCATTCTTTGTCGGCTCAGCGCCGGCGTGCTGGCTTTGGCCATGGTCGCCGGGCTGGCGATGGGTGAGCCGCCGGCACGCGGGGATCGTCCGGACGGGGCTTCCAATCAGGCCCAGCAAGAACACCCGCAGCGTCCGCCGAGGGAGATGCTGGATATCAAGATCGATCCCGACGCATTGCGCGCCCGCCTGAGCCGATCGATCGAGCGGGCCCAGGACCTGATCAAGCTGCATGAAGATGCGCTGGCCAAGCTCGACGAGGGTGCGAGCCCGACGGAGGTCCTCCAGGGCATGAAGCTCCAGGGATTCGCACGCCGATCGGTGGACGGCCAGCCTTCTACAGGTGTCGATCGTCGGAACGAGCGTGGCGAGAACCCGCGTATGGGCGCTGGTCGCCCGCCGATGTCGCCGGCCCATCGCCAGCAGCTCCTCGGCTTCCTGCGTGAGCACCTGCCGAATCTTTGGAAGAACCTCGAACCGATCGCCAAGGCGAACCCGGCGAGCGCGGATCGGTTGGTCGGGCGGATGTCGCCACAGATCGATGAGATCTTGCTGCTCAAGAAGTCCGAGCCCGAGCTGGCCCAGATCAAGATCGACGAGATGCGGTCTGGATTGGAGTTCGTCGAGGCTTCGCGTGAGTTCCGCGTGCTGATGAAGAATGAGGACGCCAGCGATGATCAGCGGGAGGCGGCGTTTGCAAAGTTGCACAAATCCGCGACCGAGCGGTTCGATGTTCAGCTTCGGGCCAAGGAGTACGAGGTCGCGATGCTCGAGACCCGGCTCAACGAGCTCAAGGAGTCGATCAACACGATCGAGCACCGGCGCGAGACCGAGGTCGAGAACATGATGCTCGCGGCCAAGACTTCACCACGCAAGAGCGCTGATCGCGAGAATCCCAAAGAGAAAGAATCAGGAGACGATTGAGCCCGGCTCGATCTCACTCATCGGGGTCATGACGACCACGGAGCGGTCCTCGGCACCCTTCTGCGCGTTGCTCGCGGCCAGGAGCATGCCGTGGGATTCTTCGCCGCGCAGGTTGCGGGGCGCGAGGTTGGCCGCGATGACGATTGACTTGCCGATCAGGTCTTCGGGGCTGTACTGCTCGCGGATGCCGGCGCAGATCTGGCGGGGCTTTCCTGAGCCGTCGTCGAGCTGGAGCTTGAGCAGGCGATCGGCATTTGGGTGCGGCTCGGCACTGATGACCTTGGCGATCCGCAGATCGACTTTGGCGAAATCATCGAAGGTGATCTCGGGCTTGCCCTTGGGGGCATCGGCGGGCTTGTTTGTTTCGGCGGTGTCGGCTTGGGTGGTCATCGTGCTCTCGATCCTTGTGGTCACTTTGGGGTGTATGCAAGTGTAGCCGATCAGGGTGCAGAGACCCACTGGTTGGCTTTGAGATAGGGGCGGGACAGGTCGATCTTGTATTTGGTTTCGAGCATGGAAATCGAAGGATCGCGGGCGGTTTCGTCGAGCCCGATCGAGACGGCGCTCTCCCACTGACTGATCGAGAGCTCGTGGAGCATGGCTTCGACGCGGATGAACTCAGCAAACTCGATGCCCCCGTCGAGTGTGCCCAGCGGGTGGGCGTGCTGTTCGCAGACAATCCGGCGAACCTCGCCGGTGGATCGATCGATAATGAATACCCGTCCCCGGCAATCGTCAAAGTCGTGGTTTCTGATCGCGCGAGAGAGGATCCGATCGAATGAGTTTGGATCAAGACCGGCCTGCAACGCCGCATCTTTGATGCCCTCCCGAACGGCGCTGTTGTTGAAGAGATCGCCGGCAGTTTTCTGATCACCCATCCGGGCGGCCCAGACGCAGCGGGCGGCGTCATTGATTAAGGTCGAGATCGCATGGCTTCGGGCGTTGCGGTGTGCTCGCCAAGCAGATCGGCGGCTGGGATCGAGCATCAACGCGAAATCCCAGAGTGATTCGCTGAGCTGTATGTTGGGCTCCGAGGCAGCGAGCGCGATGCACAAGCTCGCGGCCAGCCCCGGCTCCCCCTGGCGATGCGCAAGTCCGATGCCCACCGCGAGGACCTGATGTGCACGGGCCAGTTCGTCTTGTGATGCCGCGGATGCGGCGAGCCATTCCCCCGCGTCCAGATAAGTCTCGGCGTCCGATGGATCGAGCTGTATCTCAGACGCCGTGATCGGCTTAGGCGCATACGCCCCGAGCGTGGCTGGCAGGGCGATACCCAGGAGTGCGATGGCTGCCCAACGCAAGCGTTTGTGTGCGTGTATAAACATTATGGCCTCCCTTGTTCGAGCCAAAGCACCCAGAGCTGGGCGAGGCATCGCTCGCTGTAGACGATCTGCTCGGTGATCGTGCGGGCGTTCTCGATGAGCAACTCCAGTTCGGCGAGCGTGTCGCTGACGATGGTTGCCGTGCCGGCGATTTGTTCGTCGATGAGCAGTGCGCTGAGTGTGCACAGCGCCCGCTGGTAGGCGTTGAATCTGGCGAGCGGGCCACGGGCACGCGCGAGACGGACTTCGAGGGTGGACTCGATCTGGTCGAGTTCTTTGGTGTGCTGACCAAGTACGGCGCGTGCGGTATCGAGGAGCTGGGTGTATCGCTCGCTGATGGCCGAGTTGGCGCTGGTGAGCTTGAGCGAGTTGGATTGCTCGGCGCGGACACGCTGGGCGTAGATTGAGCCGAGCTCGGATTCGAGGGCCTTGGTGCTCGGGTGGCTGGACCCCGCGCGCGATTGGATCAGTCGCGAGAGCAGATCACGGTGCACGAGCATGGGCCATTGATCGTCCGTGCGCGTGGGCAGGGGCTGATCGACCACCGCGAGCACCATGCTCTCGATCCTTGAAGTGGATCGGTTGCGTTGGACGGCGTGATCGACGGCCAGCAGCACCGACGGATGGTCTTTGTATCGTCTGAGCTGAGCGAGGGCGAGGTCTCGAAAATCGTTGTCGGAGTTGAACACCGCGAGGTAGACGAGGGCATGGGCGGAGTTGATTCCCGGGCCGTCGGATTGGACGAGTTGGGCGAAGAGGCTGGCGAGCTCGGGGGTGTTCTGGGCGTTCATCGCGCTGTTGGCCCATTGGATGTCCTGCTGGGTCATGCGCAGGTCTTCTTGATCTTGGGCAGGCGGAGCGATCAGCCCGTCCTCGGCTTGTTCGAGCAGAAGTGAGGATTGCGTGTCTTGCCCATCAATGTACAACCAATCCGCGGTGTTGAGCCGAGCGAGGCGGAACAGGGAGTTGTGTGCATCTGGCGTGTCCATCTTGGTCGGGGTGATCGAGATCGCGATGCGGAGCTCGTCGACGAGTTGCTGATTCACACTGCCAATCGCGGCTTGTCGTGAGCCGGGGGCTTGGGCGGGGTTCCATGTCTGGCGGTAGTCGCTGGCGAGCTCTTGGCGTTGGCGGAAGGTCGCGTTGGGGTTCAGGACCATCTGGGCGGTGATCTCTTGAGCCGACGAATGCACGGCCAGGGCGTTGGTGAGTTGGGCAAGGCGGGTCGTGTTGACGGCTTGGTCGGCGAACTGGCGCAAGACCCAGAGCTGTTCTTCACTTTTGGCCCGCCAGGTGAGTGTGTTGACGAGGAGGATCGAAGATTGGGACCATGCATCGTCGGCGGGCGCAGAGGCACGCAGGCGGGCGCTCATGGCCGAGAGCACGAGCTTGGTGCGCTGATTGACTCGATCCGCTGTGGCTCGTTCGACACCCTCGATCCAACGCCCCCACCACTGAGGATCATCCGTGCGCGTGTCCACCGCGAGGAGTCCGGCGATGCTCGTCATCGCATCGAAGACCGACGCCCCGGGCATCGGGTCGTAGCCCGACCATGATCGGCGGGCGGCGATGATTGACTCGCGGGCGGTTGCTTCGAGCCGACGATCAGTGAGGGTCGCGTCGAGCACCGCGAGGTGGATCAGTAGGATTACCGGGTTCGATCGGTCATTGGTATTGAGCCCGGAGCCGAGGAGATCATCGACCGCTTGCTCGGTGGTCAGGGTCGGCCCGATCTGGCGGACAAAGTCCACGATGTTGAGCACGCTGCGATCGAGGGCCGGGTCTGGGAAGGCGATCCAGGACCGAACGAACTGCGGGTAGACCTCCTTGAAGCGTTCGATGCGGGGGGCTTGGTCCGCGGTGCTATGTCTGGCGAGGGTGTCGAGTTCGTGGGCGATGGCGGTGTAGTGGCGGAGGGTGTCGCGCTCGATGGGATCGAAGCCGTTGATGGTAGAGTTGCTGTTGTTGGTTGTGCTCGGTGAGCGATCAGACCCATCACCAGCGTCTGCTACTGCTGCGGGGGATGCGTTTGAATCAGTTGTCTTGTTCATCGCGCCCGGCGGGGCGAGGACGAACATGCCCGAGACCGCGAGCCCCATGAGGATGAGGAGGGCATAGGCGCCGAGCCAGTGGGCGGAGGTGGACTCGGGCGGTTCGATCAGCGACACGAGGGGATCGCGAGAGTCTTCCAATCTACTTGGCTTATTTAGTTCTGCCGGGCGAGCGGGGCTCAGTGCGCTGACAAGTTCGAGGGCGGTGATTCGGTTGACGCGGGCGAAGTGGGCCAGGCGTGTGCGGGCGGTGGAGTTCCAGCCGCCGCTGGCGCCGATGAGGAGCATGGCGCGGTCGATGAGAGGCTTGCTGATGCGTCTGGTTCTGGCCTTTGGTTTCCATGCGCTGGGCACCGCGACGGGCACGCCTTGGGGCCAGCGGAGCGCGAGCTGGGCACGGAGTGCGGGATCGAGAAGCTGCGAGCCAGCCGCATGGATCGCCCGGCGGACCTCGTCTGCGTCGGGCGTGGAACGCTGGCGGTGGTGATCGACCTGGTGCAATCGGCGGTGGCAGGCACGGATGATCTGCTCGTCGTTTTCGATAGAGTGGAGCAACCCGAGGAGGGCGAAGGGCCCGCCGGCGCTGGCGTCTTGACCCAGGAACTCGGTGATCGGTGATGAGGGAGATGCATGCGCACTCATGGCGTGCCCTCCCCAAAGAGCTGAGCGATTGATTCGCCCCACTGCGAATCGCTGGCGTTGGGATGCAGGGCTTGGAACTGGGCGTAGGCGTCTTGGGCACGCAGGGGGTCGATGGCGAGCATGAGCTTGAGCGATTCGTACCGGGCTTGGTACCAGTCATCGGTGGACTCGGGGTACGCACCGAGCAGCCGCAGCCAGGCATCGAGCGCGTGGGGCAGGTCATCGGAGCGTTCTGCGAGTAGCGCGGTGCGTCGGAGCCCGGGCTCGGTGGGATCGCCGCGATCAAGGACCAAGAGCGCGAGGCGGAGTGCCAGCGATCGTGCATCATCGTCGTCGTGCGATTCCCAGAGGTATGCCCCCGCTTGGGTGATGATCTCGGCCACGCTTGATACCTGCACACCTAAGGGCTCAGGGTGCGGCGGCGATTCTTTGGCGAGGACCTTGGCGCCCAAGTCGATGAGCATGCGGGCCGATCGCTCGCTGGGCTTGTCTTGCCAGTCTTTGATCGTACGGTTGAAGACCAGCACGCGGGCGCTGTCGCCCTTGTTCTGATCGATCGATTCAAGCTCGGCGAGCAGCGTGATGGCCGATTCTATCTGATCTTCGAGGAGTTCGATCTCGAGCTGGCGGTAGAGCAGCTCGGGGACGAAGCTGCGCAGGGCGAGGTGATCATCGACTATCGCTTGGGCGATTTTGAGCAGCTCGCGGACGGCTTGAGTATCCGGCGGGCTCGAACGCAGGGCGAGATCGAGCCCGATGCGGAAGGTCTGGATGCGTGCCTTGGCGTCGTCGGTGTCGAGCGTGTCAGCGGGTTGGTTGTCGGTGATCCATTTGATCATGGTGAGCAGGTCGGCTATGGCTTGCTGGTCTTTGAAGCCTTTGGCCCGTTGGCGCTGATAGCGCAGCTGCACCAGCGTTCGGCGGGCGGGCAGGGCGATCGGGTCGTTGTCGGCAATGGTCGAGAGTGAGTCGATGGCGATCAGCGGATCCACCGTGCCCTTCATCGCATAACGGAGCACCAGCTTGGCGGTGCGGTTGGTCGTTGGGTACGCAGCGATGTAGGTCTCCACCGCTTGATCGAGTTCGGTTGAGGACGAGCGATTCGCCTTGACATTGATCCCATCGAGGGCGGCGATGCGCATCCAGCGGGCCTCTTCGATGGTCTGCTCGTTGGCGGATTGCTTGATGAGCAGATCGCAGGCTATGAGTGCTTCGCGGGGTCGCCCGGATTGGATCTCGA
The DNA here is from genome assembly GCA_963976625.1 of uncultured bacterium. Lineage (GTDB taxonomy): Bacteria > Planctomycetota > Phycisphaerae > Phycisphaerales > UBA1924 > UBA1924. The sequence goes on from CAXBLA010000007.1 coordinate 20,912, forward strand.
CGAAGGCGAGCTTGAGCGTGCAGTCATCGCGCTCGATCGGGAAGCGGTCCGCGTCTTTTGAGTTGAGGGCCTCGACAAAGAGCGTTGCGACCGAGGCGTACCGCCCCGCGTCGCCCATCTGCTGGGCTTGATTGAGTTCTGCCAGGGCCCGGGCGTAGTTAGTGATGAAGCTGTCGGCCACCAGCGGGAGCGTCTCGAACTTGGTATAGAGATCGAGCACATGCCCGATCTCGCCGTGCTTGATGAGCTGTTCGATGGCGATGCGGGCGGCTTCATTGGCTTCGGCCTCGTCTCGTTCGCTGAGGTAATCAGCCTCTATATCGCGCAGCGCCCGCAGCGCGATGAACCGGGCCTGTGCGATCGCGATCAGCTCGTGTTCGCCCGGCTCTTCGATCAGATGATTGATCAGATCATTGAGCATCCGATTGATGGTGATCCATTCGCCGGCCATGGCGTTCACTTGGAACAACCGATCCTTGGCCGACGCGTTGATCTCTGCGGTGGTGTAGGTCGACTCGATGATCTGACGCAGCCACGCACGCCCGAGCATTGGTTCTTGGGACTGTGCGTACGCCATGGCGACGCCGATGGCGGCTCGGGCGACATGGTCGAACTCGAGGGTGGTCTCGTTGAACTCGCTGAGCTGCGGTAGGCTGCCCTGGCTGCCCAAGAGCCAGCCGAAGGAGACGAAGGCGTCTTGATCGACGGCTCGGTCTTCGAGCACGGCCAGCGAATACCCGCCCCACGCGTGGTAGTAGTGCGCCAAAGATCGGAACCGACGCAGGTCCGCGATCTGGGCTTTGAGCTCGGCGAGTTTTCGATCGGGCGTGCTTTTGAGCTTGTGCTCGATGCTGTTGACGCTCAGATCAAGCTTGGCCGAAAGTGCGCCGAGTTGTTGGGTCACCTCGATGAGCTCGGCTGCGGAGCCGATTCGATCAGCATCGTCGAGGAGTTCGAGGCGGTGGAGCTCGACGGCTGGCTCGATCTGTAAGTACTCGCCAACGATCAGCTCGATGCGGAGCTCGTACATACCGACCCGAGGCATGGCATCGAGCAGCGATTGGGCCTGGATCTGCACAACCGCGCGGTAGGGATCGCTTTGCTCGATGGCTTTGAGTTCTTGGAGATAGATTCCGGCGAGCTGTTCGACGAGGGCTTCGATGGCTTGGTCGTGCTCGATGCTGCGGGCGGGGTCTTGGTCGTTTGCCGCGAGTTCTTGGGCCGCGGAAAGTCGATCTTTGAGCTGGGCTTTGAGGAGCCCGAGCATGTGGTGCTCTTGGAGGTAAGCCGCGACTTGGTCGTCCTCCGGGCTGGCCAATGCGCACAGAGGCGTGATCGCCGACACGAGCACGGCGGCGAGTGTACCTGCAAAGACGAGTTGGGATCGTCGGCTACTCATCGGTGGGCACATAGCTCCTTTTGTCGAACCCTGCGTTGCGGGCGGCTTGGAGGGCGGCGGCGATCGCCGCGATGGGGACATCGGGGGCGGACTTGATGGCGACCCCGGGCTCTTTGGGCAGGGTTTTGAGCAGGGATTCGAGCCCGGGCCCATCACTGAGCACCAGCTCGCCGATCGAGAACACCGGTTGAGATCCATGCATGCTGATCTGGATAATCTGAGGCTGCAGGTCACTCGATTGCACCCCGCCGCCCTCGGTTTGGACGGTCGCGGGGAGCTTGTGCTCTTCTTGGGCGAAGTTGGCGGTGACCAAGAAGAAGATCAGCAGGAGGAACACGACATCGATCATCGAAGTGAGCGGGAGGGCCCCGAGCCGGGCCGAGCGTCGGCGGATGCGTTTCTGTTTGGCGTTGCTCATGAGCCCCCCCCGTTGTCGACGGTGGCGAGCTTCCATTGCTCGACCCCGGTGTTGGCCAGGCGGAGGAGCAAACGATCGAGGTAGATCGCTGGGGCGTTGCGATCGGGGCGGATGAGCACATCGAAGGGGTGGGCATCGTTATGGATCGCGAGCCCGGCGCTGGCGAGTCGTTCGATTTCGAGGAGCGATGTTTCGGTCGAGCCGATGAGGTATTTGCCCTCGTTGGTGAGGTCGATGATCATCGCGGGTTCTTTTGGGGCGACATCCTCGTCACCGGGCTCGATGGGGAGGTCGATCTCGGTGCGCATCATCTCGCCGAACTGCGAGGTGAACATAAAGAAGATAATCAACTGAAAAACCACATCGATCATCGAAGTGAGATCAACATCAATCATGTGCCGGGATGATGAGGACCGCTTGCTCACCCTTGGTTGGTTCCTTGCTGTGCTGGCGATGACGATGGCGTTGCGTTGGCGGCTTCGAGGGGCGCGATGATCTCCTCGATGTCTTCGTTGATCTCGGTGCTCAGGTGATCGATCCGGTTGCGTAAGAAGGTGTACATGGCCGTCGAGGGGATGGCGACGATCAGCCCCAGCACGGTGGTGATGAGCGCCTGCGAGATGCTGCCGGCCAGTGCATCTGGGCGGGCGGGCCCATCGGAGAGGGTGATCGTATCGAACGCCCCGACCATGCCAACGACGGTACCCAAGAGCCCGAGCATTGGGGCGACGGAGGCGATGAGCCCGATGCCATCGGTCAGGCGGTAGAGCCGATCGACCTCGAGCTGCCCGGTCTCATCTACGGAGGCTCTGAGTTCGAGCATGCCGAATGCGGATCTCGATGCCCGCACGAGCCCGCTGCCCACCACGCGCGAGAGGTAGCTGGTGGTTGGCTCGTCCTCGCAGCGTTTGATCGCCGCATTGATGTCGCCGTCGGCGAGCAGCGAGCGGAGATCGCTTAGGAGCTCGGGCGGTGCGAGGCGCTCGCGCCGGATGCGGATGAGCTGGGCGCTGATCATGCCGATGGCAATGAGCGAGATCAGGATGATGATCATACCGATCGGCCCGCCCTTGGCGATGTAGTCGAGCAGCGAGCGGTTGACCTCGACGGGCTGCTGGGCCTGTGTCAGGGTCAGGGTCATCGGCTCGAAAATGTGTGTAAATGGAGCGGTACCAATCATGGTTGGTGGGTTCCTTGGGATGGGAGCACGAGCTTGGACTCGGTTCTGGATACATGCTTCTTGGATTCGATCAAGAGCTCGTCGCCCCAGCGGGCGCGATCAGTCTTGGCGAGGTGGTCGTCGGCGATCTTGGCCGCGAGCTGGGCGAGGGGTGGGCTGATCTCGCGGAGGCGGACGACGATGTGGATCAGGTGGATCACGCCGCGGTCTTGGCTGGCGTGATCGGGTTCGCTCAGCAGCGATATCCCGAGCCCCAAGCGAGACCAGACCTCGATCCATGTGTCGTCGTCGTACTGGACCCGGCGTTCGAGCTTGGCACGAGCAGCGGCTCGTTTGTCGGTATCCGGGTGTGCCCGGGCAGTGAGCATGTCGAGGATCAGCAAGATGCCGGGATCGCGGAGGCGTTGTTTGGAGATGCGTTCGCTTAGCGCGAGCAGGCGTTTGCTGCTTTGCTCATCGCGTTTTAGCCCGATTGAGAAGCTCAAATCATACAGCTCATGGAGAGCCGCCTGTCGATCAGTGACCGCGTCAACACGCAGTGGCCCGAGCCCGTAGGACTCCGTGCCCGGATGCGGGATCGGAGGGAGCGATACAAACAGATTGTGCTTCGAATCAAAGTCCGTAGGCTGATCGAATACTCCTGAGGCACGGTCTGGCCCGGTCGCAACGAGCCAGCTGAGCATCGGGATGGTTGCTTGTTGGACATCCTGCTGATCGAGCATGCAGCGCATGAGCCCGTAGCTTACATCGGCGGACTGGGGCCCGACCTTCCAGAGGTAGTCGTCGCCCAGGCGGGTGTAGATCTGCAGAGCTCCCGGATAGTCGCCACGCTCGAATCGGCTGTGGGCCCGCCATGCGTCTTGGGCGGTTTGGGCGTAGGCACCGAAGCCAGGATCAGGCTTATCGAGTTCGCGGACATCGTACCAGGGCACCAGCACCGGGATCACCTGCGTATCAACGCTGACTTTGACCCCTTGCTCGGTGCTCTCAACCCGGGCCCCGACCAGCGGCTCCTCCGACGACCAGCGGATAAGCTGAATCTGCTCAGCCGGTTCTTCGGCGGGCTGACTCGCCCCCGCCAAAGAACTCAGCATTGCAAGGAGTCCAATCCTGATCGTGGATCGGAGACTCATGGGTTGTTCCCTTGGATGTGGGTGAACTTGCCGCCCGAGTATTTGGCGATGGACCGGAGCATGAGCTTGGCGTTGCGGGCGTCCTCGAGATTTTGGAGATTGCCGAAGAGGATGCAGTGGATCGGGATGTCGGGGCCGCGGTTCATCTGGAGGACGAGATCGGGGACATCGCTGGGCACGAGCCCGTCGGTCATGAAGTAGATCGCATCAGGATGTGGGTCGAGGGCGAAGACATCCTCGAACGAGCTGGCCGGCTTGGTGCCACCGCCCGGTGTGATGCCCTCGAGCCCGGTGCCGGCGGTGGCTTTGTTGGTCGGGTTCGCCTGGATCCATTCGGGCGTGCCGAAGAGCGAGATGGGACCTCCAGAGAAGAGCACGATGTAGAAATCGGCGACCTGATCGAGCCCGTCGACCGATCGCATGAGTTCGTAGCGGGTCATGTCCCAGCGGGAGAGCTCGCCGTCGCCGAGCAGGGTGTCCATCGAGCCCGAGATATCCACGATGTAGGCGAATCGTCGCCCCTGGGCTTCGAGCCCGAAGAAGCTCGCGCCGTCGCCGGTGCCCGCGCCCGAGCTGCCGGTGCTCGCGTCGATGCTGGTGAGCGAGCCGCCCCCTGGGTTAAGGCTCGGGGCGATCGAATCGGCGAGGTCATCGACGGATTGATCAGTGCCCGAATCGGTCAGCATGTCAATCTCGACGACAGACTCGTTGGGCGTGATGGCAACCTCGAAGCTCTCGAACTCGATGTTGGGCGATGAGGTGCTGGCGAGCTCGGATTGGGTGAGCACGGCGAACTCCACGCCTGCGTCGCCATCGGAGCCCGCGTTGGCGACTCCAAAGTCGATCGTGATCAACGCGGCGATGATGGTGATGACCAGATGGACCAGCACGGACACCATGATGCCGGCGATGGTTGCCCGCTTGAAGTATTTGGCGAATGGTACCGTGCGCAAAGGGTGTGCATCCAAGGGCTTGGGCTGGTGTGCGGAGTTGGATGCGGGCGGATTCAAAGCGTGCGGGCTCCCCTGAGGACAAGCAATCGGATTCGTTGGGCGATTCTTCCCTTTGTATCGGGCAATTGGGCCTGCTCGCGCCATGTCTTGGCAGCCCTGTGAGTTGGCATGCTCTTGGCACGGGCTTAGAGACACAAGTCGGTTCGTATACGGTACCACAAAGGTTCTCTGAGGTTCTACTATTGGGTGTGTTTTGCCCATTGCCGAGGGCTATTGTGGATCGGTTCGTACTCATTCGCACGGAGACCCCATGACACCAGCCGAGACCACCACCAAACGCACCCCACCCAAGCGCGTCCTGCTCAAGCTCAGCGGCGAATCCTTCTGCGCACCCAACGGGTTCGGGATCGACACCAAAGAGCTCGGGATCATCGCCAGCGAGGTGCTCGACGCGACCAAGGCGGGCGCTCAGATCGCCATTGTCGTTGGCGGCGGGAACATCATCCGCGGGGCGGAGCTGGCCAAGTCGGGTGATATCCAGCAGGCGACGGCCGACTACATGGGGATGCTGGGCACGGTGATGAACGCCGCGGCTCTGAAGGAAAAACTCGACTCCATCGGCGTGGATTCTCGCGTGCTCTCGGCCCTGGATATCCGGGCGATCGCCGAGCCGTTCATTCGTAACCGGGCGATCCGTCATCTTGATAAGGGTCGCGTCGTGATCTTGGCCGCGGGCACGGGCAACCCGTTCTTCACGACCGATACATGCGCCGCCCTGCGGGCGACGGAGCTCGATTGCGATATCCTGCTCAAGGCGACCAAGGTCGACGGGGTGTACACTGCGGATCCCCACAAGGATCCGTCGGCGACCAAGTACCCGAGCCTGACCTTCACTGAAGCGATTGAGAAGCAGCTGGGCGTGATGGATATGACCGCGTTGACCATGTGCCAGGAACGCAATATCCCTGTGCTGGTCTTTGATTTCAAGAACCGGGGCAACATCCGCCGGGTGATCGAGGGCGAAGAAATCGGCACGCTGATGAGTGTGTGATCCATACCTGATCGCAGTGTGGGCACAAATACTGAGGATTCGGCCAAGATTCGGACAAGATAGAGACCACCGGGGATATGATTCCTCCCCAGAACAGATTCAACGGAGACCACGATGAGCACCGACCCAGACACCATTCTCTTAGAAGCCGAAGAAGCCATGGGCAAAGCCGTGGAATACCTGACGGGCGAGCTCTCGGGCATCCGCGCGGGGCGTGCGTCACCGGCGATGGTTGAGTACATCAAGGTCGAGTGCTACGGCTCAGAGACCGATCTCAAGAGCATCGCGGCGATCTCGATCCCCGAGCCCACGCAGATCCTGATCAAGCCGTTCGATCCGTCGCTGGCCAACACGATCCGCAATGCGATCGAGATGGCCAACCTCGGGGTCAATCCGAAGGTTGAGGACAAGCAGGTGCGCTTGTCGCTCCCGATGCTGACGACTGATCGTCGCAAGCAGCTCGTCGCCCAGGCCAAGAAGGTCGGCGAGGAGCAGAAGATCGTCTTCCGCAACGCCCGGCGCGATGCCAACAAGCACGCCGATTCGCTGGCCAAGCAGGACGGCACGGTCTACTCCGAGGACGAGATCAAAACCCTGCACACCGAGATCCAGGACCTGCTCAAGAAGTACGAGGGCAAGGTTGATGCGATGCTCACCAAGAAGACCGAAGAGATCACGACGGTCTGATTCGAACCTCACTATCAATACGAAATCAACACAAAAAAGCCGACCGCTTGGGTCGGCTTTTTTATTGGGTCTGATTCGCACAGATTCGATGCACGCAGATTACTTGATGTAGATCGCCCGTGGATTGACTAGCAGCACGGGCTCGTCGCGCATCAGCGCCAGCCCGTTGAGGGTCTCGACGATCGAGCTGTAGCGGTGATCGCCGAGCAGTGAGCGGAGGGTGACTTCGAGCTGCCCAACGCCCATGGCTTGGGCGGGGGACTGCATGAACTGGCCGAAGGTCTCGCGGATCATGTCGTCGAAGCTCGGGGGCTTGGGCAGGTGAACAATCTCAAAGTCGCCCATCTCGAGCTCGCCGGCGAGCCCGTTGATCGCGTCGTCGAGGCTCCCGATTTCGTCGGCCATGTTGAGCTCGATCGCGTCGGACCCGACGAACAATCGCCCCTCGGCGGTCTTGCTCAGGTCGATGCCATCTCGCCCGGACTCAACCCGCGCCGTGAACAGGTCGTAGGTCTTCTTCATGTGGTTGTGCATGATGCGCAGCTGCGCCGGGTCCCAGGGCTGGGATGCGGAGTTGAGCCCGCCCATCGGTCCACGGGATCGCTCGACGATGTTGAGCTTCGCTTTCTCGTAGAGCCCGCCCATGGCGTACTTGCCGCCTACGACGCCGATCGAGCCGACGACGCTTGAGGGATTCACGAAGACTTTTTCGCCCGCGGTGAGCACATAGTACCCGCCCGAGGCGGCCATCCCCCCCACGCTCACCCAGACGGGTTTCTCGTGGCTGAGCCGATCGAGCCCCTGCCACATCACTTCTGATGCGATGGCCGACCCGCCCGGGGAGTTGACACGGACGACCACGCCCTCGATCAGGTCTTCGTTGCGGATCATCTCGATGGTGTTACGAATCGTGCGCGAGCCCACGGTGCCCCCGCCGCCGAAGAGTCCGCCGGCCGTTGAGTCGCCGTCGATAATGGTGCCGTTGATGTGCAGGACGGCGATGGTTGGCTGGGTGACTTGGACGGGCGCATCTTCGACCTCGAACGAGTTAAAAATATCCATCGGCGACTCGATCCGGATGATTTTGCCGTCTGGCACAGCATAGGGATCGATCACCCAATCAATATCCGCGTCGTACGCTTCTTCGAGATACGACTGCAGATCCGGGAGATCGACCTCCGCGTCGATGATGTCGGCTTCGATGGCCTCTTGCCCATTGGCGGCCCACACCACCTTCATCGCGTCGTCGAGCTCGGATTCGCTCAGCCCGCGTCCTTCCATGATGATGCCACGGATGTTGGCGTACATGCCATCGAGGAGCCCGGAGATGTTCTCGTCCCACGATGGTGAGGGCTGCGAGCGGGTCATGGTCTCGTTGGCGCCCTTGTAGTCGCCGACCTGAAGGAACTGGGCCTCGACCCCGATCCAAGAGAGCGTGTCGCCCATGTACATCTCTTCCATGTGCAGACCTGGGAAGGAGACATAGCCGCCGGCTTGGAGGATGACCTCGTCGGCGAGGGCGCCCAGTAGCAAGTCGTTGGTGTTGTAGGCTTCGGAGAACACATGGACTTTTTTGCCCGTGCGTTGGTAGCGGGCGATGGCCTCGCCGATTTCCTCGACCTGGGTCGCGCCCAGCGCGGAGTCCTTGAGCCGTATGACAAGCCCGGAGAACTCCCGGTCATAGGCGAGCGTGTCGATGGTGTTGATCACCCCGAGCAGCGAGCTGGCCCCGTCGCCGAGCCAGGAGTACCCGATCTGGACCTCGTAGGGCGTACCCTCGATCTCGATCACCGCGAGGCTGATGTCGTCGGCCATCGCTTGGCTCGTTGCGCCAGCGCTGGCGAGCAGGGCGCTGATCGCGCTGAGTTTAAGCAGATACATTGATCGGTCGATACGCATGGTTGGCCCCTGAGAGTGAGTTGACATATTGAATGCATACGGTTGTATGGGATCGGAAGTTCCCGGGTTTCAGCGTTCTGATAACTGGGCCTGTTTATCCCAACCGATCGGAGCGCTGCTGGTTCGTCTCAAAGATATCGCTGAGCCCCACGCCCGGGCGGACGAGCACCGGGTAGAGCCGGACCGTGTCGATGCAGATATTGATCATCCCCGCGGTAAAGAGCACCGAGCCCAGCGCGATGATGACCACCGCCACGATCGAGAGCACATCGTTGAGCCCTGAGCTGAACTCGGCGATGATCTTGATCAGATCCCCGGCCGCCGCCAGCCCGAGCGATGCGAGCACCGTGAGCAACGATTGGCGGTCCACGCGCCCTGTGCGCACCACCACGGATCGGACCGCCAGCCCCACGGCCTGCTTACGCAGCAGCCAGATGATGCCCGCGATGAGTACAAACAACAGCACATGCAAGACCGATCGCTCGAAGTCCGACTCGCCCGCTCTGAGCATCGGCGAAGCCGTGAAAAGACCGTCTGGCTGATAGATCGTGCTGTAGACATAGATCAGCGGCGCGTAGAGCGAAACGCCGAGTGCCGCGCCGATGGCCTCGCCGCGGGTCACGCCCCGGTGAGGTCGGATCAGCGTGGCGGCTCCGAGCATCGAGAGCCCGAGCCCGGCGATGCCGATCCAGGTGAAGTACTCCGGAGCCCAGGTCGAGCCGAGCATGTCGCGGGCGACCTCGGCCCCACGCATCAGCCAGACGGCAAGAATGGCCAGCATCGCGCCGAAGCTCCACGCGTTGAGCCCGAGTGCGGAAATCTTTGGTGCGCTCAGTGGAACGAGTTCGTCGGCGTGCGGATCAACAATTCCCAGGATCGTCGCTCGGACGGGCATGCCGCACTCGGAGCAGTTGGCGCGGATCGAGAGCCCGCGCAGGTTGTACCCGCACCCGATGCAGAAGAGCTCGCCGGTGAGCTGGCGGGCGATCGCTGAGTCCACCTCGCCGGTTTGATACTGCTCGTTGGACTCGGGTTGTGATATGGGGTGATCCATGCTGCTGACCCGTGCTGCTGATTCATTGATTCTTCGTTGGTGAGACTGCAGAAACGAAGAATCGTCAGGATACCACATGGAACCCTTCGCGATTGCTCCCGAATGAGTCTTTGTGCATCAACATGCCAGACACCCGACGATACGATAGGATATGCATTCCACCGCTCGGGCACTTGAAGCCCGTCGGCGATTCTCGCTCGCTCACTCATTCCCCGAAACTCAAATCATGAAATCAAAGATCGATGCTCTCCGTGACCAGATTGCCCAGGTTTACCTCGGCGACTCGCCGGCCGTCAACTGGGTGATCTGCTGCCTGCTCGCCCGTGGGCATGTGCTCCTCGAAGATGTGCCCGGTGTCGGAAAAACCCTGCTGGCATCGACGCTGGCCAAGTCGATCGCGTGCCCGTTCAAGCGGATCCAGCTCACCCCCGACATGCTCCCGGCGGACCTGCTGGGCGTGACGGTGTTCTCTGGCGACGGCTCGCAGCTCAAGTTCCAGCCCGGTCCGATCTTTACCAGCATCTTGCTGGCCGACGAGATCAACCGGACCACCCCGCGTACGCAGTCGGCATTGCTCGAAGCGATGAGCGAGGCGCAGGTCTCGATCGAGGGCATCACGCACCCGCTCCCCGCCCCCTTCATGGTTGTGGCGACACAGAATCCGGCCGAGTTCGAGGGGACTTATCCGCTGCCCGAGAACCAGCTCGATCGGTTCCTGATGCGGATCTCGATGGGGTATCCGAATGAGCAGGCCGAGGTCGAGCTGCTTGATCTGCGTCCGGCGACGACCGTGCTCGACAAGATCATGCCGGTGATCCAGGGTGACGATGTGATCGAGATGCAGAAGCAGGTCGATCAGGTACACCTGAGCGAGCCGGTGCGCCAATACATCGTGGACATCGCGCGGGCGACGCGCGACTCCAACGAGATTCTGGTCGGGCTCTCGCCGCGTGGTTCGTTGGCGCTCGCGCAGGCGGCCCGTGCACTGGCGTGGATGGACGGGCGTGACTTTGTCGAGCCCGATGATGTGCTCGCGTTGCTTGTGCCCGTGTGTGCGCATCGCTTGGTCATCGATGGCGCGGGCACGCGTGCTCACTGGCAGTTGGCGGCGGAGCTGATCGAATCGATCGCCCGGACCGTGCCCAGCCCTGCGTAATCTATTTGTCGTCGAGCATCTGAGCGATTAGCTCGATCGGATGGAGCGATGCGCGGGCGGTGCCGTCGAGGATCTGGTGTCGGCATGAAGTGCCCGGCGCGACGATGATGTCTTCGTCGCCTGATGCCCGGACCGCGGGGAACAGGGTTTGTTCGCCGATCTTCATCGAGAGGTCGAAGCGGTGCTGTGCGTAGCCGAACGAACCGGCGAGCCCGCAGCACCCGGTGTCGAGCACATCCACGCGCCCGGGGAAGATGCGATGGAGGATGGCCGAGGAGCTTTCAATGCCCCAGAGTGATTTCTGGTGGCAGTGCCCGTGGAGGATAATCTTGCCGGTAGGTTGTTTGAATACAGGATGCTTGGGGTGTGATGCCCAGCGGGCTTCGAGGAAGGTCTCAGGCAGGGCGGCTTTGGCTTTGAGCCGATCTATGAGCTGCGGGTCTCGATCGAGCTTCAGATCCGCCCAATCGTCGTGCACCGCCGACAAGCACGAGGGCTCGGGGATTAGGAAGCCTTCAATCGTATCATCGGCGATCAAATCGCTGAGCTGATCGAGCGTCTTCTGTGCGTCGCGGATCGCGTGAGTCAGGTTGCCCAACGAGATCGCGGAGCGACCCAGATCAGAAACCGGCTCGATCCCGACGCGGTAGCCAAAGGATTCGAGAACGCGGATAGTTGCATTGGCAATCGATGGATCGTTGTGCGTGGTGAAACTATCGCAGAGCAGGAGCACCTTAGGCCCATCGCCATCCGGAAAGCCCCGGCGTTTGATCGGTTTGCCTAGGTGCGGGAGCGATCGGTCAGAATGAATGCCCAGTGCGTGGGTGATGATCGAACGCGTGGGTGCCCGGGTGTTGATCATGTTGGCGATCCAGGGGGTCAGCGAACCGAGCTTATTGATCCGGTGGATGTTGGACATGACACGCACCGCCAGAGGCACGCCGTGCTGCTTGTAGCCTTGGGCGAGATACTCGGACTTGAGCTTGGCGATATCCACCGAGCTTGGGCACTCGGATTTGCAGCCCTTGCAACTCAGGCACAGGTCGAGTGTTTCCTTAGTCGATGCGTCGTCGAAGACTGCCCAGGTGCTTGATGATTGCGTGAGATCCAGCTGCCCGGTGATGGCTAGACGCAGGGCATTGCCGCGTCCTCGGGTGGAGTGGCGTTCTTCGAGGGTGGCTTGGTAGGACGGGCACATCACCCCGCCCTGCTTGCGTCGGCACACACCCGCGCCGTTGCACAGCTCGACCGCGTGGGCGAAGCCCTGCTCGGGCTGGTACTGGTAGTAGGTATCGAGCGTTGGCACCTCGATGATCTTGTCCTTGGGCTTGATGCGGGTGTTGGCGCTGATGGTCTCGACGGGCTGGGGATCGACGATGTTGCCGGGGTTCAATAGCCCCTTTGGATCGAAGATGGCTTTGATCTCGCGGAAGGCGCTGAGCAGTTCTGGCCCGAAGTAGGATTCGATGAATGGGCCCCGGACGCGCCCGTCGCCGTGCTCGCCGGAGGGGACGCCGCCGAGTTCCTTGGCCAACTCCGCGACCTTGGCAGCGATGCGGTGCATGGCCTGCTCGTCGCTAGGATCGTGCAGATCCAGCAGCGGGCGCACATGCAGCACCCCGACCGACGCGTGGGCGTAGTACGACGCGATGGTGTCCTCGGCCTGGACGATTTCTCGGAATCGCTGGACGAACTCGCCGAGATTTTTCACGGGCACCGCGTTGTCTTCGACGAAGCCCAGCGGCTTGCGTGTGCCCTGGATCGCGTGGAGCAACGGCTCGCCGGCCTTGCGGAGCTTCCATGCGTTGCCCATTGCTTGGGCATCGGTGCTGGTGCTCATCGGGATCGTTGGGAAGAGCTCATTGAGCCGCTCGAATGCATTCTCAATCGACGCGTTGTCTTGGGCGAAGAACTCGACGAGCAGCACGGCCTTGGCCGACCGGTCGGGGAGCAGATCGACATAGCGCCGGCATTCGGTATTCTGGCGGGCGAGTTCCATGATCAGATCGTCGAGGAGTTCGACACCCGATGGATTGAGCGTCAAAATTGAATCGACCGCTGCGATCGCCCGGTCCAAATGATCGAAGGCCAGCACCGCGAGCCCCTTGCACGCCGGGATCGGATGGAGCGTGAGCGTCGCACCCAGCGTCGCGGCCAGCGTGCCCTCGGAACCGCACAAGAGCGGCGCGAGGTTGACCTGATCCGGGTCCCAGTTGTGTGCTTCGAGCTCTTCGAGGATGACATCGAGCTGGTAGCCGCTGGATCGGCGCATGGTTTTGGGGAAACGCTCGCGGATCAGATCGGCGTGTAGGGCAACGACATCGATCACTTGAGTGGTGATCGAGCGGACGACCGGGTTGTCCTTTGCCGACCCTGGCCCGAAGCGGGCGCGGGTGCCGTCGATCAGGCAGGCGTCGATTGCGTGCACATTCTCGGAGGTGCGTCCGTAGAGCACCGAGTGCACCCCCGCGGCATTGTTGCCAATACAGCCCCCGATGTTGGCTTGGCGGGCCGTGGACGGATCAGGTGCAAAGAATAGCCCGTGCGATGCGAGTTGGTCATTCAGATCATCAATGGTGAGTCCGGGCTCGACTTGGCAGGAGCGCCGCTCTGTGTCGATACTCAGCAATCGGCAGCAGGCTTGGGAGGCGTCGATCACGATGCATTCATTGACACACTGCCCGGCGAGGCTCGTTCCACCACCCCGCATGAGCACGGGGAGATCGTGCTCGTTGCACAGACGAAGAATTTTGTGGATCTGGTCAACATGGGTTGGCATCACTACCCCGATCGGCGCGACCTGGTAGAGAGAGGCGTCTGTGGCGTAGAGCCCGCGTGTATGCGGGTCCGTGCGAAGCGAGAGCCCGACGATTTGCTCGAACTTGTGTGCAAGCTGTGCAGTTCGCGTTTCCGAATCGTCGGAGTGAGTGTTGGGATGTTGGGCTGGTCGGGTGGTCATGGCTGTGCCATACCCTAGCCCAGTTGTAATCTCAGTATGAGCGTGTTGAAGGAGTCAAAAGAAAAAAAGCCCGCAGCGGTCGGCTGCGGGCTTTGTCTTTGCAGATTTTGATTGACCGAGTCGGTCAACAAATCGTATCAATCGTAGTAGCGTTCGATATCGATATCGGTGCCATTGAGCTTCACGGCGCTGTACTGAACGAGGAACGCGTTGCGGTTGTTCTCTTCGCCGGTGAGGCGTGAGTCCGGAGCATCGAAGCTGGCTTCGGTTGTGCGATCCGCATCATCTTCGTTCATGAAGACATTGTCTGGCTGCGACTTGTACTCGTTATCGAGGTTGCTGTATGCCCAGATCACCTGAGTTGGGTTTGGCTCGGTGAAGAACGAAACATGGGAGTCATTGAAGCCGATGTTGCCGGCCCATGAAGCCTTGTTGCCGTTCATCGCGAGGGTCACCGAGCTGACACCCAGAGGGGTCTGGCCGTCGCCGGTAGCGGTGCCGCCGTCATCGTAGAGATCCCATGTGCCTTGCTCGCCTGTACCATCGAGCTCGTACACGGGGCCACGGTTTGAGAGTGCTGGCTCGAGTGCATCGAAGGTGTTGGCCCACTGTGGACGACGGAATGCGAATGGCGGGGTGTGGGCGTAGCTGAATCCGCCGGGGAGATCATCGAATCCTGGGATTGATGAGCTGCCTTCTGAGGTACCCAATTCCCCGTCGTCTGCACCGTAGTCATTCGGGGTGCCCTTGAAGTTTGGATCCCAGAGCGCCTGGCTGATATCACCGTTGATCGGCGAACCGGTCGGGGCATCGAACTCGTAGTCCTTGTACTCTTCGTAGTTGCCCAGCTCGATCGGGCTGAAGCAGATACCGGCTTCGATCACACCCTGTGAGATGAGGATCGAGAAGATGTTGCCGGTGGTGTTCTTGAGCTGTGCGTCTGCTGGAGTCGCCGAAACGATGGTCTTATCGTTGCGGTCGATGCGGCTTGGCAGCGGGTAGTTATCACGGTTGTTGCCCGCGAAAACCACGAGACCCTGCATGATCGAGCGGATCTGGGTCGAGTCCTTGAGCGAGTTGGCCCGCTTCTTGGCCTGGCCCAGTGCGGGCAGGAGGATGCCGATGAGCAACGCGATGATCGCGATGACCACCAGAAGCTCGATAAGCGTAAACGCATTCTTTCTGTTCTTGTTCATTCCTTGACTCCTTGAAGTCGTACCGATCCAGCAACACGCTGCCCGGTGGGTGCCTGAAATACCCCAGGGTGATCTGAAACCATCAGATAGGACACGCCTGAAATACACTCTGTTCACGCTTTGCCCGGTGAACACGAAGGCCGAAATGTCGGCAAGTGTGATTCGGCAGAATCAAGGAAAACTGGGTGATCTCCAAACGGAGGCCCGTATAAGGACACATATCTCTGAGCCGATTCACATTTACCAGTGCCGCCAGATGGCGACGACTTGCGAGGCAAGCATATCATCTTCCTATTCGGACAGCAACCGGATCTGTTCCATATCTGCCCCTGAGCATCCAAAAAACACCCCAAACTACCATCAATAGACCTGAATTATGACCACAAAGAACCCAAACGAAGCCCTCAAAGCCCTGAACATCGTGCTCCCTGAGGCTCCCAAGCCCATCGCATCGTATGTGCCCGCTCGCCGCTCTGGGAATCAGGTGTTCATCTCCGGGCAGATCCCGATGAGCAACGGCTCGCTCATTTCTGCCGGGCTTGTGCCCTCGCAGGTCTCGCTCGAACAGGCCCTCGCCTGCGCCCGACAGTGCACCCTCAACGGGCTCGCCTGTCTACAGGCTGATATTGGTGATCTAGATCGGGTAGTGAAAGCCGTCAAGATCGGCGTGTTTGTGGCTTCGGATCTTGGGTTCGGTGACCAGCCCAAGATCGCCAACGGGTGCTCGGACCTGCTGCTCGAAATCTTCGGTGATCGCGGTCGCCACGCGCGGGCGGCCGTCGGGGTCTCGGGCCTGCCGCTCAATGCGCCCGTCGAGATCGAGTTCATCTTCGAAGTCGAATAAACGGCTCGAATAAAAAAACCGGACGCTTGAGCATCCGGCTTTGATCGAGCTTTGATTTTTTCGACGAGTTATCCACCAAACGCGCTGGCGTAGTCGGCGAGGAACTTCTCGATGCCGCTATCGGTGAGCGGGTGCTTGGCGAGCTGCTTGATGACGCTCAACGGCAGGGTTGCGACATCGGCGCCGATCAACGCACACTCGAGCATGTGCTTGGGATGGCGGATCGAGGCGGCGAGGATCTTGGTCTCGTAGCCGTAGTTGTCATAGATGGTGCGGATCTGGGAAATCAGCTCGGTCCCGTCCTGCGAGATGTCATCGAGACGACCAATGAACGGCGAGACCAAGAATGCCCCGGCTTTGGCCACGAGCATCGCCTGCATCGCCTGGAAGCACAGGGTCATGTTGGTCTTGATGCCCTGGTCGGAGAGAACTTTACACGCCTTGATGCCGTCGATGGTGCTCGGGAGCTTGACGACGATATTGGACGCGATCTTGGCCCGATCGAGCCCCTCGGGGACCATCTTGTCGAACTCGGTGGCGATGACCTCGGCCGAGACCGGACCGGAGACCACTTCGCAGATCTCGGCCAGGCGGACGCCGTAGTCGATGCCTTCTTTGGCGATCAGCGACGGGTTGGTGGTGACGCCGTCGAGGATGCCAAGATCATGGGCTTCTTTGATTTCGTCGAGGTTTGCGGTATCGATGTACAGTTCCACTTTTCGCTCCGTGTGTTGAATGTTTGGGAGTGCGTGGCAGCTGAAAACGCCGCCGGGATCGAGTCTAGGCGGGCGTGCTCAAACCGGAGCCAAACGGCGCTCAGGTAGCTCAAGTTTGGGGAGATAATGCCCTGCGCATGATCTTGCCGGTGCCGTTTCTTGGCAGGGCGTCGATGATCATGATCCGCTTGGGCACCTTGTAGCCAGGCAAGCGGTCGCGGCACCACTGCTTGAGTTCGTCAGGGTCCGCACTGAGCCCTTCTTCGAGCTCAACAAAGCCGAGGGGGACCTCGCCCCGCATCGGGTCCGTTTCGCCGATGACCCCGGAATCGTGGACATGGGGGTGGGCGTTGAGGACCTCTTCGATCTCGCGAGGGAAGACATTCTCGCCCCCCACGATCATCATCTCTTTGATCCGCCCGGTGATCTTGAGGAACCCGTCGGCGTCGATCTGGGCCATGTCACCGGTGCAGAAGTAGCCGTCGGAGTCGAAGGCTTCTTGGGTCTCTTGCTCGAGCCCGAGGTAGCCCTGCATGACATTGGGGCCCTTGATGCGCAGCTCGCCATCAGTCGAGTGCGGGAGCACGCACCCGGACGCCGGGTCGATGATGCGCTGCGAGATCCGTGGTAGCGATCGCCCAACCGTGCCCAATCGCCCTTCCTCGGGCAGCAGCAGGTTCGTGCCCGGAGCCGTCTCGGTAAGCCCGTAGGCTTCGACAATGGTCTGGTTGAACCGCTCAGCGAATCGCGTGCGGACATCTTCGGGCAAGGGCTCGCCGCCGCTGAGCATCAGGCGGAAGGAGGTGAAGTCATCGGCGACCGCACTTTTCACGGTGAGCATCGCGTTGTACATCGAGGGAATGGCGAGATAGATCGACGGGCGGTGCTCCTGGATCAGCCCCACGATCTTCTTGGGCACGAAGCGCGCGGTGTACACCGCCCTGCACCCATACAGCAGCGGCATCAGCGTGAGCCCGGTGAGCCCGAAGCTGTGGAACTGGGGCAGCACCCCGAGGAAGATGTCCTCTGGACCAACCTTGATGTGCTCGCGGAGCTGCGATGTGTTGGCCAGCAGATTCTTGTGCGAGAGCATCACGCCCTTGGGCTTGCCCGAAGTGCCCGAGGTGTACAACACCACGGCCAGATCGCTCGCCGGCGTCCACTTGGGCAGGCGGGGCGTGGGCAGCGATTTGAAGTTGATGTCCTCGAGATAGATAATCTTCTTGCACTTGGGGACGAACCCGATGTGCTCGATGAGCTTGCGCGACGCGATGATCAGGTCGCAGCCGCAGTCGTCGATGATGTAGTTGAGCGTGGGCTCGTCGAGGAGGTAGTTCATCGGGACAGCCGTGCGCCCGCTGAGCCAGACGCCATAGGCGGCGGCGGCGAAGATGCCAGAGGTCGGGATCAGCAGCCCGACACGGGGCTGAGCCGCGTGCGCATCAACCTGATCGGCGATGTGCATCCCCGCGACCATCAGATCGATCCCACGATAAGTCCGCATGTCATCGACCATGAACGCATGCCTGGGCCTGCGGAGAAAACTCTTGGTCAGGGCGAGGGCGAGGTTCATGGGGCGGTCCTTGGATAAACTGAGTTGAACATCAGAGCGAGATTGGCACGCGAGCGAATGCTCAGAACGGCCAGATCTCCAGCCCGTGGGGCGCGTTGCGGAGATCGTTCGACACTTGGACCGTCGAGACAAGCGATTCCGATTCTACATCAAATGCGCTCACCGTCCCCGGCGAGGAGCCCGCGATCAGCAACTTATTTTGATGGTCGATGCACAGCCCACGCCCGAAGGCCTGTCGCGCATAATCGCCCGGGATATCGGTGTTGAGCAGCTCCGATTCTTCGTACCTTGGGTAGCTCATCTTCTTGAGCACCCGCGCCCGCTTGTCGGTGATGACCACAGCGTCCTGCCCGGTCGAGTTCATCACCACGCCGTCGCCCATAGGCTGACAGTTGTGCGTGGTCGAGGGAACCATCGCGACGGGCTTGACCTGATCGTCTTGAATCGCGATGAGCGCGTTCATCGCCAGCCCGGAGAACATCGGCACACGAGCATCGCCCTGGATATGCACGCACACATTGTTGATGTGCAGGTTGTCGCCCTCTTGGGCCCCGCCTTCTTCGTTGGGGTTATACACGACCGGCTTGAGCCCATAGACCGGCTTGCCGTTGTGCATGCCCTTGGTCGGGCGGATCCACCAGCCCTGATCAAATCGCTGGGACTGGACATTGAAGCGGAGTACGGAGTCGTAGCTCGTCGCGCTCAGGTAGATATACCCCTGGCCGTCGTAGGCGATCTCGTGGCAATGGTGCAGGTACGGGCAGGTGTACGAGCGGAGGATGTTGAACTGCTGGTCAAAGACAAAGAGTTCGTTGGAGGCCGCGATGTAGATCTCATCACCGACATAGCAGATGCCGCGGAGCCCGCGCCCCATCCCGCGTCCCTCCCAGTTGATCTCGGCTCTATTCCAATCGAGCACCTGCTCGAAGGATTTGGTTTCGAGGTTGACGAGGTACGCGCCGCCGTGGGAATCCCCCTGCTGAGAGGAGCGGACGACATCGGTCATGAGCACGGTGGGCAATGGCATGGTCGATCATTGCCCCTCTGCGATGACCGAAGCAACCGCGTGCGTGGAAATATGCGTCAGCGAGAGGTGCCAGCTGGTGATGCCCATCGAATCGGCAATCTCTTGAGCTCTGCCGGTGATGTTGAGCGTGGGCTTGCCCGATTGTTCTTTGACCACCTCGATGTCGGTCCATCCGATGCCCTGGGCCCAGCCCGTGCCCAGTGCCTTGAGCGCGGCTTCTTTGGCGGCGAAGCGAGCCGCGAGGTGCTCCATCTGGCGTTTGGTGCTCTGGGAATCCTGCTGTTCGCCGGCGGTGAAGCAGCGTTCGAGGAACCGCTCGGGGTGGTTGCCCATCAGGTCGGCGATGCGGGATGTCTCGACGATGTCCACGCCGGTGCCGAGGATGGGCATGGTTAGTCCTTCTTCGTCGGAGTCTTTTTCGGAGTCGACTCACTTTTTTTGTCGGGCTTCTTGTCGGCTTTGGTGTCTGCCTTCGTGTCGGATTTGGTGTCCGCTTTGGTCTCGGTTTTCGAATCCGAACTCGTGCTCGCCTTCGAGTCCGCCTCTTTGTCGCTGTTGTAGGACTTGGAGCGATAGTCCGTCTCGTAGAAACCCGAGCCCTTAAAAATCACGGCCGCGCCCGTGCCGATCAATCGCTCAAGCGTCATCTTCGCGCACTGGGGGCACTTCTTCTTGACCCCGGCCGACATCGACTGGAACAGCTCGAACTCATGCCCACAGTTGTTGCAGCGGTACTCGTAGGTCGGCATCGCTCAATCCTCTCCGGATTCTTCGCCAACGGTATCGGCTTCATCGGTCTGTGCCGGAACCACGGCCACCTTCGCGGGGCGGACCACACGCTCGCCGAGTTTGTAGCCGATGCCCATGTTGATCGAGATGTGCCCGGGCTCGATCCCCTCGACGGCCTGCTGGATCATCGCCGCGTGCTCGATCGGGTTAAACTCGTCGCCCACCTTCGGATCGATCGAGCTCACGCCGTAGCCCGAGAGCATGCGGAGAAACTCGTCGCGGATCATCTTCACGCCCTGGATCACCTGCTCGGCGGACACCTTCTCGGGGTCCTGGAGCAACGCCATCTCGAAGGTATCGAGCAGCGGGATCAGCGATTGCACCACGCCCTGGGTCGCCCCGGTGCGTGCTTCGCGCTCGTTGATGCTCGCCCGACGCTGGAAGTTCTGATGGTCGGCCGTGGCGCGGATGAGCTTGCCCTGCATCTCGTCGCGCTGGGTGATCGTGTCAATCAGCGCCTCGACGATCTCGGCCTGCTCGGGGAGCACCTCGAGCTCGCCGGCGCGGGCGAGCTGGCGGATCGATTCCATCCGGGCGGCATGCTCTGCACGCTCGGCCTGCTGGCCCGCCTGTTGATCGGCGCTCTGATTGGCCTGGGCCTCGAAATCTCTGGCTTCTTGTTCACTCATAGCCTCATCGCCCAGGTCGTGGTTCTCGGTGTTCTTGGTATCGTTCATAGGAAATCTCGTCTCTCGGCATTAGCCGCCGATGAAATCGGTGATCTTCTTGAAGAACCCGTGGGATTCGGGGTTCACATGCTTGTCTTCGGTCTTGGCAAAGTCACGCAGGAGCTCTTCCTGTTTCTTGGTGAGCTTCTTGGGTGTCTCGATCTTGGTCACCACGATCAGATCGCCGCGGTGCCCGTTGCGCAGGTTCGGGAGCCCGGCGTCGTTGATCCGGAAGAGATCGCCGTACTGCGTGCCCTTCTTGATCTTGAGCGTGGTCTTGCCCTCAAGCGTCGGCATCTCGACCTCGCCGCCCAGCGTCGCCTGCGTGAACGAGATCGGCATCTCCATGAGCAAATGATCGCCGTCGCGTTCGAAGAACTCGTGGTTCTTCACGCGGACGACCACATGCAGATCGCCGCGGGTGCCCTGGCCGTTGGGTGACTGCTCGGCGCTCGGCGGCTCGCCCTCGCCGGGCACGCGCACGGCCTGCCCGTCATGAATCCCCGCGGGGATCTTCACGCTCAGGCTCCGCTTCTTGCCCAATCGACCCTTGCCGTGGCACTTGTCGCACTTGTCTTTGATGGTCTTGCCGCGTCCACGACAAGTCGGGCAGGCGACGACCATGCGGAACATGCCCCCGAGCCCGGCTTGCTGCACCTTGCCCTGACCCTGGCAGGTCTCGCAGGTGACTGGCTCCGTCCCCGGCTTGGCCCCGCTGCCCGTGCAGGTTTCGCAGATGTCCATGCGGGTGAACTCGACATCCTTGCTCACGCCGGTGAGCACTTCGTTGAGCGTCAGCACGACCTCGGTCTCGAGATCATACCCGCGAGCCGGCCCGCGCCGCTGAGCGCGTCCGCCGCCGCCGCCGCCGAAGATGTCGTTGAACATCGAGAAGATGTCGTCGACATTCATGCGGTTGAAGTCATGGCCCGCCGCCCCATGGCCGCGGAGCCCCTCGTGGCCGTACTGGTCATAGATCTTGCGCTTCGAGTCATCGCTGAGCACCTCGTAGGCCTCGGCGCACTCTTTGAACATCCGCTCGGCGTCCTGATCATCCGGGTTGCGGTCCGGATGGAACTTCATCGCCAATCGCCGATAGGAGCGTTTGATCTCGTCGCCGTCAGCCGTGCGTTCGACGCTGAGCACTTCGTAATAGTCGCGGGTTGCTGTCATAAAACTTACTCTCCAGCCGCTTTCTGATACCGAACGATCGTCACTTCTAGATCCGAGGCATGCTGTTCACACGCTGCTCTGATCAACTCCATCGATCGTTCCTGTTGCTTCCCGCCGGTGCCTGCCCCGATGAGCGGAAACGCGAGCGAGCGGATGTTTAACTTCTTTGCGAGTTCGAGGGCGTTGATTGCACTCTGGCGAATCGAGCGATCGGTCGCCACCCAGTACCATTCCAACGCCGCCACATGTAAAATCCATTGATACGATAGTGTTCCTGCACTTGTCTCGACTGCTTGACCTGTCTTCATCGGGCCAACTTTCGCCAGTTCCCGAAACGGGCCTCTGCCCGCAGCCTTCTTGATCTGCCCCGAAACCCCCTGCGGCAACAGCAGCCACCAAGGTATAAAGTTCCGGTTCCATGGATTCACAATGGCATCCACATCTTGGTTCAGCAAGTTTCCATGAACAATTTGAACCGGCATACACTCTCCATACTGAAACCGGCACAGAATATCTTCAATCAAACCCCCACCGTTTCCGATGAGGGCTTGGGTTGTTCAATAATTCAGATTTAGCTCACCGCGCCAATCACCGCATCGGTGTCTTCCTTGAGATCGGTCAGCATCACATCGGTCGTGAGCATGAGCCCCGAGACCGAAGCGGCGTTGATGATCGCGCTCTTGGCGACCAACGCAGGGTCGATGATCCCGGCCTTGACCAGATCGGTGTAATCACCGGTCGCCGCGTTGAGTCCGAAGTTGCCTTCTTCCTCGAGCACGGTATCGACGGCCAGGTCGCCATCAAAGCCGGCGTTGGACGCGATCTGGAACGCTGGTGCGGTGAGTGCTCGGCTCAGAATATCGAAGCCGAACTTCTCGTCGCCCTTGGCCTTCTTGGCGCCCGCCTTGACGGCGTCGATCGCACGGAGCATCGCGACACCGCCGCCGGGGATGTAGCCCTCTTTGGCGGCTGCGCGTGTGGCGTGGAGCGCGTCGTCGACGAGGTCCTTGGTGGCTTTCATTTCGGTCTCGGACATGCCGCCGACGGAGATGATCGCGACGCCGCCGGTGAGCTTGGCGTGGCGTTCCATGAGCTTCTCACGGTCGTACTCCGAGGTGGAGTTCTCGTGCATCGCCATGATCTGGTTGGCGCGGGCGTTGATGTCCGCTTTCTTGCCGCCGCCCGAAACCACGGTCGTGTTGTCCTTGGAGATCACGATCCGCTTGGCGGTGCCGAGTTCGTTAAGCTCAATCGATTCGAGCGAACGACCCAGGTCCTCGGAGAAATAGGTCCCCTTGGTGAGGATCGCGATGTCTTCGAGCATCGCCTTGCGACGATCGCCAAAGCCCGGGGCCTTGACGGCGGCGATGTTGAGCATCCCGCGCAGACGGTTGACAACGAGAGCCGCGAGGGCTTCGTTCTCGACATCTTCGGCGATCAGCAGCAGCGGCTTGCCCGAGGTCGCGACCTTGTTGAGCAGTGGCAGCAGGTCGGCGAGGTTGCTGATCTTCTTCTCGTGGATGAGGATCAGCGCGTCTTCAAGCACGCACTCGCCGGTCTTCGGATCGGTCATGAAGTACGGCGAGAGGTAGCCCTTATCGAACTGCATCCCCTCGACATAATCGAGTGTGGTCTGTGCGCCCTTGCCGTCCTCGACCTCGACGACGCCGTCAGCGCCGACCTTCGAGATGGCCTCGGCGATCAGCTCGCCCACGGCCGCGTCGTGGTTGGCCGACACGGTGGCGACCTTCTTGTAGTCGCCCTTGCCCTTGCAGGGGGTCGCGATCGCGTCGATGGCTTCGGCCGCGACATGGGCGGCTTTGTTGATCCCACGCTGGACATGCACCGGGTTGGCACCGGCCGCGACAACCTTGAGCCCCTCGGTGAAGATCGCCTGGGCGAGCACGGTGGCGCAGGTGGTGCCATCGCCGGCCTTGTCAGCGGTCTTCTTGGCGACCTGGTAGAGCATCTTGGCGCCCATCGACTCGAACGGCGAGGGCAGCTCGACTTCCTTGGCGACGGAGACGCCGTCCTTGGTCACATGCGGGCCGCCGTAGGCTTTCTCGATCACGACATGCTTGCCGGCCGGGCCCATGGTGCACTTGACCGCGTCGGCGATCTGGTCAATACCCTTTTTCATCTCGAGGAGCGCTTTGTCCTCGAACATAATCTGTTTCGTGCTCATATCTGTTGACTCCTTTGGAGTGTGGTTCGTTGTGAAACTGGCGTGTGGTCGCTGCGGGGCCTTAGCCCTGGACAACACCCAGAAGCTCGGACTCGCGCATGATCAGGAGCTCGTCCCCATCGACCTGCACCTCGGTGGTCCCGTAGCCCTGGGCGTACACAACCGTGTCGCCCTTGGACACGCTCATCGCGATGCGTGAGCCATTCTCAAGACGCTTGCCCGGACCGACGGCCACGACCACGCCGTGGATCGGCTTTTCCTTGCTCGACTCGGGGATGTAGAGCCCCGAAGCGGTGACGGATTCCTGTTCAACTGGCTTGACCAGTACGCGATCTTCTAGTGGTTTAACTGCCATGTCTTATTCCTCTGATTTCAGAGGTCCTTTATTTAAAGGGCCATCTGTTAGTCTACAATTTCAAAAAGTGTTGGACGATTCAGATGTCTCGTAATGGTTTCACGGACATCTTCCCAATTATTGTTTGTGCCTGATGCTGTACAAATTTCATTAGGAAATTTTACGATTTCGACTTCACCTACATCAACCAAATTCTCAACTTCCAAGACCCTCACAGTCATGCTCTCACCAACCGGTGCTGATTTAGGATCTGGATCGACATCAACATGCACTCGATGAAATTCGGCATGCGTTGATTTTGCTCGGACTGTATAAATTTTTTCCGCCATGACTGAGTCTCCGCAAATCAATTTGTGTGTTGAGCAAAGCCGAAAGGAGGCTTCTCGTCTTCTTGGAGATGACTCTCTGGAATCCACTTTATCGTTTCAACTTTGTCTCTATGAGTGAGAACTTCATACAACTCATTCTGGCCAAGTTCTTGACAGAAAAAATGGATAAATCCTGGCATACTGGAATTCTCTGAGAAACGCTCAACCCAATGGACCTCTCCATTTTGGAACTGAACTTCACAGTATGTTTCACCAGTCTTTGCTAAGCGGAGATTCACTTCCGGAATGGCATACAGCTGATTCCGAAATGCCTCGATGGCATCGCACCATGATGTCGATTCTCTTGATGTTTCAGTAGTTGAACTCATTTAGAACCCCATCCCGCCCATGCCTGGCATACCGCCCATGCCACCCATTCCTGGCATGCCGCCCATACCACCCATGCCGCCGCCCATGCCGCCCATGCCTTCTGGGCCAGCGGTCACGGCTTCGGCCTTCTCGGGCTTGTTGGTGACGATGCAGTCGGCGGCCAGCAGCATCGTCGCGACGGAGCCGGCGTTGATGAGTGCGGAGCGATCGACCTTGGCCGGGGTGATGACGCCGGCTTTGATCAAATCTTCGTAGGTGTCGGTGAGTGCGTTGTAGCCGAAGGTGCCTTCGCCATCGGCGACCTTGGCGACGACGACGGAGCCCTTGGCCCCGGCGTTCTCGGCGATGGTCCGCAGGGGGACGGACAACGCACGGTAGACGACATTGATGCCCGACGCGAAGTCGAACTTGTTCTGCCCGATATCATCGCTGGTGACATCCTTGGACTTGCCGAAGACGGCTTTCCATTCGCGGTTGGACTCGATCGCGCCCTGTGCACGGATGAACGAGACGCCCCCGCCAGGGACGATGCCCTCGGCGAGTGCCGCACGCGTCGCGTGCAGCGCGTCCTCGACGCGTGCCTTCTTCTCTTTGAGCTCGGCTTCTGATGCAGCGCCGACATTGACCTGAGCCACGCCGCCCGAGAGCTTGGCGAGGCGTTCCTGGAGCTTCTCACGATCGTAGTCGGAGCTTGAGTTTTCAATCTCACGACGGATGGTCTCGATGCGACCTTGGATGTCCTTGGTCGAGCCCGCGCCCTCGATGATGACGGTGTTGTCGCTGGTGATCTCGATCTTCTTGGCCATGCCCAGCTGCGAGAGCTCGATCTGGTCAAGATCGGTCGCGAGGTCCTTCATGAATGCTTCGCCGCCGGTGAGCACCGCGATGTCCTGGAGCATCGCCTTGCGGCGATCGCCGTAGCCCGGGGCCTTGACCGCACAGACCTGCAGCGTCCCGCGGAGCTTGTTGATCACGAGGGTGCTCAGCGCTTCGCCGGTGATGTCCTCGGCGATGATGACGAGTGGTTTCTTGGCGCCCATGACTTTTTCGAGCAACGGGACGAGCTTGGTGAGGTTCTCGATCTTGTCTTCGTGGACGAGCACGAGCGCCTTGTCGAACTCGACCTTCATGCCGTCGGGGTCGGTAACGAAGTTGGGCGAGAGGAACCCGCGATCGAACTGCATGCCCTCGACGACGGTGACATCGGTCTCGAAGCCCTTGCCCTCTTCGACGGTGATCACGCCGTCCTTGCCGACCTTCTCGAACGCGTCGGCCATGATCTTGCCGGTCTCTGGATCGTTGTTGGCCGAGATGGTGGCGACATTCTGGATGTCCTTCTTGCCGTTGATGGGCTTGGCCATGTTGTTGATCGCGCCGGTCGAGAGCTCGATGCCCTTCTTCATGCCGCGAACGAGCGAGTTGGCGTCAACCCCAGCAGCGATGCAGCGGAGCCCTTCCTTGAAGAGGGCTTCTGCGAGCACAGTCGCGGTGGTGGTGCCGTCGCCGGCGTCGTCGGAGGTCTTCGAGGACGCTTCCTTGACGAGCATCGCGCCCATGTTCTCGGCCTTGTTGAGCAGCTCGACCTCTTCGGCGACCGAGACCCCGTCCTTGGTGACGGTCGGGCCGCCCCATGACTTGTCGATCACCGCGTTGCGACCGCGTGGGCCGAGGGTGACTTTGACGGCCGCGGCGAGTTTCTCAACCCCCGCGAGCAGGGCTTGGCGTGCTTCGATATCGAATGTCAGTTCTTTGGATGCCATGATCTGATTTCTCCGTTGACGGGCTGTATGCCCAGATGGTGTCTGCTTAAGTTGTCGATTTGCTCTCAATGATTGTCTTCACTGGCTCATATAGATGATGCGCGGGCGCACCGTCTGCCCAGTACCTGTGGCAATCCCTGTGCCAACCCATCGCCGCCGCCCCCCGACCCCGAGCCCCGACATGTGGCGATCCCCCACCAACACGCCCCAAATCCCCTGCCTTTGGTGTCAGGAGCCCGATTCGCTATGCCAAAATGACAGTCGGAACAGTGCGATCGCACGCCACAAACCGGGCTTCGGCGTGCTATCATCATCGCTGATACGCCAGGAAGGCGATCGGCTCGTTTTTCCCTCTGGACGGACACCCCATGCAGACACTCGCAGCAGCAAATCAGATCAGCGCCTACCTCCCGATCCTGTTGATGGTCGTCGCGGCCGCCGGGTTCGCGGCGATGAACCTCGGGTTCTCCTTTATCCTCGGCCCACGCCGAGCCGGCGAACGCAAGGGCGAGACCTACGAATCGGGCATGGACGCGGTCGGAACCGCCCGCAAGCGGTTCAATATCCGCTTCTACCTCATCGCGATGGTGTTCCTCGTCTTCGATGTCGAGGTGATCTTCCTCTACCCGTGGGCCCAGACCTTCACGAGCCTCGACCCGATGACGGAAACCTCGAAGATCTGGCTGCTGCGGATCTTGTTCTTCCTCTTTACCACGCTCGTCGCGTATATCTACGGATACCGCAAAGGCGTGTTTAAGTTCGATTGAACCCGCTCAACCGAAGCAGGACAATCCAGAGAATACACACGCGACACGGATCAGATCGGTATTTGAGGCGTACATCCATATGCAGATGAACCAGACCAGCCTCAGACAGCCCGAACGCACAACACCCTTGCGATCGACGCTGGGCGAACGGATCGGCGCGGCGTGCATCGCGGCGCTCTGCCTTGCGGTGCTCTCACTGAGCGCTTGGCTGAGCCCGGCCGCCGATGGGCACGGGACCCATACCCAGCTCGGGCTCACGCCGTGCATGTGGGCGGTGACGCTCGACAAGCCCTGCCCAACCTGCGGCATGACCACCTCCTTCTCCCACGCCGGCGAAGGCTCGTGGATCACCTCGGCGAGCACCCAGCCGATGGGCACGCTGCTGGTGCTGATGACCGCTGGGGTCTTCTGGGGATCGCTGAGCCAAGCACTGACCGGCGCTCGCCTGAGCTCCGTCATCCAGCCGGCGCTGCGTCCACGGTTCTTCCTCATCTTCGGCGTCCTCTTTGTTGGCGCCTGGATGTACAAGATCGTAACCTGGTAAACCGAGCAAACAAGAACAGAGTGAACACACCGCCATGAACACACGATCAATCATACGCCGAATCATCCAAGCCTCGCTCGCGCTGCTCGTGGTCTCATCGCTCCAAGGCTGCATCATCGGCGCCGCGATCGGCGGCATGGCCGAGTCCGCCAAGCGTACCGGCTCGCACGAGGTCGAAGCCGAGTACAACGGCATCGCGGGGCATTCGTTCACCGTCGTCGTCAGCGCCAACCGCCTTATCGAGGGCAACAACCCCGGGCTCTCGGCTCGGCTCACCCAACGCATCAACGACCGGATCATCCAGAACGCCGGCCCGTCGTTCGCGATCCCGAGCCAGGACCTGCTCACCGTGCTCTACAACACCCCGCAATGGATCGCGATGCCGCGTGGCGAGGTCGCCGAGATGCTCGGCGTCGAGCGTCTGATCGTGCTCGAGGTCATCGAGTACTCGCTCCACGAGCCGGGCAACCAGTATGTCTGGGACGGCTCGGTCTCGGCGATGCTCTCTGTGTACGAGTCCGACTCCGGGTTCCCCGATGATCCAACCTTCGAAAAGGCACTCCGGATCAAGTTCCCCGACTCGACCGGGTTTATGCGCAACGAACTCCCCGAAACCGCCGTCACCACCGAGCTCTCCAATCGGCTCGTGAACCGCGCCTCTTGGCTCTTTTACACGCACGAAGAATCAAACATCATCCCGTATTAATCAACCCTGTATTCGCCCATCGCCCGACCCCATCGCCTGACCCCAGTTCTGAGCCACGCATGCACACACACAAACGCTCTCTTACAACCACAACCATCCTGTTCTGGGCGTTGATCGCCGGCGCGTTCACCCTCGTCCCGGGCTGCAACATCGCCACCCCGATCGCCTACGCCATCCACGGGCCTGAGAAGATCAAGCCCGTCTACTCCCTCGCCGAGGACGCCAAGACGGTTGTCTTTGTCGATGACCCTTCGAGCCAGATCACCCAGCGCCGCCTGCGCTACGCGATCGCCAACCGCACCACCAAAGAGCTGCTCGAGAAACGCATCCTCGTCGACATGCTCGATCCACGCGGGATCCTCACCGCCGCGAGCAACGAACGCTTCGGCGAACAGAAAAGTATCGCCGAACTCGGGCGCTCGGTCGGAGCTGAGATCGTGATCTACGCGGTCATCACTGACTTCTCGATGTCACCCGAGACCGGGACATTCATACCGCGTTCGACCATGCGGGTGAAGATCATCGATGTCGCCTCGGGCACACGCCTGTGGCCGCCCGATGAGAAGGGCGCCCCGCTCTACATCCAGATCCCCCAGCGTCCGGGCACCGATCCATCCACCACCGGCGAACGCTTGCAGGTCGAGCAGGACCTCGCGGAGCGCACCGGGCTCGGGCTCTCCCAGCTCTTCTACAAGCACGAGATCCAAGAAACGGTGCTCAACCGAAGATGATCAGCCTCGCACCACAAAGCGGAGTCATCCACCTAGTCAGCGTGCCCAGCGCGATGCCCAATGCGCATTCGCTCGGACGCATCGTCCCCGCGATGCTCTGCGCCAAAGCCCTTGAGCATGGGCACACACCGCCCGGGCGCGTCATCCTCATCGGGGACAGCTCGTGTGAATCACAGGCCAAGCTCCTCGGGCTCGAATGGGACCTCCGGCTCGCGCCCCCCATCGGCGAGCCCCGCCTGCTGCGTCGAAAAATCAAAAAGCTCACCAAAGACGGATCGCGTGTGATCTGCTGGAACGACGAGCTCGCCGAGCTGCTCCCGGGCATCCAGACGAACCTCAACCTGATGTCCACGCTGCCCAGCCAGGCCCCCTCCTATGTCTCCAAACGCGTCGATATCCTCGCCTTCGAGCCCGGCGATCGGGACCACTGGATCGATCGGGGCAACTCGGTCACCCTCGACACGCTCTTGCCCCCGCTGCTCGACAACATCGCCGAGTCCGCCCGTTCGATCTCGCGCTCGGCGATGGGCATCGAGCCCCAGACCATGTGCATCGGTGCCCTCGCCGATCGACCATCGGATGTCGACGCCCGCGAGCTCGCGTTTCTGCTCGGCTTGCTCAACGCCTCGGGCTACAACCTCACCGGGATCGTCCCCGAGACCGCCAGCCACCTGGCCGCCGCTCGTCGACACCACCGCGGGCTCGGATCACGGTTCCATCTACTGGTCGCGTCCGACCCGATCACCACACTGCTGCCCGCCTTCGACGCGCTCATCCACCCCTGCTTCGACAGCTCGGGCTCGTCGATGCTCATCGAGCGCATGTGCGAGAACGCCGATGTCCCCGTGCTGCGTCTGAACCAAACCACGCGGGCCGGGCTCTCTCGCGCCCCCGGTGTGGCCGGCCCGATCATCGAGCAACTCGACGAGATGATCGCGAACAACTCAAACCAAACTCAGCAGACCAAATCTGAGCCCACCCATGACTGAACCAACCAGCGTGCTCTTCGTGTGCTTGGGCAACATCTGCCGCTCCCCGCTGGCCGACGGGATCTTTACCCATATGGTCCAGCAACAAGGTCTCCGCGATCGCTTCCGCATCGACTCCTGCGGCACCGGAGCCTGGCATGTCGGCAACCCGCCCGACCCACGCTCGGTCCTCACCGCCGCCAAACACAACATCGACCTGACCACCCTCCTCGCCCGCCAGTTCGACGCCGACTCCGACCCGATCGAGTTCGATTGGATCATCCCCATGGACGCGTCCAACCAACGCGAGCTCATCAAGCAGGGCACACCCAAGGACAAAGTCCGTCTGATGCGATCGTTCGACCCCGCATATACAAATCAATCGAAAGCCCCCGATGTCCCCGACCCCTATTATGGCGGCGACGACGGCTTCGACAAGGTCTACGAGATGCTAGTCCGGGCTTGTGATGGATTATTCAATAGCATATATACATTAAGTTTTACGCAGGGGTCCACAGACCATGACAGAAATGCATTTCACAAAAAGAACAAACAACTTGGCGAATCTTGAATATCTATTCATCGACAATGAACAGGCTAAAACTCTCCGGAATAACTTGCTCAATGGACGGCATCAAGAGGCTGAAAATTTCCTCAACACTCTGACTGATACCAACGATCGGCACTATTACTTTGAAGCCGCAGCAGACTGGAACAAGACACCGGCGAAGGTCCAAGAGTGGTTTACATCTCAGAGTCGACCAGCCCAAATAGCTTCGACAATTCACAGAACGAAACAAGCATGGAACTACAGCGACTGGACCTACGGGAGCAAAGATCCTGAAAAATTTCGTTCTGAAATAAACGCTTGCAATGAGCAGTTTACGCTATTAGCCACTTTGAACCCAAGGGATGCCAGTTTCTATTATTGGCGAATCTGGATTGCCCGGGCTTTGTACCGCGCAGATCTTTCAAGAGAATTGTTCGACGAAGCATTGTCCAGAGAACCCGGATGCAAAGCCAATGCTTCAAACTCATTGTTTACTGAATCGAGTTGGTGGTTTGGATCACCAAACGGGTTAGCCGAACATGCACGCAGCTTGATACCTCGGTTGCCAGCCAAGATCGGTGCTCACACACTGCTTATTGAAGCACACAAACTCAATTCAACCAGTTCACCAGAGGTTTGGTTAGACCCCGGCGTAAAGGGCGACATCATCGAAGCGAATGACCAATGCATCCGGGAGGGCTTCCAAGGTGTCAATGGGCAAAGAAGCCGCCACTGGCTGGCGTGGGGGCTTTCGAAAATTCATGAATACCAACGGGCCGCGGAACACTTCGAAGTTCTACTAGGCAATGCACCGGCAGAACCATGGGGTTCGATGCGCTTTGGTCTTGATCGGATCTTCAGTAGCTATAAGAGTGCGAAGAAAAAATCCATCGGCGCTAAATAGCCAGACTCAAAGATCCAGCATCAAGCGTGCGGGGTCTTCGATCGCGTCCTTGATACTCACCAAGAACTGCACCGCTTCCGCTCCATCCACGATCCGGTGGTCGTAGCTCAGGGCGAGATACATCATCGGACGCAGCGCGATCGTGCCCGGGTTGGTCGGG
Source organism: uncultured bacterium (assembly GCA_963976625.1). Taxonomy (GTDB): domain Bacteria; phylum Planctomycetota; class Phycisphaerae; order Phycisphaerales; family UBA1924; genus UBA1924. The sequence continues at coordinate 53,115 of CAXBLA010000007.1, forward strand.
TCCTCGGCGGGGCGTTTCTTGATGCCGTGCATCCCGAGGATCGCGCTCTGAGGCGGGTTCAAGATCGGGGTGGACATCAACGAACCAAAGATGCCGCCGTTGGTGATCGTGAAGGTGCCGCCCTGCATCTCGTCGAGAGTGATCTTGCCGTCGCGTGCACGCACGGCCATGTCCTTGATGGTGCTTTCGATCCCGGCGAAGGTCAGGTCCTCGGCGCTTCTGATCACGGGGACGACCAGGCCCTTGGGCCCGGACACCGCGATGGCGACATCGTTGTAGCTGTGCTTCTGGATCGCTGGCTTGCCGTTGTCGCCCTGAATGATGTACGAGTTGATCAGCGGGAACTTCTGGAGCGCCTGCGTGGTCGCCTTGACAAAGAACGACATGAACCCGAGGTTGATCCCGTGCTTGTCGGCGAAGGCTTCCTTGTGCTGCTTGCGCAGATCCATCACCGCGCCCATATCAACCTCGTTGAAGGTCGTGAGCATCGCGGCGGTCTGCTGGGCCTCGACCAAACGCGACGCGATGGCTTGACGCATGGGCGACATGCGCTCTTGCGTGACTTCGCGGGTCGTCCCGCCCGAGATCGCCGGCGAGGCTGATGGCGCTCCATCTTGGTGCGTCTGGATATACGCAAGAACATCTTGTTCGCGGATGCGACCCGAAGCACCGGTGCCGGTGATGCTCTTGAGATCGAGCCCCTTGTCGTCGGCCAGCTTGCGAGCGAGCGGCGTCGCCTTCACATCAGCGTTCGAAGCTGGAGCAGAAGCAGGAGCGGGTGCCGTAGCAACAGCTGTAGCCGGTGCGGCAGCCGGTTCTGAAGAGGCTGCGGGAGCAGGGGTTGAATCTGAAGCCGGTGCAGCGGACGAATCATCAGCCGGAGCAGATGCTGGTGCATCGCCTGCGGGCTTGTCTGCGGACTCGTCGATCTCGCCGACCGATGCGCCGACATCAACTTCGTCGCCCTCGGCCGCGCTGTGCTTGACCACGCCCGAAGCCGGAGCAGGTACTTCCATCGTCACCTTGTCGGTCTCGAGCTCGAGCACGGTTTCATCACGCTCGACATACGCACCGTCGGCCACGCTCCAGGCAGCGATGACGCCGCTGGTGACTGACTCGCCGACATTTGGGATCACAATCTGTGTGCTCATGGTCTGTTCCATCTCTGGCCGTCATTGGCCATTTGCTCGTATCTGTGTGCCTTACGCCTTGGCCGCGGCCGGGGCTTTTTTCTCTTTGCTTGCGTTGTCCTCGGGTGCGTCCCCGATGGCTTTGGAGATCACCAGTTCCTGCTCGATCTTGTGCATCGACTTGGAACCCGTCGCCGGCGAACTCGATCGCGGACGCCCGACATAGCCCGGACGATCCCACCCCATCAGCTCCTGGAACATATCGCAGATATGCAGGTAGGCGCCCGAGTTGTAGGTCTCTTCCTGCACCCATACCCGCTCGGCGCTCTGTGGGTACAGCGCATCGAGCTTGGCGATGAGTTCTTTGTGGAACGGGTACAGCTGCTCGACGCGCAGGATCGCGACATCGCGCTGATCGCGTGCGACGCGCCGCTGGTCGAGCTCGTGGTAGATCTTGCCGCTGCAGTAGATCACCTTGGTGACCTTGGCGCGATCCCATCCGTCTTGCTCGAAGCGTGGGTCGTCGAGCATCTCCTTGAAGCACCCGTCGTAGAGCTCCCCAAGCGGGCTCGTCGGGATACGCAGCATGCTCTTAGGCGTCATTACGATCAACGGCTTGCGATAGGTCCCCTTGACCTGGCGACGCAGCATGTGGAAGGTCTGCGACGCGGTCGATGGGTTGACGACGAGCATGTTGTCGTTGCCACAGATTTCGAGGAAGCGTTCCAACCGGGCCGACGAATGCTCCGGACCAGCGCCCTCGTGCCCGTGAGGCAGCAGCATCACCAGCCCGCTCCAGCGTTCCCACTTGAGCTGGGCCGACGCGATGAACTGGTCAACGATCGCCTGGGCGCCGTTGTAGAAGTCGCCGAACTGGGCTTCCCAAATCACGAGCATCCCCGGATCAGCAAGCGAGTAGCCGTACTCGAACGCGAGCACACCAACTTCAGACAACGGCGAGTCATGCACACAGAAGTGGGCCTGGCGCGCCACCCCGTTGTCATCAAGGCTCCCGGGCGGGGTCGCGGTGCCCTCTTCGCCGATCTCACGGATCGAGTTGAGCGGAGTAAACGGCACGCCGGTTTCAAAATCGCGCACGACCGCATGACGATGCGAGAAGGTCCCGCGTCGGCAGTCCTGTCCGGACAGCCGGACCGGATGCCCCTCGGCCAGCAGCGTGCCATAGGCAAGCTGCTCGGCATCGGCGTACGAGATCATCTCGGCGCTTGGCAGCTCCTTGCGCTCCTTGAGCAGCTTCTTGAGCTTCGGGTTGAGCTTGAAATCTTCAGGCACCGTGCCGATCGCGTTGGCGACCTCTTCGACCTGCGCCTTGGTCACCTTGGTGTCCACGGGCTTGAAGTTGTACGCGTGCGAGAGCCCGTCCCAGCGTGCGCTCCCCGGGTCGATCGTCGGATCGTTGGGGGCGTTCTGTGCGGACTGCTGTGCCTTCTCGAGCGATTCGTTGAGCCGATGGGCGATCGACTGGCGGTCCGCCTCGTTGATCGCCTCTTCGGAGAGCAGCTTCTCGGTGTACACCTTGAGCACCGAAGGCTTCTTCTTAATTAGATCCGCCATGATCGGCTGGGTGAAGCTCGTCTCGTCCTGCTCGTTGTGCCCATAGCGCCGGTAGCACACGAGATCGATAAACACATCACGCTTGAACTTCTGGCGATACTCCGCAGCGAGCTGCGCCACGGTGACGACGGCCTCGGGATCTTCACCATTGACATGGAAGATCGGGGCATCAATAAACTTGCCGATATCGGTGCAATAGCGCGCCGAGCGGGAGTCCTCGGGCAGCGTTGTAAACCCGATCTGGTTGTTGACCACTACATGGACGGTGCCGCCGGTGGTGTATCCGTCGAGCTGCGAGAAGTTGAGCACCTCCTGCACGATCCCCTGGCCCACGATCGCTGCGTCGCCGTGGAGCAGAATCGGGGTCACTCGCTCGCGTTCTGTATCGCCACGCAGGCGCTGCTTGGCCCGGCATCGCCCCTCGATCACGCCGTTGACGGCTTCGAGGTGGCTCGGGTTGCTCGCCATCGCGACATGAACCATCCGACCGTTGTTGAGCCGCCTGGTGCCCGAGTACCCGCGATGGTATTTCACATCGCCCCCGCCGTCGGCGAAGCCCTCGGACCAGTTGCCCTCAAACTCGGTAAAGATCTGCTCGAGCGTCTTGCCGATCGTGTTGTGGAGCACATTGAGCCGCCCGCGATGGGCCATCCCGATCACGATCTCCTCGGCTCCCAGATCCGAGAACGATTCGATCATGTGATCGAGCATCGGGATCAAGGATTCCGCCCCCTCAAGGCTGAAGCGTTTCTCGCCCGGGTAGCGCCGACCCAAGAACCGCTCGAACGATTCCGAGCGGGTGAGCTGCTCGAGAATGTTTGTTTTCTGAGGCTTCTCAAGCGTGAGCTTGCCGCCGATAGTCTCGTATCGTTCGAGCAGCCACGCACGCTGCTCGATGTCCGCCACATGCATGAACTCAACGCCGATGGTCGAGCAGTAGATCGATTCGAGCCGAGCGATCACATCGCGAAGAGGGATTTGTGCACCAAGCCCCATGCTTGAGCCGTCGACCGTGCGATCGAGATCGGATTCCTTGAGCCCGTGGTACGCGGGTGTGAGCGTGTCCGGACGATCGCGTTCGCGCCCGAACGGATCGATCTGTGCGCACAGATGCCCCTGATCGCGGTACGCGCCGACGAGGTCGTCGACGATCGCTTCAAAGTGCGACGCCTTGCCCGCCGGTCGCCCGCGGGTAGGTGTGACACGGATCTGCCCATCCCCGCCCCCAGTTGCACCTCCGGCACCCGAAAAATCAGGAGCCGATGCCGGCGAGGCGCTCGCTGCTGGCGCCGGCGCGGAGCCATCGCCAAACAGCCGAAGCTCGTCGGCGTGCGCCAGGTCAAAGCCTTGGAAAAACGCACGGACTTCGGGATCGATCGATGAAGGATCAACCGTGTACGCCTTGTACTGCTCTTCGAGGTACTGGGCATTCCACTGGTTAATTGACGGCACATTCGGCTTAGGAACAGAGCTCATAGCACTCCTCAGTCACCCAACAAACATGGCGTTCCTCGCCGCGTTTGCGTGGACTATCGGACGAAAAACCGGGACATCTAGCCCAGCGACAATCGTAGTCCTACTTATCGACCTTTGAGTATCCCAATCCACCAATTCCCGCACCTTTGGGCAGAAGATATCAGACCGCCTAGACAGATCGGTCCAGCACCGGGTCGGGGAGAACCGCTGGTTTATCCGAACCGACCCGAGACATAATGCTCGGTTTCGATCAGCTTGGGGGTCTGGAAGAGCGTCGCGGTCGGGCCGTACTCGACCAGGCGTCCGAGGTACATAAACGCCGTGTAGTCGGAGACACGCGCCGCCTGCTGCATGTTGTGCGTTACGATCAGCACCGTGTAGCGCTCCGAGATCTCGGTGATCAGTTCCTCGATCTTGAGCGTCGCCACCGGGTCGAGCGCCGAGCAGGGCTCGTCGAGCAAGAGCACCTCAGGATCAGCCACAATTGCGCGGGCGATGCAGATCCGCTGCTGCTGCCCGCCAGATAACCCCAAGGCGGACTTCTTGAGCCGATCCTTGACCTCGTCCCAGATCGCCGCGGCCCGCAGGCTCTTCTCGCACGCCTCTTCGAGCACTTCCTTGCGACGCTCGCCGTCGATCCGCAGCGGGTACACCACATTCTCAAAGATCGACATCGGGAACGGGTTGGGCTTCTGGAACACCATCCCGAGGCGCTTACGCAGCGAGATCACATCCACCGACGGGGCGTAGATCGACGAATCGTTGAGCGCGATCCCGCCCTCGACCCGGACGCCATCGACGAGGTCGTTCATCCGGTTGATCGAACGCAGCAGCGTGGACTTGCCACAGCCCGAAGGCCCGATCAACGCCGTGACGGCCCCGCGGGGCACACGCATGGACACATCGTGGATCGCCTTGGTCTCCGAGTACCACAGATTAAACCGCTCGACATCGATCACCGCCGGGGTGTCGAGCACCTCCTGATGGACCGTGGCCTCGGGGACCTCGCCACGCCGGATGGCTTCGATGACCTCGTAGACAGGCTCCTGCGTGCCTCGACTAGGCTCGTAGGCCACCGAGCGGACCACGGGTTTGGAGGGCGCAACGGGTTGTGTTGATTCTGTGTCCATAGTGTTTACCGTGGTGGTCATACCGTTGGGCCCGCCATCTTGGCACGCAGCCTTGATCGTATCATAATCGCCGCCAGATTCAGCCCGAAAACAATGGTTAAAAACAGCAGCGTCGTCGTCCACACCATCGGGCGGGCGGCCTGCGAATCCGGGCTCTGGAAACCCAAGTCAAAGATATGGAACCCGAGGTGCATAAAGCTCTGGTCCGCGTGGATAAACGGGGCACTCGTCGAGATCGGCAGGTCCTGATTGAGCTTCACCGCACCGACAAGCATCAGCGGCGCGACCTCGCCGGCCCCGCGGGCCATCGCCAAGATCGCCCCCGTCAAGATCCCCGGCATCGCACCGGGCAGCACGATCCGACGCATCGTCTGCCATTTGGATGCCCCGCACCCGTAGCTGCCTTCACGCATCGAGTTGGGCACCGCGGCGATCGCCTCTTCGGTCGCCACAATCACCACGGGCAGCGTGAGCAGCGCGAGCGTCAAAGACGCCCAGAGCATCCCGCGAGCCCCAAAGGTCGGCGTGCCGTCCTGCGCTCGTGCCTCGTAGAGCCCGTGGAAGTACGGGATCTTGGTGATCAGCACCACCCCAAGCACAAAGACCACGATCCAGATTAGCCACGACACCCGCTGCATCCAGATATGAAAACCCGTCGCGACCTTGCCCGGATCGGGCTTGCTCCACAGCTTGGCGGCGAATCCGCCCACAAACAACGCCCCGAGGAGCACAAAGATCCCCCACCATGCACCATCGCCGAGCCGAGCATCAAGCGAAGGCCCGGTGTCCACATACCCACCAACGGTGTAGCAGAAGAACCCGAGCCCGAACACGCCATAAACAATACTGGGCACGCCCGCGAGGTTGTTGACCGCGATGCGGATCATGCTGGTGATCAGCCCCTGCTTGGCGTATTCGCGGAGGTACAACGCCGCGATCACACCCATCGGGGTCACGAAGATCGTCAGCAGCAGCGTGAGGATCACGGTCCCGACGATCACCGGGAACACCCCGCCCTCGGTGTTGGCCTCGCGTGGATACGCCGAGAGGTACTCCCACCAACGGGAGAAGAACACGCCGGCCTTGCCGCCCAGCGACAGCTCGTTGGCCCGCACGATCCGCACGACCTGGCTCATGTACATCGGCTCATCGCTGAGCGTCTGCGAGATCGGCGCGAAGTGATTCGTCGTCGGCTCCACCACGACCAAGCGATGCAACGCGTTTTGGGCTTCGATGGCGTGGATCGTCGCCAGCACCCCGTCGTAGGCCTCGAGCAGTTCGGTCTCTTGCTGAGCAACCTCCGCCCGCAGCGTTTCGAGCCCCTGCTCGTCGAGGGCCTTGCCGGTCCACGGGCTGGCGATGAGCATCGTCAGGGCGAGCATGATCGCGCTGATCACGCCCGTCGCCCGGATCAGTTGTCCTTGGCGGGCCTTGGTTGATCCGATCTCGGTGCCCAAGTGGCGGCACCGGACGACCAGCCCGATGCACCCGCACAGCAACACCGCGAACACACCCCAGAGCCCCCAGCCGAGCCGGAAGAGTCCCTCGCCCCCGCGCTGGCTCTGGATCTCCGCCTGGCTGAGCCCGAGCCGGAGCGATTCGATCTTGGCGTTGATCGATCCCAGATCGTTGCTCTTGAGGCGCTCGATCTCGTCGCGGCGCTCCATCGCTTCGTTGAGGAGCCCCGGGTACTGCTTGTACACTGCCTGAGGCCCATCGGCAACCACCCGCTCGTTGCCATCTTCATCGCGCTCAATAATCGACTCGGGGATCCCAAACCACACGCCCCAAGCCTGACGCTCGAGCATCAACGCGTCCTTGGGTGTTTCGATCTGTGCGATCGAATCATCCTCGACCCAGCGAAACGACTCCTGACCGATATCGCGGTTGCCCACGCGGTAGAGCGTCCGCATGGCATCGGTCTCGGCGACGCGTTCGTGCTCGGTCGCGATCCCGAGGATCACCTCGCCGTCGTCGAGCGTCACCCGCTCGATGGGCGCGGGCCAAAAGGTCGTCGAGCCGTTGATCAACACCATCGCAAGCAGTGTCGTGATCATCGTCAGGCACAAGACCAACGCCCCGCCCGTGAGCCAGACCATCGGCTCACCGATCGCGCTGGGCAGTGTTCGTCTGCGGGTGGTCGTGGCCGTCGTGTTGTTGGGCTGCTCGCTCATAGGCCGGCAATCCTCGCTCTGACCACACGCCGGACAAGCTCGGCAAGGGTGTTAATCACAAAGGTCATCACGAAGAGCACTAAACCACAAAGGAACAGCACGCGGTAGTGCGTCTCGTCTTTGGGTGCCTCGGGCAACTCCACGGCGATGTTGGCCGCCAGTGTTCTGAACCCCGAGAAGATATTCCAGTCCATCTCCGGCGTATTCCCCGTCGCCATCAGCACGATCATCGTCTCGCCCACCGCACGCCCGAACCCGATCATGCACGCCGAGAAGATCCCCGACGCCGCCACCGGCATCACGATCCGCACCGCTGTTTGCCATGGTGTTGCCCCCGCGCCCAATGAAGCCGTCCGCAAGGTCATCGGGACCGCCTGGAGCGCGTCCTCAGAAATCGTAAAGATAATCGGAATCACCGCGAAGCCCATAATGATCGCGACGACCAAAGTGTTGCGTGGGCTGAACGATCCAAACACCGAATCACGCGGGTCGTACCCCATCGACTCGGCAAATACCGCCATCATCGACGCGAGCCCAAGGCTCAGCCCCAGCAGCACGACAAACTTGCTCAGCACAACCACGCCGCCATAGAGCGCACTGCGTTCGCTGATCAGCAAATCAATCTTGCGTCGGATCAGCAACGCCTGAGCGATCCAAACGATGATGCACGCCAGCGGGAAGAACACGACCGTCCAGCCCGGGCGTGCCCGTCCGTATTCGTCGTTGAGCCAGCGGGCCAGATTCCCCGTCTCGAGCCCGACTTCGTTGAGCGCCTGAGAATGATCTCCGCCCTCGATCGGCTCGACGACCACGCCGTAGTCCACGCCCATCCCGATCGCACGCAGCCTGCGCACAGTCCGCGTGTTGTAGCTCGCATCGCCCGACCAGCTCGGGAGCCGATCGCTGGGCACATCCTCGATCGCGCCCGCGAGCATCGCACCATCGAAGGCGTCGGGCGCAAACCAAGACTTGACCACCAGCGGCCCGATGTACATGCTCGCACCCGCACCGACCAAGGCCGCAAGCCCGACGAGCATCAGATGATGCCCGGAGCGTGTCCGCAAGCGATACGAGAGCGGGATCAGCTGCCACAAATGCGCAGCCGTCAGGATCATCAGCGGGAACACCACCAGCCCCATCACGAAGGTCGACAGATGAGCCGCCACAAACGGGGCCACCACCATCGCCGCGATGAACCCGAGCACCACCGAGGGCAGCGAGGCCATCAGCTCCACCGTTGGCTTGACCTTTCGGCGCACACGCTTGGAGATAAACTCGCTTGAATACACGGCCGCGAACACCGCGATAGGAATCGCGAACAGCATCGCAAAGACCGTCGCCTTGAGCGTCCCAAAGATCAACGGCATCAAACTCAGCTTGATCTCCGAAGCATCGTCGCCCGACGAAGACTGATACACATACTCGGGCTCTTCGACACCCTCATAGTGCACCCGCCCGAACAACGCATTCACGCTGAACTCCGGGTAGCCCGGCTCGATCTCATGGAATGCGTATGATCCGTCTTGGCCCATGACCGCCACGCCGTTGTTCTTGGGAGCGATCGCCACCAGCGTCGGGTTGTCCACCCCGCTCTTGAAACGAGCGATAAGCTTCTCGCTGGTCATGTGGATCAGCTCGACCACGCCATCGCTGTGGAGCACGGCGATCGAGCGATCCCGATCGCTCGGCGTCATCGCCACCACCGGCCCGTGGGTCGAGGTGATCTTGTGCGAACGCACCAGCATCATCTCATCAGCGGTCGAGCCGGTTTTATCTTTCGCAACATGGAACGACCAGATCGAGCCGTTCTCGAACCCGAAGAGCATCGTCTGACCGCCAAGGAGCATGTTGGCGGTGGTGATCTGGTGATGGTCTTCGCCGATCTGGATCGTTTCGATGAGCTCGAAGCCGCCGCGACCGATCCGGGCGTAGCGCTCGCACCGACCGTCCTTCCAGACGCAGATCACATGGTCGCCGTCGGCGGTCACCTCGAACCAGTCGGGCAGTGAAGATGTATCCTTGAGCGTAAACGACTGGGTCTTGAGCTTGAGTGTCGGCTTGCCGCCACCGAGCGGGCGGATGGTGCGGACGGTGTTGACCAAAGCCGTGCCGTCTTCTCGCAGGGCGGCCATGATCATCTTCCCGGTCGGGTCTCTCCGATAATCGATCGCGACGACCGGGCCGCTGCCTTCTTTGAGCTCGATCGCATCGCCGAAGTCACTCACGAGCTCGACCTGTCGCCCACGCCCGGGCTCAAGATGCTCGATGTATCCCCACGGGGCGGGCTCGATGACCCGTTCGTACTCGCCTTCCCCGTGATGACCACCGGCATGGGTATCGACATGCCCACCGACATGCCCATCAACAGGCTCGCCGGCTTGTTGACCGTCTTGGCCCTCAATCGCAATCGGCTCAGAGGCATACTCGAACGATCCGAGCTGGACACTCCCATCCGCGTACCCGACCGCGACCACATCGCCATCGCGGGCGAAGCTCATGGCTGTGGGCTTGGCCTCTTTGTCAGCAACCGAACGCACGCCGTCGCTGAGCCCGGTCTCGAGCATCATCGCGGAGTATTCCAGCCCCTCACCGATCACGGCCATGTGCTGGGTGTAGGGATCGATCATGATCCGCGCCGAGTCGGTCAACGCGGTTGTTTGCCCGGTGATCTCCTCGCCGACCTGCCCGCGGGCGAACAGCGGGAGCACCACCCAGACCAGATACAGGCAGATGCCCAGCACGGCCGCGAGCACCAGAAACCCGCCGGTCGTGACCACGAACTCGGCCAACGAGTCCATCGCGTGGAGCCGGCGCGACGCGTTGCTGCGGGTTTTCGAGTCCGATGTTGCCATGGTGTTCGATTCGCGGGGATGAATTCGTTCTTGAAATGAGCAGGCGGGCTCTCGCCCGCCGGCTCAGTATAGAGATTGATTGGATGCTGTGGTTCAACCCGACTTAAAAATCGGCTTCGATCTTGAGCTTCTCGAGATCTTCACGAGCGACCGAGGTCGGCACGGGGAAGTATCCGTCCTTGGCAACCACTTCTTGGCCCTGCTTGGAGAAGATCAGCTTGATGAACTCTGCACGCAGAGGATCAGTGATCCCGACGGCTGGGTCAGCGTTCACATACAGGTAGAGGAAGCGTGCGATGGGGTATTCGCCCGAGAGCGCATTTTCTGCGTTGGCATCGAATGCCTCGTCGCCAGTTTCCTGGGACACGGCCAAAGCCTTGACACCAGCGGTCTTGTAGCCAAGGCCCGAGTAGCCGATACCGAACTTATCGCCGGTCACGCCCTGGACCACGGCCGATGAACCGGGCTGCTCCTTGACGGATGCCTTGAAGTCGTTGCCCTGAAGCCCAACCTTCTTGAAGTACCCGTAGGTGCCCGAAGCCGAGTTGCGCCCGTAGATGTTGATCTTGCGGGTGCGGTAGGCACGATCGGTCACGCCCAGGTCGCCCCAGGTCATGTCTTCGCCGGTCACCGAGAACACTTCAGTGATCTGATCGATGCTGATCTCGTCGAGCGGGCAGTCCTTGTGGACATACACAGCCAGCGCGTCGATGCCGGTACGCAACGCGGTCGGGGCGTACCCGAACTCGGCTTCGAACTTGTCCATCTCCGATGACTTCATCGCCCGGCTCATCGGGCCGAAGTTCGACTGGCCCTCGATGAGTGCCGGCGGAGCAGTGGACGAGCCCTTGCCCTCGACCGAGGTCTTCACGGATGGGTAGAACTTGCTGTACTCTTCGCCCCAGAGGGTCATGAGGTTGTTCATGGTGTCGGAGCCGATGCTCACGATGGTGCCCGACACGCCGCTGGTGGACTTGTAGATCGGCAGCTCGTCGCCGAGCTGGTTTTCAGTCTGGTCTGCAACCCCCATCGCGATCATCGGCACCATGGCCACCGCTGCAAGGGTCGAAACGATTCTCTTTCCGGTCATCTGATCAAACACTTTGTTCAACATGGCTTTCTCCTATGTGAGATTGGTAGAGGTCATTCCCTCAACTACAAGACAACTGTCTCACGCCCACGCCCCGATTGCGAGCCTGTGAATATGAAGGTATTGTAAAGACCCCGCAAAATGTACACAAAAACGCCCGCAGGCGTGCTGTAGCAACACCTTACGGGCGATTAGCAATAGCCCACAATGCGGGCGATTTTCGAGATTATTCGCCCAAAAGCTCATCGACCTTGGCGATCAGCGCCGGATCCTCGGGCGCAGTCCGTGATGGGAAGCGGGCGACGACCTGTCCTTGGCGGTTGACGAGGAACTTGGCGAAGTTCCATTCGGGCTCGCCGCCGATGGGTTCGGGCTGCTCGGCGAGCTGCTGATAGAGCGGATGGACCCCCTCGCCCTTGACGACGATCTTGGCCGCCATCGGGAAGGTGACATCGAACTTGGTGCTGCAGAACTGGGCGATCTCTTCGTTGCTACCGGGCTCCTGGGCCCCGAACTCGTTGGCCGGGAACCCAATAATGACCAACCCATCGTCCTTATGCTCCCGATAAAGGGCCTCGAGCCCTTCATACTGCGGGGTCAAGCCGCACGCGCTGGCGACATTGACCAGCATCACGACCTGCCCGCGGTACGCCTCGAGCGATTGGGACTGGCCGTCGATCATGTTGATTTCGTATCCGAGAACATCGTTTGCGGGCATTGTGGTCTCCTGCGCGGTTTGAGCCGGTGTGGAGCACGCCGAAACGAGCGATGCAAGCCCCAACCCAACGATCAAACCGGCGATTTTCATAAAACTGTTCATGTTCATTCCTGTTCCTTCCAAGCGAGAACCGAGCCGGCAACTCTACGCGTAGAATCACCCAGCACCATGTCCAATCCCCATCCCCCACAAGTTATTCGACGGATCGTCCGGTTCTGCATCAACCCCGACGGCTCAACGCTCGGCGACAACTCCTACGCCGGCAAACCCAGCATGGCCGGACTCGGGCGCTACTACGAGCTGACGCTGAGCGTCCGCGGGCACCCAGACCCCCAAACCGGGTACCTGATCGGGATTCAGGAGATCGATGCCCTCGTGCGCACGCATCTGGTGCCAGTCATCGCTGATCAGATCCGCGACGATGCGACCATCGACCCCGGGCGGGTGCTCGATAGGCTCTGGGCGATCGCTGAGCCCAAGATCAAACACGAGCTCTTTGCCATCCGCTGGCAGCTCACCCCATACCATAGTGTCGAGATGACCAACGCCATGCAACAATCATCTGATCACGCCGGGTCTGTACTCGTCCGCCAACGCTTCGATTTCGCGGCGGCCCACCGCCTGCACGCCCCGCACTTATCCGACGCTGAGAACGCACAGTTCTTCGGCAAGTGCAACAACCTCAACGGGCACGGGCACAACTACCAGCTCGAACCCTGCGTCCGTGTCCCGATCGCATTACTCGACAGGAGCCACTATCAAATCGAGATCCAGCAGATGGTCAACAGCGTGCTGCTCGATACCCTCGATCACAAGTTCCTCAACCAAGATTGCCCCTGGTTCGATCAATCCAAGGGCGGCGTGATCCCTTCCGTCGAGAACATCGCCAAGGTCTGCTACGAGCAGCTCGCCCCAAGCATCGCCCAGATCGCTCAAGGCATCGAGCTGGTCTCGATGAGCGCGTGGGAAACCGAAAAAACTTCCAGCACTTACCCCGGCTGATCACTCGGCTGGGCGCATCGCCCCGCTTGCCCGCCAACAATACCCACCGTGAGTGACCCCGAGCGCATCCTGATCATCCGCCCCAGCGCCCTGGGCGATGTTTGCCGATCCGTGTGCGTCCTCGCCGCCCTCAAAGCACGCTTCCCCGATGCCCAGATCGATTGGCTGGTCCAGCAGGGCTTCGAGCAAGCGATCCTCCACCACCCGGCGCTCAACAACGCCATCCTCTTCGATCGCAAAGCCTTCGGCAAGCAGTGCAAGAAGGGCAAGTTCGGACCCGTGCTCAAATGGCTCCGTCAGCTCAAAGCGACCAAGTACGACATGGTCCTCGATGCCCAGGGGCTCGCCCGCTCGGGCTTCTTTTGCTGGAAGACCCGCGCCCCGGTTCGGGTCGGCTATCGCGACGCCCAAGAGAACGCGTGGATCTTCCTCAACAAGCGCGTCGAGGCTCCTCGCTCATTGCACACCGTCGATCGGATGTTGAAGCTCCCCCAAGCCGTCGGCGCGGACATCTCCAAGCCCGATCTCCGCCTGTATGCCGGCGACGACGAGCTCTCGCAGGTCATCATCGAGTACCCCGAGCGCTACGCCGTGATCGCCCCGACCTCGCGATGGGCGGGCAAGTGCTGGTCCATCGAACGCTTCACCGAGCTCACCCAACGCCTGATCACCCGCCCAGAGATCGACCGCATCATCGTCGTGGGCGGCCCGGGCGAACGCCTGAGCTGCGCCCCGCTTCTCGAACTCGCCGAGGATCATCCGTACATCACCGATCGGGTCGGGTCCACGAGCATCTCGCAGCTCATGGCGATCATCTCGCGTGCCCAGCTTGTCGTCGCCAACGACTCGGCGGCTATCCACATGGCCGTGGGCTTTGATCGCAAGCTCGTCGCGCTCCTCGGCCCGACCGAGCCCTCGCTGGTCGGTCCGTACAAGCACGATCACGATGTGATCCGCCATACGAACCCCAAAGACGACTTCCACTTCCGCGATCACTCCAGCGTGGCGATGATGGACCGGATCACCGTCGACGAGGTGTTCGACGCGTGCGTCGAGCGCTTGGGCAGCTGATCTAGACAAAAACTCGACATAAAAAAACCGGCCGCAAGCGCAGCCGGTTCTGTGATTCGATTTCGGACCGATCAGGCCGTCGCGCCCGCGTGGGTGTGGGCGAAGTCCTTCATGAATGCAACCAGTGCTTCGCAGCCCGCTTTCGGGAAGGCGTTGTAGATGCTGGCTCGCATGCCGCCGATGGCGCGGTGGCCAGCGAGTGTAGTCAGCCCCTTGGCGTCGGCCTGCTCGATGAACAGCGTGTCGAGCTCGGGCGTTGGGCACTTGAAGGTGATGTTCATGTCCGAGCGGTCTTCCTTCTCTGCATGAGGGACAAAGAAGTCCTGCGAGTCGATGAAGTCATAGATAATCGCGGCTTTCTCGCGGTTCATCGTTTCCATCGCTTCCAAGCCGCCCTCGGCCTGGATCCACTTGAAGACCTGGCCCATCAGGTACACACCGAAGGTCGGCGGCGTGTTGTAGCGGCCTTCCTTCTTGGCGATCAAGCCGTACTGCATCATCTTTGGAAGCTCGCGGACCGGGTTCTCGATCAGGCTCTTCTTGGCGATCAGCAGCGTCACGCCAGCAGGGCCGAGGTTCTTCTGAGCGCCCGCATACACGAGCCCGTAGTCCGCGAAGTTCATCGGACGCGAGTAGATGTTGCTCGACATGTCCGCGACCAGGAACGCATCGCCGGGGGCTTGTGGGTTCTGCTTGAACTCGGTGCCCATGATCGTGTTGTTGGAGGTGAACTGGACATACGCGGGGTTGTCCGAGTACTTCACCTGATCGCCCTTGGGGATGTAGCTGTAGGTGGTGTCCTCCGACGAGCCGCAGATGTGAACCTTGCCGTAGTGATGGACCTCGTTGATCGAGTCGTTGGCCCACTTGCCGGTCTGGAAGTAGTCGGCGGTGCGTCCCTCGGGGAGGAAGTTGGCCGGGACCATGTAGCACTGGGAGGTCGCCCCGCCCTGCATCCAGAAGATCGCCATATCGTCGGGGATGTTCCCGACCGCCCGGCAATCTGCTTCGGTCTCGGCGGTGATCCGATCGAAGTATTTGTTGCGGTGCGAATGCTCCAAGACCCCGATCCCGGAATCGTAAATATTCCAGATGTCCTTCTGGGCCTGCTTGAGCACGGATTCGGGCAGGCACGCCGGCCCGGCGGAGAAGTTGTACACTCGATCACTCATCACATTACTCCCTACATCATGCGTGATTGCACACGCTTTCTTGTTCAATACGCTGTTCGATTATGCGTTGGCCATTATGCGTTAGCCATATCTGGGGCGAAGTCTTTGAGCTGCTCCCCGTTGACGATATGCTTGGGTGTTCCGGTTTCTTGGTAGGCCTCGACGATGCGGACCATCTCCTGAGCCACGGCTGCCTGCGCCTGGTCCGTCGATGCCCCGATGTGGTGCGTCAGCGACACGCCGGGTAGCTTGGCGAGTTCCGGGCTCCAGTCGATGTCCTTCGACGATGGCTGGTCGTGGTACACATCGAGCCCCACCCGGATGCCCTTGGTCTTGACGGCGTTGATGAGCTCTTGTTCGTTGACGATCTCGCCGCGTGAGGTGTTGATAAAGTACGCCCCGTCCTTCATGGCCGCGAAGAATCCCGGGCCGCAGAGATCAATCGTGTCCTTGGTGGCCGCGACATGGACCGAGACCACATCGACCTGCCCGAGGGCTTCGGTCAAGGCTTCACGCGTGTACGGGATCAGCTTGATGCCCAGCGCCCGGGCGGTGTCTTTGCCCAGCGAGCGTGACTGAGCCGAGACCTTCATCCCAAAGGCCTGCGCCCGGGTGATGACTTCCGTCCCGATCGAGCCCATGCCCACGACGAGCAGCGAGCGACCCTTGAGCCCCAGGGCCTTGGAGTATTTCTTCTTGTTCCAGTGGCCACCAACGAGCTCGTTGGTCTGCTCGCCGATCTTGCGATCGAGGTTGATCATGTGCCCGATCGCCAGTTCGGCGACCGCCACGGCGTTCATCCCCGGGCAGTTGCACACCGCGACTCCGCGAGCACCAGCAGCTGCACAATCGATATTGTCGTAGCCCGCGCCGCCGCGGATAATCAGTTTGAGGGTATCGCACGATTCGATGACCGAAGCGGGCACTTTGGTCGAGCGGACCGCCAGCACCTGTGCGCCGCTGGCTGCGAGTGCTGCGGGCAGGGTTTCGGGCCCGAGATCGGCGTCCACGATGACTTTGCACCCAAGCTCCTTGAGCCCCTCGATGCCCTCATCGTCGAACTTATCTGCCACCAATACGCATAGATTCTGTGTGCTCATCATGGTCTCCCGACGGGCGAATCCCGTCTCTCTTGGAAGTCTATCACCATGAATGCCAAAAATCGGGCGGATCAGGGGCTCGTTTGCCCGGTTCTGATCTCGGAGCCCCCGAAATCAATCCCGCGCAGCCCCCCACGCGTCCAGCGGTAGTACCCCGGATAGAACACATACGGGCGCACCCCGACCTCGCGGATCATCGTGGGCTCGGGATCGCTGGGATCACTCGGCTTGAACCCGACATTGGCGTCGCGCGTCGCCCGGACCGAAACCGATCCGTCGAACATCATGATCGGCTGCTTGGTATCAGGCTTGAAATACACCGTGTCTTCTTCCTCGGCGAAGTGTCGATCGTAGGTATCGAACATGTACGCCTTGCTCGATGGGTACGACACCTGCGTGAACCGACGCGAGACGACATAGTTGGCACCCCGTCGGAAAGTCGTCCACGCATCGCCGTCCTGAAAGATCGGCTCGGTCCCGCCGCGCGGCTGATCAACCGAGTTCACCTGCACAACCGTCTCATACGAGCTCTCGTACTTGCGATACAGTGTCCGCAGGTCGAACTCAGCAACCGGCGTCTCGGCCCGCTCGACCTGCTGGGCGTCCTCGGGGCAGGCCGCGACGGGTTCCTCCGGGTTCCCGCTCAGATAATCGAGATAGAGCAGGTGCGTGTACCACAGGTTCGAGAACCAGTTGCCCTGCTGGTTCCGCTGCAGGTTCGGGATGCCTGTTCGATCACGGACGATCGAGATCGCCTGATAGCCCACGGCAATACTGTCATTGGAAGCTGTACGGAGATCGGAATAGCCTGTTTTATAGTTGCCTGGCTTCCAGCTGAACCCTGGGATCACATCGCGGTTGGTCCCGCCGTACCCGGCCGCCGCAACGCCCATCTGTCGCATGTTCGATTGGCACATCAGCGTCCGCGCAGACCGACGAGCCCCCGACAACGCCGGGAGCAAGAGCCCGATCAGCAGCGCGATGATCGCGATCACGACGAGCAGCTCGATGAGCGTAAAGCCTTCTGCACGGGCTCGCTGAGCGCTCTTCTTTGATTGGCCGCGTGCTCTACTCATCCATCTCCATACTTCTCCCAACACACCCACTCTACCAGATTATTCAGATCTTCATAGCCCCGATTGCTCGATACCCGCCAGCACGGCGTAGCCCAGCGCCGCGACGACGATCACCAGCGACACACCGATCGCGATCCAGGCGCGTCTGCGCTCGCTCGCCCATGCGGCTTTCCATCGCCGGGCGAGCTGGGCCGCCTCGATCGCTTGCTTGTTGCCCGCGCCTGACGAGATCCGATCGCTGATCGGCTCACCCGCAGGAACCTCCGATGCGACGGCCACCGACTGCACGCCGGCCTTTCCCAGCTGGCCCGATTGGCTCGACTGATGTGCCGGCTCGGCCTGCAACGCGAGGACTTCGGGCAAGCCCTGGCCGGGCAATGGACGCGAGGGCCCGAGCCCCAGATGCTGGCGATCGCGTTCGATGGTGAACGCCGCGTGGCAGCTCGGGCACGAGAACGCGTCGGGCTTGACCTCGTGCTGGCAGCTGTGGCACACCCCAAGCAGCTGCGACACCCCCGGCGTGTGGCGGGCGAGCGTCCAGAACTGGCGCGTGGACGGCCCGCGCAGTACGGTGTCCTGGGTAATTTTCTGTTGCTCGATGAGCCGAACGATGGTCTGGTAGGTGCAGCCCGGGCGGAACGGCTGGCGATCGTCGCGGATCGACCACGCGCCCATCTGGTTCTGCGTCGCCTGTCGGCTCAACGGATCGAATCGCCCCTGGCACCCGCTGCACCGCCCAGAATCGGGGGTGATGATGCCGCAGTATGGGCAGACGAGCGATCGCAGCGCGGGCTTGGGCGGCTGCCCGGCGATCGACCGAGCCTCAGCCATCACTGAGGCGCGGACCGATCCATCGGGTTGCCCCTGCTGTGTTTGTTCAAGCTCACCTATGCCCGCCATGCACACTCCTTGCTGCGCTCACCCGTATCATACAAACCAATACGCAAGAACCCGCCCGCCGGTTGACCCGCCCCCCAAACGATGCTCAGATCCCCCATGCCTTACCCAACCCACCATCGGCTCAACCCTCTGCCGACATCCATACTCGCAGTGCTCGTCTGGGTTGCAGCAGTGGTGCTCAGCGGGTGCGCTGATCAACCCAGATCCCGATCCGCATCGCCAAATTCGCCAAGCTCGGGCATCGTCGCCCTGATCGCCGGCGAGCCCATCCGGGCCGATCGGCTCCAGCGAGACCTCATCGAACGATCCGGGGCGTGGGCGCTGAGCGATCTGATCCTTGACGAGCTGCTCGATCGGGAGTTGGACGCGCGAGGGCTGAACATCACCCAGGCAGACATCGAAGCCGAGGAAGCCCGCTTTGTGCGCTCGGGCGCGGGCGAAGCGGACGGCGTTTCGCCGTATGTACTCCTCAATCGCATCCGCGCCACCAACGGGCTGGGGGCGGATCGCTACCCGCGGCTGCTCCGCAGGACCGCGATTCTGCGCATATTGGTGGCGATGGAAGCAGTACCGAGCGAGCAAGAATACGAACTCGCCCAAGCGATCGCGTTCGGCCCTCAGTACCGCGTTCGGCTCTTTGTCAGCCCCGATCGCTCAGCCGCGACCGCGCTGCGCAATGAGGTGCTCGCTGCCCAGTCGAGCACTCCAAACAGTGCACGCTGGATCTTCGCCGACGCGTGCACCGTCGGCTCCGTCCATCCATCGAGCGCCCGCGGCGGGCTCATCGAACGCATCAGCCCTGACGACCCGGCCTACCCGCCCGTGCTCAGCCAAGCGGTCCGGGATACTCCAGCGATGGGCATCTCCCCGGTGCTCGCGGGCGATTCTGGGTTTATGCTCGCGATGGTGGAGTCCATCACGCCGGCGGTCGAGCCTACTCCAGAACAGATGAAATCTGTACGCGACCAGCTCACGCTTCGGAAAGAACAAGCCGCGATGGAACGACTTGCGAATCAATTGATCCGAGAATCCGAGATCATCGTCATGGATCGAGCGCTCAACAAGGCATGGAACGATGCGCGCACAACGGAGGATATACGCCCTTGAGCAATCCGGGTCACATCACGCGTTGGTATCGCGGCGCGGGCTATGCGGCGATCTGGCCGGCGTGCTATGCGCTCGGGGTGCTGGTGCTGTGTGCTCATCTGCTTGAGGATGCGTTCCCGTCGCCGATGGTTATTGTGTATGTCCTTGTGTGTGCGCACAGTTGCTATCTGTTTGATCGTGTCAAGCTTTCGGACAGCCGACAAGACCCGGCCGATGCGATCGCGTTACCCGATCGGGCGTCGCTGTTTGCTCAGCGATCGAGGAGTATCCGTAGCGTGGTCTTCATCGAAGCGATCGCCGCGACGGTGCTGGGGTACTTGATTTTCCCGCTGCTCGCATTGATCCCGATCGCGGCGTTGGGTGTCGTGCACCTGTACGCCGGGCGCGGGGCAACGCCGGGCGATCCGAGGCTCAAAGATCTGCCGGGGCTCAAGGCGTTCATCATTGCCTCCGGGCTTCTGTCCTTGAGTATCGCGATCCTGTGGTCGGCGGATCACCAGATGCTCAGCGATCTGCATCTGGGCGATGCGCTCGGGCTGGCCGGGGTCTGGCTGGTGGTCTCGGGCGATGCAGCCCTGTGCGATGTGGACGACATCCAGGCCGACTCGATCTATCGCACGCAGAGCATGGCGGTGCTGCTGGGGGCTCGATCGGCGTGGCGGATCGCGCTGGCGTTGATTAGCGCGGGGGCCGCGTTGATGGCTTTCGGGCACCCGGAGCTCGTGTGGCTCGGGGTCGCGCTGGTACTGAGCACCATCCTGACCATGCGCAATACCAACCATCGGGACTTTGTCGATGCCCGCTTGCTGGCGCTGGTGCTGTTCTTTGTGTACGCAGCCGAACTGCTTTAGCGTGCGATCTCGATGGCTCGGGTCTCGCGTAGAACGGTGACCTTGATCTCACCGGGGAAGGTCATCTCGTTGGAGACTTTCTTGGCGATCTCGTGGGCGATCAGGAAGGCTTCGTCGTCGGTGACGCGATCGGCGTTGATCATCACACGCACCTCACGCCCGGCCTGCACGGCGTAGGCCTCGGTGACGCCCGGCTGTGACAGGGCGATATCCTGCAGATCGTTGAGGCGCTGGATGTAGCGTTCCATCGATTCACGACGAGCACCCGGGCGAGCCGCGCTCACCGCGTCAGCCGCCATAATAATCGGTGTGTACCAAGTGGTCGCGGGCATGTCGGCGTGGTGGGCACCGATGGCGTTGAGGACTTCTTCGTCCTTCTCGCCGTACTGGCGGGCGAAGTCCATCCCGATCTTGGGGTGACCGCCCTCCATCTCATGGTCCATGGCCTTACCAATATCGTGTAAGAACCCGCATCTGCGCGCCAGGCGTCCGTCGAGCCCGAGCTGGTCGGCGATGATCTGCGAGAGGTACGCGACCTCGATCGAGTGGTTGAGGACATTCTGGCCGTAGCTTGTGCGGAAGGTCAGCCGCCCCATCGCTTCGATGACCTTGGGGTGCAGCCCCTTGAGCCCGAGCTCAACAGCCGCGTCCTTACCAGCCTTGACGATCTTCTCTTGGACCTCGGACTTGACCTTGTCAACGACTTCTTCGATCCGTGTCGGGTGCATGCGACCGTCGGTGACGAGGGTCTCGAGCGAGCGCACAGCAATGGTCTGGCGGACTTTATCAAAGCACGAGACGACGATCACGCCCGGGGTGTCGTCGACGATGATGTCCGCCCCGGTGGCTTTTTCGATCGCCCGGATATTGCGCCCCTCGCGCCCGATGATCCTGCCCTTCATGTCATCAGAAGGGATCGCGACGGTGCGGACGGTGGACTCCGAAGAGTGCTCGTTGGCGTAGCGTTGGATGGCGTTGATGAGGATCTCTTTGGCCTCGTCCTTGGCTCCGTCCTCGGCTTCTTCGACGATCTTGCGGGTCACGCGCCCCATCTCTGAGCGGGACTGCTCCGAGACCCGTTCGAGCAGCAGCTCCTTGGCTTGGTTGCGATCGATCTGGGCGACGCGTTCGAGCTCTCGCCCTTGCTTTTCGATCAGCTCGTCGATCTCCTGCTCGCGCTCGCGGAGGGCTTCCTTGCGGGCGTCGAGCTTGTCGCGTCGGTCCATGACGGCCTGCTCACGCTCGGCGAGCATGTCTTCCTTGCGATCGAGGTTGTCCTCGCGCTTGGCGATGCGCCGGTCGTTCTCACGCTGCTCGTTGCGGGCGGTCTCGAGCTCGGAATCGACAGCTTCTTTGCGTTCGAGGGCCTTGCGCTCGGCTTCGAGGATAATTTTTTCGGCGGCCGTGGCGGCTTCTTCCTTGGCACGCGAGGCGAGTTGGTCGGCCTCGTTGCGGAGGCGATCGATCTTCTTGCCCCCGAGCACGCCGGCGAGCACCACACCGAGCCCGAGCCCGACGATCAATGCGATGACCCCGACGACGAGGATCATCACTGAGTTGTTGGATTGAGCTTGAGCGAGCGTGAGGCTTGCAAACGGTGACGCCTCAACGAGTTGCGGCAGAACATGAGCATCCATAGGCGGATCCCTGGTAGACCATGGCGTCTGGGTTGACGCATGATCCTCAAAAAACCAGTCTACGGTCGCGGGCAGGACCTTGGAGATCCGGGGTTCACGAGGGTGCCTTGGGGGTACCTCGTGGGTGTCTTGTCAGCGAGCGCAGAACCTGCAGGTCGGGCTCGGAGGGTCAGAATCGGGAGGGATCAAAGAACAGATGATTCAAAAGTTGAACAACGAGTGTGCAAACGATGACGCTTTGAGCCGATAAAACTGCCAGACACCCGCTTTGTGAACGCTTACGCTTCAGTAGGACGGGCGGATAAGTGTGTGTCTCTGTCAGGTCGGCCCCCCGATCTGACAGACGAATAGGGTATCTTAGCATCACTTTGGGCGAGATACGAGAACTTATGAGTAGTCAATTCGTATGATTGATGCTCAGACCGAACCGAAATAGACTGTGCTGGGTGGATTCACCCCGGCCCAGACGACAAAGTTGCCACCAGACCCTGCTACTCGAACGATCGCAGATTCGACAAGGAACGCACACCATGCACCGATCCAAGACCCTGATCCCACTGCTCGCCCTCCTGACCATCGGAACCGTCGCGGTGCCCGGCTGCAAGCGTATGGGCGGGATCCGGGCCAGGATGGCCGCCAATGAGCTCGCCCACCAGGTGCCCATCGAGGGCGACCCCATCACCGTGGGTCGGCTCAACGCGATTATCATCGATAACCCCTACGGCAAGGTCAAGGTGTACGCCAAGCCATCACACGAAGAAGCCCATATCTACTTCCGCGTGGATCAGGAACGCCGACTCCGCTTCCGAGCGGCACGCCAGGGGTTCGACTTTGATCCTACGGGCGACTACTTCAGCGCGACCCACACGAACACGGGCGAGCTGAGCACCCTGACCGTCGGCCCGACCGATCTGACCATCGAGGGCTACCGCCCGCCGGTCGATCTCACTATCTACATCCCACAATGTGACGGCGTCGAAGTCCGCAACGCGGGCGGCAAGGTCGTCATCGTTGGGGTCACCGGCGTGATCAATGTCGAATCAGGAACCAGCGTACGCGAGGGCGGGCACATCGAGATCCGCACCGATCGTGATCAGATCGAATCGATCCACGCGACGACCAACAACGGGCATGTGACCCTCGTCACTGGTCCAGACTCGGCGGGCACCATCGAGCTCATCGCCCCGCGCGGCAAGACCTCGTTCAACTCGCGCTACGGGATCGTGGATCACTCGATGCCTTCGAAGGGCCACTGGACCGGGATCTGGAATGATGGCACCAACGAGATCAGGCTTCAGGCCGAAGACGGCGACGCGACCGTGATGGTCGTCGAAGACCCCGTCATGTTCTCGTCGGGCAAGACCGGCGGGCTGTTCTAAGCGAACCGAGCCCACCGCGACGAGCCATCGAAACGAATCAAAGAAAACGCCTCCGTTTGGAGGCGTTTTTCATTGGACGATTGCATTGGCTGGCTTATGCCGCTTTTTTGTGCTCTGACTGGAACGAGCTGATGTACCGGGCGATTTGCTTGATGATAAAGCCCTTGTGGGCGTTGTTGATTCCAAACTCGAAGGCCATGCCCGCGTAGGTATCTTGCATCGCGTCGAGGTGCGTGTGCACGAGCTTGGCGCTGAGCACAATCGGGGCGGGGATTGTCGGGCGCAGGTCCAGACGCATCCAGAAGAGCTTGCCCGAATCGATGTTCTGGCGGGATTCGTTGGGGATGACGAGCCCGACGCCGCCGCCGCCGATGTTGGCCAGGCGTGCTTCGAACATCGGTCCCACGGTGGGCAAGGACATCGGATCGTTGCTGAGCGCGTCATCGCTGAGCGCGGGCTTGCCCTTGGCGTTCATCTCTTCGATCTGCACGCGGTTGGCGACCTCGACGGGGACGGCGCTGAGCGGGTCGATGAGCTTCCAGCAGTCGACCTTGGGCAGGTCGATGTGGGCAATGGAGGTGCGATCCGCGCTGCGGCGCATGCAGCGGACGACCTTCTCGGGCATCGCAATGCGCAGGGCCGGGAAGGTGCCGGCGCGGGTTTCGTTGAGTGTCGTGCCCAGCACGCGGGTGTTGAACATCCATTTGTTCTGCCCCACGGCCATGATGCCGACGAGTTCGGAGCCCTCGTTGATTTTGAAGGACTGGCCCATCGCGCCGGGCTGCTCGATCAGGATCTCTGTCTCGCTGAGTTTGAGCACGCGGACACGCCAGACGAGGTCCTTGGCGCCTTCGTGGTTGCCCTCGCGGTTGATGGCGAACTCGAGCCCGCCGCCGCGTTCGTAGATTTTCTGGAGGGACTGACGCCATTTGTCTGTTCTTGAGCGGTTTGCGGGCACGGCGGATCCTTTCGCGCTGTGTCTCGTCGCGAAAACGACGATGGGTTCTCTTTAATTCCACCTGTGCATCGGGCGATGGGGATGATCGCTCAAGGGACGAGCTGAACCCGGACGCATCCGGGGTTTTCACCCGTTGCTTTGTGCGATCTGGAAGTGGTCTTGACGGACAGATTGACGATTCTCGGACCGTTGGACACCCGGATCGGGTGGTTGATTCGCCGCGGCGGGCAATCGAAGAATCAGGCGATGGGCTTTGGCTTGAGCCGAAGACTTGTTTCGAGCGTGAGGGCGTGCCCGGGCTCGACCGGCGCATGGTCGCCGGCGAAGCGGTGGAGGGAGAGCAGCCGAGACACTTCGATGATCGCATCGCGCTCGGGCTGGGCGATGGATAAGAGCCGATCGTGGTGCTCGTCGACATGGCGGCGCAACGGCTTCCACTCGGGTTTGGGGATATCGAGCCGCTCGAGCTTGCGGTGGAGCAGCTGCTCGAGCTTGGAGTAGCGTGGATCGCCGATCGGGGTGTGCCCTTTGCGGAGCTTGAGCCGCAGGCTATCGATCCACGCGAGCACCTGTTCCCACACGCCCGAGACAATCTGCTTGTAGCGCAGCCCAAAGAGCCCCAGGAGCATCGAAGCGCAGAACACGATCGCCCCGATGACCGCCGCCCGCCCGACGAGTTTGCCACGACCCGCGGCCAGTCTGTCCATGAGCGAATCGCTGATCTTGGAGATCCCCAGGTCCGGGTTCGATTCGCCCATGATGTTCTGGCGGGTCCGCGCATCGTACCCGACAACGCCCTTGACCCAGAGCGTCTCGATGGACTCGTACACCTTGGCGATCGATCGCCAGATATTGGGCTCGGGAACATGGATCGCCTGGAAGTCATCGACCGGTGTGCCGTCGTAGGTGCGCCAGTGCCCAGGGGCGATCTCGGATTCGACCCAGGCATGGGCGTTGCTCTGGCGGACGATGTACTGCCCGCTCACATCATTATAATCAGACACCACATACCCGGTGATGACCCGGGTAGGCACACCGACGGAGCGGGCCATGAGCGTGAGGGCCGAGGCGTAGTACTCGCAGTGGCCCATCCCGCGTTCGAAGAGGAACCATTCGGTCGCGTCCTTGCCGGGGGGGATGGGCTGGGATTCGAGCGTGTAGGCAAAGTTGAGGCGGAGGTGGCGCTCGATGAGCCGGACCGCGGCCCCATCGTCTTCGACCGGACGCAGCGCCGGATCGGGCTCGATATCGCCGCGCTCAAGAATATCCACGGCGAGCTGGCGGACCGACGGGTCGATGTACTCTTCGGTGTTGACCGGGTTGCGATGTTCGAACTGCGAGAAATCGATCTGATCAAAGTCCGTATCAACCGATCGCACGCTGTATTCGAGCGAGTTGATGTAGCCGTCTTTCATGAAGAGGCCATTGTTGAAATCAAACCCGAGCCGGAGGCGCTGGCTGCCTGTGTGGAACTCGACGGTCTTCCACGGCGTGAAGAGATGGCTGAGCCCGGAGGGCACCGATCGTAGCGAGATCTTCATCTCCTTGCTCCATCGGAGGGTGTCCTCGACACTGTTGGCACGCAGGATCGTGTTTGGGGGGATGGGCAGCGTGTGCGTCGAGCCGGTGCCCTTGGTGGTCCATATCCCTTTCTCGTAGCTATTGAGCACCGCGCCGCGGAGGTAGATCGCCTGGGTGAGCCGGCCGCCGATGTTGTTGCCCTCACGATCGTAGATCGAGAGGTCCATCACGGGGGTTGGTGATTCGGTGATGCGCCCTGGTCGTCCGAGCTGCACGGTATCGGTAAATCCTGTTGTTGGCGGAGCGACGGCCCCGCCCCACTGCCCAAAGGCCCGCATGCCGATGTCTCTGGGGAGCACCACGAAGATCACGCTGCCGACGAGGGCACACAGGAACCCCGTTGCCAGGACCATCGAGCGGATATCGATCCGGGCCTGCTTGGCGATGGTCTCGTCGGCGGGCGCAGACTTGTGGAGCACGGTGTGGAGCTGGAACAAAATCACGGCTCGCAAAATTAGCACGCTCACCAGCACCATCAGCACGCCAGTCATCAGACTATTGCTCGTCAACACACCCGAGATCAGGATCGCCACGGTGAGCACGAGCACCTGCCCCTCGTCACGCGGCTCGCGCAGGTCGAGCAGCTTGACCACCAGCAAGAGCGCGACAAAGACCGCGAACGCGTTGACCCCGACCCCGATCCGCAGCATCTCGATCCCGGCGATCACGACGACGCCGAGCAGGATGGTGTTGATCACGACGCGGGGCGCGGGCTTGTTGGGGCGGATCGAGAAGAGCCACGCGATCAGGATGCCCATGCTGGTGAGGATCAAGTAACCGAAGTTCTGATCCGCGGCACTGAATGCAAAGACCGCGCCGATGCTCGACTGGAGCATGGTTCGCCCAAAGGCCTGATGCACACTGCGCCGGGCGGGGGCATGCTTTGATCGGCGTCTGCTCATTCTCGCTCGCCCCCCAGAGATGCGGGGAGTGATGCAGGGTCGAGGAGCCAACGCGACGGGTCCTCGATGGGCATCATGCGGAGATTGCCCGAGGCATGGAGCCCGTATGAGCCAGTCAGACCAGAACCGATCGTCAGGCCCGAGCGGATGGCGATCACATCGTCGGCGTTGGAAGCCCTGGGCGGGGCGTCGCGGGCGATGGGCTCATCGAGATCGATCATCCCGAGCGCACGCATGCAGCGCATGGTGTGGGCCTTGCCGGCGCTGGGGTAGATCCTGATCCCGAAGCCGGGCGCCCAGATGCCAACGGGGATATCTCGACTGGAGGCTTGCCTGACAAGCCCGGCGCCCAGCGCGATTGCCCGCTCGATGAGTGCGCGAGCATGGACTGGGTCGGACTCGGCGAGCTGTGCGTGCGACTCGGTGCTCAGCCAGACCCAGAGCTTGGTGGCGATGGGCTGGGCGTGCTCGATGACGACGAGCTTGCGTTGGCGGGCGGATTGTTTCCAGGCGATCGAGCGTCTGGGATCGCCCGGGGTGTACTCGCGGAGCCCCCAGTACTCGCTACTCACGCCGCTGGAATCGGTGCGTTTGTGGACTTCTTCGCCGCGCCCGTGGACGATGCGGACGAGCCCTTGCTTGAGTTCGAGCCGATAGGGGAGGATCATCATCGGTCGGAGGCACTCGAAGTCGAGCGACTTCTGCAAGAATCCAAACGGGAAGCGGGTCGAGAGCCGAAAGCGACGCATGCCAAAGCGCCCGCGGGTCTGGGGGTGCATGGTCCCGGTGACGCGGATGGTCTGGCGGGGGCCGACATGGGTAATGGCGGCGCTCAAGCGCTCGCCGGTGGGCTGGTTATCATCGTCGAGCTCGGTGATCATCGCGGCAAATAACGGGAAGAACCGTGAGTTGTTGGTGATGGTGTAGTGGAGCTTGAGCTCGTCGCCGGCGTAGCCGTCGGGGATGGCTTGGGCCAGCACGCGGATTTGCATCAGGGCGTTGCCCGAGAAGATGCCGGAGACGATCAGTGTGGCGATGCAAACGCCAAAGAGCCAGAAGAGCAGGTTGTTCTGCGAGTTGATCGCGCCCACGGCCAGGAACAGCGTGACGAACACATAGATCAACCCGCCGAGCGTGATCCTTGATGATCGACGGACGGCCTTGGTGGTCTGATTCGCCTGGACGAAGTCGGGGCTGTGGGCTGCGTCAACGGGATTGCTCGCGTGTAGATGAGCCAGCGGCTGTGCTCGATCTGGTTGACGCCGCAATGTGCTCATGTATGGAGAATCCGATCCGGGCTGTTCGATCCACCGATCGCTCCCACTGTGCTTACGCTATTGCTGCTCTTCAGGTTCCGGAAAAACATGTCCCGGGCGGACGATGACCACGCAGAGGAGATCTTCGCCGTCCTTTGGCAGGTAGGTGCTCGACCGAGAGTTGAAGATGCCTTCGCCTTCTACGCGGACCTGCACGGCGTCGCGTGGGTACTGGCCGTTGGCGAACTTGATCTCGAAGTTGCCCAGCATGTCTGAGGTTGTCTTTGCGTAGACGCCGCGTCCGCGCGAGACATTGCCCTGCTTGTTGAGGATGGCGATCTTCGCGCCCGGGATGCCTTGTTCTTCGAAGCGTTCGTCACCGGGCGCGGCCGCGACGGATTGCCCGACGGCTCCGGCGATGACGCGCCCCTTGATCACCGTGCTACCCGCGCCCCCGCAACCGACGAGGGTGAGGGCCAGAGCGCCGGCGATGACGACCAAGGCGTTCCTTGAGAACCTACTCGAGTACCTAGATGATGATCTTGATATTCTGGTTCGGCGTGCGGTGTGGGTCGAGCGTTGGGGTCGCGTTCCTTGCGTGGTGTTCACTTTGAGGCTCCAGTCGTATGAAGTGTGATGCTCGATCGCACCATCGCATGCGGGCCCATTCCTTGGGCGGCGCACACTCTCACCAGAGATATGATGCGAACCGATCAGTCGGTTTGTTCCATTTGATCGGCCAGTTCCTCTGGTTTTGGTAGATCTTTCACCGAAGCGAGCCCAAAAGTATCGAGGAACTGGCGGGTGGTGCCGTAGAGCATGGGGCGTCCGAGCTCCTCGGCTCGGCCGGTGATCTTGACCAATCGGCGGTCCATGAGGGTGCGAACGACCTCGCCGCAGGCGACGCCGCGGATGGATTCGAGCTCTGCGCGGGTGATCGGCTGGCGATACGCGATGATCGAGAGGGTTTCCAAGGCCGGCTTGGACAGGCGGGTGGTGGCCCGAGATCGGTGCATGGCCGCGACGATGCTGGCGTGCTCCGGGCGGGTCATCAGGCGGTAGCCGCCGGAGATTTCTTCGATCCGGAAAGCCCGGTGCTGGGTGTCGTATTGCTCGTTGAGCAGGGCGATCGCATCGGCAACATGCTTGGCGTTGAGGGTGATTTCCAAATGGGCCGCGATGGCGTCGATGATGGCCTGGGGTTTGATCGGGCGGTCCGAGCTGACAAGCATGGCTTCGATCTGAGGCAGGATGGGCTCGAGCTCGATCGCCGGCTGAGCCGAGTTTTCTTCGGCGGCCTGGGCGTTTTGGGGCTCGGGTTGGCTTTCAGGCTGGGACTCTGAATCGTTGACGGCTTGGGCGGGTTCGCTGACTGGTGCACTCATGCCTGTACTCTATCACGATCACGGACATTTCGCTCCGCTGGCGGGATCGTATATGCTGTATTCATCATGACGCATTCCCAGCAGCATCTCGACGAGCCGATCCCTACTCAGCAGCACGCATACGACGGGCTCGACGAGCTGCCCGAGCTGGTGCTCCATCGCCGGCGTGAAACGCTGTTTCTGGTGCTCGCGGGGCTGTTTTTGGGCACGCTGGCGATGCTCAATATCCTTGGGATTACACGGTTTATCAAGCTCTTTGAGATGGATTTCGATGCGGCAACCCCGGGAACGACGGTCTTTGCAGTTGCCGTTGGGGTGCTGCCGTATCCGCTGACTTTCTTGTGCACGGATTTTATCTCCGAGCTCTATGGCCGCCGGCGGGCCAACATCGTGGTGTGGGTCGGGCTGCTCTTGAATCTGTGGGTGATGTTTGTTCTCTGGATCGGCGGGGCACTGCCCGGCTTTGAAGCCGTGGATGCGGCGGGCCAGCTGGTTGTCGATGAAGCCGGGCGGGTGCCGGTGTTTTATGAGGTCCGGAGCCTCGCGTTCGGGGCGGTGGCCGCGTCAATGATCGCATATCTGGTGGCTCAGTTGGTCGATGTGCAGGTGTTCCATTTCTGGAAAAGACTCACCAAGGGCAAGCATCTGTGGCTGCGGAACAATGGCTCGACCGTCGTCAGCCAGCTTGTGGATACGGCCGCGGTGATCCTGATCACGCATTATTACGCCCGCGCGCTGCCGATCGACCCGGACAGCCCGGTGGTCCGCCAGCTGCTGATCTTTATTGCCACAGGGTATGTGTTTAAGCTGGTGATGGCCCTGCTTGACACGGTGCCGTTCATGATTGGGACCAAGTACTTGGTCCGATATCTCCGATTGCCCCCGCCGGGGCACAGCGAGGGCAGCAAGCGGCATTGAATTGGCGGGTTGTAGGCAAGATCCTCCTCCAGATCACCGATTATTCGTGCAGTTGATGGGCTCAAGGCTCATCCATCTATTTGCAGGAGTATTCGATGTCCAAGCCTTTGATTTTACTCGCCGACGACGAGCCGCATATCACCCACATCATCGCCCACAAGCTCAAGAAAGCGGGCATGGATGTGATCGTGGTGGAAGACGGGGAGATCGCGCTCAAGGAGACGATCGAGCATAAGCCTGACGCGATCGTGACTGACCTGCAGATGCCGTACCTCTCGGGGATTGAGCTCGCCCAGCAGCTCGCGTTGAACACCGAGTGCGCCAGCATCCCGATCATCCTGCTCACGGCCCGCGGCTATGCGATCGAGGACAAGATCCAGGACATCCCCTCGGTGCGCAGGCTGCTCTCCAAGCCGTTTAGCGCCAAGGACCTGGTCGGGTACATTGTTGAGCTGCTCGAAGAGCAGAACGGGGCGAAAGGGAAGTGCGCATGAACATCCGCCGCGATCCAAAGAAGAAAGATACCACTCCGCCCGAGCTCATCGAGCGTTGCCAGGACCTCGGACTCGCGTGCTGGCGGCTTGATCTCAACGGGATGCCCGTGGATGACCCGATCGCCCCGAGCATGCTGAGCCTGTTTTTGAGCTCGCGCCCGATGCGGATGCTGATCGTGCAGGCCGCGATGATCTGGTCGTCGCAGGACACGCTCGATCCACAGGAAATCCATCCGGGGCTCTGGGTGTTCCCCTTTGTTGAAGAGCACCGCGATCGACGGACAGGGTACTTTGTCGCCATCGGGTTTGGTCCCGAGATCCTCGAGAGCGAGCAGATCATTGAGGGATGCGACGGCAACCAGCTGCAGATCGCGGCCTTGCGTCATTTGCTCAAAGAACGGGCCGTGATGGGCCCGCACATGGCGGCCAACACCAAAGCCACGATCGGCTGGATGCATCAAGACCTCGAGCAGATCGCGACCAATAACTCGACCATCGAGCTCTTCTCCGAGCAGCTGGGCGACTCGTACGAGGTCGTCACTACGCTCCAGGAACTTGGACGCTCAATGGGTGCGCTCAACGAGCCCAGCGGGATCATCCTCGATGGGATCAGCGAGATCGCATCAACCCTGGACTACAACTGGGTGGCGTGCGTGATCAATGATGACCACTCGATCGCGGAGATCTTTGAAGAACATATCTTCCAGGCGGGCACGACCCAGCTGGCGGACAGCGAGATCAATCGCGTGCTCGATTGCGTGCTTAACACCGAGCCATTGGGCACCGCGGACACAACGGAGATCTATCCGGTCGAGCAGGGGTTGCCTGATCTGGAGCCTCAGATTCTGATGCACCCGATCACCCGCAACGGTGAACAGCTGGGCATGCTCATCGCTGGCGGCAAGAACGGCGATGACCCGCAGGTCTCGAGCCACGAGACGAAGCTTATGGAATCAATTTCCGGGATGCTCGGGGCGTGTATGGAGAACGCCGAGCTCTACCACCGCCAGCACCTGACCTTTATCGGCACGATCAAGGCGCTCTCCGCGGCGATCGACGCCAAAGACCAATACACGCAGGGCCACTCCGAGCGCGTCGCGACACTCTCGATGATGCTCGCCCGCGAGGTGGGGTATTCAGAAGAAGACGCCGAGCGGATCCGGATCTCTGGGCTTGTTCACGATGTGGGCAAGATCGGGGTGGCCGAAGCGGTGCTCTGCAAGCCCGGGCGTCTGACCGACGAAGAGTTTGATATGATCAAAACCCACCCGACCATTGGCTATCAGATCCTCAAGGACATCCCGGATCTCCAGGACATCCTCCCGGGCGTGCTCCATCACCACGAGCGCTGGGACGGCAACGGCTACCCTGGCAAGCTCAGTGGCGAGGATATCCCGCACATGGCGCGGATCATGGCGCTGGCGGATACTTTCGATGCGATGAGCTCGAACCGTGCGTACCGCACGGGGATGCCGCGTGAGAAGGTGTTCGCGGAGTTTAAGAAGTGCGCGGGGACTCAGTTCGATCCGGACTTGGTCGAGCCGTTCCTGTCTCTGGACTTTGGTGTGTACGACAAGATGGTCGCCAAGCACAAGGCCCAGACCCCGATCCATCGGGCTGCCTGACCGCACACCGCGGGCGTTAGCCTGTTGAGGACATTAGATTATTCATCATTGAATACACGGACCCATGAACTTTCGACGAGCTCGTAGGAGTTCGTGTCGGGCCTGATGGCCGCGAGTTCTTGTACCTGGCGATCTGTGAGCTGTGGATCGATGAAGGCGACATGGGCAATTGAGCCGTGGAATCCAAGCTCATCGTTCGAGATGTACATGGACTTGAAACCCCCGCCGATATGCAGCGGTTGTCGACCGCCGTTTAGAATCGAGTTGGTGCCCACCCCATCCCTATTTGATGATTTGTAGGCGACACGCACCCCATCGAGATAAACGCGCAACCCTTCGCTGCCCCATGACATGGCGACATGATACCAGCGGTCTACTTCAAGAATGTCGCTCGACGAGATTGCGAAATTGGAGATGTCCATACTGCCATTATCTTTGGTATAGGCATAGAACCCCATGTCTTTGATCGAGAGATCGATGGTGGCATAGTTCCGGTTTCCGTAGAGCATACCGATCACGCCCATCGGTGTTTCTGCGGCCTTGCTATCGATCTTCATCCAGAGCGAGATGGTGGCTTCTGAGTGAAGCATGGAGTTGTCGTACGGAACTTCGATGTGGTCGGACGCGGCTTGGAAGACGGGTACATACTCCCCCGCATCGTTGGTCGATGCCCCGGGCACATCCCGGCTCTGGTGCGCTCCGCGTTGATTCTTAAACCCTTCCTCCACGGCTCGCGTATCGGGCGGCTCGTTGAGCGGCCAATAAAACACTGGATCGAAGCTTTTTAGGGCTTCCTTGTAATCGAACGGTACCCGCTCGACCTCGAACTGTGCGCCCGCCCAGGCTGTCCCAGACTCGAACTCGACCCGGACCTGATAGTTGGTGGTGTCGTTGTCGGGGGCCTTGGATGTGCCCGCGTCGAGGACCGTCCCACGATAGATGGTGTCGTCGAGTTTCAGGTCGCTGAACACAATCCCGTCCTGGGCAGAGATTTTCCATTTTTCGTCACTGGCGATGTGCTCGATGGCCAACTCGGCCGCGTCGAATACCCGGGCGCTCTTGGTGCTCATCTCGGTGACGATGTCCGTCTGGCTGTTGAGCAGCAGGCGCATGTTGAGCCCAATAAAGACCATGGAGACGATCGCCCCCACGGTGATGAGGGTCACCAGGTAGACGGAGCCGTTTCGGGTTTGTGGTGATCGTGTATGCATCGGTTATTTCCCTGTTCCGACCATGAACCCGATGGAATCGGCTGATTGTGACTGCAGGGTCGTGATCTGGGCGAGCACGGTGCCGTTCTTCGATACGCTGACGGTGACGCGTTTGAGCCCGGTGTTGAACTTCGATTCGGTGGTCGCGTCGGCGAGCTCGACATGGGCGACCTTGACCGAACGGGTCCAGCCCGCAAGGCCCTCGATTTTTCCATTCGCCAAGCTGATCGGCGGGGTCGCGGACCAGGCGTTGTAGTCGTCGATGTCGTCGAAGGCGGTCCGCGTCTTTGGCTGCTCGCCGTCGTTGACACCCAGGGCATTGGGGTCATCCACATCCGGATCGGTGAATCGTCGTGTGGCGATTTCTTCGCTGAGTTCATTGGCGAGGTTGGCCGCGATGAGTTTGTCGGCGTGCACGCTCGTCGTACGCACCACGGGCCCGACGACCTGCAGGGTGCTCACAAGGACGAAGCCGACGATCATGGTGGAGACAATGGTCTCGGCCATCGAGATCCCCCGGCGGGTGGTCCACGGGTGTGTGTTGGATTGATTGCTCGGGTGGTTCATCGTTGTGCCTAGAGGGCCTTTCTATTGGACAATTGGCTTGACCGGGAGAGCGGCGTGGAGATCGAAAGTGCCTTGCTTGGTGGCGGGCACATTCAAGACCAGATTGAACGAACAGTACTCGCCGTCGAGTTCTTCGACACTCAGGTCATACTGCTTGATGGCGGTGAGCGCTGTCTTGACGGGTTGGCTATCGACTTTGCGGACGAGCACTCCCGTGCTGATGGTGTACGAGTAATCGATTTGCGTTGGTGCCCCGCTCGCACCGCTGTTGATCATTCTGAGCCGAAATACGACAAATGATGCGGAAGTACTGATCCGGATCCCATCGGCTTCTCGCAGGTCGGCCCGCAGTTGATTGAGCACCTCGATCACTCTTTGGTCGGCCTGCCCGATATCGTTTTCGGTGGGGATCGCGTGGGCACCGATCATGATGGCCCCGCTGAGCCCGAGCATGAGCACGGACATGATCGCGAGGCTGGTGACCACTTCGATGAGGGTGAAGGCAGAGCGGGCTGTCATCGGTCTGCTCATCATCGCCCCCCCAGCCCGAGCAGCGAGCCCACATCGGCGAGGAGTTTTTCGACTTCATCGACGACGATGTTGACCACCGGGGTCACCCCGACATCCTCGACCCCTTCGATATCAACTGTGATTTCGGCACCGTGATCTTGGAGACCGACTCGGAAAGCTGGGCTTGCATCGCCGTAGACTGTGAACACGGCGGTGTTATCGGCGCCCAAGTTGGTTCTTGAGAGATCCACGGTATAGGGCGATGCAGCGAAATCCCGCTTGAGGATCACGGCTTCTCGGTTGATGTCGGTCCCCTCGACGATG
The DNA here is from genome assembly GCA_963976625.1 of uncultured bacterium. Lineage (GTDB taxonomy): Bacteria > Planctomycetota > Phycisphaerae > Phycisphaerales > UBA1924 > UBA1924. The sequence continues at coordinate 88,286 of CAXBLA010000007.1, forward strand.
ATGTATATGTCCTTACCAGGGTAGAACTTGATCAGGTGCATCTTGGAGGTCGAGCGGGCGCGGAGCTTGGCGAACTCGATGTCTTCGAGGAGTGTTTTCTTAGCCGCCGAGAGCCTGCGGCCAGAACCCGCATCGGCGAACTTGGGGATCGCGATGGTTGAGACGATCCCGATGATCGTGATCACGATGACCAGCTCAAACATCGAGAAGGCTCGTCGGGTTGTCGATCTGATCGCGGACATGATCTACTCCTGAATCGGAATCGCCCCGATCTGCGTGAGCAAACCGGGGCGAGCTGTTTCATGGAACCGGTGAGCGGGGTTCAATAGGCGTTGTACTGCACGCCGCGGACATCGACTTCGGAGTCCGGGAGGTTGGCGCTGATCTCGCCGGTGGCCTCGTCATAGACCCAACCCGCTGCGGTACCGGTCTGAGTGGCGCTCAGTGCGCTTTTACCCTTGTTGGAGCCGACCTTGAGCTTTGGGATCTCGCGGAGGTAGGTACCGAGGTAGTAGGTTGATGACTTGGAAGCGTTGGCGGTGCCCGCGTCGTCGGTGAATGTAGTCAGTTGATCTTCGAAGGTTGCAAACTTTGGGAGCACCCCGCCGTGCTCGGCCTTGTAGAGGTCGATGGCGGCACGCATGACCGAGAGGTCAGCGACCAGGCTCGAGTCGGCGGCACCTGATGCACCACGGCTCATACGAGGGATGGCGATGGCGCCGATGATTCCGATGATCACGACGACGATCACGAGTTCGATCAGACTGAATGCCTTACGGGCACGATAGGGTGTTGGCATACTGAGTGTTGCTGACATGTTTTTATCTCCGTTTGGAAGTGAATACCATTCTCACCGGTCCATACCCATTCCATCGGCTGCTGCTCTGTGACGATCCACCCCTCACACACGAGTCCGCGAAGAAAACATTTCGTAACCGGCATAAGCCGCAAAGACTACTGCTGGTCCATGGCGCTGGGGATCTCGATGGTGTACTCGATCGAGTCCTTTTCGACGATCACCGAACGGGCATGTACCCGTATGAGCCGATAACCGTTTGGCCCCAGATCACCCACACGCAGCAGTTTTCCATCGAACACCGCCCCGCCGCCATTCTTGGACGGCATCACGGCGGAGAGTGTTGGTAGATCAGTCGATCTGGGTGCGATGTTGGGGAACGAATCCGGGCTTGGATTCCCTTCACCCTCGACGGCTGCGAGCAGCTGGGCCGGGTCCAGATCCGTCGATGAGTCGACAAGCTGATTGAGCGAGAAGGCCGACCCGAAGGACTTGCTCATCTCGGAACCGACCTTGTCGTTGAGCCGATCGATCAGGATCTCGCTTGCTGGTCGGCGTGGCGCTTTGGCCGAGTTGATGATCGGCACGATATCACCCAGCGAATCCGCGAGGATCGGTGCCGAATCTGCGGAGGCCTCGCTCGGCCCCAGGATGCCCTGATCGATGATCAGCGCGAGCCCAGCGACACAGGCGAGTCCGACGAATACTTTGCGTTCTGTTGATAGTCCCATGGAGAGAATAGCGAATTCGATCTCGGGTAATGCCAGCGGCTTCAGAAGTTTATTTCAACTTTGCGAGGCAGGATCGACAAACCAATACAGCTCCATGCTTATATGGACCTCGGGGGTCTCGAGCGAGCCATTGAGGATGTCGATGCCCTGGATATGGATATCGGGCATGCGTTCGCCGAGAAGATCGATAAACGCGAACACATCGTCCGCGTTTGAGTTCCCGGCGAGCATCAAGGGCTGCACAGGGACCCGGGCGTCGTCGATGCGCTCGCTGGGCTGGAGCGAATCGATCTGTATGTTGACCGATTCGGCGAGCTGGACGATCTCGGCGGTCCGCGCATTGAGCTGCTTGGCCGAGAAGAGTTTGATTTGGTGATCGGACTGCTGCTCGATCTTCCGGATCTGCCCCGCGAGCGTGGCTCGCTGTGATGCGGATTCGTTGAGTAACGACTTCTTACTCGCCAGCTCGTGGCGTGCACTCAGGAACACCCCCCGGCGTTTGGAGATCGCGGCGCCCGCGAAGTAGATCGAGGCCCCCGCGATGAGCGCACACACGAGCCCGCCCACAAGATGAACCTGGAGATGCCCGGACTTTGAAGTTTGATTAGCCGCCATTGGATGCCCCCATAGAATCGTTCGCTTGGCCGGTGCTCAGCATAATCTGGAAGCCGATGACCTCGAACTCGTCGATCTGTTCGCGCCGAGTCTCGATGAGCTCGACCGTATCGAAGACCCCGAGCTCTTCAATCTCCACAATGTAGGCGCGGGCGATGGTCTGCGATGGGGCGAGGCAATCGAGGCGTATCTCGATTGGGTCGAAGCCCTCGACCCCGCCGCCCGAGACATCCAAGCGGCGGAACCGCACATCGTTGTCTGCGGCGTCCACGAGCATCATGCACACGCGCCCCCAGTCGATCCGGTTCTTCACAATGGCGAGCACTTCTTGCTCGGCGATGAGCAACCCGAGTCGCGTGTTGAGCATCGGGATGGCCTGTTGGTTCTGCTCGTATTGTTCGCTGGCTGTCTGGATCTGCCCGGACATCCCCGAATCGGTCAGCGCGGCGCTCCCGCCGATGTACACGCCGGGGATACCGATCATAAACGCGGTCGAGATCGCGGCGAAGATCCATTGCCCGATGAGGCGCGAGCGTTGACGCTGCGCGATGTGTGCATCGGGGATCAGGTTCACCAATGGCGTGGTGGTGTTGAATGTTTTTTCACTCATTGGTCAACCCTCGCTGCGAGCCCGTACGCGGCCGAGAGCCGGCTGGCCATCGCCCATGCCTGTGGCCCTTGGCCCAGCGCCCCCATGAGCGATGGCGGAGCCGCGCACTCGATGGGGATCCCGAGGAGCTTGTCGATGTGCTCGTCGATCATCGGGTTGGTCGAGCCGTACCCGCTGAGGTGAATTTTCCCGAACGGGGCCATGCGGAACGAATGCGAGACATACGCGACCGCGACATCGAGCTCCGCTGCCAGGCTGGCGGCGAGCTTGGTCCAGGTCGCACGCATCAGGCGTGCGGAGCCCTTTGAGCAATCTTGACGGTATCGCCCCTCGACCACCGCGTCGGCGCTCTGCTCGGAGAGCTTGTAGCGTTCACGGGCCGCCTGCCATACGCTATCGACCCCGTGCTCGATCCGGCGCACATAAATGACTGTTTTTCCAAGCGTGAGCACCGCCAGTGAGCAGGTCCAGCCGACATGGAGCGTTGCGTTGATCTCGTTGTCGGCGATCGCAGAACCCGCGTGGGCCCCTCGGCTGACCGCCAGCTCGAGCAGGTCGATCCCGGCGAGTGTGAGCCCGGATTCGTCGTACCGCTCCATCGCGTGATCAATCAGAGCCTTCGGGAACGCGACGGCCAGTGTTTCCTGGGTGCGTCCCTTGGCGGGCAGCTCCCAGAGCCCCAGCTCGATCTCTGTTGGAGCGCATTTGCGTGAACGGGCGACCTCGATTTTGGCGAGCTGCTCGACGGGCGCCCCGCTGCTGGCGGGCGGGAGTTCAAAGATGTGCGAGCTGCACTGTGCCGTCGGGAGGGTGATCGATGCGTTGGTGCCCACGAATCCGCGGCGCCCGAGGATTGCTGTAGCCCATTCGAGCTCATCGACCGATGGGAGCGCGTCGGGGTCACGGGTCTCGTGGGACTCACGACGGGGGAAGATCGCTGAGGCGATCAGGCGGAGCTCATCGCCCGATTCCATCAGCTGTACCGCGCGGAACTCGTGGGCGTCGACATCGAGCCCGATCGAGGAGAGCTTAGATTTGGTGCCGAGCATTGCCATTATTGAGCCCCCGCGGTAGCCGTCAGATCAAAGAGCGGCAAGAACATACTGATCGCGACGAACCCGACCAAAATGCCAAGAACAATCATGATGACCGGCTCGATGAGCGACGAGAGCGACTTGATCACGGTCTCGTTGTCCTCGTCGAGATAATCAGAAATGTGGACCAGGACCTCGGCAAGACGCCCGGTCTGCTCGCCGTTGCGGATCGCTTCACAGGCCGACACGACCATCAGCTCGCCGTTATCGAGCGCGGTGCTGATGGGCTCGCCGCGAGTGACGGAGTCCTCGGCATCACACATCATTTTTTTGTACTTTTCGTGCCCGAGCGATTCCTTGGTGAGGCTGATCGCTTCGAGCATCGGGACGCGGGCCTCGAGGAGCACACCCATCAGGCGAGTGATCCGGGCGGTCATGAACGAACGCAGGATGTCGCCGAACTTGGGCAGCTTGAGAACCATCGAGGCGATCGCGCCCTGACCACCGGGACTCAGCACCCACTGGATCGCGCCCCAGACCCCGAGCACAATGGCCGGGATCACGCCCCACCAATAGGAGCGCACAAACTCGGAGATCCCCATGAGCATAGCGGTGGATCCGGGGAGCTCTGTATCGAGCGTCTCGAACATGCCGCTGAAGCGTGGGAGCACCACCCCGATGAGCAGCCCAACCACGACGATGCCCACGCCCATGAGCAGGATTGGATACATCATCGCGCCGAGCACATTCGACCTGATCTGCGCTTGCTTCCGTGTCAGCACGGCGACGCGCATGAGCATGGTGTCGAGGTGCCCCGAAGATTCGCCCGCGGCTACGAGCGAGCGGAACACCGCATCGAAAGTCTCCCGATCGCCATTGAGCGCCACCGAGAGCGAATCGCCCTCCTCGAGACGAGCGAGCACACGCCGGAGCACGAGCTTCCAGCGATCGCTGGTTGCCTGGCGCTCGATCGACACGATCGCATCGATCAGCGGCGTGCCCGTCGAGACGAGCACCGCCAGCTCGCGCGCGAAATCCGCGACGAGCTTGGGGGAGACGCTCTTACCTTTTTTGCCCTTTGGTCCGCTCGATTTGATAGCCTTGGATTGCTTCTTGCCTTTGTTGCCCGTCGAGATCGTGGTGACAAAGAACCCCTTCTTGCGGAGGTTTTCGGTCGCCTCCTCGGCGCTCGCGGCTTCGGTGACGCCGCTGCGGAGCGCACCGGCCTTGTCGTATGCCTCGTAGTTGAACTTCATGCCGCGGCCCCCACTGGCGTTGCGGGCACATCGCCCTCGCCCTCGTTGTCATCGACCTGGGTGACGCGGATGATCTCTTCGAGACAGGTTTGCTGATTGATCGCGAGCATCACACCCTCTTCACGGAGCGATTTCTGCCCCTGCGAGTGCAGCAGCCCGCGCAGCGTGTGCGTCGGGGCGTTGCGGTAGATCAATCGGCGCAGATCTGGTGTCACTTCCATGAACTCGTACACACCCATCCGCCCTTGGAACCCCGAGTCGTGGCAGCTGGTGCATCCCGCCCCCTTGCGGAAGGCCTTGCCGCTCATCTCGGGGATGCCGGCGTCTTCGAGGACCATCTCGCTTGGGTAGTATTTCATCGTGCATGACGAGCAGATCGTGCGGGCCAATCGCTGAGCGACGACGCCGTTGAGCGCGGAGCTGAGCAGGTAGGGCTCGATGCCCATGTCCACGAGCCGAGCGACGGCCCCGGGCGCGTCGTTGGTGTGCAGTGTCGCGAGCACGCCGTGCCCAGTGAGGGCGGCCTGCACCGCGACGCCGGCGGTTTCTTGGTCGCGGATCTCGCCGATCATAATGATGTCGGGGTCCTGGCGCAGGATCGAACGCAAAGTCCGCGCAAAGTTGAGACCGATGGCATCGTGCACCTGGATCTGATTGATCAGATCGAGCTGATACTCGACGGGGTCTTCGACCGTAACGATGTTAAACTCCGGACTGCGGAGCAGATCGAGCGCGGAATACAGCGTGGTCGTTTTGCCCGAGCCTGTGGGCCCGGTGACGAGCACCATGCCGTGCGAGAGACGCAGCGTCCGCTGGAATCCTTCGAGGGCATCGGTGCGGAAGCCCAGATCCTCCATGCGGACATGCAGGTTCTGCTTGTCGAGAATACGGATCACGAGCTTCTCGCCCAGCAGTGTGGGGATCGACGACACACGCAGGTCGATCTCTCGTCCCTCGGCCATGATCCGCACGCGCCCTTCCTGGGGGAGTCGTTTCTCGGCGATGTCCATCTTCCCGATGATCTTGACACGCGAGACGATCGCCGCGTGCATGCCCGGCGGGGGGTTCATCAGGTCGCGCAGCGAGCCGTCGATGCGGTAGCGCACGCGGGTGCCTTTTTTGTTCGGCTCAATATGGATGTCCGAAGCCTTGTCCTTCACCGCGGTCAGCAGCGCGACATTGACCAGGTTGACGATCGGCGAGCCCTCGACCATATGGTCGAGATCCGTCGTCGGGCCCTCGTCGGTCTGCTCGCGCTCGACGACCTCGACATCGGACTCGGCCAGGCTCGTCAGGAAAGCATCGACATCGACATCGCCGTCGGCGTATTTGCGCACAAACTCGTTGATGTTCTCTTCGAGGGCCAGCACCGGGCGGATCTCGAAGCCGGTGAGTTCTTCGAGCCGATCGATGGTCGGCAGGCTCTGGGGCTCGCACATGGCGACGGTGAGGGTGTTGTGCACACGGAAGAGCGGGATAGCCTTGAGTCTTTCGGCTTCTTCTTCGCCGATCAGGGCCAGCAGGCTCGGGTCCATCAGCCCGTGGCGCAGCTGCACGCCGCGCACACCCAGGCACTTGGCCAAGGATTGCACGAGGGTGCCCCCGGAGATCATGCCCTGATCAACGAGGACCTCGCCGAGCATGCGCCCGGCGTTCTTCTGCTCCATGAGCGCCTTGGAGAGCTGCTCCTCGGTGATGTGTCCATCGCTGATGAGCACCTCGCCGACCAGGCGTGGACGCTGCGAACGGCGCACATTGGCCTGGGCCTGATCCTGGAAGTTGGGGTCTGGGTTGACTGATTCGGTTGGTGAAGCCATTACAGGAAGCTCCTGACCGCGGCTTGCACATCCTCGAACTGCTGGAACTTGCCGGTGACATCGGTGATCGCCATGATCTCACGGAGCGTGTCGCTGACGCCGCAGAGCTTGAGGGATTGCCCGCCGGCGCTGAGTTCTTGCGTGATATCCACCAGGGCCTCGAGCCCGTTGGAATCGACGAAGGTCATCTCCGTCACATCCATGATAAAACGCCCGAGCGTCTGCCCGAGCACCTCGAAGCTCTGTGTGCGCAGCTGCATCGCGTCATCTTCGGTGATGACCGGTCCGGCGGGATGGATCACCGTGACGGCCCCGTGGCGATTGGTGTCGATCTGCATCTCAATCCTCCCTTACGCGGCTTTGGCGGCTTCTTGTGTCCCGGGGATGGTGAGGGTGAAGGTACTGCCCTGGTCGATGCCCGATTCGACGCTGACATCGCCGCCGTGCAGACGAGCGATCTGACGCGCCAGCGCCAGCCCAAGACCTGAGCCGGTCACCTTGGCGATCCGGCGATCGTCGGCCCGGCAGAAGCGATCGAAGATCCGCTCCTGCTGGGATTCGTCGATCCCGATCCCATTGTCCTGCACATCGACCGTCAGCGCGTCGTTGTCGGCGAACGCCACGCGGACCTCGACCTTGCCGCCCGATGGGGTGTACTTGATCGCGTTGCCCACCAGGTTGTGGAACGCCTGACCAAGACGGTCGCGGTCGGCGTTGATGGTCGGGAACTTGGGCGGGAGATCGAACACAAGCTCGATGGATTTGTCGTTGGCCTGGGCCTGGTAGTCTTGCTCGAGCTCGGTGAAGAGCTGCTCGGTCCGCAATGAGTCGCGGTGGATCGAGAGCGAGCCCGCTTCGATCTCGGCGACGCAGAGCATGTCGCCGACGATGCGTTCGAGCCGGCGGGTCTCGGAGTTGATGACATTGAGGGCCTTCTCGCGGATCTCACCGTCTTCTGGGCCAGATTCGATCGCTTCTTCGGTGTACAGACGGATCGTCGTCAGCGGCGTACGCAGCTCATGCGTCGCCTGGGCGATGAACGCGTTCTGTGAGTCGTCGGCCAGCCGCTGCTGGGTCACATCCTCGATAAAGATCATCGCACGGGGGATGTCCTCGGACTGCACACGGGTAATGACCAGACGCAGGACAGCGCCCTGCGAGTCAATATCTTTCACATCGCCGAGCTCGACAACCTGGCGTGTCGGACCTTGCTCGTCGAGCACGGTCTGTACCGCAGGCAAGACCTGCTCAGCCGCAGCAATCTGCTCAATCGTCGAATCCACGAAGGTCTCGCGTTCGACGCGTAAGAACACGCACGCGGCCCCGTTGGCATAAATGACCTGAAGATCCGAGCCCACAAGCACCACGCCCTGGGTGAGTGTGTTGCAGGCCGCGGGGAGCCCGATGGACTCGTCGCCGCCCGAGACCACGGCTTCGCTGATCTCATGATCGGTGGTGATCTGTTCGAGCTCGTCGCGCTCGGAGAGCAGGGTGTTCCAGATCGCGGCTTCAGTTCCGAGGTTCTCGCCAACGAGCAGACATTCCGTCCGGCGTTCGCCCTCGGCGGCCACCTTGAGCGACTCGCCGATCGCGGCGAGGGCCCCGAGCCGATTGCGGAATCGACGGTAGACCAGCAGCATCAGGACCAGCCCGACGCTCCCGATCCCGACCGATGACGCGCGGATCGAATCCGCGCCGATGACCTGCATCGATTGACGAACGACGACCTTGAGCGTCATGCCGGACTGGCCGTTGACGGTCAGAGGCTCGTAGATGATGGTTTGGTTTGAGTCCGGGTTATGGATCAGACTCTGCTGAACATCGTCGGCGCTCTGCCAGTTTTCAGGGAGTTCTCGGATAAAATCCTGCGAAGTATTCGAGGTCGCGATCACGCCCAGATCGGGCACCGTGATCTCGCTCTCTTCGACCAATCCGGAAGCCGCGGCGTCGATAAGCAGGCGGCGCACGCTGGATAGATCGCGATCGTTGAGCCGGGCTTCGGCCTGCGTGGCGATCAGGGTGCTGGTCTGGCGGACCTGCTCCTCGGCCTGCGCAATCACGGAGTCATCAATTGTTTGCGCACTGACCCACACGACCCCGCCCACAGCGAACGCGAGGATGGCGATAAAGGCCATGCCGGTCGTAGCGACGAGCGATTCGCCGCGCACGAAGTACTGACGGAGATCAAATCGGGATGATGCTTTGGGTATATTCATAACAGGTTCCAACTGGGGAATCACCAGTACCTGTCTGCTATCGGCCGATCTGGGGCCCACTTCAACCCAAACCCCCCAGCACCACCATCTCCAGAGTTCTCGGACTCTGCCTACCCACAATCTGGGGTGAATATCCTCATATCCAGTGGACTCTGTTTGAGACTATTGAAAACCACCTCGAAACTGATCTGCTCCGCCAGCGGGTCCATCAACGAAAAAACCCTCCCTGTTGCCAGAGAGGGTCGTTTCATGGAAGTGGGCGCGGGAGGATTCGAACCTCCGAACGAGTAATCGAGAGGATTTACAATCCCCGCCCTTTGGCCACTTGGATACACGCCCAGTGTATGTGTCAGTGTTTCTTCGTCAGACTCAAGGGTTCAAGGGCCGAACCCAAGAGCGAAAGCCACCTCTCGGACTCAAACCGAGGACCTGCAGATTACAAATCAGCTGCTCTATCAACTGAGCTAAGGTGGCGTATTTTGTTGTCGTCCTTCGCGAGAAAACAAGCGTTCGATCTCGAAGAACAACGGCCTCGCGATGGTGCGAGGCCGTGTTGTTGAATGGGCTATACAGGACTCGAACCTGTGACCCCCAGTGTGTCATACTGGTGCGCTAGCCAACTGCGCCAATAGCCCAAAGCGGGCTGATTGTATCCGCCCCACTCAAGAATGCAACTTTTCAACACACCCAGAGTGACAAATCTCGGTTTGTCAAACCTGGCAGTGCCGATTCGCGTCTCTGGCTGGTTATCCGCCCAGAATCACGATCTCGACCCGGCGGGAGTCCTTCTTGGTCCCCTTGGGCTTTGAAGGACCAAACGCTGCGGAGTATATCCGGTTGTTATCGATCCCCTTGCCCACCAGATAGGTCTCGACGGCCAAGGCCCGAGCGGAGCTCAGGTTCTCGTTGGTGCCCCACTTGGCTTTGGTCTTGACGAGTTTGTCGCTGTCTGTGTAGCCCTCGACGCGGATCTCGTTGTTGGCGTAGCTGGATTTGAGCACGCCGACGACTTCGTTGAGCGATGCCTTCGCATCGGTCCGCAGGTCGCTCGACCCGGAGTTGAACAGCACATCGCCAGCGATATTGACAACGATCTCGCCGCCGGCACGCATGCCGACATCGACGCCGTTGATGCCTTCAAACCCGGTGACGGGCTTGGCGGCCAGCGCTTCGTTGGTCCGGCGGAGGTCATCGGCGAGGCGCTGGTTCTCGGCACGCAGGTCCGCGTTCTGCTGTTCGTAGCCCTCGTTGCCCGAGTTGGCCTGGCGGACATTCTCTTGGAGCCCGGCGATGCGCTCGCGGAGCTGGGTGTTCTCGTCGATCGCGGCGTCGTAGTCGCGCTGCGAGACGGACTTACACCCGCCAAAGATCAGAATACTCAAGCTGCCCAATGCGATCAGAAATAGTTTCGGCGTGTTCATCCGTGCACCTCCCGGTTGTTGTGTTCTACTGGTTCTCTATTAGTCTATCCGGTTCCACCACCGGCGTGGGCTCCGCGCCCACAGTTTCCATCATCCCGCGATCGCAACGCATCTACGCCCAACCGCATGTACATTCTTTAGGGCAGATTCAGCGGGGCACCCATTTTGAAGATCAGCCCGAGCCCCATCTCGATCACCGGCTTGCCCAGCACCACCATCATCGTGGCGACGGCGAGGAACGGGCCGTAGGGCATGGCTCGGTTGAGCTTTCCACTAAACACTTGCGCCACAATCGCATACGCAACGCCGACGAACGCCGCCAGGAAGAACGCGATCGTCGGATCGATCCACCCCAGGCACGCCCCCACGGCCGCCATCATGTGCACATCCCCCAATCCCATGGCTTCTTTGCCGAACGCCAGCGAGCCGCCGATCCGGACCGCCCAGACCACCGCCCCCGCGATCAGGTAGCCCATCAGCACGCCCCCGAGCACCACGAGCCATAACGGTGCGCTTTGCACGCTGCTGATCCCGGTGAGTGTGTCGGTCGTCGCCTGCCCAAAGAGCTTGACGAAGAGCCACCCGCCCCCGAGCCCGAGCAACACAGGCATGCAGAGGAACGCGAGTTCGCGCACCATCTCGCGACGGGCGTGCGGGTACATCAGCCAGTCCTCGATGCCGTCCTCGGCACTGGCTTGATGCTCGGCTTGGGTTTCAACTTGGGTTCCGGCTTGTGCTTCTGTGCCTGCTTCTTGGGCCACTTGTTCTTGGCCTTCGGCGGCTGGTGTCGCTGTTTGTTCTGTGGAATGGTGCGCATCGAACCATTCGTCAAAGTCGGCAAAGCTCCGCGTGAGCCAGCCGAGCTTGAGGAAGAGGTTCGAGATCAGGAGCCCGACGCACCCGCCGATCCCGATGCCGATGAACTTCCAGCCGGTCATGCCGCCGGTGGCCAGCGTCCAGACCTCGCCGGGCGCGGTGTGCCAGTGCATTCGGGCGTTGGGGACAATCCAGAGGGTGTTGATGCCCGCGGGCATCTGGGTCGGGTTGCCGAACTTGGATTGGAACCAGACCGCGTGCCCGGTGTGCAGCACGAGTGCCACAACTGCCGGCACCCAGGTCAGCACGAGGGGGATCGTCGAGGTGCGTGCATCAATGATGGTCATCGAGACCATGGAGCCGACCAAGACCAGCAGCACGACCATCGCGGGCCAGGTGAGACCGGGTTTATTGGCTGCCCATTCGGGGGCGATCTGTCCGAGCCCGAGGATCGCGTCGTCGGGGACCATGTACCACAGGGCGTAGATCCCGCCGAAAAGGACCGCGACGATGGTCTCGACAATCGGATACTCGGGCGAGATCTTGCACTTGCAGAATCGGCACTTGCCCCGCAGCAGCAGCCACCCGAAGATCGGGATGTTCTCGCGCCAGGTGAGCTTGTGATTGCACTGGGGGCAGCGTGAGGTGGGCGTGATGACATCGAGCCCCAGGGGCATGCGGTAGACGAGCACATTGGTCAGCGACCCGATGCACGCACCGACGGCCGTCACGAAGAGCAGGATCGTCAGGGAGGGCAGCAGGGTAATCAACCAGTCGGGCATCACTCAATCATCGGCTCGATGGGGCGGATCGCTCGAAATCTCATGGGCTTGAATTTGACCCTAGAGCTCAGATTTGCTCAGGATTTGGGGTCGATCGCGTCGCCGTCGAGCTCGGTGATCCGCTGCTCGGCCCGATCGAGGATTTCGCGGGCCCGCTTCACAAGCCCGATCCCCTGCTCATAGCCCTTGATCGATTCCTCAAGCCCGATCTCGCCTGATTCGATGCGATCGACGATGCCCTCGAGCTGGTCGATCAACTCCTCGTAGCGGGGTTCGGTGCCAGATTCAGTTTGATCAGCTTTGGTCGATTTCTTGGCCATACCAGAGGATATACCTTTGAGCTTAGAAGAGTCCGAGCTGGTCTGGGTTTGATTTCTTTTTTGATTTGGAGCGTCGTTTGGGTGCTGGCGTGGCTTTGGAGAGACGCGGATCGGGGGCGGCGTTGGTCGATGCCCCGCCCTCGACGACCGAACGGACCTTCCCGTCGGCGAAGGTGCTCACGATGGTTTCGCCGGGGGTGATCTCCGATTGAGCCCTCACAAGTGACCCGTCGGGCCGACTCGTCACCGTGAACCCGCGGGCGAGGACCTGGGCGGGCCCGATGGCGTGGAGTTCGCGTCCGATCGAATCGAGTTCGGTTCTTCGCTTAGCGATGACCCGCCCGAGCACGCGCCTGAGCCGATGCTGGACCTGCGTGAGGTGCTCCTCGCGCCGAGCGTGCACCGCGGCGGGCTGCTGGCGCGTAAGCCGAATCGTCAGGCGATCGAGCTGAGAACGATCCCGGGCGATCTGGCTACGCAGTGTGCCCGACAGGCGATCGTTCAGGGCCACCAACCGATCCCGGTGGATCTCGATGACCTGGCGCGGATCGCCCATGGATCGGCTTGCGGCGATGGTGTCGAGTCGCTGGCGCTGGTAGCGCAGCTCGGAACGCACGCTGCGATCGAGTCGGCTCAGCGACGACGCGAGCTGTTCCTTGAGGGCCTCGCGATCCGGCGACAAACGCATCGCGGCCTGCGTCGGGGTGGCGCACCGTTCGTCGGCGACGAGCTCGGCGATCGTCGTGTCCGTCTCGTGCCCGATCGCGGCGACGATGGGCAAACCCGACCCGTGGATCGCTTGAGCGACTTCAAGCTCATTGAATGCCCAGAGATCCTCGAGCGAGCCCCCGCCCCGGGTGAGGAGGATCGCGTCGATCCCGAGCCGATCGCTGTGGGCGTTGAGCCCGGCGATCGCCCTGGCGATCTGCCCCTTGGCAGACGGGCCCTGCACACGGACATCAACAATCAGCAGCTCGATGCTCGGGCATCGCTTGCCCATGGTGTCAATCACATCGGCGATGGCCGCCCCGTCCTTGCTGGTCACCACCGCGATCTTGCGGGGGAAGCTCGGCAATGCTTGTTTCTGTTCCGGATCGAACCAGCCGAGGGCGCGCAGCTCGTCGCAGCGCTGCTTGAACTGCGCCTCGAGATCGCCCGCGCCCACAGGTTCCATCGAGGTAACGATCAAGCTGATGCGTCCGCTTGGGCCGTAGAACTCGACGCGTCCTTTAGCAATCACGCGATCGCCGTGCTTGGGGGTGTAGGACATCCGCCGGGCGGCGGACGCGAAGACTACCGCGCCGATGACGCTCTTGTCGTCCTTGAGCGAGAAGTAGTAGTGCGTGCGATGGGCGAGCGAGCTGATCTCGCCGACGACTTCGAAGCGATCGGGGAGCCCGGATTTGATCGCGTGGTCGATGCGGGTGGCGAGCTGGGAGACCGTAATCGGAGAACCTTTTGAATCGAAACCCAAAACCGACACAAGGGACGGATCGTCCCCTGCGCCAGCTCTCTTACCAGCTTGCTTGCTTTTCATCCGATCGGGATTGAAGGGGAGTCGTCCGGTCACACCGGACGATATCGCCGATGGCGATCCCCGTCACCCATTTGGATGGATTTACTGATCGATGGCGACTTGTGTGGGGGCTGGCTGTTCGTCAGCCTGGCTCACCTCTTGGGCTTGCTCGTCGGCCTGTGCATGTTGCGCATTGAGCTTCTCGATGCGGGCGACTACATCGCTGGCCATCATGTGCGGCAGCGAGACACGAACAGGCTCGTCGCCCTTGAGCATGGCCACGACGCCGGTCATCTTCTTGGTCGTTTCTGCCTGATCAGCTTGATCATCCGCGTTGACCTGCTCACGCGATTTCGTGCGAGGCATGTCGGCCGGACGCTCGAAGACGGCTGCGGGCTCTGGGAGCGTGTTGGCCTTGGCCTGTGACTCGTTCTGGGCCTGCGCACGATCATTGGTGTAGACACGGACGCCGTAGAAACCGTTGTCGCGGAGCCAGTTGACACGGGCCTGCTCGAGCTTGCGGAAGAGTTCCTTCGTGCGATCGATCTGCTGGCGGCCGTGCTGCGTGCGATCGGTCTCGAGGGTCGTCCCACGGAAAAGCATCGGCGCAGTCGCATCGGTGGCGGCTGGCAATGGTGAGAACGGGTCGATGGCGAACACGCCGTCGAACATCTGGATGTAGATCTTGGCTGGCGCGTCCTGGCCGCCGAGTTTTTCGCGATCGCTGCTCGACCACTGGATCGAGCCGTCGCTGTTGGACTCTGCGACGACCTGGCCGCGGGTCTGGCTTGAGAACCGGATCTGCCCGCGCCGGGTATCGGATGTATTGATCATGCCCGGGTGGATCTCGATGATCTCCGGCGAGCGGACTTGGTCCTTGGCGTTATAGTGTGTCGCATGGTTTGGTCCCAACGCAGCGAGTGTCATTGCACCGATCAAAGTAGTGAGCATCATATCGGTTCTCCAGTCTTGAGTTTTTCAAGCCGCCCGAACGCCCCATGCGCCCGGCTCGGCTTCACATCAAGTGTGCACGAAAACCGCTCGATCACCAAGTCGATCATGGATCGATCCTGCGAATCGTGACGATTTTTCTGCTTCAGGCTCAAGATCGGACACTGAGGTCGATAGACCCTGATTCTCTCGGACGAGCTTTAGGGGCTCGCCGGCTCGTGCTGGTCGCTCAGGCTCTGGTACGCGTCCAATATGGACTCGATGTACATACCGGACCGGCGGTTTTTGGTGATGTACGCCCGCGATGCCAGGCCCGCTTCCCGCGTCTTCTCCGGCGAGTTGAGGCACTCGGAGAGCTTCTGGGCCCACTGCGCCCGGGCCGGGCGGTCGACGATCGACACACCGGGTGATTCTTGCAGCGGTGTAATGAACTTGTCGTTGCCGGCGATGATCGCCATCCCGGTGCCCATCATGTCGAGGAGCAGCGTTCGTTCTTCGTGCAGCGTGTCTGGGTACACCAATACATCGCAGCGGAGCAAGAGATCCCGTCGGTCCTCGCTGCGATCGATCACGGTGAACTTGTTCTCGAGCTTGCGTTCTTGCACCTTGGCCCAGAGCCCGGCCCGCTCGACGACTTCGAGATTCGCAAAGAGCATGACATCGTCTCGGTGCTCGATGGTGTCGGCGATGCCCTCGAAGGCCGCGACGCAACGGTCCTTCTGACGCCCCGAGCTCACGAGCACAATCGAGATGTCCTTCTGTTCGCGGAAGATCTTGTTGGTCTCGGTGGGGACCTGGGCCCCCCACTGGGCGAGGTGCACACGCTTGCCCATCCCCGCTTCGATCAGCTCGGATTCGAAGGAGCGTTCGGGCACACAGAACATCGCCCGGTCGGTGTCGTCGAGGTGCAGGCCCTTGGCGTTGCCGATGAGCCCGGCCCGCCAGACCTCGAAGACCATGCCCGCGCCCATGATCCGCGCCAGCTCCCGTCCCATGGCCCAGGCGCCACCGCCGAAGACATGGACGATATCGATCACGCCCTCGAACGAGCTCGTGTCCTTGGCCGAGTTCTCTTTGAGGACCTGCGTGGCGACCTGATTGGCACGGATTGAGCGCGTGAACGCGAGCCCCCGATCAGCGTACCAGATCGGTTCGGTGAGCAGGTCAAAGCCTTTGGGATCCAGCCTGCGGTCCTTGGGCAGAACAACCCTCGCGCTGATCCCTTCGTTGGCGAGCCCAACGACCACACGCTCGATCAGCGCCCGCTCATGGATCGCGAACATCGCATCAACCAGGATCAGTACGCGCATAGCGGTTGGTTCCTATTCTGCTCCGTAGACTTTCGCCTTCGATTCAACCATCATCGGCGATGCGGAAGGTCAGGTCCGGCGGCGTGGACTCGTCGTCCTTGACCGCTTCGGTGCGCCACACGCCCACCCAGTGGTCCTTGGCGACCTTGCGGAGGACATAGTCGCCCGCTGGCTCATCACGCTTGCGCAGATCCGCCGGGGCATCGTTCCATGGCCACCACGGCGTGATGCCCTGATCCGCACCGGGGAGCTTGTTGAACTCCTCGGGGTTGTCCACGATCTCGGTGATCGTGGTCAGGCGATCGAGCTTGGTGTGCACGGTCGGGATGCTGGCGAGCAAGCCGCGGGTGTAGGGGTGCATCGGGTTGGCGTAGAGGTCGTACACATTGGCGAACTCGACCACGCGACCCGCATACATCACACACACGATGTCCGCGTTCTCGGCGACCACACCCAGGTCATGGGTGATGAGCATCACGGCCATGCCTCTGGACGATTTGAGATCCTTGAGCAGCTCGAGAATCTGCGCCTGGATCGTCACATCGAGTGCGGTGGTTGGTTCGTCGGCGAGGAGCAGGCGGGGTTGGCACGCAAGGGCCATCGCGATCATCACACGCTGGCGCATCCCGCCAGAAAATTGGTGCGGGTAGGCCTTGATCCGCCCCTGCGGATCGGGGATACCCACGGCGTCCATCGCTTCGATCGCGATATTGAGCGCTTCCTGGCTCGACACATCCTGATGGAGCATGATCGCTTCGATGATCTGATCGCCCACGGTGTAGACCGGGTTGAGCGAGGTCATCGGCTCCTGGAAGATCATCGCGATCTCGTTGCCACGAATCTTGCGCATGTCCGATTCGCTCTGCTCGAGCAGGTTGATCACGCTGCCGTCCTCAAGGCGGTAGAGGATCTCGCCGCGATCGAAGCGACCTGGGGGGCGTGGGACGAGCTGCATCGAGCTCATCGAGGTGACGGACTTGCCGCAGCCTGATTCGCCCACAACCGCGAGCGTCTGGCGTGGGTACACGGTCATCCGCACGCCGTCGACGGCCTGGATGCGTGGCCCCGAGCCGTTATCAAACGAGACGGCGAGGTTGTTGACCTGCATGATGGGCTGCTCGGCGATGGCCGCGTTGCCGGTCTTCTGGGTCTGTGCAATGGTCGATTCTGTCATATTCACTCCAAACGCGTCGAGCTTACACGCGTGCTTTCTTGAGTTTCGGATCGATCGCGTCGCGGAGCGCCTCGCCGATCAGGTTGTATGCCATCGTGGTCAGGAAGATCGCTGCGCCGGGGAAGATCGCCAGCCACCACAGGAAGTCGGAGGTCTCGCCCGAAGCGTTTGAGAGCAGGTTGCCCCAGCTCGCCTGGTTCGCTGGGCCAAGGCCCAAGTACGACAGGATCGCTTCGATCAGGATGGCCGCGGCGATCGCGAAGGACGAGTCCACCAGCACAGGAGTCACCCCGTTGGGCAGCATGTGCTTGAAGAGGATCGACCACAGGGGCAAGCCCACGGCCTGAGCCGCCTGCACATAATCCGTCTGGCGGAGCTTCATGAACTCGGCCCGCACGAAGCGCGCGGCGCCCGTCCAGGTGAAGCACCCGATGATCGCCATCATCACATAGATATTCTGAGGCAGCACACTGGCCGCGACAATCAGCAGGAACAGCACCGGGATCGCCATGAAGACTTCGACAAAGCGGTAGAGGATCAGATCGACCCAGCCGCCGAAGTAGCCCATCAACGCACCGACCGTGACGCCGATGACCACGGCGATGCCCGTGGAGACAAACCCGATCGAGATCGAGAGCCGGCAGGCGTGGAGCATCTGCGAGAACACATCCTGCCCGACAGTGTCGGTGCCCATTACATTCGTGGGCGCGGGTGTGCTTTCGACTGCTTTCCGCAGGTCCATGAGCGTTTTAAGTTCGCCCTCGTTGACCCTCGTCCGTAGATCGAGCATGACATCGCTGACCTGGTAGGAGAGCAGCTTGTCGATCTTGTTGGCTTCCTTCTCGAGCATGTCCATCGTGTGCTCGTTGATCGGGGCCGCGAGATCCTCATCGCTGAGGTTGGCGAACTGCCCGATACGGACGCGCTCGGCTTCGGCGAACCGGGTCCATGCGGTTTTGAGCGAGGTCCAGCCCGGGGCACGGTTGTACAAAGAAGTATCTCGCTGTGTCGGCGAGAACGGGATCAGCGTATAGACCGCTTCGGTGGCGAGTTTGGTTTCTTGGTTCCGGTAGTCGTAGGTCTCTTTCTGCGGCGACCACTTCCAGCCGCCGAGCCCGAAGGCGAGCAACATCACCGCGAGCACAAACATCACACGCCACTTGCTTGCATACGCGAAGATCGAGATGGCCAAGAACGGGATCGCACCAAGCAGGGCGATCACCGCGGACGCGGCCCAAGGGAACCCGTCCCGCTGCTCCCAGTTTCGTTGCCAGTCCGCCGCATCGCGAGCACCGAACCAGCTCGAGATACCGCCCACCACCACGACCATGACTGCAAGCTGGATACCCGCTGCACAGGCTAGGCGGAGCTTCTCGCCCATGTTGAATCGCTTGCTGGGCAGCACCAAGAACAATGGCACCCACACGCCCCAGATCAGCAGGACGACATCGGCCATCGTCAGCATCTGGATCATCGGGGAGGTCATTTCGCCACGCGAGCCGTCGGCGTTGAGTGTCCATTCGATAATCGGGTGACCCGACGCGATCAGCGGCGAAAAGATCGCGAAGAACGCCACGATCAGGATCCACACGATCCCCACCATCGCGGCGGGGCGGCGGATCACCTGACCGAAGGCCTCGGCCCAGAAGCCCTTGGCGGGTTGGTGCCCGATGCCTTGGGCGAGCTGGACCCCGGTGACAGAATCTGGTTGATTCGTTGCTTGACTCATTTGTATGAAATCCTCGGATCAGCCATGGAATACAGAATGTCCGCGAGCAGCAACGCCAGCAGGTTGACCGCCGCGATCATCATCGTGTTGGCGAGCAGCAGCTCGCGGTCCTTGAGATTGATCGATTCGATCACCAGGCTGCCCATGCCGGGGATGGTGAAGATTTTTTCGATCACGACCGAGCCGGCGAGCATCGCCGGGAAGATCGAGACGAACATCGTGATCAGCGGCAGCAAACTATTGCGGAATACATGCTTGAAGACGATGTCCTTGTACGCCACGCCCTTGGCTTTGGCGGTGCGGACATAATCCATGTTGAAGTTGTCGAGCATCGCCGCGCGGGTCTGCTTAGAGAGCACCGCGAACCCGCCGTAGACCAAGCAAGTGACCGGCAAAACCACATGCCAGACCATGTCGAGCAGGTAGCCCGCTTCCCACTTACCATTGACCGTGGTCGGCAGGTAGGTAAAGCCGTCGGCCGCCGATGAGTGCAAGCCGCTGACGGGGAAGACACCGAGCGTGAAGTTCTGGTTCGCCAGATAGCCCACCATGAGCACGCCGGCCAGCGGGATCGGGAAGGACCAGAGCGCGATGTACATCGAGCCACTGAACCGATCGAAGAGCCCGCCCGAGCGGACCGCCGCGAGCATGCCCGAGGGGATCGCGATGAAGTAGATGATCGGCAGCGCGATCAGGTTGAGCAGGATCGTGATGGGGATCGCATCGGAGATCAGCTCCATCACCGGGCGTGACTTGGAGAACGAGATCCCCATGTCGGGCTTCGAGAGGCTGATCCCCGCGATAAGCCCTATACCTGCTTGTGGGTAGGGGCGGGCGTCGAAGATCGCCATGAGCTTTTCGCGTTCGAGCAGGGCCTGCTCGTAGTAGCCGACGAGATTGTCGCCCAGCTCATTGATCGTGTCGATCCGGTCGCTGGTCTCGATGAGGGCTCGGTTCTTGTCAGCGACCTTGTGCTTGACCTTGCCCTTCTTATCAGTTGCTCCGTCGATCTCAAGCTCTCCGATGGCCTTGCCCAGTTCTGTGTCGAGCTGGGCCCGCCCGGTGATCAGCTTGGATCGTGCGCTCGAGTAGACACTCAGCTGCTGACGGTAGGTGGTTGATTTGAGCTCGTCGCTCGCGTCGGCCGGCCATTCGTATACAGGGAGTGCCTCTTGGGTTGGCAGCTCGTCGACGAACCACGACCAGAGCGGCGGGTCCTTGACGGCCTTGGGCGGCTGGATGACCTCGCCGGTCGGGTCGACCTGGTCACGCTTGCCGAACTTGATCGGGGAGATCCGCCCGAGCCAACGCACATACTGCACCGGCGGCGACGCATCGAGCCCGTAGCGATCTTCGAGGTACGCCTCCTTGATCGCGCGGTTGGTTTGGTCCATGTTGCCGTTGCCGGCGGACATCGACGCGCCGATCCCGCCCGGAGAGAGCGCGATGAGCATAAAGACCAGGAAGGTGATCCCAAGCAGGGTCGGGATCATCAATAACAATCGTCTGAGAATATAGACACCCATAGGACAAACGCTCCTTGCACTTAGTCGGCGAAGTAATACTCGCGTTGGTCCAGACCCGATGGATACGGGTGAACATTCTTGAAGTCCTTGTTGATGAACCGCAGCCACGGGCCCACACGCACAAATGTGTAGGGCTGCTCTTCGTGCACCAGCTCATGGAACTGATGGAAGACCTTCATGCGTTCGTCGGTATCGAGCGTCAGCTTGATCTTGTCGATGTACTGATCCTGGCCTGCGTCCCACTGGATGAAGTTGTGGCCCTGGTTCTGGATGGAATCGGTGTGCCAGATCTGCTTCGGGTCGGATTCGGGAGCCGAAGCCGCCCAGCCCATGACGAGCGAATCGAAATCGCGGTTCTTGAGGATCTGATCGTAGAGCGACCAATCGACGCGGCGTGGGTTACAGATAATCCCCACGGCGGCACACTGATCCACGACATACTTCTCGAGCCGGCGTGAGGTCTCGCTGCCCACCACGCGGGTGAACTCGAAGGAGAACTCGTCGCCGCGTTCGTTTTCGAGGATCCCGTCGTCGTCGGTATCGACCCAACCTGCTTCGGTGAGCAGTGCTTTGGCCCGGTCAAGATCGTATGGCCACGGCTCGATCTCGGGGTTGGCGGCTGGTGACGGCGGGTTGTTTGGCCCGACGGCGACCTCGCCGATCCCGCTATAGATATCGTCGATGATCAGCTGGCGGTCGATGATCATGGTCATCGCCTGGCGGACGCGCTTGTCGTGGAACGGGGTGAGCCGACCATTGCGCGGGCCGCATTGCCATGCGATGAAGGCATAGCCCGAACGCATGTTCACCCAATCGAGCGAGTAGGCGAAGTCCGCCCAGCCCCGCTCACGCGAAACACTCACAAACTGCGGCGAGCTCGGCGGGATCAAGCTCGCGTCCCCGTTGCGGAACTCGGTCAGGCGGGCGATGTCCTCGGTGATGACCTTGAATCGCATCGAAGCGAGGGCCGATCGCTGGGCCCAGTACTGCTCGTTGCGCACGAGCACAATGTCTTGCCCAGGCTTCCATTGGTTATCGATATCAAGCAGATCGAGCTTGAACGGGCCAGAGCCCATCAACAGCCCGGTGCTCTGGTTGATCTGGTTGGGCGTAAAGCTGGTGTAGAAGTGCTTGGGAAGCACATAGTTGGCCAATGCTGATTGCAGGTTGTACGCGTCGGGTTGGTTGAAGGTGAACTCGACGACCTTCTCGGAAATCACTTCGACCTTCTCGATCGAGGTCAGGATCGAACGCAGGGCCTCGGTCTCGTACTCGGGGTTGTTGATGTAGTCGTGGAAAGTCCAGCGGACATCTTCCGCGGTGATCTCAACGCCATCAGAGAAGCTGATGTTGTCGCGGATCTTGACCCGCAGCCAGTAGCCGTCGGCATCGTACTGCCAAGCCTCGGCCAGCACGCCTTCGAGCTCAAGGGTGTCCGGGTTGTACGCGGCGAGTGAATCGCAGACGAGCTCGGCGACCCTCCGGGCGTAGGCATCCTCGGCGAGCACCGGAGTAATTTTCTTGAGCTGGGCTGGGAAGATCTCGGTGAACTCGCCGCCGAAACGGTAATCGGCTTCATCGGTCGGGTCGCTCACGAAGGTATAGTCTGGCTGCCATGCGATCGGCGTGCCATCCGGGCGGGCCCAGCCGTCCTTGGAGTTCGAGCCCGTGTTCGAGCTGCTTGAGCCGCCGGTTGAACCGGAAGTCGAGCCATCGCCGGCGCTGATGTTAAACGCCCCGCTCGAGAGTCGGCTGTCGAGATCGCTAAACCGCTGCTCGACGCTCTCGAGCTGCTCGAGGATCTCGCTGGTCGTTGCTTCGGTGTTGTTGAGGTTCCGGTCTTGCTTGGCGACCTGCTGTTCAACCGAGTTGATCTTGGTGAGGACCTCTTCGGTCTTCTTCCATTGGCGATCGCCGCTGTAGATGTTCATCAGTGAGATGATCCCCACGATGACCACCAACACCATGAGTACGAAATCTTTTAGACCGAACTTATTCTGCATGTGTACCTGCCTCTAGATTGCTCGAATGGCTTACTCAAAATCTTCTCGACGGGGCTGTTCGCCCTTTGTTGCCCCCACTGGCCACAAGGCCGAAATCAGGGGGCTATACAGTATCATGTTTCCTTAGCGTTGTCGCTTGGGATCGAAGGCTTCTCGCAGACCTTCTCCAACAAAGTTCATCGCCAGGAGCGTCACCCCGAGCAACAAGCACGGGAAGAACAACAGCCACCAATGGCTGCGATAGGTGTTGAGCTCGCCCAGACCATCCGCAGCCAGGTTCCCCCAGCTCGGCAGCGGCGGCTTGACCCCGATCCCCAGGAAGCTCAGGAAGCTCTCTTGCAAAATCGCCTGAGGCACCGCCAGCGTGGCATAGACCACGATCGGCCCGATCAGGTTCGGGAGCAAATGCCGAACAAAGATCCGCACCGGCGTGCACCCGATCGCCTGGGCCGCCTCGACAAACTGCTGATTCTTCAGGCTCAGCACCTGCCCGCGGATCACCCGGGCCATCGTCAGCCAGCTCACGCCCCCGATCGCGATCAGCAGCGTGAGCACATCGAGCATCGTCCGCGTGCCCGTCGAGAGCTCTCGGCGGGGGTACTTCTGGTTGGCGAGCACCGTGAGCTCGTCGTTGAGTTCTGGATCCGCGGCCAGCAGCGCACTGGCCTGCGACTTGCTGATCTGATTGCCCTCGGCTTCTTGGATATCAATAACTTGGTTCACCACCCAGCTCGATTTGGCCTTGTTGTGCGTCACCCACTCGTCGACCATCGCGTCGCTGGCCACCGCCAGCAGCACCACGAGCAGGATATAGGGCAGCCCGTAGAGCACATCGACCACCCGCATCATCACGGAATCGACCTTGCCACCGATATAGGCCGCCAGCGCGCCATAGATCGTCCCGATGCTGACGCTGATAAGGGCCGCCGCGATCCCGATGGTCAGCGAGATCCCCCCGCCGGCCAGGAGCCGGATCCCCAGCGAACGCCCCAGCGTATCCGATCCGAACGCATAGGTCGGCCACTCAGGCTTCACAAGCTCGAGCAACGCCCGGTCCTCGGGCGTATCGCGGGCTGTGAGCAGGTCATTGACCATCACGCCGTGTTCTTGGGCGATTTCTTCCAGCCGGCGCGGATCGATGGCCGCCGTAGATCGCTCGATGTCCTGCTCGTCGTAGCTCCACCAGTTCGGGGGCAGCCGCCCGGCTTTGGGCGAGCCCGCGTCGTAGCGTGGCACGCCGATGGATTCCCCTTGGGCATCAACAGCCGATGACAGCGTCCACGGCAACGAGCCCAGGCAAGCCGCGAACATCAGCACCAGCACGCCCATCCCGATCATCCCCGCGATCGAGCGGGTCAGCGGGTTGTCCTTGCTCCGCGCGGGCGCACGAAGTGCGCTGATGGATGCTTCTTGCCCATCGACATCACCACTACTTTGTGCACGCGTTCGGCGAGACTTGGTCATGCTCACACCTTACCCAATCGGATCATGTGATGTGCACCGCCGCTCTGAAAAAACTCTGACAAACAAAGCGAATCCGGCCCGATCACCGAACTCGCAAACCCGCGCTTCGGGCAGCACCTATACCAGGCAATCCGACGCACAAGCAGCTCATGCCCAGCACTTTGTTGCTTTGAGCCCGAATTGCAATTTATTACAGTTCGGATAAAATCATCACATAGCTTCCAAAACATGAAGCAATCTCAATCCCATTGTGATAACTTGCCCCCGTTCGTGCCCGGACCGAGCGTTCTCCAAGACATCGGTCAGAATCCATGGTATTCCACTGTTCGCTTTGCAGACGAACCGGGCGTTCCAGGACCACCACCGACCTGCCGTAGCAGGCGGTGTCGCTCCAGCAAGCTCGGCTTGCAGGAGTATACGTGATCAAGCATGATTAGCTCCATACTTTGAAAGGAAACCACAATGAAAACCGTCCCCTCCAGCATCTTAGCCATCACCCTTGCAGCCATTGCCGGCAGCGCCATTGCCGATGAATGTGTCCCGACTCCTCCCGCGTTCTTTCTCATTACCTATGACACAGACTGCCTCGAGTGCACCAGCAGCATTTCCACAGCTTCAGCTGCGGCTGTAACCACAACGGCGGGATGTTCAGATTTTCCACCACCATGCGATACAGAGTGTGGCGTTGATGCAGATATTGACGCTTCGGGGTGTGACACTGAAGCTTTCGCTGGGGCGGATGGAGATTGCTTTGATCCTCATGGCTCATGTGTTTCATCGCTTGCACAAGCTTCTCATAGTAGCGGTCAAATCCTAGGGATAGTTGAGCTATCGTTTCCT